>NZ_CALBWL010000062.1 GCF_937973075.1 uncultured Campylobacter sp.
ACGCCAACGCCGAGGATCTTTACGAATATGCTAAAGATAGCCTCTACGTAGAAGATATCGCCGTGTATTCGCCAAAGGGCGGAATTTTTACATTGCCGCGCGGTGCTACAGCGCTTGATTACGCCTACGAGATACACTCTCAAGTGGGCTTAAAAGCGACAGAGGCCTTTATAAACCGCGTCAAGGTGCCGCTGCTAACGGAGCTTAAAAACGGAGATATCGTTCATATTATCACCGGAAGCGAGCCACACTATCGCTGCAGCTGGCTAAGCTCGGTCAAAACCGGCAAGGCACGCGCAACGATAAAGGCGTTTTGCAAGCAAAAGATCAGAGATATAAATTTTGAAGTAGCGATTAAAATTTTATGCGCGATCTTTACGACGAGCAAGGAGAGCATTCTAAGCTGGCTCGAAAAAGAAAATTTAAGCAAAAAGATCGGCAAAGCTGCCTATGACTCGGTATTTTTAAAAGACGTCGTAAACGCGCTGAAAAAATACCCGCTCAAAGAGAAATTTTTCAATATGAAATTTCGCAGCAGGTATGAGATCGAGAAGCAAAAATTTGACAACATCGTGGTGTATTCAAATTTTAAAATCGACGAGGTCGAGTTTGATTACTGCTGCAACCCAAAGCGCGGCGACGACATCATCGGCTTTCGAAACGGACACGGCGTGACGGTGCATCATAAGCTGTGCGAACGTGCAAGCGAGCTAATCAAAACCGATGAGATGATCTTCGTAAAATGGACGCGCAATGCGCCGCACCGCTACAAGATAATATTAAATTTAGAAAATAAGCGCGGCTCACTGGCGACGTTTTTGAACTATTTAGTCAAGCTCGAGGTCGATCTAGTGTCGATAAGCCTCAATGAAAATAGCGAAACGACATCGGATTATTTTGAGATCATCATCGAGCTAAACGAAAATTTAGACTCCACGGAGATTAAAGATAAACTCAAAAACCGCTTTAAAATCGTGGATTTCGTATCGCTTACGGACGTATATAAAAACTAAATAAGGGAGAGCAAATGGCTGACATTCAAGGCATTATGGAAAATTTTAAGCGCGGCGTCGCGGAGATCATCGGCGAGGAGCAAATAGAGGCGCTGATTAGGCGCTACTACGACAGCGGCGAGGTCTTTTACGTCAAAATCGGCATGGATCCGACCGCTGCGGATCTGCACCTAGGACACGCCGTCGTTCTAAATAAACTTGCGTTTTTACAAAACCACGGCGCGATCGTGCAATTTTTAATCGGCGATTTTACCGCTCAAATCGGCGATCCTACAGGCAAGAGCGAGACTCGCAAAAAGCTAGCGCGCGAAGTTGTGCTTCAAAACGCCAAAACCTACGAGCAGCAGGTCTTTAAAATTTTAAATCCTGCAAAAACCAAGGTGATGTTTAATTCCGAATGGACCAACCGCCTGGGTGCTAGCGGTATGATCGAGCTATCAAGCACTTTCAATGTTGCCCGGATGCTCGAGCGCGACGACTTTGAGAAGCGCTACAAGGCCGAGCAGCCGATCAGCATCAGCGAGTTTATGTATCCGCTGCTGCAAGGATACGACAGCGTTTGCATGAAATGCGATATAGAATTCGGCGGTACCGATCAGAAATTTAATCTTTTAATGGGTCGCCAGCTACAAAGAATTTATGATGTCGGCAAAGAACAAAGCGTCGTGATGATGCCACTTTTAGTTGGCACCGACGGCACGAATAAAATGAGCAAGAGCCTAGGCAACTACATCGGCGTAACCGATACGCCTCATGATATGTACGGCAAGGTGATGAGCATTAGTGACGCGTTAATGTGGGATTGGTATAATCTGCTAAGCCAAAAAAGCAGCGAAGATATCGAGCTAATAAAAGGCTTTGTGGCCGATGGCTCGATCCATCCTAAGGCGGTTAAGGAGGAGCTTGCCTCCGAGATCGTAACGCAATTTTATGACGAAAACACCGCCTTTGAAGCCAAGCAGGAATTTGACCGCGTCCACGGTGCTGGCGAGCTTCCTAGCGAGATCAAGGAATATCACGTAAGCTCGCCTGCATGGATCGTAAAGGCGCTAATTAGCTGCAAGCTCGCCGTATCCAGCTCGGATGCGCGCAGGCTGATAAAATCAAACGCGGTCAGCATCGATCAAAATAAAATTTTAGATGAGCAGCTTCAGCTTAGCTCGGGCGAATATACACTCCAAGTAGGAAAGAAAAAATTCGCTAAATTAAAGGTGGATTAATGAGTATAAAAATAGGCAAACACGAGATTGCGCACCCGATAATTCAAGGCGGCATGGGACTTGGTATCAGCTGGGACAAGCTAGCCGGCAATGTCAGCCTAAACGGCTGTCTAGGCGTCATTAGCTCGGTCGGCACCGGCTATTACGAAAATCTTAAATTTGCCAAAAAATCGCTCGATGGCAGACCATATCAAAGTGAGAATTTTTATAGCAAAGAGGCGCTTTTTGCCATCGTGCAAAACGCCCGTAAAATTTGCGGCAATGCACCTTTAGGGATGAACGTAATGTGCGCGGCGAACGACTACGAGCGCATCGTGCGCAACACGTGCGAGGCGGGTATCGACATCATCATAAGCGGCGCGGGCCTTCCTACCAATCTACCGGAATTTACGGCAGATTTCCCGGACGTCGCGCTCGTGCCCATCGTCTCTTCCGCCAAGGCTCTTAAGATCATCGCCAAACGCTGGAAGCAGCGCTACGACAGAATTCCCGACGCCGTAGTGCTCGAAGGCCCTCTTAGCGGCGGGCATCAGGGCTTTACCTACGAGCAGTGCGGCGATCCGGCGTTTGCGCTGGATAATCTGATCCCACAGGTTAAGACAGAGATCGCTAACTGGGGCAGCTTTCCGCTCTTTGCCGCGGGCGGGATTTGGGATAAAACCGACATCGATCGCGTGAAATCTTTGGGCGCAGACGGCGTGCAGATGGGCACGCGCTTCATCGGCACCTTTGAATGCGACGCCGCGGAGGAATTTAAGCAGGTGCTTCTTAACGCCAAAAAAGAAGATATCGAGCTTCTAAAATCACCCGTGGGCTATCCCGCGCGCGGAATTCATACCGATCTGCAAGATATGATCGCCGCAGGCACGGCGCCTAAGATCCGCTGTATCAGCAACTGCGTAAGCCCATGCGAGCGTGGCAAAGGCGCTAACGCCGTAGGATACTGCATCGCCGACCGCCTAAGCGACGCATATCTGGGCAAAACGCAAAGCGGCCTGTTTTTCACCGGCGCGAACGGATGGCGATTAAACGAGATAATATCCGTGAAGGAATTGATAGAAAAACTTGTAAATGGCGAAGATAGTTAAAATTTTTCTAATCGCGGCTTTTAGCTGCGTATTGGCGTTTGGAGCTTCCAGCGAGGCGTTTTTTGCGAAATTCGACAAGGATTTCATCGTAGCGACGCCGAATTACAAGCGCTCGCTGCACAAAGAGCTAAAATCGCTCTACCAAGGCGCGTCCGATAAAGAGGTCCGCATCAAAGCGCTAAAGAGGCTGGTTTACAGCTCGAAAAATTTAGGGCTTGATTCCTCGCCTTATGAATCTGCGCTAGCCAAATTACAAGGCAAAGCAAGTGATGGCAGCACGAATTCTAAAAAGCTCAAAGATGAAAACGCAAAAAATTCCAAAAGCTCGGACGAGAAAAACGCTTCAAATTTAGCGCATAGCCCCAAAGCCTCCGCCTCAAAAAACTCTAAGAATTCAAAAAATTCCACTTCCAAAAATCTCAAAAATACGCGCGCGCCAGAAGAAGCCGATCTAAGCTCACTATCTAGTGAGGATTTGGAATTCTTACGCTCGACTAGGCCCCGCGGCGCGGACGACGCAAAAAATTCAATAGACGATGCGTATAGTAGCGACGCGAGCGAAAATCCCGCAGGAGCCGATGACTCCTTACAAGCGCAGAATTCCGCGGGTAGTGCTGCGACAGAGCGACTAGATTCTGAACTTCGCAAAAGCAGCGTAAAAAAATCCGCCCCCGATGCCAAACTCGCTCTAGAATCGCTGCGCGGCGATGGGGATGAGATCGTGCTTGAGTTTAACCGCGATCTAAGCCAGAGCGATTACAAGGATTTCACCATTGCAAGCAACGATCATTTTCGCTTCGTGATTGATTTTGGCGCGCGGCAAAAGTCACAAAAAACGCGGCTTAAAGATAGCTTTGTTAGCGATGTACGCGTCTCGCAATACAACGATAAGACCGTGCGCATCGTACTTAGCGATCCGAAAGAATTCAATGCAAACGTAGAAATTAACGGCAATATGATGATTTTAAGTACGGCTGAAGGCTTAAAAGCCGCAAAATCTGCGCGCGCAGAAAAAAACAGAGATCAAAAATCAGGGCGCAAACGCGGGCGCGAGCAAGATAGCGAGCCGCAAATCAGCACGATAGAGGAATCAGGGGGCGCCAAATCGACCTCTGTGACCGCCGGTAAAATTTACAAATCTACCAAAGGCAAGCTCATCGTAATCGACCCCGGTCACGGCGGCAGCGATTCGGGCGCCGTCGGAAACGGGCTGAAAGAAAAAAACGTCGTGCTAGCCACATCCAAAAAGCTTGGCGCGCTGCTTGCTAAGCGCGGCTACAGAGTGCTTTACACGCGCAACACCGACGTTTTTATAAATCTACGATCGCGTACCGCTTTCGCCGCTAAAAGAAATGCCGATATGTTTATTTCGATCCACGCAAATGCCGCTCCTAACGCTAGCTCAGCACTTAAAATGAGCGGCGTGGAGACCTTTTTCTTAAGCCCGGCTAGAAGCGAGCGCAGTAAAAACGCCGCCGCGCTCGAAAACAGGGGCGATTTGGAGGATATGAATACCTTCTCGAAGCAGACCTTCCTAAATTTTTTAAACCGCGAGAAGATAATCTCTTCAAACAAGCTTGCCATCGATATTCAAAGCTATATGCTAAGCTCGGTCAAAAAGAGCTTCTCAAGCAGAGACGGAGGCGTGCGCGAGGCGCCATTTTGGGTGTTGGTGGGCGCTACGATGCCCGCGGTGCTCGTGGAGATGGGCTACATCACGCACCCGCAGGAGGGTAAAAATTTAGGCAAAAGCGCCTATCAAGACCGCATCGCTCAGGGTATCGCAAACGGCGTGGATGCGTACTTTCAGAAAAACAAGTGATAAAATTTTATGCGTTGCGATTTTACGAGCTAGATGAAATTTTATTTTGGCGCCAAGATTTACTCCGCAGATATAGTTTAGCGAGCGGCATAGATCTTGCGGATAAACAGAGCACGGAGGCGGTAAATTTAAAATTTAAAGCTCACAGCGCTAAATTTAAAGTAAAACGTGCGGCGCTTGCATGCAAAACTCGCTCGCATGCTAAATATTTACTACGGGCAGGTAAATTTTGCGGAGCGTCTTGCGGCGCCACGAGCTAGGGATATATACGGCTTAGACGCGGAATTTTTAGCGCAGCTCGGCGTAAAATTTTAAAGCACGGACTTGGCGCTGCTCTACGCAGCAGAGTGCGGCTGGCAGTAAAATTTACCGACAAAATCGCATTTAAATCGCGCGAAAATAGCGATTTTGTCGCGCTAACGCAAGTCGTGTTTCAAACCGCGTCCGCGCAATTAGGATTGCGCTTTAAGTTATGAGTATGTGTATCGCTCAAGCCACGCTTAACGGCGCAGTGGCGTCCTGAAATTTTGCGCCACGTTCTCAGAGCGCACGATATTTGCGTAATGCCGCGAACACGGCAGTTGCGATACGTCGATGCCTGCGCTCTATATGTATAAAGGGGCGCAGCTGAATCGTAAATTTAAAGATAAAATTTAAAAGGTCCAAAATGAAAAAAATCGTATTTTTAATCCTGCTTTTCGCAGCCGTCGCGCTCGCGCTTTATGTCACTTCGCGCGTCAATCCGAGCCTTTTTGCCGAGATCAAAGTCCTAGGCGCACTGCTAAACGCCACGATCTTCGGCGTCGCGCTCATCGCCTTAGCGATCGGCGAAAAAGACGTAGTGCGCTTTCCGTTTCTTACCGCCTCGCTGCTGGCGCTGTTTTCGGGGCTGGTAGAGGGCGTACTGCTCTTCGAGAACCGCTACTACATCGCGATCACGGCGGTGGCGTTCGTCGCCTTCGTCTTTTATCTGCAGATCAGGCACAAAAGATTTTCAAATAAAGCTTATAAAAATTCTGCGGGCGAAGGCTCTAGAAATTTAGATGAGAGCGCAAATTTAAAAGACGCGGATTTCGGCGGCGCAAAAGAGGCGCAGGAGCCGCAAAATAAAAGCGCCGCGACGGATGAAATTTTAAACTTTAAAAGCGGCGGCGAAATTTCAAATTCTCAAAGCGAGGATGAAATTTTAAACTCCAGTGGCGATCTCGGTGAAAATTCTACGCATCGCGTCGATGAAAATTCCGACGAAAATTTTAAAATTTCAAACGGTAGCGCGGGTGAAGGCAGCGCAGACGAAAATTCCGCGCAAAATTTCAATCAGGGCGCTGAAAATTCCGCGCCCGACGCAAGGCGCGATAGATGATCAAATCCGCGCTGATCGCGCTTGCGGTGATATTTTTACTGCTTTTAAATTTAGCCAATCTTTTCGGCATGATAGGCATAAGCGGGCCGGTGCCTGCGATGATCTGGTTTGCGATCAGTTTCTGCGGGGTTTTTTACCTATACAAATTTTGCGGTGCAAAGCCCGTCGCGGCGCGGATCGGGATCTTTGCCGTAGCCTTCGTGGGCGGATTTTTCACAAGCATTTTGTACTACGGATTTTTTAATTCGCAAACTTTGGAATTTGCCTTTACATACGCCTTTTTCGCGGTGGTCTTTACGCTCGGCATCGGCGTGATTTTGTAGCGAGTTTTAAAATTTAGCGCCCTGCTTAAGATTTCACCGCCGAAGCGAAGAACCGAGCTCCACGCGATTTTTAAGCAATTTGCTCTGCTCGCACGGCGCCAAATTTACATCCTAATCTTATAGGTCTTGTAGTTATCTTTCATTCTAAACGTCAGTAAATTTTGTAAAATTCCAAAGAGGATCATAAAGGTGATGAAGCTGCTGCCGCCGTAGCTGAAAAACGGCAGCGGCACGCCTACGACGGGCGCGAAACCCACCACCATCGAGATATTAACGCCCGTGTAGATGAAGATGAGCGAGGCAAGCGCGCTCGTAAAGACCCGTATCAAATAATCGCTTTTAAAATCGTAGTTCAGGCTCAGCAGATGCAGTATCAGCAGCGCATACAGCGCGATCAGCGCGGCAGCCCCCACGAAGCCGAAGCGCTCGATCGTATAAGCGAAGATAAAATCGCTCGTCGCAATCGGTAAAAATTTAAAGTGCGTCTGCGTCGCTTCGTCTCTATCCTTGCCGTAGATGCCGCCGTTTCCGATAGCGATGATCGCCTGCTTTACCTGATAATTAGGCTCCTCGCTGATAAAATCGGCGATGCGCTTTTTTTGATAATCGTGCATGTTTTCGTACAAAATCGGCGAGCTGGCCACAAAAACGATGATCAGCGTGAGCCAAATTTTTTTATCGACGCCGATGATGAAAAGGATTGCAAATCCCGTCAAAAAAAGTATCGCGGCGGTGCCTAGATCAGGCTCTTTCGCGATCAGAACGAAAGGCAGAAGTATGTAAAAGCTAAGGCGCAAAAAATCCTTCAGCCCATAGCCGTTTTTCGGCGGCGGATTTTTGTGTATCAGATACATCAGCATCAGGATAAACGCGGGCTTCATCACCTCGCTGGGCTGCAGCGTAAAATGCACGAAAGGAATCTCCAGCCAGCGCCTAGCTCCTAGCTTGCTAACGCCGAAAAAATCGACGCTGAGCAGCAATATGATATTTGTCCAATAAAATATCGGTATGAGATATAAAAATTTGCGTATCGGAAAGAGAAAAAATAGAGTAAAAACGGCAAATCCGACGCCGAAATAAACGACCTGCTTCGAGGATAGCACGTCGTTTGCCTCGCTTATTAAAACGTATGAAAAAACCACTATCGGCACGATCAAAAAAGGTTGAATGAAATCAAAATATGCTAAAATCTTTTTGTCAATTTTAAACAACGCTTAATCCTAATTAAAATTTTGACGTAAGAATAGCCAAAAAAGGTATAAATTTGGATAATCTAATAGCACAATGCAGCGAAAGGCTCGACGTTTTTTTAAGCTCGCAGCTTGGAATTTCGCGCAATCAAATATCAAGCTTAATCAAATCTGCAGCGGTTAGAGTGGACGGAGCCGTGCAGACTAAGCCCGGCTACAAGCTGTCCGCGGGCGAGCTCGTGCACATCGACTATCCTGCGCCCGCGCCGCAGCAAACAAGCGCGGATAGGCTAAACTTCGACGTTGAAATTTTATACGAGGATGAGGATCTGCTCGTGGTAAATAAGCCCGCAGGCCTTACCGTCCACCCCGCCGCAAGCGTCAAAGAGCCCACTCTCGTGGACTGGCTCAAGTCTCGCGGCTATCTGCTTTCTACGCTCGGCGGCGAGCTTCGCGCGGGCATCGTGCACCGCCTGGATAAACTCACCAGCGGCGCCCTGCTCGTCGCCAAAAACAACGCCGCACACGCCGCGCTCTCGGCGCAGCTAAGCGACAAGAGCATGGGGCGGATATACCTCGCACTCATCGACCTGCCGCTGAAAGAGCCCTGCGTGATCGAGCGCCCGATCGCTCGCAACCCAGCAAACCGCCTAAAAATGGGGATCGTGCCCGGCGGACGCAGCGCAAAGAGCGCGTTTTATGAAATTTTAAGCGGAGCGGAACTAAGCGAGCTTCAAAACTCCGCCCAGAAGTGCGATGAAATTTTAGGCGCGGACGATGGCGCGGCTGCGGGCAAGAGCGCAGGGGCGGATGAAATTTTAAATAACTGCGCGAATAACGCGGACGAAATTTCAAATAATTGCATGCGGAGCATGGATAAAATTTCAATCCAAAGCGCAGATAAAATTCCAAGCAGCCGCGCGGACAACGAAGATAAAATTTTAACCGCCGATATGAACGCAAATGAAACCAAAGCCGCCCGTCTCGCCGAAAATAAATTTTTAAATTTTAAAAATCCCGCTCAAAACCAAATTTTGCCGCCGATAAGCCTAAAAAGCTTTAATCTCGTCGCCGCAAAGCTCTTCACGGGCCGCACGCATCAGATCCGCGTGCATTTAAGCTCGATAAATCGGCACATTTTGGGCGATCATTTATACGGATTTAAGAGCGAAAACGCTAAAATTAACAGGATTTTGCTCCATGCCTATTTGCTCTATTTCATCCATCCGCGAAGCGGCAAAGAGGTGAAAATATGCGCGGGCTTGCCGAGCGAATTTCTAAATTTTACGACAAATCAAAAGGTAAAGGATGAAATTTATGAAAAAATTTTACCGACTAACGTTGAGCGCTACTTTAGCGATACTAGCGGGTGGCTGCGCTATGTCTAGCGCGCCTAGTGCAAGCGACGAAAGCCTGCCGCGCGTAGAGGGGGTTAGGACGATCGCGAGCGACAATGAGATCGGACTTGAGTGGCCTAGATACGACAGCAATACCGCCGTGCTGGGCTTTGTCGTTTACCGAGCGCCCGCAAGCGGCGGCGAAGCCAAAAAGATCGCCACTATCGCAGATCCATACTCCACTCACTACGTAGATACGAGGCTGCAGCCAGGCACTTCGTATAAATACACTGTGCGCACATACGGCGCCAAGGGCGTTTCGGCTCCTTCTCCGGTCGCTATCGCAAGCACGGCGAAGATGCTAGAGTCCGTGCCGTTTGCGCAGGCGATCTACGGGCTTCCGGGCCGCGTTAAGATCATCTGGCGCCCGCATCCAGATCTTCGCGTAAGCTCCTATCTAATCGAGCGCCGTCCTAAGGGAGGTGAGTCGTGGAGCACGATTAAAGAGGTTCGCGGCAGACTTAGCGCTGAATATATCGATAATATCGATTACGGCGAAGGATACGAATACCGCATCACCGTCAAAACCGAAAACGGAGAGCTGTCCAAGCCTAGTGCAGTCATTGCCGCAGCGCAGGCAGAATAAAGTTTGCCGAATTTCATAACCCGCAGCGTGAGCCTGCCGCCGCTGCCGATTAAGTTCGGCGAGACCGAATTTTTAGAAACGGCGCGCGGCAGAAATTTAACGCTCGTGCGAACCAGAAGCTTTGATAGCGAGTTTTTTATCATCGTTAAACCCGGCGGCGGCAAAGTGATAGTAAAGGGCGAAAAGATCACCAAGCCCGCTAAGATCGGCCATCTGCAACGAGCGCTCGAAATTTTTAAAGAGCGCTTCTGCGGGCGGATCATCTCGCAGGCGTTTGCTTACAAAGACAGCTCGCTTACCGAAAAAACGCCGCTGATTTTGGATGAGAATGAAATTTTATCCCTCGTAAAAAGCTCTAAATTTAATAAAATTTTCATCGAGATCGGCTTCGGCTCGGGCAGACACCTGCTTCATCAAGCGCGCTCAAATCAAGACGCGCTGCTAATCGGCATCGAAATTTACAAGCCCGCGATCGAACAGGTCGCAAAGCTAGCGATCCGCGAGGGGCTACAAAACATTGCGCTGATTGCCACCGACGCGCGGGTTTTGCTGAGCCTGCTTCCCGCAGGCTGCCTACAGCGCGTATTTTTGCACTTCCCCGTGCCGTGGGACGACGCGCCGCACCGCCGCGTCATAAGCGACGAGTTCGCCTCGCAGATCGCACGTACGCTCGGGCACAGCGGCCGCTTTGAGCTTCGCACCGACAGCGAGGAGTACTTCCTCTACGCGATGCAAAAGCTCTCGCCCTACGTTCAGCGAAAAGCGGGCGAAATTTCGCACTTCAAAAACCGAGACGCCGCCGTAGCGAGCAAATACGAGGATAGATGGCGCAAGATGGATAAAGATATCTACGATCTGATCTATGAGAACAAAACCGCGGGCCTGGGTGAGCCGCAGCGGTTTGAGATGGAATTTTTAAAATTTGACGCAGCGGCAATCGCGCGAAATTTTAAAAATTTCACCTTCAAAGGCGAGGATTTTTTCGTGCATTTTGAGGAAATTTTTTACTTTGACGCGCAAAAAAGCTTGGGCGCGGACGGAGCTTGCGCAGCGGACGGCGCAAATTTAAGCAGCGCGGGAGAAGTTATAAACGATGAGGCTATAAATTTAGACGCAATGCGAGGAAAAAATTTAACTAAGCGCGCGAGCATGGATGAAATTTCGTCAGGCTGCGGCAAAATTTCAGCTACGACAACGGGCGATAAAATTTTAACTTGCGCGAACGCTACGCAAATTCTAAAAAAAGCAAGCGGCGCACTGAATACAAACCATGCAGATGAAACGGGCGCAAAAGACGGCGTAAATTTAAACGAGGATCGCTTGAATGTAAGTTGCTTAAATTTAACAGACGGCGGCGTAGTGAGTGCGAGAAATACGACAAGCATAGGCGCCGCAACGAGCGCTAAATTTAGCCGCCCCGCCCCGAGTAAAAAGCGCGCTTTGGCCTGCGAGCAGATCGCAACAAGCAGCGCGCTAAATGCTAGCGGCACGGAGGGTGCGCTTGCAGCTATCGATGCGACAGGCGTAAGTACTGCACCTGCAACGATCGGTGCAATAGATACAAACAATGCGCCGAATTTGGACGGCTCATTCGCGGCGACCCGTGCAGCGGAAGCAAGCGGCGCACTGAATACAAACTACGCGGATGAAGCGGGCGTAAATTTAAACGAGGATCGCTTGAACGCAAGCGGCATAAATTTAACAAACGGCGGCGTAGCGAGTGCAAGAAATACAACGAACGCAAGCATCTTACTTTGCAAAAATGAGCCGCAAGCCGAACTAAAAAACGAACTAAACCACGCTGCCGAACCGCAAACAGAATTACAAAACAAGTCAAACTCTATCAAGTCGCAAGTCGGGTACCGAAGCGAGCCAAGCAATGACGAGCTACAAGCCGAACACCAAGACAAATTAAAGCGTGCCGAGCAGCAAGATAAACGACAAAGCGAACCAAGCTGTGCCGAGCAGCAAGATAAACGGCAAAGTAAGTCGGGCGCCGCAGAACCGCAGGACGTGCTAATCCTGCTTTCGCTCGGGGCATTCGACTTTCCGCAGCAGTGTTTCATCCGCGCAAACGCAAGCGGCACGCGCTACTTCATCCGCCGCCCGCTTCCTACGCGCGAAAACCACGCGGCACATCAAAAAATTTCGGAGATATTTTCACAATGGCAGAGATAACGGACGATTACAACATCATCACCGCAGCGGGCCTCACGCTGGGCTACGAAAAGGCGGGCGCAGTCATCCAAGACGCGAGTTTCGGCATCGGCGCGAAGGACTTCGTCATCATCACAGGCAAGAGCGGCAGCGGCAAATCCACGCTGCTTAAGTCCTTCTACGGCGGCATCGACATCATCGGCGGCGAGCTGAACGTCTGCCTGTGTGATCTAAAGGGCATCACGAACTCCGATCTGCGCACCCTGCGCCAGCGCATCGGCATTATCTTTCAAAACTACCGCCTGATCAACGAATGGACGATCGAGCGCAACATAATGCTTCCGTTAATGATAATGGGCTACAATCAGCAGGTCTGCCAAGACCAAGCCAAAAAGCTACTGCGCCATGTCGAGCTCGGGCACAAGATGGGTAAGTATCCGCTCGAGCTTAGCGGCGGCGAGCAGCAGCGCGTGGCCTTGGCGCGCGCGATGGCGCATAATCCGCGCCTGCTGCTGTGCGACGAGCCTACGGGAAATTTGGACGACTACTCCAGCGCCATTATTTGGAATTTGCTGCGCTCGGCGTGCGAGTCGTGGAACGCCTGCGTCGTTATCGTGACGCACAAAATGC
Organism: uncultured Campylobacter sp.; assembly: GCF_937973075.1. Lineage (GTDB taxonomy): Bacteria > Campylobacterota > Campylobacteria > Campylobacterales > Campylobacteraceae > Campylobacter_B. Next base: position 12,790 of record NZ_CALBWL010000062.1, read on the forward strand.
CCTCTACGCTTCGTTTTAGACACCGACATTTTGAGATTAAGGACGCTAAAGTAAATGAAATCGATTAAAACCAATTTCGGCGTGATCTTTTCGCTCGTCGCGCTGCTTTTTTCGGTGCAGTTTGGAATTTTTATGAGCAACCTAACCAAAAGCTACGAGCGCTCGATCCAAAACGAATACAACATCGTGCTAGTCTCCAAAACCTCGCTCAGCCTGCAAGACGCGCAAAAAGCGGTGCCGAAGATCAGCTCGATTAGCGAAATTTCAACCGCGGGCATCACCGAGCGACTGAAGGGTAAAATTTCACAAAACGCCTTTGCCGAGCTTAGTAAAAATTTGCCTAAATTTTATAGCGTCAAGCTCGAAAGCTTCCCTGACGTCGCGCAGCTTGCAAAAATCGAGCAGGATCTAAAATCGATAGGCTCGCTTACGAGAGTTGAAATTTTTAAAAAGACTCACGATGAAATTTTTAAAATTTTACTGCTTATCAAAAGCCTTGTTTACGGCTTTGCGTTTCTGATCGTGCTTTTAGGCGTGATGTTAATTCACCGCCAGATGCGTATTTGGGTTTACGAACACAAAGAGCGCATCGAAATCATGGAGCTTTTCGGCGCGTCGTTTTTGATAAAAAGCGGCAAGCTCTACCGAATGGCGATAATCGACTCCTTTATTGCCACGCTGATCGTGACCTGCTTTTACATAGCGCTTCCCTCTTGGGAGGTGTTTTCGACAACGCTTAAGGGTATCGGCGATCTACGCACCGCCATAGTGCTGCCTTACGACGCGCTGATCCTTTTGGGTGTCGCCTTGACGCTATCTATCATCGCGGTGAGTTTCGTGATGCTGCAAATCGGAAATAAACGAGCATGAAAAGGGCTTTTTTAGCGCCGCTTCTTGCGCTGGGGCTCGCCGCGGCTCTTACTTATGCCGCGCCCGCAAAGGGTCAAAGCACGAAAGATAAGATCGCCAAAGCAGGCCAAGAGCTCAAAAGCTCGCAAAAGGAGGGGATGCAACTCTCGCAAAAGATCGACGAAATTGCAGGACAAATCGTAAAGGAGCAGGAGGGCTTTAAAAAGCGCGAGGGCGAGATCAAACAGCTAAGCGAAACGATCGAAGGGCTAAAGGATCAATACGCCGCCGAAGCGCAGGAGCTTGAAAAGCTTAATAGCCAAAACGTCACGCTTCTTAGCGTACAAAACGATCTGGAAAGCAAGATCGCAAGCGTGATCTCGCAAGAGCTATCGTTTGATCTCATCACCGACGTAAATTCCACCACCACGCCCGATTCTATCATGGCTAGCGAAATTTTAGAAGGGCTTGGCGTCGTTATGAACGACGAGCTGAAGGGGCTGATCAAAGACTACGAAAATAATCAAAATTTTATCAACGAGCAGAACAAAAAGATCAAATCGATCCAGGCAAGCATGGCGGGCTATGACAAGAAAAAAACCGATCTCGACGCCAAGCAAACCACCCAAAAAGAAAAGCTCGCACAGATGAAAAAAGATAAAGAGGACTACATCGCGCGCCTAGAGAAGATAAACGACGAGCAAGACGCCATATCTAAGACTCTGCAGGAGCTTAAGATCATCGACGACGCCGAGGAAAAAGCCAAAGCGCAGAAGGAGGAAGCGGCACGCCAAGCAAAGCTTGAAGCGCAGAAGCAAAAGGAGCGCCAGGCACGCGAAAAAGAGTACGCCAAAGCAAAGGCGGCTGCCAAAAAGGCGGGCAAGCCCGAGCCTGCGCCTCCTAGCGAGCCCGAGCCCGAAGTGAGCGAGCCCGCGGATGAGCGCATAAGCAAGATCAACCAAAAGGTCAAGCAGTACGGCTCGAGCTATCAGTCCTCGCGCGTTAAAAAATACAGCGGAGCCAAGACCGCAGCGCCTTTAAACGGCGCGTATTTGAAGCGAAAATTCGGCAACTACAACGATCCCGTTTATAACATCAAGCTTTTCAACGAAAATATCGTGCTGGGCTCAAACAGCGGCGATACGCAGGTTAAGGCGGTGCTACCGGGTAAAGTGGTCTTTGCCAAAGAAACCGCCGTACTCGATAAGGTCGTGATCCTAGAGCACAGCGGCGGCATCCACACGATCTACGCTCATCTAAATCAGATCCCGCCTACCGTGCGCGTCGGCTCCAACGTCAAAAAGGGCTACATCATCGGGCGCATCGGCTCGGATCTGACCTTTGAGGTGACGCAGCAGAACTACCACATCAACCCGCTCGATCTCATCAGCCTGAGGTAAGTCGTGAGCGGGGAAAATTCCAAATTTAGCGGATCTTGCGAGGATGCCGAAAGTTTAAATTTAAGCGAGCAAAGCTCGGGCTGCGAGTTAAATTTGAGCGATGAAAATTCTGCGGTGGCGTTAAATTTAAACGAGCAAAATTCCGCCTCGGCATTAAATTTGAATGACGAAAATTCCAAAGCCACATTAAATTTGAACAATCAAAATTTAAGCAGTCAAAATTTTACCGCTACAAGCGATGTCGCCGCGTCAAATTTAGATAGCGAGAATTCCTCCACGGGAGCCGCTGCATTAAATTTTAAAAATAAAAATTCTGCGACGGCGAGCGCCGAAGCGACATCAAAAACGATGGCGGGCGCCGCAAAAAATAGGAAGCTACAACGAGCGCCGTAGAAGTAAAAATGACGAAAACAGCGCAAAACGATATTGAGATTACAAGGGTAGCGGAGGAAATAATGACAACAGAAATAGCGGCAGCAAAAGAAGCAGAAGCGGCGAGACCGCAAATCCAAGAGCTTACAAATTTTATTAGTGAATACGCCGCCAAGATGCTTAGCATCGGCACCTACACCGCGCGTATAGAGCACTGCGTGCGCAGGATAGCGGACGCTTACGACTATGAGGCTAGCCTGATGATCTTTGTGCGTCACTTCATCATCAGCGTGATGGATCCTGCGGACAACTCTATCCGCCGCACCTACGTCAAAACGGGCGCTGCGGCGCAGATCAGCTTCGATCTGATCTCGGAGCTAAGCGCGCTTAGCTGGGAAATTTACGATGAAAAAATCTCCCTTGCGCGCGCGAGAGCCGCATTTACTCAAATTTTAACCTCGCAAAAGAAAAGCTTTGCCAAAACTCTCATTTTGCTCAGCGTCGCAAATGCTGCATTCTGCGAGCTTTTCGGTGGCGACGGCGGCGCGATGGCGTTAGTTTTTGCGGCTACGGCTTTTGGAATTTGCGTCCGCTATCTGCTTAGCAAGCTTAAAATCAACCTAAAAATCCAATACATCGCGGTTTCGTTCGCAGTCTCATTCATCGTCTCGCTAGGCGCTCGCTACGGGCTTAGCGCCACGCCCGACGTCGCCGTAGGATCGAGCATATTGTTTTTGATCCCGGGCGTCTGGCTGATCAACTCGGTATTTGACATCCTAAACGAAAATATGCTCGTAGGCATCAGCAGAGGGCTGAACACCGGGCTTTTGATCATCTGCATCGCGATCGGGCTCTTTCTGACGCTTAGCATCTCAAATTTGGGGCTTGTAAATGTTTGATATAGCGCTTTTGGTATTTAAGGATGCTTGCTTTGCCGCTGCGGCGGGGCTCGGGTTTGCGTATGCGTGCATGCCGCCTAAAAAGACGCTAGCCTTCTCGGCGCTGCTTGCGGCGGTAGCGCATTCGTGCAGGTTTTTGCTGATACAGAGCCAAATTTTTTCGATCGCCGCCGCGACGCTTTTTGCGTCGTTTCTGATCGGCGTTTTGGGAATGCTCTGCGCCAAGCGCCTCAAGGTGCCCGCAGAGATCATCGCCTTCCCCGCGCTGCTTCCGATGATACCTGGCATCTACGCCTACAAGGCGGTTTTGGCGCTGTTTTCTTATATCAGAGCCGTGGGCGCAGAGCATAAACTCGCTCATCTTATCTCGTTTTTCGATAACGCCCTCGCCACGATCTCGATCTCGCTGGCGCTAGGCACGGGCGTTTCAATAACGCTGCTAATTTTCTACGAGCAGTCCTTGATGATCACTCGCGGCGCAAGAGGTAAATAACACTAAGCAAAAAATTTTAAGCAGGCGCGGCGGGTAAATTTTATAAATTCTATTTTATTGCTCTCGTTTTATCTCTTTGGTTTTTTCATCGTAATAATATCCTTGCTCCACACCCAGCAAATTATCTTTTATATCGTATTTATATGTATAATTTTCATCAAAAATACCTAGATAAAAAGCATACCGACTATATTTTCTACCTTCTAACTCAAAAAATGCTTTATGCGGTTTTATATCTTTCTTTTTAAAGTTATATAAATTACAAAAGTTATCGTATTTTTTATCTATTAGGCTTACATACATATCAAAAAATAGCATGTCGGTTGGAATAGAAAAAATTTTATCATTAGGATATTTGTGGTCGTATATTTTAGGATTAATTTCATTTAAAAATATTTTTTCCGTAAATAACATATCAAATACATGTTTATCATTTTCTAATCCGCTAAAATATAATTTGTATTTTAAATTTCCATCCGACAAGATTAAACTATTATTATTTTCCCAGGGGTAAACAACTTCGCCTTTGAGCATGGATATATTTACAAAATCTTTGAAATTTGCTACGGCTTGTTTACCGTTGCAAGCCCTGTCTCCCAAACCCATAAAATATTCTAAATTTATATTGTCATCTATAATGAAAAATTCGCAAGCTTTATCTGGACGATTATTTCCACCGCATCTTTCCGCCAACCCGCTATAAAAATTATAAAATTCATCCTCTACTTTACCGTATTGTTTCTTTATTTTTCTTTCCATATCACGGAATTCCTCCGCTGAAATATTTATAGATTTATAGGTCTTTTTAAGCATACACTTTAACGCCCTATCTTTAAGCTGTATATCCGTAAGATTGCCATCCAGATTACATACCCATTCATATGGATCGGTTTCAATTTTTTCGGCTGAATTTGGGTATTTATACTCTGCAACAATCGAAATTATCACGCACAAAGCGTATATTATTATGATGAAAGCCAAGCACAGATAATATCTCGTTTTCAAATTTTGCTCCTAAAATTTTCCGCAATATACCTCACATAGACTTAATCCGCGATAATTTTAGAATGTCTCAAATATCATTAAATCGGGCTTTCGCTTGATCTACTCTAGCAAATTTCATCTCAATGCTTTGTAGGTATTGGGCTCTCTTGCTCCGCTCGTCGCACCTCTTTCCGCGAAGGTAAAATTTAACTGAGCTTTCCCAGCTTAAACGCCCTTTTTGCCGTCATATAAAAGCCGCTAAAGATAAAAAGCGCCATGCAAAGCGAGACGAGCGACCATAAAATTTTACCCGCAAGCCCGAAAAAATACCCCGTGTGAAGCTGGTAGTTCGCGTCTTTAAACTCACCCACGGTGATACCGTCCGTTTGCTTCTGCTGCGCGACCTTTCCCTCCTTTAGCTTCACGCTCGCGCCTTTTGGACGGGCGGTAGCGGGCGCGTCGGGCTCATAATATCTGACGCCGATCTTATCTCCGACTGCGAGCATTAGGGTAAATTCTTTATACTCTATGCCGCTTGATCTGAATATCTCATAAGCCCTCTGCGCGTCGCTAAATTTATACGTAGCGGGCTTTTTGACCTCCTCTTTAGCAGGTGCGGCGGCGTGATCTTTAGAAGTGGCGACTTTAGGCGCGCTAGCTTGCGGTAAATTTTGCGAGCTTACAAAAAGCTTCATCACCGCATCGTTATACCAGCCGTACGACCAGTTCAGCCCGGTTAAACAGATGAGAAGGTAAATTACCGCACCTAGCGAGCCTAGACTCGTGTGTAAATTGTAAAAAAGAGCGTATTTTTTGAGTTTAAAATTTGGCTTTATCGCCTCGATAAATTTACGCCTAAGCCTTGGGAAATGCAGCCAGACGCCGCTTATTACGAGCAGTATCATCGCCACGACGCTCGCGCCTACGATCTGTTTGCCGATCTCGGCTGCGGTTTTATTGCCGCTTAGCGCTAGGCCCAAATTTCGATGCAGCGCCATCACCGTTAGCACAAAGCCCGTGCCGCGATCCTTGCCGATGATCTGCGCGGTGTACGGATCGACCAGATACGCGTCATTTCTGTTTGCGTAAATGACGAAGGCTTCGTCATCGCTTTTGGGCACGACGAGCCTTACGGGCTGCTTAGCGCCTGTTTGCTCGCTAAAGCTTTGCAGGATTTTCTCAACGCTTTGCATTTCGCCCGTTTTTTCGACCTTCTTAGAGCCCGCGTTTATTAGCGCCTCAAACTCGTGCTGATACGACAAAATCGCGCCCGTAACGCCAATGATAAGCAGCGGGATAGAAAAAACGATCGACAAAACAAGATGGACGTTAAACAAAATTTTATTACGCTTCAAAAGCGAGCTCATTGTAGATCCTTGCGAGATAAATTTAATCTTTATTTGATTGAGGCTCGCAATTATATTGTGCGATTTTAAATATTTAGATAATTATCATTAAGACTTAGGTCGCAAAATTTTAAGGCGCGTTATTGCATAGCAAGAGCGCTTGAGTACCTCGCGCAATGTCATAAACTGCATATTTCAGAATATCAAAGCTAAAAATTTAATCCGCCTTTCGCGCGGCAAGATCGCGCTAGCAAGGTAAAATTCTAAACGCGGTTTATAAAAAGCGCACTCAAAATCTCGTAAATTTAGAAATTTTGCGCTAAAATTGCCAAAGACGCTAGCTTGCGCAATCCAAAAAAACGAGGTCATTATTATGTCGCAAAGTATAGTCGAGTTTGCTACGATAATCCTTTATGTTATGATAGGCTTTTGCCTTCTTGTTTCATTGCTTCAGACAAACAGATCGTATAAATTAGTGTATCGCGGGACATTATTTATCCCAACCGATCCGCTTTTAAAGATACCTATGTTTATAATATGCCTAAGCTTCGGTGTAGTCACTCTATCCAGCCCGAACGTAGCAAAACACAACGGCAAGCCGATACCTTGCTTTTACACCCACGATAAAGTTTGCTCGCAAGAGTACAAAGCGGCGGGCATAAATTTAAGATGCTTCGAAGAAGGCGATCCCAGATGCGTGGATGGGTATCTGCAAATAAGCGAGCCCAGACTAATACTTAGCAAAATCGGATCGGTCTGCGTCATAATTTTTTCATTTATCGTGCTAATTCAAAAAGGAATCAGAATAGATAAAAGCGGCATCTGCAAGGAATGGGAGGTTCTGCCGTTTAGGCACACGGAAAAGATATACTTTGATGAGATGAACTACGCCACATGGTTTATAAGAGGCGTAAAAATAATCAGCATACGAGGCAAAATTAGCGGCGTTAAATTCGGGGCGGGATATTTGTATGCACAAAAGGATATAGATTTTTTGCAAAATTTTATATTAGAAAAGCTAGCTGAAATTTCAAAAGCTAAAGCAAGCGAGCAAAATGCACGGGCTTAATTTAACGCTAAAAATATCTAAATTTAAGGCGGCAGCATAATATTTTTATATTTGGTAGTCGGCATAAATCTTTTACTGCTTGGACTTGCCATTTTAAAAAGCATGGTTTTTAAAAGCAAGGCCTCTTATAAAACCGTGCAAAAGGGCGCCTGGCTCATACCTCCTAGCCCCATAGCAAAAACTATCCTTATCGTGCTGTTTTTATCCTGGGGCTCGCTGGTAGCGTTTGACGAGCCTTGGATAAAAACAACAAGAGGCGGAGGTAAAGTTGCATGCTTTGATACAAATGACCCTTTATGCGTAGGCGGGTATATACAAAGAGGCGGCGGCGAGACCGCACTCGTGATCGTGATGGGTCTTGCAATGATGCTAATTGCCATACTGCCGTTATCTGAAAAGGGCGTCATCATAGACAGCCGCACCGTAAGGAAAGAGTGGAGATTTTTATCGTTTAAATTTAGCACAAAGATCGATATAGAAAACGCCCTTACGGAGAAAGGGATGAGGGGTGAGATGCCGATTTTGATAGTAGAAGACAGGCAAAGCGGCAAAAATTTTACGCTCTCATTCCCATACGCACAGCAAGATATCAAATTTATCGAAGCAGAGATAAGAAAGAGGCGCTATAAGATGATGAAATCAAAAGAGACAAGAGCCCCCTTAAATCCACGCTCAAAAAAACTATAAGCTTAAAAAGCGCGAATGAGCGCGCAAACATAGAAATTCCAAAAAACGACAAAGAGGGCGCGGGCGATTAAATTTTAAATTTAGCCACGCGCGAGTAGCAGCTATAAAAATTTACGCGTAGCAAAGCGGCGCAATGATCGCGCGAGTAGCAGCTGTAAATTTATGATAAGTTGCGGCGAAGCGGCGGCAACAAGTGCGCGAACAAGTGCGCGCAAGCCCAAAAAGATGAGCCCAATGCAAACCAAAAAGATGAGCCGAAAGCTTAAAACGAGCCGGGCGCTTAAAATTTAGCTCGCGATTTTAAAATCCGAAATTCCAAATCGCTACGTCAAAATTTAGCCTATTTTTTACCTAAAATTTCGTAAAATTACCACTTTAAATTTTCAAAAAGGACGCAGATGAATAAAAGTTTGGAATTCAGAGCCGACATCGGGATGATCTTCGTAGCGATCGCTTTTGGGCTCGGATATCTGCCCACCTCGCAGGCGCTTGCGAGCAACAACGTCTTCGTACTGCTATTTTGGCGCTTTTTCGCCGCGAGCATCATCGCAGGCGCGATATTTTTCCCGAAGCTCAAAGCCATAACTTCGCGCGAGATCAAGCACGGCGCGGTGCTTAGCCTGTTTTTATTCGCAGGTTTTACGTCGCAGACCTTCGCTTTTAAATTTGCGCAAAGCTCCTCCGTGGCGTTCATCATCGGCCTAAACGTCGCGCTCGTGCCCTTCATCGCCGCGGCGCTGTTTAGGCATAAAATTTTCTCCTACGCCTACGCGGGCATCGCGCTTGCGATCGCTGGGCTCTATCTCATCGGCGACACGCAGCTAGGTCTCGGCAAGGGCGAAGCGCTGGCGCTAGTCTGCGCGTGCGCGTATTCGTTTCACATCGTGCTGACCAACCGCTTCGTGCAAAGCTGCGACGTAGCGGGCATAGCCTACGTACAGATACTCTGCCTAAGCGTGCTTTGCTGCTTTGCGACGATCTTTTTTGAAAGAGTCAGCATCGTGCCGGTGATAGATAGAAGCTTTTTCGTCGCGATGGCGGTGATCTGCCTGCTGGGAACGGTTTTTGGCTTTTTTGCGCAAGCCTTGATGCAAAAATACACGACGCCCGTAAAAACCGCTCTATTTTTCACGCTCGAGCCCGTAACGGCGGGCATTATGGGCGTATTCGTGGGCGGCGAAAGGCTAAGCGCGATGCAAATTTTAGGCGCGGCGCTCATCCTCGCAGGCGTTTTGATAAGCGAGATCGGAAGCTACCTCAGCGCGAAACGGAGCAGATCCGCAGACGTTTGATTTGCGGCGCCATAAATTCTATGCCACGTGGAATTTTGCGCCGTAAAATTCCGTGCTGCATAAAATTCTGCGTCTTAAAATTCTGCGACGAAATTTCGTCTTAAAATTTTACGAAATGGAGCCGAGCAGCGAAGTTTTGCGATAAATTTCATCACTTAAGCGATACAATAGTAAAATAATAAAATTTTAACAAAGGAGCCCCTATGAAAAAAATCATCCTTCTTGTAGCCGCGCTTGCGGGCATAATGTTTGCCAAAAGTGTAGAACTCGCCACACCGCCCGATCATAAAGACGGCGTAAACCACCTGGAATTGGTGCTGATCCTAGATAAATCGGGCTCGATGAGCGGGCTTGAGAGCGATACGATCGGCGGATTTAACTCGATGATAGAAAAGGAGCGCAAAGAGGGCATCGACGCCAGCGTCACGACCGTGCTTTTCGATACGAAATTTAACGTCATCCACGACCGCACGCCGCTTGCGAAGGTCGAAAATCTAACGTCCAAGGAGTACTACGCCGGCGGCAATACCGCGCTACTGGACGCGATTGGCAGCACGATAACGCGTATCGAGCGCGTGCCTGACATCTATGCAAAAAGCAATCGCGTGCTTTTCGTCATCATCACCGACGGGATGGAGAACTCAAGCCGCGAATACTCCAAAGCGCAGATCAAAAAGATGATTAGCGACAAGCAGGAAAAATACGACTGGGAGTTTATCTTTTTAGGCGCTAATATCGACGCCGCAAGCGAAGCGCAAAGCATCGGCATCAAACGCGAAAACGCCCTAAAATACGAGAATTCCAAAGAGGGCGTGAGTAAAAATTTCGAAGCAGCAGCCGAGATATCCAAAGACGTGGCGACCGATAATAAAGCAAACTCGAAATGGCGCGACAAGGTGCTTCAGGACAAAAAATAGCAAATCGCGAGGCGCACTAAAATTAAGTGTCGCTGCGGAAACGAGCGGCGGCGTGAAAATAGGCAGCGATGTGCAGCGCGCGGCGCAAAACGAGCTTTAGCAAAAAACGCGGGCGGCGGTGCAAACGAGTTGTGGCGCTAAATATTCAGCGCGAAAACACGGGCGACGGCGCGAAAACAGATAGTGCGCCAGGTCGCTTGCCAAAAAATTTAATGCGAATATGTGCCGCAAGAAAAACAGGCGCGCAAGGAATAAAAACAGCGTGAAGCGGAGCCGAAAACTCCGTGAGCCTAGCAATATGGCGCGCATATTGATTTTCACTCGGCGCATTTTAGAATTTTATTTTGATTTTTTCATGCGGCGCGCGGTATTGCTTTTACCGGCGCTGCTTTGTGCGGCGCGGAAACGCAAATCTACTCGCCAAATTCAGACGTCTCGCGCATGGCGCCGATTTACGGCGAGCAAACCGCTATTTCGCAGACGAAGCTAAATTTACGGCGCGCAAATTCCGCTTTTTGCAAGTGACAGGTAAATTTCGCCCTTTGCAAGCGGCGCTAAATTTTAAAATTTCGCCGCCGCAAAACGAGTGCAGTCACTAAGCGCGGCTGCATAAAATTTCGTAAATTTAACAAGGAGGAAGCTTATGAGGGTATCGGAGATCGACACGCCGGCGTTGCTGATTGATCGCGAAATCGTGCTTCGCAACCTGCAAAAGATGCAAAGCTATGCGGACGCCGCAGGCGTGAGCCTGCGCCCGCACACCAAAACGCACAAAATGCCCTATTTCGCGAAGCTGCAAAAAAGCATCGGCGCTGCTGGCATCACGGTCGCCAAAACGGGCGAGGCCGAAATCATGGCGGCAAACGGGCTGAAAGATATATTTATTGCAAACGAGATCGTGGGCGAGCTGAAATTTCAGCGCATCATCGCGCTTTTGCGTGCGGGGATAAACTTAAGCTTCGGCGCGGATAGCATAGAGCAGGCGAGCCTGATAGAGCGCGCCTTTGAGCATAGCGGCACAAAGGCCTGCGTGCTTACCGAGATCGAAGTGGGCGAAAACCGCTCGGGCTTCGTGGAAAAGCAGGATTTCGCGGCGTTTATAAAATTTATAAAAGGCTGCAAAAATATCGAATTCCGCGGCGTGTTCTCCCACGACGGCTCAGCCGCGCCGATGCCTGCACCTGTTCTCCCACGACGGCCACTCCTACAAGGCTGCCGATAAAAGCGAGTGCGAGCGCATCCACCTAGCCGCGCAGCGCCGCACGCTGGAGTTTGCAGATATCGCGCGCGAGCTAGCTCTGCCTGCACGCGTCGTTAGTATCGGCTCGACGCCATCGCTCATCAACGATTTTGAAATTTTAAAGGGCGTCACCGAGATCCGCCCGGGCACCTATATCTTTATGGACGCCTCGCAGGCGCAGGCTTGCGGCGATTACTCGATGAATGCGGCGAGTATCCTTACGACTGTCATCAGCAGGCCTACGGCGGATCGCATCATCACCGACGTCGGCGCCAAGGGGCTCACGCAGCAAAGACGCACCGAGGGCTTCACCGCCACGCCCGGACTCGGGCGTATAAAGGGCACGGATGTGTGGATAAATGGCGTTTACGACGAGCATGCGATCATCTACGACAGAGCGCTGCGAGACGCCGTGCGCGTGGGCGATCGACTCGAAATTTATCCGAACCACATCTGCCCCGTCGTAAATTTGCACGAGTTCGCCTATCTCGTTAGCGGCGGCGAGATCGTAGAAAAAATCCCCGTGCTATGCAGAGGCAAGCTGCAATAAGCGGGGAATTTAGAGGCGAGATAAAATTTAGCCTCTAATCTAGGGCGCGGCCAAATTTAAGGCGCGAATTTATCGCCGCTCAGGCTGCGGCGCAAAGCGCGCCGAATTTGACTACGAAATTTAACGAAAGGCAAAAATGAGACTTTGGACGATAAGCTTTAAATATCTCGACGCAAAGGGGCTTGTAGCGCTTTGGCGGGAGGCGCTGCTAGCTAAAAACGTGCTGGCTGGGCTTACTAAGGGCTACAAAAACCACCCACAGCTCGACCGCTTTTACGCGCACGAAAACGCGCTAGAGGCGATAAATGCGTATCTAGCGGAGGTTTACGCGCAGGCTTGCGCTCGCGGGTATAAATTTGACGCGGCAAAAGTGGGCGAATTTGACGAGCGAAATTTAGCCAAAATAGCCGTCTCTCGCGGGCAGATAGAGTATGAGTTCGCCTTTTTGCAAGAGAAGCTAAAATCGCGCGACGTCAAGGCTTACGAGCGAAATTTAGGTGTAAAAAATATAGAAATCGCAGGCGTTTTTGAGGAGGTTGCAGGCGGGATTGAGCCGTGGGAGAAGGTTAAAATTTAGCTCTGTTTCGCGCAGGATTTTTGGCTTGCCTAGGCAAATTTGATCAATAAAAACGCCAAAATACGTTATGTCGATTTTCCACTAAATTTGACGTAAAAATCTCAAATTTACGATTAGTGGCGATTTGCCAAAAAGGCAAGCAATTTTATCCGCTTTGGCGAGAGATTATGGGCAATTCGTCAAATTTTAAAAGGCGAACCTAACGTCAAATTCTCGTCAAATTCGCCTCTGTTTTTAAAAATAAAAGCCGATCCGCAAAATCCCGCGCTTAAAATTTACCCGCAAGCGAGCAAATCCAGCCAAATTTTGCAAATCGGTAACTCTACTCCGCTCTCATCTTAGTACCTACGAATGCTAAGCTTAAATCGCGACTAGACCGGAGCTAAATTTAAACCCCAAGGCGGGCGCGTGAAAAAATGGACGCGCCGAAAATAAAATTTCAGATCACGCCAGTCCGCTTATTACGCCATCGCTAGTGATTTTCATATTTAGCGCGTTAGGAACCTTCGGCAGCCCCGGCATAAGCATTATCTTGCCGCAGACGGCGACGATGAAGCCCGCTCCCGTGCGGATTTGAAGGTCTTTGACGCTGAGCTTAAAGCCGCGCGCGCGCCCAAGCGCTTTAGCATCGTCGCTGAAGCTATACTGCGTCTTTGCGATACAGACGTTTAGCCGCTCAAGCCCCAAAGCCTTGATGTGCTGTAGCGCCTTTTGCGCTTCGGGCTCAAAAACGACCTCGCTCGCGCCGTATGGTTTAAATTTTACTTCGCGGCGGCGGGCTATCCGTATTTAAAAAGCGGCGCTCATTGCATGATAAAATTTCGCCGCCTCGCGACAGCTGTCAAACGGCACATTAAATTTAAAATTTACAAAACGCAAAATTTCGCGCAGAACGGTATCTCTACGCGGCTCGCTGCCAAATTTCTACGCAGAAGCAGCCTTCGCAAAAGCGGTATATCAGGCGGTAACCTGCCCGCCGCGCACTTTGGCATACGTAATGAGGGCATAGTGCATGAAGTCGGCGAAATATAACTTATAGTTGCTCGGGTACGGGAAATACACTTTATATCCCTTAAAACGACTACGAGACCACATTTACCGATATCGATGAATTCTGCATGTACTGCATTATTTGGTAAATCTCAGCGACTCGGTCTTTGATATGACGGAGCGCGGATAATCATCAAAAGCCACGATTATATTGCCGATATGGGGGAGCAGAAGGGGAAAAGATAGCACGAAAAACCCATCGCAAAATACGGTTGGCATAAAGATATTTTCTAAAGTTATAAAAAGCTTATTAAACTGATAAATTTTTACTCAAGGAGTTTAATAGTTAATTAAGCTAAAAGTATTTACAATTTCAAAGATGTGTGGCTAGATTTTGTGTTTGTGTTTCGCAAACGTTGACTAAAATGTTGGCAAACTTTGCTACATGCTTACAATAATGCAATTATAACATGACATTTTGCATAATGAGTTGCCACATATTCTGATTTTTCTTTTGGATAGTTATGCTTAGTTTAAAAGATGTAAAAACAAGAAAAGATTTTGCTGTTTTTTTGGGGATTGAACTTAAATTCTTAACCTACATACTTTATCACATTAAAGTGGAGAATTTATATACTACATTTGAAATACCAAAGAAGAATGGTGGCACTAGAATCATTGATGCGCCTGATGAGACTTTAAAAAAAATACAAAAAAGACTAATGAGTAAGCTATATAACTATCAAAATAAGATCAAAAAAGATGAAAATATAAAAATTAATATCTCTCACGGTTTTGAAAAAGGTAAAAGCATAATAACCAATGCTAGAATCCACAGAAATAAGCGATTTGTTTTAAATATAGATTTAAAGGACTTTTTCGCTAGCTTTCACTTCGGTAGAGTTATTGGCTTTTTTGAAAAAAATATAAATTTCAGAATTCCAAAAGATATTGCAATTATTATAGCTCAATTATGTTGTTACAAGGGTTCTCTTCCGCAAGGAGCACCGACTTCTCCAATTATATCAAACATGATATGTAATATATTTGACATGAGAGTATTAAAACTTGCTAAAAAATATAAGCTAGATTATACAAGATACGCAGATGATTTAACATTTTCTACCAATAATAAAGATTTTTTGAATATGTATAATGAGTTTTTATTATGTATTTCAAAAGAAGTAGAAAAGGCTGGCTTTTGCATTAACCAGAAGAAGACTAGGCTTTTCTATAAAGATTCAAGACAAGAAGTTACTGGATTGGTTGTTAATAAAAAAATAAGCATAAATCATAATTATTGTAAATATACAAGAGCTATGGCCAATTCTCTTTATAAGAATAGATCCTTTAATATTGATGGCGAAGATGCCACCATGAATCAACTTGAAGGAAGATTTGCCTTTATTAATCAAATTGATTGGTATAACAATATAATCAATATTAATGATAATAAACATAACAAAGGTAAGAAAAATAATGATAAAAAGTTAAATTGCAGAGAAAAAGAATATCAAAAATTTATTTTTTATAAGTATTTCTTTGCTAATCAAAAACCGCTCATTATTACAGAAGGGAAAACGGATATACTGTATTTGAAATCTGCGATAAAAAGTCTATATACAGATTTTCCAGATTTGATTAAAAAAAATAATAATGACAAATTTGAATTTAAAATATCATTTTTAAGAAGAACAAAGAGGCTGGAATATTTTTTAAATTTTGTAAAAGATGGAGCGGATTCAATTCAAAATATTTATAGGTTTTTTGTAGGACGAGAAGTTGTAAATTATTCTGAGTATTTTAAAAAAATAACAAAAGATATAGCTGCAAATCCGGTTATTCTTATTTTTGACAATGAAATACCTAATAATAAGAAGCCTGTAAGGAAATTTATAAATTTTACCAATAAGAAAGAATTTGAGAATATGTTAGATAAAGAGCTATATGCAAATATTGTAGATAACTTATTTATAATAACAAATCAGCTAGTAAGAGATAAAAAAGAGTGTGAAATAGAAGATTTGTTTGATGACAAAATACTTAATCATAAGATAGATGGAAAAGTATTTTGTAGGGACTTGGCTATTTTTGATAAACAAAAGCACTATAGTAAGGAAATTTTTTCAAAATATATTTCAAAGAACTATAAAGATATAGATTTTATAAATTTTAAACCCATGCTAAAAAATATTGTAAAAATAATAACAAACTATAAACGATAGTTATATAAGTAACCTTTTGCTAGAATTATATAGAGAAGAATTGCGAAAATTACTCCTATAGTTACTGCCTCTAAGTTTATAAAAAATGCACAAGCTATTAAATGCGTATCTAGTGGTGTTTTAGAGAAGTTCTACGCCTACTAGCATAAATTCGGTGGTGCTAAGAACGGCGGTGCGAAGCGAGGATTTTTAAATCCTCGCAGATTTATCGGTGCAGCGCGTAACTCGTTAAATAACATGAAATTTCAAATTTGCAGGCAAATTTAAAGCAACGTAAAATTTTTAAATTTCATCATAACGGAATTTTGGATTTAAGCCGTAAATTTACGGTTCGTAGAATTTTAAAATTTTGCGTCATAAATTCTAAATTTTAACTCAGCACGATTTACCTACGCAAATCGATGCAGCTCGCGTTTATCGTGGCGCGTGCATAAATTTCAAGAATCTCGCACCTTTTAAAACGGCGCTATCTTTGCGCTGAAATAAAATTCCGCGAAATTTCAAAGCAGCTTCCGATAAATTTGACCCGTAAATTTAATCTAGCAAAGCTCCGTCTTTTCGATTTTGCGGCGCAAAATTCCGATCGTAAATCCCTTTTACGAAATTTCACAATCTCTTAGCTGCGCAAAATTTCAAAATTTCGCGCAGAGCGGTATCTCTACGCGGCGCGCTGCCAAATTTCTACGCAAAAGCAGCCCTCGCAAAAGCGGTATATCAGGCGGTAGCCTGCCCGCCGCGCGCTACGGCGTATGACGCGCAGCACGAAGCCGTGCGCGATCACCGCCGTGTCCGCTTCCAGCAGCGACGGCATCAGATCAAGCGCGCGCCGCCGCTCTGCTTTCGCGCTTGCGCCGCTAGGGTTCATGCCGCACAGCCACAGCAGGCGCGAGAGCACGAGCCAACAATCAAACGGCATTTTTATTAGCGGCACGGGGAATATTCGCAGATTAAACTCGCGCAAAGCCTCTAGGTACTCTATGCCCCGCTGCGGGAATAGCTTTTGCGCCGTAAGCGCGGCGCGCGGCAGCGGAGAGGAACATACTCGGCTTATGCGAGCGAGCTTTTCGTATGCGGCGCTGCTTTTAAATTTATCGGTTTGCCACAAAGCCAAGCTTTGCGTAGTATCGTACAGGATCGCGCGCCGTGCGGCCTCTGCGGCGTCGCATACACCGCGATCGATCAGCGGCGTAACGTGGCGGATCAGCGCTAACGTCATGATTTTGTCTCCTAAAATACGAGCCCGCTAAGAGCTTGCGCCGTTATGTTTCCGCTCCTACAGGATACTTGATGTTTAGATTTGCGCTATTTATGCGAAATTTGCTATGGTTCTTACTCCGTAGCCACGGCGAGCGCGAGGGTCTGCTTCAAAGCATGGATTTGCGGGCTATTTAAGCCTTTCGTAGCTTTCGCATGAGCTTTTCCATATCTGCTCATGCTCCGCTACCGAGCTCATAAATCTATCCTTGCCGCCCAGCTCGCAGGCCTTTTTGTAGTACTCTACGGCTTTAACATTATCGCTGCCCTCGTAAAGACGCGCTAAATTTAAACACGCGAGCCAGCTGTCTGCGATATCCATATCGCAACCGCGCACATAGTAACCTACGCCCTTTATAGCGTCTTTGCGCACGCCTCTGCCTCTGATATACGCAGAGCCTGCGTTACTGCAGCCTATCGCGTGCCCGTCATCGCAGGCTTTGTCGAACAGCTCCGCCGCCTTCGCCTCATCGCGCGGCATCCCCTCCCCGCTTTGATACAAAATACCTAAATTTACGCACGACTCCACATCGCCGCCTTTGCAAGCTTTGACGTATAACGGCGCAGCCTTTAGCAGATCTTGCGGCACGCCCCAGCCATAATTATAAATCTGCGCCAAGGCTCCGCACAACTTCATATCGCCCTTATCGCAGGATTTTGTAGCCCGGCTTATATCGTCTGCGGTGATTTCAAAATTTTCGGCAAGCGCGAAATTTGCAGCAAACGTCGCGATAAGCGCTAGAATTAAAATTTTATTTTTCATTTTCGTCCTTTTTGGTTTTTTAAGATCGTCCGCTAAGCCTAAGGCGCAGTTTGATCGCTAGAGTTCGGGTTCGTTCTCGCCTGCTCTTTGCTTTTTAGCGCCTCGTAAATTTCATCTACGCCGCTTAGGTTTTGATCCAAAACCTCTCTCGCCTTTTTTAGAGTGCGTGCGCCAAAAATCCCGTCCTGCTTGACTCCGATGCTTTTTTGGATATATAAAATTTTATCCTTTTGCATCGCAGCGGAATCCTTAGTCGCCCCGGAAGCGGAATTTGAAGCAGGGCTTTCAGAGCCGCTAGAGCTTGCGCTCGTAGAATTTTCGTCTGCAGAATTTATGCCATCACTCGCAGAAGCGGAATTTTCGTCCTCAAAAAATGCAGGCATCCACCCTCGCAGCAGCCCTGCCGCGCCGGTTTTCGGCACGTAGCCCGTATTTGCCGCACCTCCGTAGATTGTGCTAGCCAAAACGGCGCAGAGCAGAGCTTTGCAAAAGCGAGCAAACGCCGCGCCGCCCCTGCCGCAGCGATACTCTCGCGGAATTTTACGAGCTTTTACGGTGCACCGCACTGCGCTTGCCAGCCACAGCGCCACACCGCCCAGCAGCCCTGCAGCAGCGATTACCGCGCCGCATGCAAGTGCCCAAAAATAATGCTCCGCAAAGATCATCTCGAAGCAGCCCTCGCACGCCAGTGTAGCCGCTGCGATGAGTGCGCCTCCGCCTATGCACCACACCGCGCGGTCATATCGCGGACTTAGCACGCCAAATGCCCCAGCCATCGCGCTGCCCAAATCGCGGGCACAATGCTGCGAAATAAAGCCCTCGCAAACGCGCATAATCGCCGCGGCAAAACTCTGCGCGCAATCCTCGCGCAAAGAATGCGGGAAAAAGAATTTCTTTAATCGCGCAAAAGGCGAAATTTTAGAATTTGACGCAGGATCTTGCGTATTCGCGCGATTTTTAAATTTTGCAGCGGCGAGGTTTTTGGAATTTGCGGAATTGATTGCGGCGGAGTCTATGGAATTTGTGGAATTTTCAGCACCCAAGGCGCTTAAATCTCGGTAATCTCGCTCGCCGTGTAATTCGTAAAGATCCTCCGCGGCGCGATCAGAAGTGCCGCTTAAGCCCTCTTGCGAGCCGGCAAAATTAGGTCCATTCTGCGCGAGAGCTTCGCTGTTTTGCTGCCTAGCCTCAAAATCGCCGGCAGAATTCTCTCCACCTTCCAAAAGATCCGCCCCGGCAAATTTTATGCCGCCACTCACTCCTCCTGCGAACCTGCCTTGCTCTCCGCGCAACCCCAAGCGATTATCTTCCAAGCCCATAGAATCTGCTGGAGCGCTCGCGAATTTCGTGCCCGCAAATTTTACGCTCGTGCCACCCTCGAGATTTTCTTTACGCGAAGTGTCTTTTGCAAGGCTCAAAGCGTCGCGATCAGCCGCGCTGCGGGCAGAATTTGCAAAGTTAAAATGTCCGTCCGCGCCGCGTAACTGCTCGAGATTTAGCGTCTCGCCGCGCAGCTTAGCACTAGCTAGGCGCATCGCCGCATCCAGCACAGGCTTTGCGCGAAATAGTGCAAAAAGGCTTTGCGCATCGTCCCGCCCTAGCTTAGCGGGTGCGCCGTGCACCGCCGCAAGCTCCGGCGCAAAAACTTCGTCCAAAAAATTAGGTCTTACGAATGTCGCGCCACCAAAGCACGCCGCATCGTAAGCCTTGCCGCAGACGGCAAAACTCAAGCGCAAAAACTCCTCCTCCGCGCTAAATACCGCTTCGCAGCCGCCCTGCACCGCTCGCAGCGAGCTTAGACGAAACAAAAGTCTGCGCGCCGCAAAACCTACGCCCTTGCTGCATAAAAACTCCAGCAGCTCGCGCCCAAAAACCTGCGAGCTAGCGCCTATGCTGACGCTCGGGCGGGCATAAACGGATACTTTGCCGGTGCGAGTGAAATACCCGCGCCCATCGCAGTGCTCGCAGCGAAAATCACCCGCACCGCCGCATTTTTCGCAGCGCAGCCTGCCCGCACCGCCGCAAGCGGGACAAATGCGCGAGCCGCTACCGCCGAAGCTAGCGCAGGGTATGAAGCGATAGCCCATAGAATTTGACGCAGAGCCTGCAGAATCGCCTCCAGAAAGGCCGCGCGCATGAGCGTCCGTAGAGCTTAATGCCGCACGGCTATAGCCACCGGCGCCCTTGCAAGTGGAGCAGATCAAGCGTCCGCGCCCGCCGCAGTTAGCGCACGGCGTCTTGCCCGCACCTTCGCAGGCTTTGCAGCGTCTCCTGCCAGATCCGCCGCAATGTTCGCAACGCAGCTGAACGCTAAAGGGCTTAAAATCGTGAAATTTTATGATTTGATCCGCATTCGTAGCGGCTTTTTGGGGATCTGCACGCAGGCGTAGCATAAAGGCCTCGCCTAGCTCCGCATCAGTGCTTGCCGCGCGCAGGCACTCGCGCGCATGAGCCTCGAACTGCGCGATATCTGCGAAATGCAGCTGAGCGCGCTCGCCGCCACTTATCTGCGAGACGCTAAACTTGCCGGCAAAGTCATAACGCACGCCAAGCCTCACGCTAAATCCATAAAACTCGCGATCAAGCTCGCGCAGATCGGCGCCGCCGCTACGCGCTAAAGCCCTGAGCCTAGCGATAAACGCCTCTGCAAGCTCCTCTTTATCCAGCTTGTCCATGATCGCTCCTTTCTTGCGGGCGCGCCACAAAGCCGCGCCGCATAAATTTTAAAATTCCTTTATTAGGATCCTGCTATTAAGATTCTGCAAATTTTAGCATTTCATATAATTATACCGCGAAAGGGAATTTTAAAATTCCAAAATCTCACGCAGGATAGAATTTAACGCCATTGCGCGCCGTAAAATCTCGCTGCAAATCAAAGCTCTAAAATATAGCTCGACGCGGAATCTCGCACTGCGGCGCGGCGACGTACATAACTGCCGCAACAAATACGGCGCGAACGGATAGCAAAACGGAGCCGCCAAGCATACGGCGCCCGAGCGGTAGCAGCGGGCATGCAAGACTTTAATTCCGCAGCAGCGCATAATTTGGCTCACGAAGATGCGCGATACGGCATAACGCACAGCAAATTTCGCGGCCGCGTGAAATTTTAAATTTCACGGTGAGTTCGTACGTACGGCATGCAATTTAAAATTTTACGACAGCTATGGCGCGGCGTGCAGCGATCTAAATTTATGACAAGTAGCAGCGCGCAAATTTTAATCCCGCGACAATCAGGCGACGGGTGCGTGGAGTACAATTTAATTTACGAGCGCATAGCCGACATATCATCGCACAAATTTAGTTTGCAGCGGGCAGCACAGCGCAAAATTTCATTGCCGCGACGCAGCGGCTCGTAAAATTTAGCTCTACTGCCGCACAGCTATAGCCGCCTGCGCCTTTGCAAGCAAAGCGGATCAAGCATCCGTGTCCACTGCAGGCACTGCACGGCAGTGCATAAAATTTAATCCGGGCGCCGCAAACCTCCGCCAACATGACTGATCGTACGAGCGTAAAATTTAGTTTGCGATGCCGCGTAATTCAACTCGCAGCGGCGCACGTCGCGGCGCAAGCGCGAATTTTAGATCGTGCGGCGATCTGCTGCGCGACCGACGGATTAATTTCACGGTGCGCTCGACATGAAATTTAGAATCTCGTAGCGACACATGACACTGTGTGCGGCCGCGTGAAATTTTAAATTTCACAGCGAGCTCGCGGCATGAAATTTTAAATCTTGCCGCAAGTGAGCTCGCAAGCTCGCGGGCGGCTCGGTTTAAGATCTTGCGCCCGGTTTTTGCGCGGAATTTCGCGAGCGGAATTTCAAATGCAAACCCGCGCAGGTTTCGCACCGAATTTCTGCGTAGATCTTGCGCGAAATTTAACGAAATTTCGCGCGCCGAGCTCGGCGCGCGAAAATCCGACTAATCCGACTAACCAAAACTCGACCGGCTAAAACCCGGCGCAATAAAACCCAAGTATAGCAAAACCATGACGCACTAAAACCGGGGCGCGATAAACTCGCCGCAGCTTGAAGGCAAGATTTATTGCTACCGAAGCTTGAGGGAAAAATTTATCGCTACCGAAGCCCACAGCTAAATTTTACCGCCCAAGCGCGGAATTTTCGGCTTTGGCTTCGGGCGCCGAAAATAAAATTTCACGCCAATCCGCTTATTACGCCCTCGCTCGTGATCTTCATATTTAGCGCATTAGGAACCTTCGGTAGCCCCGGCATAAGCATTATCTTGCCGCAGACGGCGACGATGAAGCCTGCTCCCGTACGGATCTGAAGGTCCTTGACGCTGAGTTTAAAGCCGCGTGCGCGCCCGAGCGCCTTGGCATCGTCGCTGAAGCTATACTGCGTCTTTGCGATACAGACGTTTAGCCGCTCAA
>NZ_CALBWL010000063.1 GCF_937973075.1 uncultured Campylobacter sp.
CGCAAATCAAATCATGGAGCAAAAATGAGATATATTTTCGGGCCCGTCGCCTCGCGTAGGTTCGGGCGCAGCCTCGGCATCGACCTAAGCCCGCAGCGCAAGCAGTGCAACTTCAACTGCGTCTATTGCGAGCTGGGCGCGGGCAAGCCGATGAGCGCGATGAGCGAGCCCTGTGAGATCGGCCCGGTCATCGCCGAGCTGAAAACCGCGCTGCAAAGCCACGCGGGCATTGACGTCATCACGATCACGGCAAACGGCGAGCCTACGCTACATCCGCGCTTTGCAGAACTCGTAGACGCGCTAAAGGCGCTAAATCTGCCGCAGAAGCTGCTCGTTTTGTCAAATGGTTCGCTCGTGCGCGAAAACAGCGCGGCGTTAGCGAAGATTGATATTTGCAAATTTTCGCTAGATAGCGTGCTTGCGAAAAGCTTTCGTAAGGTGGACGGCCCGCACGCAGGCATTAGCGCCGAGGATATCGTAAGCGCGATCGCGGATTTTGCGCGCGAGTTTCACGGCGAGCTTGATATCGAAATCCTAGTCGTGCGCGGGCTAAACGACACGCAAGAAGACTTTGCGGCGCTGAATGCAGCTCTGGCGCGCATCAACCCGCACCGCGTCGATCTCGGTACGATCGATCGCCCGCCCGCATACCGCGCAGAGGGGGTGAGCGAGGCGCAGCTGCGCTATCTGGCTACTTTCATCGAAAATCAAAACGTAAATATAATCGCCGCGCCCAAATACGCAAGCGAGCGGCTGAGCTTTAGCGAGGACGAGATATTGCATACTTTGGCACGTCGTCCGCAGCGCACTAGCGACGTGGAGGCGATGTTTGACGAAAAAAGCGCGCAGCTTTTAAAGCGTCTTGCGGATGCTGGCAAGGTTGTTTTCAGAGACGGTTTTTACGAGATCGCAAAAGGCTAGGGCGTTAAATTTTAAAAGCTCTTTTGCGGCGCGGCAAGGGAAGGGCTTACATTTAGACCTCGCGTCGCAAAGGGTGCTGCCGCACACCGAGCTAGAGAGGCGGCGCAAGGAGGGTTAGCGTTTAAATTCGGCGCCGAGTTGCGCCGCTGCCGCAAAGATGCTAGCATGCCCAGTTTTAGGAAACGCTGCTGCCGCGGCGTGCTGATCTTTAAATAGGCTAAGTGCCGTTAAATTATGAAATTTATACACACGGCGCAAAGATACAGACCCCAAACGGCGCTTTTTGGGCGCCGGTGGATTATTAAAGCAGGCCTAATGGATGGAAAAAGCGGGCTTAGGGCCGCGGGAGATCGTGAAATGTGCGTCTTTAAATTTAGCCCGCTTACCGTGCTTGCTTGGGCTTTTTGTGTTCATTTTGGCGGATTTTAATCGTCCGCGCGTCGAATGCGCGCTCATGCACGATACTGCGCGCTCAAAGAGCTGCGATCGGATAGTATAAACGCCGTGAAATTTTATCGCATACTTCGGTCTTTAAATTTAAAATTTAGCCCGCAGAATTTTGATTGCACCGAAATTTTAACATAGATCGCGCTAAAAGCCCGCGTCATAAATCATCGCGGCCGCTAAAATTTTAATTCGCACTCGTTTTGTCGCGATAAAATTCTATGAAATTTTTTGAATGCTGGCTGCAAAATTTCAAGCCATTGCGCGCCTTGCGGCGATGCCGAAATTTTAACGCGATATAATTTTGCAGCGGAATTTTACGTCGCTCGGCATATCCGCCAGAGCGAGCTTTAGGCGATAAAATTTGGGCAGAGCTGCGGGCAAAATTTTAAATTCCAAAGTAAAATTCTGCCCGTTAATCTAGCGCGCGACTATTTCGTCGATCCAGTCAAAAAGCTCCTCAAGATCGTAATCGCCGGCGTGTCCTTGTCCCCAAGGCACCGCAAAATCGACGTTCTTACCTGCGTTTTGCAAGCTAAGCGCCAAAATAGCAGGGATCGCAAGCGCGGTATCGCGATCGCTCGCGCCGTGTCGGATGCGGTAATGCTTCGCGCCGTTTTCGTTGCGTACGAAGCTCATCACATCCATCATCTCTACGAGCTGGGCACCTGCGATTAGCACCCCTTTGGCGGGGTCATTCATCGCGCTAAAATCCGTAAAATGCGCCGCGTTAAATTTAGCGCCGCCAAACAGCTCGTTTTCGGGATTTTCAAGCGCGAAGCCGTCAAATGCGGGCGGGGTCTTGGCGCGCGGCTCGGAGGTCGCGTAGCCCCAAAAAAGCATATGCGATTGCGATGCGTCGTCCTTGATCTTTGCAGCGAGGTATAGGGGCGCCTTCGCGCGCGGATTTTTCGCCGCAAAATTAGCAAAAGAGGCCGATATGAGTCCGTTTATGTAGTCTTTGAAGCTGCCGTCGCCGTTTTTATCCAGGCTTAGCGCGCGGCTGCCTCCGTCCTTTAAGCTTAGCGAGTTCAGATAGGCGGGGAATTGCGCCTTTAGCTCGTCTGAAATTTTAATTTGCGCTGCGCTTAGTTTGCCGCTAATCGTTTTGCGTGCGGGCTTTGCGGCGCTTTGATCCGCGCCTTTTTTGGAATTTTTTTCAGCGCCGCTAGAATTTTCGCCCCGCTCGTTAAATCCCGCTGCATCAAGCCCGCTAAAATCCATCTTTTCATATTCGCTCTGCGCGCCGAACATCCACTCATACGCCGCGTCCGCGTGCTTTAGATTTGTGATCGGGCAGTATGCGGACGCCGCGTAAATTTTATCGCTTGCCTTTGCAGCGCCTAGCTCCTGCAGATACGGCTCGTACGCGGCCTCGTCCCCGCTCGCTCCTAAAAGCGCCGAGAGCGCTCCGCCCGCGCTCGTGCCGTTTGAGATGATCCTGTTCGCATCCCCCGGCATTGCCGCGTCGTTAAATTTCAGATACCGTACGGCGGCTTTTAGATCGACGATCGCTGCGGGTGCCTTGCCGATATAATCGCCGGTTGCGCTCTTTAGCGTGCGTCCGCGCACTGCGGGAGCGGCTACGACGTAACCGCGCGAAAGCGCCGTAGCGATCGCGTTTGGCTTGCCGCTTTCGTCTATTTTGACCTCGCCCGCTTCGCCCGGCATGTAGCCGCCCACGCCGTTTGGCAAAAATATCGGCGCGCTCGCGGCGTCAAATTTGCCGCTCTTGCGCCCCTCAAAATACTGCTGCGGGATGAAGATATTCATGCTCTGATAGTGCGTGCTTACGGGTTTTGCGACGTAGATTATGTTTTTGTAAGCGCGGAATTTTATCTTTTTGCCGCCTACGGTTACGCTTTCTTGCGTAAAATTTGCGGCGTTAAATTTCAGATCTATTTGCGCGCTCTGCGTCGCCGCAACCTCGGTGTTTAGGCTTAGCGCGCCGCAAAGCATCGCGGCAGCGCCTAAAGCAAGGGATTTTTTACTCATTGGCATCTCCTTTCTATTTTGATATCGCCGTTTTTTAGCCATTCAAGCAGCTTAGTGACAAAGCTAATTTTAGCAAAACTCGGCGAATACTTAAATCCGCTGCGCGCCTAAATTTTGAAATTTAAACGCAAAGGCAGCTGCAAGTTGAAAGGAATTTTAAACTCGAAGTGTTATTTTGGTGGGTATTGCAGGCCGGTGCCGTAAATCCGGCTGCATTAAATTCTGCTCGTTAATTTATAAGCTTGAGCTGCGTTTCGAAGGCGGATTTGGGGTAGAGGCCGATGAGTTTTTTGATCGCTTTGCCGTTCTTATCGTAGATCACCGACGTGGGGGTGCCGAAAATGCCGCCTACGATGGATTCGAAGTATTTTACGGAGTTTGCACCGCTGACGCTTGGGAATTTTATCCCCTTTTCGCGAGCAACCGCGGCGTCGGCTTCCAGACCTTTACCATCGCCTAAAACGCCGATAATTAGCGCGTCGCCATTAGCTTGCAGCTCGTTTAGCGCAGGTACTTGGGCTTTGCACGCGCCGCAGCCGCTAGTATAGAAAAATAGCACAAGCGGCTTGTCGTTGCCCTCGATCTTTAGTGTGCGCTCGGAGGGGTCGAACTTGGAGGCAAGCGAGGTGCCGTCGCTGCTTAGATGGTGCTTCCATCCGTC
>NZ_CALBWL010000064.1 GCF_937973075.1 uncultured Campylobacter sp.
ACTTTTTAAGCAAATAATCAACGAACCGGTTTAAAAAAGAAATTAGTTTTTAAATTTAAGCTTTTAAAGCAAATTTATCAAATAAATTCCAAATATCGTCAGATAAATGACGGAATTTTTTTACGGACTTAAATATAATTACACCAAAATTTTTAGTAAAAAATTTTTAAAATTCCTTAAGTCAAGGAGAAAGGTATGAAACAACATAAATTTGTAATCTGCGATTACAAACGATGTATCGGTTGCACGACGTGCATGGCAGCCTGTTACTCAAGTGCCTACGAGCGCGGCAAGCTTGCTAAATCGCGACTTACCGTGCTTAGACAGGCTTATGGCGTTATGCCTACGCAGTGCAGGCAGTGCGATGACGGACCATGCGCAAATGTCTGCCCTACCGGTGCGCTTCGCTTCGATAATAACTATATCGAATTGCACGAAGAAATTTGCATCGGATGCAAGATGTGTACACTCGCCTGTCCTTATGGCGCGATCAGCTCGAATGCCGAGCTTATGCCGTCAGTAAATTATGCGGTCGAGCCGAAGTATTATCTCGAGATCGAAAGCCAGGCGGGCGCCAAAAGCACCGCCATCAAATGCGATCTATGCAACGGACGCGAGAACGGTCCTGCATGCGTCGAGGTTTGCCCAACTAGCGCTATCATTATGATAGATCCTAAAGAGGGCAAGCATAAATTGGGCTTTGCGATAGACTACGATGCGGCTAATGCTTTTGCAAAAGACGTGTTAAACGGCGAAATCAGTTGCGTCGCCAAAAAAGAAGGAGGCGCAAAATGATAAGCGTCTATACTTTATTTATCGTCAGTGCAGTAATTAGTATCCTTTTATACTGCGCTCCAAAAACTGCCGTTAAGGTGGGATTTGGATTAGGTGCTATCAGCTGTTTTTACGCGATGTGTCATTTCGTAGCCAATATGGGCGTAAGCGACAGCTTCATTTTGGGCGGTACTTTCTTATATGCGCCAAAATTTGCTTTAAGCCCGCTTGGAAATTTCTTCAGCTTCGTAGTCGTTTTTATAGGCTTTGCAAGCAGCGTTTACGGTATGAGCTACGCCGAGGAATATATCGGAAAGGCAAATATTGGCGTTTTTGCATGTTTATTTAATACCTTCATCTTATCTATGCTTTTAGTCATCAGCGCAGATAATGTATTTTGCTTCGCTGTTTTATGGGAGCTTATGACACTAATCTCGTCATTTCTAATCATAGTAAACGATGGCAAAGGCACGCTCAAAGCCGTTATGGTATATCTAGGTATAGCGCAGATCGGTGCATTTTGTATCACCTGTGGATTACTTATCATTGCAAACTACGCAGGCAGCTTTGAATTTGCGAAGTGGGGAAACGTAAATATGCCGATGGGTGCTTCTGTAGCAGCATTCATCTTGTTTTTGGTCGGCTTCGGCTCAAAAGCGGGAATGTGGCCTTTTCACGTTTGGCTACCGCAAGCTCACCCTGCGGCTCCATCGAATGTCTCTGCACTGATGAGCGGCGTTATGATTAAAGTAGCGCTCTTTACGCTTGTTAAATTTACGCTATTTTTGCCGCTAAGCATCTATTTTGGGCTTGCAGTTTTGATCCTAGGAGCAGCTAGCTCGCTTTTTGGCGTTTTATACGCGTTGTGCCAGCACGACTTTAAAGCGCTCCTTGCGTACCACTCAGTTGAAAATATCGGAATTATCCTACTAGGTCTTGGTACCGGAATTTACGGCGTCGCAGCAGGCAATGTAACGCTAGCCGCAGTTGGATTTTTAGCAGGCTGCTACCACGTAGTAAACCACGCAATATTCAAAGGCTTGCTATTCTTATGTGCAGGCTCTGTAATCCACGCTACTCATACGCAGAATATGGACGTGCTAGGAGGGCTAGCTAAAAAAATGCCTCTAACTGCTGTCGGTATGTTTATCGGTATCATGGGTATCGCAGCGCTTCCTCCGGTAAACGGCTTCGTCTCAGAGTGGTTTACCTATCAAGGAATGCTTCAAGGTGCTAAGGAAAGTGGAATTTTCATTAGATATGCCTTTTCTTTAGCGGTGGTCGCTCTTGCACTCACCGGCGTTTTGGTCGGTATGCACCTTAAGCTTTATGCGGTAATCTTCGCAGGAACCCCAAGGGATGAAAAAATTTGGGAGAACGCAAAAGAAAGCCCATTAGGAATGGTTTTAGGAATGATCATTTTGATGATAGGCTGCGTAGGATTTGGCGTAGGCGCACACTTCATAGTCGATTACATTATGCAGGCGGTAAATTCTATCACTTCCAATAGCGGGTATGTCGCAAGCCTAGGCGCTTCGTCAATCACTTCGCCTTTGGGAAGTATCGTTTCAACTCCTCTTATTGCAGTGATTTTGTGTTCTACAATGCTGCTTCCGTTTATCATCCTAGCGGTTATGAAAGCAAATCGCGACAAACCTCGTGAGACCGATCCTTGGGCGTGCGGCTTTAAATATAGCCCTCGCATGCAGATAACTGGCGGTCCTTTTACCGGCGATTTAAGAAAGATTATGGACTGGTTATTTAGAGGTCATAAACGCAGAATAGAGCAAAACGGCTACTTCGGACCGATCGAGTATCACAACCATCCACAAGACATTTGGTGGACGATAATTTATCAACCGGTAATCGATTGGAGTAAGAAGGTCGCCGATAAGATAGGAATTATTCAAAGCGGCTATGCAAATTTATATACGCTTTACATCCTAATCTATCTTTGCGCGATACTGGGCGTCGGATATTTCTTGATCTAGGAGGTTTAAGATGCAGACTATACAAACTATATTTTTAATGATATTTCAAGTCGCGGTTATCGTCCTAGTCGCTCCACTCTTCGACGGTATGGCGAGAAAACTTCGAGCCAAGCTTCAGTCGAAACAAGGAAGCGATTTTTTCCAGACTTACCGCGATATTATTAAGCTTTTTAAGCGCGGCAGAACCGTTCCTGCGTGCAGCCACTGGGTATTTAGGTGGGCGCCGTTTTTCCTATTCGCTACTTCGGCAGCGATTTTGGCGGCTATTCCTATTACATACAGCGATCCAACCACCGATAAAATTTTCGGAGCATATTCGGATATTTTCGTTATCTTATATCTAGGTGCGCTTTTGCGCTTCGTATTCGGTGCGGCTTCGATAGATAGCGGTAACCCGTTTGCCGCAACCGGCGGCGGACGCGAGCAGATGCTTGCCGTTTTTGTCGAACCTGTGATGATGATGTGCCTAATCGTAGTAATGATGGCTGCGGGAACTTCAAATTTAGTTGAGATTCAGGGGATGGTACGCAGCGGTCAGATCGGCTATCAAATTCCAAGCTTTGCTGTCGCTTCGATTGCATTTTTATGGTGTATGTATGTCGAGACCGGCAGAAAGCCATTTGATCTTGCCGAAGCCGAGCAAGAGCTTCAAGAAGGACTTTTGGGCGAATATGCAGGTAGCGATTTGGGCTTAGTGCAAGCGGCGCTTATTTTGAAGCAATTTGCGATGATCGGATTATTCCTAACGATATTTGAGCCGTGGAATTTTAGCAATCCGTTTTTGGCGATCATAATCTTTGTGCTAAAAACCGGCGTATTTTACGTAGCAGCCGTTTTCATCGACAACTTTGGACCACGCTTCAGAATGACTTCGAGCATGCGCAAAATTTCATGCGGAGCTCTTGCCATTGCTTTTGCGGCATTAACGCTTTACGTAGTAGGATTTTAAGATGAATAGTATTGATATTTTAGCAATTTGTATGATAATAACGTCACTCGCGGTATTCGGACTTAGAAATTTAAAGCTTTCGATCGGAATTTACGCGATTCAGACGCTACTTTTGGTAAGCATATTTTTTATGCTGTATTCTAACTTCAATGCGCCGCAGCTTAGAATTTGGGCGATAGTGGCGTTTTTTACGAAGGTTATTTTCGTGCCGGGAATTTTATTTTGGCTAGTTAAAAAGCTGGATGTGATCAGCGAGGATGAGCCGGTAGGCGGCTTTTTCGTAAGCCCCGTTATTGCGATGGGATTTTCGCTAGCGATTGCGATGACAATCAATCCGATCTTGCTTAAATTCTCTCTTATTCAAGAAAGAATCGTTCTAATAGCGGCTGTAACCGTATTTATGATGGGGATTTTTGGCTTCATGCTAAGAAATTCTTTCATCAAGCAAATTCTAGCCTACTGCCTCTTTGAAAACGGCATCCACCTAAGCCTTGCGCTTATGGCTTACAACTCTCACGAGCTAGTCGAGCTTGGAATTTTAACCGATGCAATCTTTGCGGTTATTATTATGAGCGTTTTGGCGGTTAGATTTTACAAAGCCTATGACGGACTTGATACGTCTAAAGCTTCGAATTTAAGGGGTTAATGATGAATAGTTTAGCTTTTATATTAATTTTTCCGTTGCTCGGAGCGCTGATATTATTCTTATGCCCTAAGAATTTCAAGCTCCTAAGCACGCTACACGTTTTGATTTCTGGAGTTACATCCGCAGGACTACTCTGTAACGTAGGCAAGCTTATCAGCGGCAACTTTGAGGCTTTTTACGCATACGATAAATTCCTATTCCTAGATAGCCTAGGCTGCGTATTTTTAGTGCTAATCGCCGTAACGGGCTTTTTGGTAAATTTATACTCCACCACCTATATGAAATGGGAGATACAGGGCGGTCATCTAGATCTTAGCGATCTTAGAAAATACTATGCGCTCTGTCACGTTTTCGTTTTTACGATGACGCTTAGCGTTATCTGTAACAACGTTGCGTTTATGTGGGCTGCAGTAGAGGCCACTACGTTAGCATCGGTATTTTTGGTCGCTATTCATAAAGATAAAAAATCTACCGAGAGCGGTTACAAATATATCGTCATCTGCTCGATCGGCTTAGCATTCGCGCTTTATGCTACCGTTTTACTATATGCGGCTACATTCAAAATTACAGGCGACGGCGAGGCTTCGATGCTTTGGACTAGCATTATGGATCACGCCAAAGGCTTAAACAAAGATGCCGCTAAGCTTATCTTTATATTCGCTCTAATCGGCTTTGGAACCAAAGCAGGACTTGCTCCTACTCACACTTGGCTTCCTGACGTTCACGCAGAAGGTCCGGCTCCTATTTCAGCACTACTTTCGGGTGTGCTTTTAAAATGTGCGATGCTAGCGATATTTAGATATTACGCGGTAAGCGCCGAAGCGGTAGGGCCAGACTTCGTTAAGCACGTGATGCTGATCTCGGGCACGATCACGCTATTTATAGCAGGAATTTTCCTCGTTCGCCAACACGACGTAAAAAGGATGTTTGCTTACCACTCGGTCGTTCATATGGGTGTTATTGCATTTGCGCTAGGTATCGGCGGATATTTTGGCTTGCTTGCCGCGATCTTTCACTGCTTAGCTCACAGCTTTACCAAGGCTCTTGCATTCTGCTCTACTGGCAATATCGCCAGAATTTACGGTCACAAAGATATGTCTAGAATGGGCGGCATGGTAAAAATCGCTCCGCTTACTACGATAATGTTTGGTGCTGCGGTCTGCTCGCTCGTAGGTGTTCCTGCGTTTGCGATATTCGTAAGCGAATTTAACGTTTTCAAAGGCGCGATAGCCAGCGGTCAATACATAGCCGTAGCATTATTTGCGATCGCGCTCGTAATTATTTTCATCGCGGACTTCGCGCACTTTAATCTAGCGAGCTTCGGTACGCCTAAAGGTGAAGTGGTTTATGCTAAAGAGATGAGCTTGTTTGAAAATTTACCGCTAATCTTGCTTTGCGCTTTAGTGATAATTTTCGGCGTATGGCACGTAGGTGATTTTTGGATGCTCGTCGAAAACGGCGTTAGAATAATGATGAGAGGTTAAAAATGAGAGGCGATAAATTTATAGAAATTTTAAAGACCAAAGTCAAGGTCTTAGAAGTTACCCGCCAAGCCGAGGATCAAATTACCGTTTTAGTGGATAGAAATGATCTGCCGCTTGCGGTTAAGACGCTATATTATGACATCGGCGGTTTTATCAGCACGATGATCCCTAACGATGAGCGCGAACTAAACGGAAATTTCGCGCTTTACTATGCGATATCTATGGAAGGTGGTAAGATGACCGAAGCGGAGGATTTCGCCGCAGAGGATAAATGCTTCATCACCGTTAGGACGCTAATTCCTGGATCGGATCCTACATTCCCATCAGTTACTCCTTTAGTGCCTGCTTGCGTATGGTACGAAAGAGAAGCTTTCGATATGTTCGGTTTAATCGCTGAGGGCTTGCCTGATAAACGCCGTTTGGTATTAAGCGACGATTGGCCGGATGGGCTTCATCCACTTCGCAAAGACGCGATGGACTACCGCTATAGGCCTGATCCTGTAGATCATAAAGACGAGCCTAATGCAGAGTTTTTATTTCCTAGCGGTGATGGAGTAGTAGATGTTCCACTTGGACCTCTTCACGTAACGAGCGATGAGCCGGGACACTTTAGACTATTTTGCGACGGCGATGAGATTATCGATGCGGACTACCGCTTGTTTTATCAACACCGCGGTATGGAGAAACTAGCTGAAAACCGAATGAATTATGATCAGATGGGCTATTTAGCAGAGCGCGTCTGCGGAATTTGCGGCTACGCTCACGCAATTGCGTGTATTGAAGCAGCAGAGAAAGCCATCAAGCTTGAAATTCCACTTCGTGCGCAAGCCATCCGCGTCATCTGCCTTGAGATCGAGCGCCTTCACAGCCATCTTTTAAATATCGGTCTAGCCTGCGAGGTAACGGGTAACTATAACGCCTTTATGCATATCTTTAGGGTGCGCGAATACTCCATGGAGCTAGCTCAGCTCGTAACCGGCGGCCGCAAGACCTACGGCAACGTCATTATGGGCGGACTTCGCCGCGATATGACCGACAATGAAATTCGCAAGAGCATCGAGATCATCAATAAACTTGATGTTCAAATTTCTGAAATTTGGGACGCCGTTATGGAGGATAAACGCCAAATCGGTCGCTGGAAAGGCGTGGGCATATTAGATCGCAAAGTGGCGCGTGATTTTAGCCCGGTAGGTCCAAATATGAGAGCTTCCGGTTTTAAACGCGACAACCGCTACGATCACCCTTATGATTTCTTCAACAAGATAGAATTCGAAGTAGCCGTAGAGCACGGTGGCGATGTATTCAGCCGCGAAGTCGTAAGATATAAAGAGCTTAAACAATCGATCCACATCATCAGGCAGTGCTTGCATCAAATGCCGCAAACTCCGATCAGTATCGATCCTAAAACGATGATCAAGCCGGAGAATTTTGCGCTCGGTCACGACGAAGCACCGCGCGGCGAAAATGTCCACTGGATCATGCAGGGCAACGCTCAGAAGGTTTATCGCTGGAGATGTCGCGCCGCTACGTATAATAACTGGCCGAGCTTGCGATTTCAATTCCGCGGAAATAACATCTCCGATGCGGCGCTAATCGTATGCTCGATGGATCCGTGCTACTCATGCACCGAGCGCGTAACTTTAGTCGATATTAATAGCGGAAAGAGTAAAATTCTAACCGAAAAAGACCTTAAGAAATTTTGCCAAGACGGCAAGGTTAGCAAAAAGGATTTAAGATGATGAAATTATTCGACATTACCGAAAAATATGGTAAGGCGACTTATGCTTATCCGTTTGAGCCATACATCGTGCCCGAGAATTTTCGCGGGCAGCCTGAATACACCTATGAGCTTTGCATAGGCTGTGCTGCATGCGGTATCGCCTGCCCATCCAATGCGATTGAGCTTAAGATGAACGAAGCCCAAACTAAACTAATTTGGGAATTTGATTGCGGACGCTGCATATTTTGTGGTCGCTGCGACGAGGTATGCCCTACGGGAGCGGTAAGGCTAGGCAATAGCTTTGAGCTAGCGGTAAAATTTGATAAAAGCGCACTTATCCAACACGGCGAGCTTGAGATGGAAAAATGCAGCTGCTGCGGCAAGCCGATGACCCCAAAAAGGCTCATCAACTACACGCTAGAAAAGCTAAGTACGGCAAATTTGCTCCCAGGCAGATTAGAAGAAGCTAAAAAATATCTCTATATCTGTCCTGAATGCAAAAAAGCTCAAGCGGTCGAAAGAGTGACCAAAGGTATAGAGGAGGCAATAAAATGAGTTTGTATCAAGTCCCCGAAAATATTAAAAACGCAAACGATCTAACCACAAAATTGGAGCTTTTGAAAAATATCAAACGAAGCTTCAGCGTTTATCGTATCGACTGCGGAAGTTGCAACGGCTGTGAAATCGAAATTTTTGCTTCTATCACGCCGATGTGGGATCCGGAGCGCTTCGGATTTAAACTCGTAGCCAACCCTCGCCACGCAGATATCTTAGTCTGCACCGGTCCGGTTACTCGACAGATGTATTATCCGCTGCTCCGCGCTTATGAGGCTGCACCTGATCCAAAGATCGTAGTAGCTCTGGGAGCCTGCGGAAGCAGCGGTGGAATTTTCCATGACGCATATAGCGTATGGAGCGGCATCGATAAGATTGTACCGGTAGATGTTTATATCCCAGGCTGCCCTCCGCATCCTGCTAGCATCATCTATGGTCTTGGCATGGCGCTTGGCATTATTGATCAAAAGCTTCAAAAGAAGAGCTACGAGCAAGATAGTACTCTTCCGCCACCGGTCAAGAATTCAGTTATAGGCGATATTTTATTCGAGCGCGATCTGCAAGCTGAAGCTAAGAGGCTGATGAGCTATATTTTCGGAAGAGTTTTATTCGCAAAATATATGGATGCGATCAAAACCTCATCTGATGTTCACGATCCAAAAGCTTCTCGCGAGGCTCTACTTAACGCTATCCATACCGAAGAGGATCCTAGATACGCGGAGTGCATGGCGCTATTACACAATGACGTGTATCTAAAATACGCCCGCGCTACGGAGGAATTTAAAATCGATCCGCAAAAAGAGGTCTGGAGCAAACGATGATTGAGGTTTTTAAGCTTACAAAGCGGCATATGGACGAAAACGAAAATTTACCTAAAGAGCTAAAGGATATCAAGGTTTTTTCCACCTGCGTCGGTCATGGCGTAGGTACGATCGATTTTAGCGAAAAGGTACTTGAGATAGACGATGAAGAATTTAAACGCATCATCGAGAACTCGGGCGACTACGTTAAATTTAAGATCGGTAACCTAAGCAAGTATTTCGAGATTGAAATTTTTGCCGAGCACGCAGCCAAGCTAATCCCTCAGCTTTGCGAATGTGAGCTTAAAGATCTGCTAAAAAATATGCGCGAAGGATACTTCGTGCTAAGGAAGGATTTTTGATGCGAAAGGCGTTGCTTTGTATCGGCAATCCCCTTCGCGGCGACGACGACGTGGGCAATGAAACAGGGCGAATAGTCGAGGCAAATCTAAAAGATTGGCGCGTTTTTTATGGGCAGGATGTGCCCGAAAACGAATTTGCAGCCCTTAGGGAATTCGCCCCTGAAATTCTGATCGTAGTAGATGCGATGAGCGGCTTTGATAAGGATAAGATAGAATTTTTCGATCTCAGCAACGATCGCGACTATATCTACTCGACGCATAACCTGCCTACGCCGGTGCTTCTAAGCTATCTGCGCAAAATTTGCCCAAAGACGTTGTTTTTGGGTATCAGCGTGCTGCTCGATAACGTCCTTGATTTTAAAGAAGGGCTAAGCGAGAGCGCAAAAAAAAGTGCGCAAAAAGCTTATGAGCGTATATTAGAAATTGATTCAAATTTAAATGAGGAGGAGTAAATGTTAAATCCTGCAGAAACCGCGCAAGCGGTGTCTAGTTCGATGCAACACAAGGCGCATACCCCGCTAATTAGCATAATTTTTCTAGCTATAATGGCGGGCGCTGCAATCGCTATGGGCGATATTTTCTGGGCTCACTCGACCGTCGGAATGGCTGAAAAGCAATCTATTGGCTTATCGAATTTCATCGGTGGTATTACCTTTAGCTGCGGTCTGATGATGGTGGTTTTTTATGGCGGGCATCTATTTACTAGCTCGGTTTTAACGGGTG
Organism: uncultured Campylobacter sp.; assembly: GCF_937973075.1. Classification (GTDB taxonomy): domain Bacteria; phylum Campylobacterota; class Campylobacteria; order Campylobacterales; family Campylobacteraceae; genus Campylobacter_B. The sequence goes on from NZ_CALBWL010000064.1 coordinate 10,005, forward strand.
TACCTGCTGCCGACGGCAAATTGCCGCTAGGTAAAACTATCGGCTATTGGGCTATCGTTTGGTGCTTTAACTTCGTAGGCGGTGCGTTAATCGCGTATATGTATTATTACTCAGGACTTCCGCTTAAATATGATGGCTACATCTTGCAGCACTTCATTCCTGCAGCAGCAGGCAAAATAAACGCACCTTTTCACGAGCTATTCATCCGCGGAATTTTTTGTAACGTGTTTGTATGTATGTCTATCTGGACTGCGACCAGCGAGAGCAATCTATCGGGTAAATTCTTTGCAATTATGTGGATGATCGGCGCATTCGTAGCTTGCTCGATGGAACACTGCGTGGCAAATATGTTTATCCTAACTGAAGGCATCATCGCTAAAGGCCACTATCTTGCGGCTGCAGGTGGCGATGTAAATGCTCTTGCAAGCTCACTTCACGGCGTAACGGCGGCTCAAATAGATTCAATAAACTGGGGAAATTTCATCGTTAAAAATATGATCCCGGTTACGCTAGGTAACATCTGCGGCGGTCTATTTTTCGTAGGCTTGGTCGGATTTATGGTCAATAAATACGATATGAAAAAGAAAGACTAATCTATCGCGCTTCAGCACGATATAATCAAAATACGGCGCGGCACTTTGCCGCGCATTTTTA
>NZ_CALBWL010000065.1 GCF_937973075.1 uncultured Campylobacter sp.
CAAAAATTTAAGGCGTAGAATTTAAAACGCAAGCCTCTAAATTTTAACTACTTTATAAACCCAACCTGCGGTAAAATTTCAGCTAGCGCCGCGTCCTTTTTCTCGTTAAATTTGACCTTGTTCTGCTCAAAAAGATTATTTCCGTGCGCGTCTATCGAGACGATGAGCGGACCAAACTCCTTGACGCGGCACTTCCACAGCGTCTCGGGCATCCCAAGCTCCGTCCAGTCCGCGCTCTCGATCTCCTCGACCTGCGTCGCGGCGACCACCGCGCAGCCCGCGGGAAATACGCAGTGTATCGCGCCAAACTCCTTGCAGCCGCTCATCGTGCCTTCGCCCATGCCGCCTTTGCCCACTATCAGGCGCACGCCCGTTTTAGCGATAAACTCGCGCTCAAATTTCTCCATCCGCATGCTCGTGGTAGGCCCCACCGAGACCATCTCAAAGCACTCTTTGCCGCTATCGCCCGTTTTTCTGATGATCGGCCCCGCGTGCAGGATTGCGCCGCCCCTGATATCTAGCGGAAGCTCGCGGCCCTCCTCTACGACGCGTCTGTGCGGCACGTCGCGGCAGGTGACGATGTGTCCGCTGAGGTATATGACGTCGCCGATTTTGATGTCGGCCAGATCCTCGGCCTTGATCGGCGTGGTTAAAATTTTCTTACTCATAGCGCGAACTCCTTGTGCGATTTTACGTCGAAATTTAGCTGCTCGTCCCAGACGATATGGCCTTTGCGGTGCGACCAGCAGCCCACGTTTACGGCGACGGCGATGACGCTTGGGTGGCGGGCGCAGTTCTCGATATGCACGCCCATCACCGAGCTTGCACCGCTCATGCCTTGCGGGCCTAGGCCGATTTTATTGATGCCCTCTTCGAGTAGCTTTTCGGTTAGTGCGGCTCGGTCATTTGGATTGCGCGAGCCTAGCGGTCTCATCAGCGCTTTTTTAGATAGTAGCGACGCCACGTCGATCGAGGTGCCGATGCCCACGCCCACTAGCAGCGGCGGACAGGCGTTTATGCCGTAACTAGTCATTATGTCCATGACGAATTTTACGACGCCTTCGTAGCCCATGCCCGGCATCAACACGGTTGCCTTGCCGGGTAGGCTACAGCCGCCGCCCGCCATATAGGTGTGTATCTCGCACTCGCTGCTTTGCGGCACGATCTCCCAAAATATGCTCGGCGTGCCCTTACCGACGTTTTTGCCGGTGTTATACTCGTCAAAGGTCTCGACGCTGTTGTGACGCAGCGGAGCCTCGCGCGTCACTCGCAGTACGGCCTCTCGCAGCAGCTCCTCAAGCTCGCCGATGAGCGGGAAGTTCGCTCCGCAGCGCACGAAAAACTGGATCACGCCCGTATCCTGACAGGACGGACGGTCTAGCTGCTTAGCTAGGCGCTGGTTTTCAAACATCGTTTTATAGATCTCCTTCGCTAACGGCTGCGTCTCGCGCTCGCTAAGCTCCCGCAGCTTCGTAGTTACGTCGTCAGGCAGCACCTTGCCCGTGTAGCCGACGAATTTCGCCATGACCTCAGTCGTCTTTTGCACGGCTTTTTGTTTATACATCGCTTCTCCTTTGTCGGTTTTTACTTTCAAATTTTTCATATGCGCCAGCCATTACGCAGCCTGCAGCGTAGCAGAGCAGGTCGGTAAGATCAAACGTCCCGCCGATCATTACTTTTAAAATTTTATTTTCTATGCCTAAAATTTGCACGGCGCCAAAATACTGCGCAAGCTCCAAAGCTGCCGCGAACGCGAAAATTTTAAGCGGCAAATTTAAAGGCGGCTCGCTAAAAATAGCCCGAGCCGACGCGTAAAGCAAGATAACGGCCAAAACGTCGCCCGCGTAGTGGCGCACGAAGCCGCCCTTTACGCAGATCGCGATGTAAATTTCAACTGCCAAGATTACGCTAGCCGAGGCTAAAAACGCTAGCCTCGTCCGCGCGCTTTGCTTTGTTTGCGCCTTTTGCGCGAGCTTTTTCGCGCTCTTCGGCCCAGCCTTTTGCTCGTTTAAATTTTCCTCTCGCAACGCTTTCCTTTTAAATTTAGCCGTTAAATTCGACCCGCGCGGCGGCGTAAATTTAGAGATGATTTATCAAGCTCGCGTTATATGCGGCACCGAATCCGTTATCGATATTTACGACGCTAACGCCGTTTGCGCAGCTGTTTAGCATCGCTAGCAGAGCCGCCAGTCCGCCAAAACTCGCTCCGTATCCCACGCTCGTGGGCACCGCGATCACGGGTGCGCTAACAAGCCCCGCCAGCACGCTAGCTAGCGCGCCCTCCATGCCCGCAATCGCGATCACGACCTTTGCGCCGCGTATTTCGTCCAGATTTGCGATCAGCCTATGTAGTCCCGCCACGCCCGCGTCGCTAAATTTGCGCGCGTCGTTGCCTAGAAATCGCGCCGTTTCGTACGCCTCCTCCACTACCGCGCCGTCGGCGGTGCCGGCAGATACTATCGCGATGTAGCTTTGCGTGGGCGCGGGCTCTTTAAATTTGACGCTGATGACGCGGCCGCGAGCGTTAAACTCAGCCTGCGAAAACGTCTCGCGCACCAGCCCAAAAACCCGCTCGTTGGTGCGCGTGATCAGGATATTTTGCCCTCTCGCGCCGATCGCTTCTGCGATACGTAAAATTTCATCATCCGTCTTGCCCTCGCCGTAGATCACCTCGCCCGTGCCGTTTCGCAGGGCGCGCTGAGTGTCGATTTTAGCGCAGCCCACGTCCTCGTAGGGGTAGTTTTTTAGGTATTTTAGTGCCTCTTGCTCGCTCACGCGGCCGCTTTTTATCCCAGCGAAAAGCTCTAAAATTTCATCCTCTCTCATACAAAACATCCTCTCTAAGCCCCTTTAGATCGAGCGTCACCTCCGCAGCGCCAAGCGTCACGAGCTGCCTAACGATGCTTTTAAATTTCGCGTCGTTTAGGAAGCTTTGCATGCTAGAAAAGGGCATTTGCAGCTTTATATTTTTGCGGTCGCACCGCGCGCGGACGTTTGCGTAGCCGCTTGCGATGAGCAGATTTTCCGCGGCTTCGATCAAATTTAGCTCGTGCGGGTCGATCTCGCGCCCGTGCGGCAGACGCGTTAGCAAGCACGCGTAGCCGGGCTTTTCGGCGGTAGGCAAGCCCAGCTCGCGCGATAGCTCGCGGATCTCGGCTTTGGTTAAATTTATTAGCGGCGAGAGCACGCCTAGCTCCTCTTTGGCCTTGAGCCCGGGGCGGTATTCGCCCAGATCGTCTCGGTTCGTGCCGTCCGCGACGCGGCTAAAGCCAAGCTCCTTTGCGCGCTCGATCAGGTGCGAAAATACCGCCTTTTTGCACAGATAGCAGCGGTTTTCGGGATTGTCTTTGATCTCCTCTGCGACGCCTAGCTCTAAAATTTCGTGGCGGATGCCGTAAGCGCGGGCAAATTCTACGGCTTCGGCGATCTCGCGCGAGGATATGTAGGGCGATCTGATCGTTATGCCGATCGCGCGCTCACCCAGCGCGTCGTGTGCCGAGCGCAGCAGCAGCGAGCTGTCCGCGCCGCCGCTAAATGCGACTGCTAGCTCGCCCAGCCCGCGCAGATCAGCCTTTAGTTTTTCTAGTTTCGTCATAGATTTCTAGCGCCTCTTTTCGCACCCGCTCGATCGTCGTGCCGTGCGCGAGCGCCGCGGCCTTGCAGTCCTCAAATTCGGGCTTTATTTTTTGCGTTTGGCAGGTGCCTGAAATTTTGAGCCCTATCTCGCCGAATTTCGTCTGCACCCGCACAAACTCGCGCTTTAACTCGGTTTTAGCAACCTCCATCTCGCGAACGCCGATCGCTGTCGTGCGCGTAAATATCAGATCCTTTAAATTTTGCGCGTCCTGCTTGCGGCACAGCGCGTTTAGCTCAAAGCCCATGCGCCCCTTTTTCATAAAGATCGAGCGGCTAAACACATCCAGCGCGCCGTTTTCTCGCAAAATTTCGCACGCAAGCGCGAAGCTCTCGGCGTCCATATCGTCGATGTTCGTGGAGATTAAAATCTGCTTGCAAGCCTCGCCATAGCCCGCCTGAGCGCCTAAATTTCGCTCGCCCCCTTCGCCGCTTAGATCCTCATCTGCCTCGCAGATCATCGCGCGAAGCACGTTTGCAAAGCCCACTGCGTCCTTGCCGCCCGCTCCGTAGCCGATCTTTTCTATCTTAAAGCTCGCGCTATCCGCAAACTCGTCCGCGTAAGCCTTTAAAATCGCCGCGCCCGTGGGCGTAGTCATCTCGAAATTTGCGCGCCCGAGGCTTACGGGCATGCCTTTTAAAATTTCGCAAACTGCGGGTGCAGGCACGCTAAGCTCGCCGTGATCGCAGATCGCTACGCCGCCGCCAAGCTCGATTTTGGAGCTTAGCACGCGCGAGACGCCGAGTTTTTCAAAAAGATACTCAAAGCAGATCGCCGCGCCAGCGACGTCGGCGATACTATCTATCGCGCCGAGCTCGTGGAAATGCACCTGCTCTACGTCTGTGCCGTGGACTTTGGCCTCCGCCTGCGCGACGGTGCGAAATATCGCGCCCGCTCTTTGCTTGCAGCTCTGGCTTAAATTTGAACTCTCTAAAATTTGCCTGATACCCGCGTAGCTTCTGGCGTGAGGCTGCGATTTTAGCGGCACTACGTCGATTTTTGTCGCGGCGATGCCGTTTTTTAGCACGTTTTTGCGCGCGAGCTTAAATTCGCCGGCTAAATTTAACTTCTCAAGCTCGGCGCAAAGATAACCAAAATCCACGCCAAGCTCCACTAGCGCGGCCAAGTTCATATCGCCGCTGATGCCGCAGCTCGCGTCGTAATATAAAATTTTAGCCAAACTTACGCCTTAGGCACCGTCATCGAGCCAAACGGCAGGATGATGATTTTAGCGTCCGTGCCCTTTTGCGCGAGCGCGTCATCCACGGCCTTTTGGATGTCGTGGTATGGCTTTAGATGCACGGCGCGCATCTCATCGTCACTTAGATCACTCACCGCCCAGGTTTGCGCCCAGAGCGAGATTTCAGCCATCTTAGCGGCCTTGTGATAGCCTAGCTTAAAGCCCGCGCTGATCTTTTCTAGCACCTTTTTAGGCGTATCCGCGGATGCCATCAGATCAAAAAATGGCTTTGGTCCGATGCCGGTGCGGCACTTTGCGACCATGATTAAAATTCCGTCCTGAGCGAGTGCCAGTTTGCCGTTATCTAGGGCTTTTTGCGCTTGGTAAAGATCGACGTCCATCGGATAGGGCGCGACCGAGATCACGATATCTGCCTTGCGCGGGATATTTACGCAAAAGACCTCGTCTGCCTTTTTCACGCAGTCGTAAAAGCTATCGTTTAAGTCGCCCGCGCTCGCGTAATACACGCCGTGCTCGCTATCAAGCACCGTCTGGATCGAAAAAACGTCGATGTGCGCAAGAACTTTCATCGCGTCTATCATATCCTCGTGCACCGGGTTACCCTCTAGGCGCAGCGCCTGCGCGTCGGAGCTTAGAGCGAGCTTGTGATTTTGCGTGATACTCTCGTATGACGCAGTACCAGGCAAAAAGGCCTTTCTGCCGCCCGTGTAGCCCGCGAAATAGTGCGGCTCGACCGAGCCTATGACGATTACTTTTTTTGCCTCTGCCACGATTTTATTTAGATACATCTGCGTGCCGTTTTTGGACTCGCCTAAAAATACCATCTCGTCGTGCTTGGAGTCGTGATCGTGAACTTCGTTTTTAGCGTTAAGCTCCGCGTAAATTTCTTTGCCGAAGATCATCTCGTACTCATCAAGCGTGCCCTCTCTATGGCAGCCGGTGGCGATGATGAAAATTTTATTTTTCTCGCGGATTTTTGGGTAAATTTGCTTTAAAATTTTTGCCGTCGGCGTAGGTCTCGTACCGTCGTTTACGATGATAACGATCTTTTGCTCGCCTGCTATAAACTCGTCAAAACTTTTTTGATTTATCGGATTTGCCAGAGCTTTTGCGATGAGCGCCGTTTCGTCAAATTTAGCCACGGGGTTTGGATCGAAAACGCCGAGCAAATTTTTCTCGTTTATCTCTAAGCTTAGATGATCATCTTTGCCGTATGCGATAGGGATTTGCATATCTGCCTCCTGTGTGGAATTTGGCGGGATTATAACGTAAATTTTATTTAAAACGATTTAGCTTTGCGCGGGTTATGAACGGAATTTAGAAAGCTTTAGAATTTAAAAATTTAGAGCATTTAAAATTTCAAAATTTTATAAAATTTTAAAAAGCCGCTGGGATTTGAAATTTAAAGCTCGCGAGCCATATGCCCGCGAGCGTATAGCTATTATAAATAGCCGTAAATATGAGCGAAGATAAAGCCCATCGCGCATGAAGTAAGAACGCCTATTAGCCCAGGGAAAATGAAGCTGTGGTTGATGACGAATCTGCCGATGTGCGTAGTGCCAGAGCGGTCGAACTGGATCGCCGCAAGATCACTCGGATAGGTAGGTAGGATATAGTATCCGTAGCAAGCCGGTGCAAACGCAATAATAAGGCCTGGATCAATACCGATGCTAACCGCTAGCGGTACGAAAGTAGCAACCGCCGCCGCTTGAGAGTTAAGGAATTTACTAATTAGCAGCGAAACAATGACATATGTCCACGGATACGCCATAACGACCTTACCTAGCGACGCTTTAAGCATTTCGATATGAGCAGTAAACATAGTCTCTGCCATCCATGAAATTCCATAAATGGCTACGAGCGCGATCATACCGCTATGAAAAATTTCATTTTTAGCGATATTGCCCGCTTTTATGCCCGAAGCGATCATCATGATGGATGCTGCAAGAAGCATGAAAATTTGAATGGTTAAGACCATATTTAAATTTGTGGTCTTTTTCATCGTATCTTTTACGACTATGCTTGCATTTGCGATACTTTCGCTCTTATCACCTGTCGTGATGACAACATTTCCGTCTTGAGAGACGATGCTTTGAGTAAGCTTTTTATCTTTGTCGTAAATTTCGACGCTATTAAATTTCGTCGCATCTTTAGCTTTGGACTCTTTGACGTTTGAGACGACCTTGCCACCGTCTACCATGGAGATAACCTGACCATCTTTAATCGTGATATTTTTAACCGTTTTTTTATCAACGATGATCTCTACGGATTTGCCCGGGACATTTTTAGTCCACGCAGGACGCAAGCTTTTCTCGTAACCTAAAACCGCAACTAGCGCAATAGTGGCTAAGAATATCCACATGCAAACCCACTTAATCCTAGGAAGCTTTTGACCTAACAATGTCGTGCTTTCGCCGTAGATATATTTTTTCTGCTCTGGATCTTTGATCTTTTCTTGAAATTCCGGATCTTTATCTAGATCTTTACCTCTAAAAATCGACCACGTTCCGATTGCAAGCATACCGATGAAAGTAGAAGGGATTGTTAATTTAAGTAGATCCAAATACGTACTAAAGCCCTCGATATGCACGCCTTGACCTAGTAAGATCGCGACCATCGAAACGCCGGCAACCGAAACGGGGCTAGCGATGATAGCAAGCTGCGAGGAGATCGTAGAAGCAGCCATCGGGCGCTCAGGGCGAATCCCATTTTTAATAGCTACGTCATAGATGATCGGAAGCAGCGTATAGACGGTGTGTCCCGTTCCGCATAAGATTGTAAGCGTCCACGCAACAGTTGGAGCGATGATACAAACCATCTTCGGATGCTTACGAAGCAATTTCTCCGCTATTTGAAGCATTACATCAAGCCCTCCCGTAGCCTGTAGCGTTGCACTTGCTACGACAACTGCGAGGATAGTTAAAATAACGTCCACTGCCGGCTTACCTGGCTCTAATCTAAATCCAAACACTAAGATCACTAAGCCTATACCGCCTAGAATTCCCAGCGCCATACCGCCTTTTTTAGCACCATAAAATAAACAGCCCAAGACTATAATGAGCTGCAAAAAGAATTGAGTGCTTTCAGACAAACTTGTCAGAAACTCCATAGTTTCTCCTTTGTAAAAATTAAAACAAAACTTTGGCGATTATACTAACTTTTTATTTAAACAAAATTAAAGGAGCGTTGCGAATTTTAAAAATCTGTCAAAATAAAAATTTACTGAAATTATAATTTTAAAGCGGAATTTATATAGCAAAAATGCGAAAATAAAATTTCACTTAGAGCTGTTTTTATATCGTAGAATTTCGTAACTTTTAAGAAATCTTAGAATTTCATTATAGCTCAAGCTTTAAACCGATTTTTAAGCCTTGGGGGAGTATCATTCCGCAAAGAGCGGATTAAGATGAATTTTAAAAAATTTTGTATTGCCTTTTTGATTTGTTTATCGCAGATGGCAGCAGCTGGTAGCTTTGATCTAAACTCCACGCTACGTCTGGGCGCATTCGACGCAAGCTCGCACCGACTGCTTTTATGCGGCAGTGGCGGCGAGCTTAGGATGTTTGATACTGCTAAATGGGATGTGGAGTTCGCGCAAAAATACAGCGATAACGAAATTACGGCTCTAAATTTTAAAAACGGCAAAATTTATCTAGCTTGGGGTGGAGCCGAAATCGCGGTACTAAACGACAGATTAAAGTTTTTACGCGCGCTTAAGACAGGGCGTAGCGGCACAGCCCAAATAGATGCGATCTATGCCGCAAAAGACGTGATTTACGCGGTAGTAGATAAGAATCAACTAATAAGATTAGACGAGGACTCTGATAACAGCGCGGATGGCGGCTACGCCCCAGGTGAGAATTCCACCGCAAACGGGCAATCTTTAAATAAAAATTCCGCCCACGACGGGCTGCGAGGAATTTCATTTCATTACGGCAGGATCAATGCCGTTAGCCTAGGCGCTAACGGACTTTGCGTCGCAAGTTGGGGCGGCGTAGCCTGTTTTAGCGCAGATCTCGTCGCGACTAAATCTAGCGGCAGCGATACAGCGCCCAATCGAGCCGCGCAGGGAGAGCTTGGTAGCGTGAAATTTAAAGATGCAGAATTTAATAATGCGAAAAGCGTGCAAGGCTCCGAGCCGAACGAAACAAAAGCTGGCCGCGCAAAGAGCGCGGAATTTCAAAGCTCAGAATTCAAAGGCGTAAAATTTCAAGACGAGGGGCTTAAAACTCGAAGCGAAATTTCAGCCGAAGCTGGCGATAAAAATTTAAGCGGCTCTATCGCCACTGCGCTTGCAGACTGCGACGGGACGCTGTTTGTGGGCGATATAGAGGGGAATTTTATAAATTTAAAAAGCGGCGAGCGCAAAAGCGTGGGCTCTTGGATCAAATCCATCGTGTGCGCCCGCAGCACGCAGTTTATCGCTACTAAAGATAAAATTTACGAAAATCAAAAAGCAGGATTAAAGGAGGTTGTGGATTTAAAAAGCGAATTTTTAGCGATGTACGCAGACGGGGAAGCGATCCTCGTAGTCAGCAAATCAGGTAAAATTTTAAAATTCTAAGAAAGGATTAGTATGTTAAAAAGTTTCAAACCCGTGCTTTTGGGCTCGGTTTTGTTCGCCGCAAGCGCCCTGTGTGCCGCAGATAGCGACTTAGAGCGCGTGATGAAAGAACGAAATTTAAGCGAAAAAGACGTTTTGGCGGCGGCTAAGACCTATCAGCCGACCGGTAGGAAGGACGATTATATGGTGTTCTCCTCCGGCGGTCAAAGCGGACAGGTGCTAGTTTACGGCGTGCCGTCGATGAGGATCTACAAATATATCGGCGTATTTACCCCGGAGCCTTGGCAGGGATACGGCTTTGACGAGGAGAGCAAGGCGGTCTTAAGATCCGGCTCTATTAACGGCAAAGAGATCAACTGGGGCGATACTCACCATCCAAATTTCAGCGAAAAAAACGGCGAGTATGTGGGCGATTATCTCTTTATCAACGATAAAGCGAACCCAAGAATTGCGGTTATAAATTTATCAGATTTCGAAACCACTCAAATAGTCGTAAATCCCGTAATCAAAAGCGATCACGGCGGCTCTTTCGTAACGCCTAATACCGAATACGTCATCGAAACCAGCCAATACGCAGCCCCTTTTGATAACGACTGGCACCCGATCGAGGAGTATCAGGCGGTTTATCGCGGTGCGGTAACGCTATGGAAATTTGACTACGATAAAGGTAAAATCGACGTAAACAAATCCTTTTCTCTAGAGCTTCCTCCATATATGCAAGATCTAAGCGACGCAGGTAAGGGCGAGAGCTTCGGCTGGGCGTTTACCAACAGCTTCAACTCCGAAATGTACACAGGCGGCATCGAAAAGGGTCTGCCTCCTATGGAAGCCGGTATGAGCCGCAACGATACTGACTACTTGCACGTTTATAACTGGCAAATTCTAGAAAAGCTTGCTCAAGATAGCAAAAACTACAAGGTTGTAAACGGACACAGAATCGTTACAATAGACGCCGCTGTAAAAGCGGGAGCGCTATTTTTGATCCCTGAAGCCAAATCCCCTCACGGCGTTGACGTTAGCCCTGATGGCCGCTATATCATCATCGGCGGTAAACTAGATACTCACGCTAGCGTTTATGATTTCAAAAAGATTAAAGAGCTAATTGATAAGAAAGAATATGCAGGCAAGGATCCATACGGAATTCCGATCTTAGATATGCAAAAGACGCTTCACGGACAAGCTGAACTTGGTCTTGGACCTCTTCATAATACCTTCGATTCGCAAGACGGCATAATCTATACGTCGCTTTACGTCGATAGCCAGATCGTAAAATGGAACTACAAGACGCTAAAGGTTTTAGATAGGATCAACGTCCACTACAATATCGGTCACCTCGATTCTATGGAGGGTAAATCCTCAAAGCCTGTCGGCAAATACGTAATCGCGCTGGATAAGCTTTCGATCGATAGATTTAATCCTATCGGACCGCTTCATCCGCAAAATCACCAGCTGATCGACATTACAGGGCCTAAAATGGAGATGATTTACGATCTTCCTATCGGTCTAGGTGAGCCGCACGACGTAGTTTCTATCGCAGCCAGTAAGCTTCATACGAAACCTACCTATACTATGGGAACAAACTCTCGTACCGGCAAGCAGCACCCTGCTATGACGCTAGCAGGTCAGGAGCGCATCGAGCGCGACGGCAAAAACGTAAAAGTCTATGCTACAGCGATCCGCAGCCATATTAATCCTGAGCACATCGAGGTTAATAAGGACGATAACGTAACGATCTATATGACAAATTTAGAGCGTGCCGAGGACGAAACTCACGGCTTTACGGTTGATGATTACGATCTGCATATGTCGCTTGAGCCGGGTAAGACTGCGAGCGTAAATTTCATCGCAGATAAAGAGGGCGTATTTCCTTTCTACTGCACAGAATTCTGCTCTGCGCTGCACCTTGAGATGTTTGGATATCTATATGTAAAAGATCCGAATAAAAAATACACTTCAGCTAAAGCTTCTATGCTAAAAGCTCTTAGCCCAGAAGCTCTAAAAGCCGAATACGATAAGGTAGTAGCTACGAATAAAGCCACCGACGACGTTATTCAATCAGTCGTTAAATTCTTAAAAGAGAAAAACTACGAAAAATATCCTAAGGTCAAGGCTTTAGTCGATGACGCGCTGGATCAATACGGCAAAATTCCTGAAACCAAAGCCAAGGCAGACGCCGCGGTAAAAGCCGGCGATATGAACGGCGCGATACTTTGGGAAGGTCAAGTTTGGCAGTATTTAGTAAAAACCGCAGATGTCGGACTTCGCGCTAAAAACAACCTGATCCGCGAGCTCTCCACTCCTATGAGCGAGGCTGCATCTAACGGCGAGAAGGCTTACCTACGCGGAGGCTGCAACGGCTGCCACGTAATCGGTCAAGTAAGCTCCGGTCCTGATCTAACGGGCGTCCTACTTCGCCACGAAAACGGCGAGAAATGGGTAGCCGATTTTATCAAAGACCCTGCCAAATTCTACGAAGACGACTACGTCAAGGCTATGATAAATTACTTCAACCTTCGCATGCCAAATCAGCATATGAAAGACGAAGAGATCAAAGATATCATCGAATACCTAAAATGGGTCGATGAGAACGCGGGTCTTAACTAGCCCCACTCTCCCCCGCAAGGGGGAGAATTTAAAGGAGACGAAATGCCAAAATATAAAATTTACGCGATTTTAGCGCTGCTTATTATGACGGTCGCTTTTACCATCCCTACGCTTGGATTTTTCAAAGTCCAAGGCAAAATCGTATCGGGGCAGGTTAGCAGCGTCTCGCAGCTGCCCGCATACTCCGCACCGATATGGAATTTTTATACAAAAGCATCGTATAAAAATCACCTAATTCCTAGTGATGTTAAAAACGATCTAGGCGCGATGCTGGAGCATAAATTTGAAGTGGGCGTACCTAGCATACCGGTGTGGAAAATTTCACTTGAAGCGCCAAACTATCCAAAAGAGGCTTTCCCCGATGGAATTCCACTTTACGTCCACGTTGACGGCTTTAGCGGCGATGTCGGCGAGATGAATACCCTAAATCACTATATCGGCATGTATCCCGTCTGGCGCGGCGGCACGCTCGAGCACTCGCTATCGCCGTATTATCTCATAATCGCGACGATCGGCATGCTTGCGTTTTTGTACTACGACGGCAAGGGGCAGACTCTGCTTATGATCCTGCCGATCATTGCGCCGCTTATCTTCATCGGCTGCTATGTGGGCTGGCTGTATTGGTTCGGGCACAACCTGCAAGACTGGGGTGCGTTTAAAATAAAGCCTTTTATGCCTACGGCGTTTGGCGACGGCAGCGTAGCGCATTTTACTACCCATTCATATCCGGCTCTTGGCTTTTGGCTAATGCTGGCCCTGTCGCTGCTATCGGCGTTAGCTCTACTATCTAAGAAAAAATTCCTACGAGAGCATAGATGAGGCTTTTGCTTCTAGCATTCTCGCTCGCGCTAAGCTTAAGCGCGGGCGAGCTTCAAGACGCGATCGATAGCGCAAAAGCGGGCGATATTATCGAACTAGCCACGGGCGAGTACCACGGCAATATTTTAATCGATAAACCCCTTACTATCGACGGACTAGACCGCTCTGCCGTGATCATAGGTGATCGCAACGGAACGGTCATCCGCGTCCGCTCTCCGCATGTTACAATCAAGAATTTAACAATTCAAAACGGAGGCTTCGAGCATCTTAGCGAGGATGCAGGGATCAACGTAAGCGACGTAAACAGCGTAATCATAAAAAATAATCTCATCAAAGACGTACTCTACGGCGTCGTGCTAAGCAAGGCAAACGACGTAACGATCGAGGGCAACGAAATTTCAAGTAACGCCTACCGCACGAGTTTCAAAGGCGACGGCATCAAGCTTTGGTATTCCAATGCCAATAAAATTTTAAATAACGACGTCCACAACGTCCGCGACACCGTTTTTTACTTCTCTAATGGCAATCTCGTCGCAGGCAATAAAGGCCATAGCTGTCGTTATTCTCTGCACTTTATGAACTCCGGACATAACGTCGTAGAGGATAACTACTACGACGGCAACAGCGTGGGATTATTTTTTATGTTTTCAAGTGACAATATAGCTAGGCGTAACATCGTGCGCAACGCAGACGGCGCTTACGGCGTAGGTATCGGTATGAAGGATAGCTCAAATTTCAGGGTTACGGATAATAAAGTCATCTACAACGCCCGCGGATTTTATCTGGATCAATCCCCATATCAGCCGGGCTCGCTTAACGTTTTTGAAAACAATGATATTGAATACAACAGCATCGGCGTGCAATTCCACGCCACGCAGCTAAAAAGCGTATTTAAAAACAATAAATTTAAAGGTAATATGGAGATCGTGCTAAACGATACGCCTCAATCCAAGCTCTTGCAAAACGAATGGAGTGGCAACTACTTCGACGATTACGACGGATTTGATCGCGACGGCGACGGCTACGGCGACGTTAGCTACAGCTCATACGCCTACGCGGATAGGCTTTGGGCGTATAAACCGAATGTGCGGTTTTTTTACGGCTCCAGCGGGATCGCACTTTTAAATTTCATCTCCAAGCTAGCTCCGTTTTCAGAGCCTGAGCTACTGCTAAAAGATCCAAAACCTAGGATGAGGCAATGATAAAGAATAGACGCGAAGCGATAAAACTACTCGGCGGAGCGCTCGGAACACTCGGGGAAGCGAGCTTGTTTGCGGATGAAAATTCTGCAAATTTTACAGGCGGCGAAGCGGGGAATTCCGTAAATTCTGCGGGGCAAAATTCCGCGCCGAATTCCATAAAACAAAATTCTGCGGAAAATTCTAGCGGGGATTCCGCCTCTTTATATCTGCGCCCGCCGGGAGCACTAGCAGAGCGCAGCTTTCGCTCTAGCTGTATCAAGTGCGGTCAATGCGTGCAGGTCTGCCCCTATCACAGTATCTATCTGCTTGACATCACGCATCTTTTTGACATCGGCACGCCCGTCATCGACGCCAAAGAGCGAGGCTGCTATCTTTGCGGCGCGCTTCCTTGCGTGCTCGCCTGTCCAAGCGGTGCGCTCAGCCACGAAACGAACGAGCCCAAAAAGGTCAAAATGGGTATCGCTGTGATCGAAAATTTAGACGCCTGTTTGGCGTATCGCGGGCAGGCTTTAAAATCTAGCGATCTGCGCCCAAAGCCCGCCAAGACCGAGCAGGAGCGCGAGTTAAACTCCGCGCTGGCGGCGAAAGAGGGCAAACCCTGCGATCTATGTGCGTCGCTGTGCCCTTACCCGCAGCCGCTTGATGCCATAGCTATGATAGAAGCGGGCGCGCATTTCGCTCCGCAGATCCGCAGCGCTTGCGTCGGCTGTGGCGCGTGCGCAGAGCTCTGCCCGGCGCGTATCATCGAGATAATCCCGCGGGCGGATTACAAATCAATCTATGAAGGAAAACAATGAAAAACTCTATTAAATTCCGCCTATGCTCGCTAGCTGCGGCACTTTTGCTATGCGGTTGCGGAGATGACGACGATTCAGGCTCTGCCGCGACAAGCTCAGCAGGGCAAAATTCCGTTTCGCAAGGCTCCGCAGAACAAAATTCTGCGAGTTTAAATTCCGCATCGCAGAAAGCGGATCAAAATTCCACCGCCAAGCCTCGCATCAGCGTTAAAAGCGGCGAAGCGCCTAAGAAGGACGATAAGTTCGTAAGCTACGATTTTTACGGCGAGCGAAATGTAAATTTTAACCTCAACGGCGATGTGAACGAAACGACCAAAAATATCGTGGCATATTCGAGCATCAAAAACCAATACGAAAAGCTAAATTTCGATCTGATGAAAAAGCGCCTTGGGCACGATTTTATCCTGCGTTGCTCGGCGTGCCATGACGACTACGCCAACGGCATCATCGGTCCGTCGCTTCTAGATAAAACCGACGCGCAGATTGTAGATATGATTAAAAAATATAAATTTAAAGAAAAGCCTAATCCTCTTATGGTGCAGCTCGTAAACGGCATGAGCGAGCAGCAGATAGAGATGATGGCGAAAGAAATTTATGAGTTCAACAAACAATTTAAGGAGCAGAAATGAAACCGGGCAAAATTTTAGCTTTGATTTTAGGCGTCGCGCTGATCGCGCTGATGATCTTTATGGCTAGTTCGGACGATTCTAGCGCGCCACAGCAGGAAGTCAAGCCGCAAGCGCAAGCAAAGCCCGCGCCGCAGAGCAAAAGCGTCGATCTCATCGACGATAAGGACGTGAAAAATATTAAAATTTTGCAGCAGAGCGTCAAAGAGCGCGATTTTAAGGTTAGTAGCTCCTATCTGGTAAGCTGCGCGCCCTGCCACGGCGATGACGGACGCGGCAAGATCGCTCCGCCGATCGGTGGCAAAAGCAAGGATCAAATTTTAGCAAGCCTCAAAGATTATAAAGCGGGCAAGATCAAAAACAGCCTAATGAGCGGGCTTTTAACCAACGTAAGCGACGAGAGCCTAGATAAGCTCGCGGATGAAATTTCAAAATTTAAAGAGTAGCTCTTGGATAAATATAATTCGCGATGCACGATCAAAAATACGAGCTTTTTCTCGACCTTCGCGCTTAGAAATAAAAGCGGCAAATGGCGCCCAAGCATTCGGGCTCTGCGCTACGCCACGGTATTTTTGGTGCATCTGCTTTTCGTGCTTTCCTTCCGCGCGGATATTCAAATTTTAGAGGGCGACATCAGCGGCTCGCGGATACTTGGCTTTCACTTAGCAGATCCTTTCGCGACTCTTGAGGTGATCGCCGCGCACAAGGATTTGCCGATAAATCTGCTTATCGGCTCGGGCACCATTTTGCTATTTTATTTCATCGCGGGCGGTAAGGCGTTTTGCTCGTGGATCTGCCCCTACGGAGCGCTTAGCGAGATCGGCGAGAAGCTGCATAATACGCTAATTGCCAAGCACGTCATCAAGGAGCGCACCCTGCCTCGCGGTATGCGATATGTGATCTGGGCGGCGTTTTTAGCGCTAAGCGCGATTACCGATCTGCTCGTTTTTGAAATTTTTAACGTAGTTGGAATTTTATCGCGCTTCATCATCTACGGCTTTTCGCTCGCGGGGCTTTGGATCGTTTTTGTATTTTTGCTCGAAGTATTTTTTAGCAGGCGAGCGTGGTGCACTCATCTATGCCCGCTAGGAAGCACCTATTCGCTTGCGGCGAAAGCAAGCCTTAGCAAGATTACTTGGGATAAGAGTAGGTGCGATCACTGCGGCGTTTGCCAAGACGTCTGCTTCGTCTCGCACGTGCTGGATATTACCAAAAAAAAGGCATCCGAAAACCTAGGCGATAAGAGCAAATTTATGCTAAAAGGGATCGACTGCACGCTGTGCGGACGCTGTATCGACGTGTGTCACCAAGACGCACTCGGTATCGGCAATAAACTAAAAGATATGATCTAAGGAAGTCTATGATAGAGATTAAAAACGTAAGCAAGAAATTCGCAGATCAATTCGTTTTAAAAGATATCGATCTAAATATCGCGGACGGCGAGCAGGTGCTTTTCGTCGGGCAAAACGGCGCGGGCAAAAGCTCACTGATGCGGACGATTTTGGGCGAATACATACCCACAAGCGGCAGCGTCGCTATCGACGGATTTGATTCGTTTAAGCAGCGCAGCCGCGCTCTACGCGGTATCAGCTTCGTGCCGCAAACTCCGCCGCCGCTTAAGCTGAGCCTGAATGAGCTCATCTACTTCGCCGAGCGTACGGCAGACGCAAGCAGAGCGGATATAGTAAAATTCTGCAGTGAAATGGAGCTTGATCTGAGTTCAAATTTAAACAAACCTTTTCATAAGCTATCCGGCGGTATGAAGCAGAAATTTTTAATTGCGCTAGCATTCGGCAGAGCCAGCAAGGCGATGATTTTTGACGAACCGACCGCCAATCTCGATCCGAGCGCGCGCGAGCGTTTTAAGACGCTTTTGCACAACCACGCAAAAGATAAGAGCTTGATCTTTATCTCGCATAGGCTCGAGGAAGTGGGAGGACTGGTAAAAAGAATGATTTCAATGGATCTAGGGAGGATCGTAGATGACAAAAATGTTTAAAGCTTTACTTTGCGCACTTATTGCGCTTACGTTTTTAGGCTGCGGCGACGAGAAAGACTACGGCAACGTCCATTACGACAGAGACGTATGCGAGCACTGCCAGATGGCGATCAGCGACAACCGCTTCAGCGTCGATGTGCGCGTGGACGGCAAAAACCACTACTTTGACGATATCGGCTGCTTAGTGGATTTTATGGTGACAAACGACAAGCTAAACTGGCTAAAGGATGCCAAAATTTACATCAATGACGCTAGCGGCAACGGCGAGTTTATCGACGCACGCACGGCGCACTTTTATCGCGGTTTTAAAACCCCTATGTCGTTTGGCTGGGGCGCGTTTAAAAACAAGCAAGAGGGCAAGCAAGACTTCAGCTTCAATCAGGTAGTCGCGGCGCTTAAAGCAGGCGGCGGCTCGCACGGCATGGGGATGGGCGATATGGGTCGCGATGCGCACGGCGCAAGCGCAGGACATGATATGAGCGCAGGACATGATGGCACGAGTGGGATGCAAGACCCTCACTCCGCAGAGCACGGCACAAGCGAGCCGAAGCACGATATGAGCAGTATGGAGCACACTCACGGCTCAGATCATGGCATGGGCGGCGATGCGGGCAGCACGGCGCACTCTCAAGGCTCGCCGCACGATATGGGGCAGATGCACGAAAGTAACGGCACTGCGCACGATATGCCTTCAGGGCACGCGCATTAAGGACGCTTTGGCTAAAGCGAAATTTTAAGCGGCCTATGTTTTGCGCTAAATTTAAAGCGTAAAATTTTAGCGTGCCGTCTGCGCCGCCATAGCTGAGATAAAATTTTACTTCGCGACTTCTGCGCGAGGCAAAACCAGGCTTAAAAAACGGCCGCAAAATTTCATCTCGCGACGCGGTTAAATTTAACGCACGGCGCAAAATTCGCTCTGCCGAATTAAAATTTACGCAAGCTCGCTAATTTAAAATTTCGCCGTAGATTTAAAATTTATTCGACGTAGAATCTTGCTGCCTTGAGATTTTTAGAATTTTAAAATTTTATGCCGCGGGATACGCCCGGCTTTGAAATTTTATAAAGCTGAAATTTAAGCGATCCGCCAAACGGCTAAATTTAAAAGCGCGGCGGATTACGGATAGAAGGCGGCAAACGACGCGCTGTTTGCAAGCGCCGCAAGCGAGTCGTAAATTTAAAATTTATGCGCGATCCGCATTCGCAAGCGGCGGATAAAATTTCTCCGCTTATTTAAATGCTCGGATGGCGAAATTTAAAGTCGCGAAATCCGCGCCGCAAAACAGAGCCGAGCTTAAAAGAGCGTTTAAATCGCGTAAGAAATCTAAATTTAAAAGCGCGCCTAGGCGCAATAAAGGAATATGAATGAAAAATTTACTCACCATCGCCGCTTTGGATATCAAAGAATCCTTCCGCTCGCGCTGGTTTTTACTCTATCTACTGATCTTTAGCGGGCTCGTGGCGGCGTTTTTCATCACGGGGGTGACCGACTCGCGCGTGCTCGGCTTTAGCGGGCTTTCGCGACTGCTGCTGCTGTTTATTCAGATCTGCATCATCATCCTGCCCGTCTTCGTGCTCGTAACCACTAGCAAGGCGATCCTAGCCGATCGCGACCTAAACATCCTCGAATACCTGCTAAGCTTCCCGATCTCGCAGGCGCAGTATTACTACGGCAAGGCGCTAGGAAGGCTGTTTGGAGTGTTCGTGCCGATATTTTTGTCGCTGCTTTTGGCGATCGTTTGGGGTGCGATCAAGGGCACGGGCATTCCGTGGGCGATCTGCCTGCTTTATACGGGGCTGCTTTTTAGCTTGTGCGCGGCGTTTTTAGGGATCGCGTTTTTGATCTGCGCCGTTTCAAAAAGCCAAGAGATGGGGCTTGGGCTCGCATTTTTCGTCTGGCTTTTCTGCCTTGCGTTTTTGGATCTCGTGCTGATCGGATTGCTTGCCAAAACGGGCGTGAACGAAAATCTCATTTTCGCAATTGCCCTAGCAAACCCGATGGAGGACTTCCGCATCGCCGCTATCAGCCTGTTTGATCCGGATCTTGCGGTCATCGGCACGACGGCGTATTTTATCCTAGATCACTTCGGGCGCGGGCTTTTCATCGCCTTTTCGCTACTCTATCCGATTGCGCTGGGCGCGGCAAGCCTCGTTTTGGGCTATTTTATCTTTAGATCGAAGGATTTAGCGTGAAATTTCCACTCATTTTGGCGGCATTTATAGCGCTTTGCGGCGCAGTGGAGATACAAAATTCCGCGCCGCAAAGCTCTAGCTCGGCGCAGAATTTAGGCACATCAGATAAGACAGGCTCCGATTCGGCGCAAAATTCCAAACCTGCGCGCGATCTTGCGTGGCTTAAAGACGTAAATCCCACCTGCGCCAAATACGACATCGATACTAGCGCGCATCCCGAATTTCGCGCCTACGCGAGGCTTAAAGACGGCAGCGCGCTAGCGTTTGCTTCGCCCAAGGCGATGTTTGCATATTTTTTTGAAAGTGGGAGCTCGGGCGCGAATTTCGGCGGCACTTCTGCTGGAGCGAATTCTGCGAATGAAAATTCTTCGGAAGCAAATTCTGTGAGCAAAAATCCAGCTAGCGGCAATTTAGGCGAGGCAAATTCCGCTAGCGCAAATTCCCGCGAGGCAAATTCTACGGACGCGAATTTCGGCGACGCGGAGCTTTACGTCACCGATTACGCAAGCGGCGAAATTTTGCGGGCGCAGGACGCATTTTATGTATTCGGCAGCGTACTGCAAAGCGCCAGAGGCGACGATCTCATTACATTTGCGAGATTGCGCGACGCGCAAGACTTCATGCGCGAGAAAAAGGGGCATAAAATTTTGCAGTTTCGCGAAATCTCCGCCAAGCTAATCGATTATCTAAGATGATCGAGCCGCTTGGCGAAATTTAAACTAAGTTATTTAGTATATTTTATTCATAAAAATTTATCTTTTATTTTAGTGCGCTATTAAGGGAATTTAAAGCAATTAAAAAATACAATCACGTTAAATTTTATCTATAAGAATTAGATAGTGTAGTTTTTCAGTATATTTATTGAGGGCTACATTCTCGCTTATTTTTAAAATAAATTTTAAGGAGACGTCATGGCAAACGACAAAATCGCAAAACAAAAAGGCTCACGCAAGAAAGCTGCGACGGATGAAAATTCCGCTGCGAATACGGGAAAAAATTCCGTCGCAGACGCGCTCAAAAGCTCCGCCGCATCCGTTTTTGATAAAAGTGCAAGCACTGCTAAAAATTCCGCCGCAAACTCTACGACTTCCGCCTCACATGCTCGCAACAAAATTTCTAAAAATCGCGCCGCAGGTGAGAATTCCTGCGACGAGTGCGACTGCGAAGCCAGAAATTCCGCGTCTGGCTACGATGATAGCGCAAGCTCTGCTTCAACCGCGAACTTTGCGGCGCACTCAAGCGCTCAAGGCGCAAGCAACGCCCAAAATTCCGCGATAGGCTCTACGATAAATTCCATAGCTGATTCTTTGATAAATTCCATCTCAAATCCTGCGAAGAGCCCAAGCAGCAAAGACCACTTCTCTTGCTCGCACGAGCATAGCGATAGCTCCGCAATCCACTCGCATCTACACAACGAAGATCTTGCGACCCACCCACACGATCAAGAAGAAAACCTCGCAGCTTATTTGCACGAATACGGCGCAAATTCTGCAGCGTCTTCGCATGAGCACGACGAGGATTCCGCCATCAGCTCGCATGAGCACGACAAACATTGCCATGATCACAAGCCCCACTCTCATCGTGCGATTATTGGATTTGACGAGCACGGTATCCCAAAAGTTTTAGTGCCCGCAGAGGCTAGTCCGCACACACATAAAGACGCACAGGGCAATCTTTTCGAGCATTTTCATGAGGCGGAATTTACAGCGGATTATATGAAAGCGGTGCTTGAATACAAAAAGACCTTCCCTACAAAGCAAGAAGTACTTGAGAAAACCCCTGATCCTGCCGTGCGCGAAATGATGCTTAGGATGGAGCAGATCGGCGTAGATACGGCGTTTGATCGCTTCGATAAACAGATGCCGATGTGTAGCTATGGACTTACCGGAGTATGCTGTAAGATCTGCAATATGGGACCTTGCAAAATTACTAAAAAGGCCGATCGCGGCACTTGCGGTGCGGACGCCGATCTCATCGTGTCGCGCAATCTATTGCGCCAAGTAGCTGCGGGCGTAGCTCAACACGGCGCGCACGCCAGAGAGCTTCTACTGTCGCTAAAATGGGCGGCACAGGGTAAGCTAGATCTGCCAATCATAGGCGAATACAAAATCATAAATACCGCCAAAGCCTTTGGAATTCCAACTGAAGGCAGAGAGTTAAAAGAGGTAGCGATCGAGCTTGCCGATACGCTTTTAACAGATCTTTCACAAAGTAGCGGCGAGTATAAAACCATCACTGCGCTCGCACCCAAGGAGCGTCAAGAGGTATGGCGCAAGCTGGATATCTTGCCGATTAGTGCGTATAACGAAGTCTTTGAGGCGTATCACCGAACGGGTGTAGGCACGGACGGAGACTGGCGCAGCGTGATGCAGCATCTTTTGCGCTGCGGGCTTGCTTTTACATTCACCGGCGTAGTAGCTGCGAATATCGCTACGGATGCACTATTTGGCGTAGGGGATCGCGTAACTTCCAAAAGCAATATGGGCGCGCTTAAAAAAGGCTGGGTCAATATCGCCGTGCACGGACATCTGCCGACATTGGTAAGCCTAATAGTGGAGATCGGAAATTCTAAAGAGTACCAAGACAAGGCTCGCACAATAGGCGCGCAGGGGATCGCATTTTACGGCGTGTGCTGTTCTGGGCTATCGGCGATGTATCGCAACTGGGGCGTTGTGCCGCTCTCAAACGCCGTAACTGCCGAACTCGTCATAGGCACAGGAGTGCTTGATCTGTGGGTCGCTGATGTCCAAGATGTCTATCCTGCGATCATGGACGTAGCTAACTGCTTCCAGACCAAGGTCGTTACCACGAGCTCATCAGCTAGGCTTCCCGGAGCCGAACATATCGGCTACGATCACCACCATAGTAATATCGCCGAAACTAGGAATTTAGCGCGTAAAATTCTAGACCGCGCATTGCAATCTCACGAAAAGCGTAAGGGGCTACCGGTATATATCCCACCGTATGAAGTCGAGGCCGAAGTTGGCTTTTCGGTAGAATTTGTCCATAAACACTACGGCGGTATGGGGCCGTTAGCGCACGCGCTAAAAAGCGGTGAAATTTTAGGCATCGTAAATATGGTCGGCTGCACCAATCCTAAAGTGCCTTATGAGCGCGCTATCATAGATGTCGCACAAACCCTAATCGAAAATAACGTCCTAATCCTAACCAACGGCTGCGCGTCGTTTCCGCTAATGAAGCTGGGCTTTTGCCAAAAAAGCGCGTATAAAAAAGCAGGCGCGTCGCTGCGGGCATTTTTAGAAAAAGATGAGCTTCCGCCGGTTTGGCACGTGGGTGAGTGTATCGATAATACTCGCTCCAGCGGAATTTTCGCAGGTATCGCAGGGGTGCTAGACAAAAATCTCTACGAGCTGCCGCTTGCCTTCACTTCTCCCGAGTGGGCGAACGAAAAGGGCGTCGATGCCTCGCTCGGATTCCGCCTAATGGGCATCGACTCGTATCACTGCGTCGAGTATCAAATCCACGGCTCCGCAAATGTCATACACTTTTTCAAAGAGGGCACCAGGCGTGCGCTTGGCTCTGTGATGCACGTAGATACCGATCCAGTCGCACTTGCGCTAAAAATGGTAAGCGACATGCGCTTAAAACGCAAAGCCCTAGGCTGGCAGTAGCGACGGATGGATTCATTTCGCATCGCATTTTAAACGATGCGAAATTTCACGGTAAAATTTAACCCTCTTGCGGACAAATAAAATCCCGCATCCAAACGGCAAGTAAAATTCTACGACTAAGTAGCTAGCAAAACCGGGGTCATATAAAGAGAAAATTTTCGCGCAGCATCCGTTCGTAGAATTTTAAATCAAATCTTCAAATCCTGCATAAAATTTCGCCGCGCGCCACATCTGCCGCTAAATCGGCGGAATTTAGCCGGGCAAATTCCGTCATCAGGCTCAAGTCTATCTTTCGCGAACGGATGAAATTTTAAAATTCCATCTCAGCGTAAATTTCGTAGACGTTCATCTGAAATCCGCAAGCGAAATTTCGCTTAAAAGCCTTATTGCACGGAGCTGTACGCCATTAAATTCGCCCGCGTATATGAAAGCTAAAATCATAAAAATTTAATATGATATGTGCTAAAATGCCACATCTGTTTAAGGATTTAGATGCATAAATCAAAGCCGCTGCAGTCTCTGCGTCATCATCGGCAGAAGACGTCGCACGAGGCGGAGGCTCTGCTGTCAAGTCCTGCGTTTCGCAGCTTGAGGCGGTGCAGCAAAAGTGCGTCTGTGCTGCGCCTGCAAACATTTTCGGCTGGGACCGCACGGGCGCGAGGACGTCACTGCAAATCTTGTAGGCGGCTAAAATTTTCATCCGGATCCTTTCTGAAATATTGATCTTGGAGCTATCACTAAGGAATTTTACCGCAAGCCTTTCACCTACGAGCCGGAGGGTGGAATATAAAGCGGAATTTAAGCAGGTTTCAACGAGGCAAAATTTCAAAGATTAATTTAAGGCAAAAGATAAAAATTTAAAGCAAGGGAAGGTATGAAAAATTTTAAATTTATGCTCGTGCTGCTGATACTGGCGACGATCGCGACGATCGCGATATCGCTTTGTATAGGGCGCTTCGGCCTAAGCATCGACGAGGTTTTAAAAGCGCTTAGCGGCGGCGAGGTAGCGCAAAACGTCCACAACGTCATCATGCAGGTGCGCTTGCCACGCATCATCGCTGCGGTGCTCGTGGGTGCGGCGCTGGGCATCAGCGGCACGGCGTATCAGGGCGTCTTTAAAAACCAGCTCGTCTCGCCCGATCTCTTAGGCGTTAGCGCGGGAGCTTGCGTGGGCGCAGCGATCGCGATCCTGCTTGATCTAAATATCCTTTTGATCCAGCTTTTCGCTTTTGTTTTCGGGCTTGCGGCGGTTTGCATTACGCTTCTGATCACGCGCGCGCTTCGTTCGAGCGCCACCATAATGCTCGTGCTTGCCGGCATCATCGTAAGCGGTCTGATGGGCGCGCTGATCGGATTTTTAAAATTTATGGCGGATCCCGAGACGAAGCTTGCAGACATCGTGTATTGGCAGCTAGGAAGCCTCGCAAAGGTCGATCCCTCCGTGCTAGCGATGATAGCGCCGGTGATGGGGGTTTGTATCGCTATCTTGGTACTGATGAGCTACCGCATAAACGTCCTATCCATGGGCGATGCGACCGCGGCGAAGCTGGGCGTAAACGTCGTCATGGAGCGGGGCATCATCATCGTCTGCGCGACGCTGCTAACCGCAAGCAGCGTGTGTATCAGCGGTATAGTCGCGTGGGTGGGGCTTTTGATGCCGCACCTAACGCGCATTATCGTGGGCGTGAGCAACACCAAAGCGATCCCCGCGAGCATATTTTTAAGCGCGATCTTCGTGCTCATCGTAGACGACGTAGCGCGCAGCATAAATGAAAGCGAGATCCCGCTGGGGGTGCTTACGGGCTTTATCGGCACGCTATTTTTTATATTCATCCTGCTTAAAAACAAAAGGAAGCTAAATGGTTAGGGTTGAGAGCTTAGACTTCGGCTACGTAAAATCCGCTCCTCTGACGCTGCGCGACGTGAATTTCAACCTCGAAGCGGGCGCGATGCTGACGATTTTGGGGCAAAACGGTGCGGGCAAATC
This sequence comes from uncultured Campylobacter sp., assembly GCF_937973075.1. Taxonomy (GTDB): domain Bacteria; phylum Campylobacterota; class Campylobacteria; order Campylobacterales; family Campylobacteraceae; genus Campylobacter_B. Next base: position 25,256 of record NZ_CALBWL010000065.1, read on the forward strand.
GACGCTTTTAAATTTAATCAGCGGCACGCTTGAGCCTCTGCGCGGTAAAATTTCAATTGACGGCAAGGATATGGCGAGCCTTGGCGCCAAAGGGCGCGCCGAGATCATCGGCTACGTCTCGCAAAGCGAGGTCTGCGAGTACGACTACAGCGTCTTCGAATACGTCCTGATGGGGCGCACGGCGCATATCGGGATCTTTTCGCAGCCGAGCGAAAACGACTACAAGCTCGCGCAGCGCTACATGAAAATGCTTGAAATTTGGCACCTAAAAGACAAGATCATCACGCGCCTAAGCGGCGGCCAGAGGCAGATGGCATCCATCGCGCGCGCCCTTTGCAGCGAGCCTAAGATCGTGATCTTCGACGAGCCCACCTCGGCGTTAGACTTTGCCAACCAATACAAATTCCTCCGCGCCACGAAGGAGCTTTTAAAAAACGGCTACACCGTCGTTTTGGCCACGCACAATCCCGACTTCGCGCTGCTTTTAGGTGGATACGTCGCGCTCGTAAAAGGCGGCGGCGAGGTCGCATACGGCAAGGCCGAGCAGATCATAAAAAGTGAAATTTTAAGCAAACTATACGATCTAAAGCTCGACGTCAGCTACAACGAAAAGGTCGGTCGCGTCTGCTGCTTGACGTATCCGTTTTGATCCTAACTTCGCGGACGAGCACAGCTCGTCCTTGCGACGGGGAGCTTCGCTCCCTCGACCCACCTAAAGTTACGGCAGGCTAGCGCCTGCATTTTTATCGGTTTGACTTCGCAGAGGGGTACAAGCTCGTCCGCGAAATAGAAGCTTCGAAATTTTAAAATTTTATCGCTTCGGCTGCGAGAGCGAGAGGACTTAATGAGCGCTAGCAGCGGCAAAATTTTAACGTCCGCGGCGGGGATTTTACGGCGGCGAAATTTTAAAATTTCAAAGCGAGCACCGGGCCGGAATTTTAAAATTCGCTCTAAATTTTAAGCATAAAAATCAAAATTTATCGTTACAATTACGTAAAATTTTTAAGGAGCGAAAATGAAAAAAATAGTGCTTTTAAGCGCAGCTGCGGCGCTTGCCGTAAATTTAAGCGCGCAGGAAAACAGCCTTGAGATCTACGCGAACTCCGCCTTCTTGTACCAAAACTTCGGCGCGCAAAAATCAAACTTCAGCGTGAACGTACCGGAGTACTTGGATATCCGCAGCATCGAGATCGCGGGCTCTTGCGAAGTGCGCGAATTGTCTTTGGGGGAGATTGAGCCCGTGAAAAACGCGGAATTCGCCAAAAAAGAGGCGGACGAAAAGAGCCTGCGCGAGCTAAACGACCGCCTGGTAGCGCTTAAGGCGCAGCAGCGCTTTTTAAGCGATTTTGCGAGCTTAAAAGATAGAAGTTTGGCGAGCCTAAAGGCGGATTCGCAAAAAATTTACGACGAAGTCTTGCTTGCAGCGGGCGAAATTTCAAAGACGGACGAGCAAATCGGAAAGCTCAAAGAGAAAATTTCAAAATACGCGATCAAGAACGAACGCCGCTTAAACGCGAACTTTGGCTGCGATCCAAGCTTCGTTAAGATCAACTACCCCGTTGACGTAAGCGCCTACACGCACAACGAGCTCTCTGCCGATCTTGCAAGCGGCAAAATCGAGGTCGCGCAAAAACTCTCGGTGCAAAATCCGCTAAACGCCGAGCTAGCGAATTTGACGATCGCGCTGTATCCTTACGAATACTCCTCGCAGACCGCGCCGCAGCCGTTTTATCCGTGGTACGAGGGCGAGCCTGCAAAGCCGGCGCCCGCGGCAGCGTATAAAAAGGATGTGATGCTAGAGGAGGCGACTATGGATAGGGTCGCGCCTGCGATGGAGGCTAGATCGTCGTATGCAAGGACGGGCGCGAATATCGAAAGCTCGCTCTCAAAGGTGTGGAAAATCAGCGGCGTAAGCCTCAAAGCGGGCGAGGCGGGCGAGTTTAGCTTCGATAAACAGAGCCTGGATGCGAAATTTGATCTGCTCATCGACGGCTACGGCAGCGAGGCGGCCTACGTGCGAGCTAAATTTAGCCCCGAAAGAAACATAGAGGAGGGCGAAACGCTAATAAAGCTCGACGGCGTGCAGATCGGGCTCGTGCATCTAGGCTTTGTCGCAAACGCCGAAGCAACGGCGTACTTGGGTAAAAACAGCCTGATCGAAGTCAAAAAAGAGCAGGCAAACAACTTCACAAAAAACTCATTTTTCGGCGGCGAAAGCAAAAATTCCATGGCTTGGGACTACGAGATCAAAAACGGCTCCAAGCGCGCGTGGAACGTGGTTTTGCAAGAGCGAGCGCCCGTTTCGACGCATGAGGACGTAAAGGTCGCACTGAAAAACTCGCCCGAGCAGAGCAGCCTTGGCAAGGACGGACTGCTTAGCTGGGACTTTGAGCTAAAGCCGGGCGAGAGCAAAAAGATCCACTTCGGCTATGAGCTAAGCAAACCGAAGAAGTAACAAGCTTTGGCGCCGCGCGGTTAAATTTTGCGCAGCGGAGTAGCTTTTACGGCGCGGTTAAATTTTATGCGGCGCCGTTTTATGAGACGGGCTCCCCTTTTGCCGCGCCGCTGAATTTTACGCGCAGACCGACTTTTTGCGGTGCGATTAAATTTTGCGGGCATAAGACTAAGGCGCGGCTTTAGAGCTTATCTGAAATTTTTGGCGCCGCGCCGAGAGAAATTTGAGCGCCGCGAGAATTTAAATTTAAATGTTGCGGCGATTTAAAATTTGGCAGCGCAGATCTTAAATTTAGCGATGCAAAGGGGTTCTGGCACGGGTAGAAAATTTTGAGCATCGCGTAAATTTATCTCAAATTTAAAAAGCTCAGGGCGATGAATGCGGAGCAAAGGTATAAATTTCACGGAGCGGCTAGATATGCGTTTGCTTAGCTGGCGTCATTTAAAGGATCATTATGAAATTTCACAAACTTAAATTTAAAATCCTAGCCGCAGCGCTATTTTTCTGCGCCGCATTTATCCGCATTGTGCCAGACTACTCCACTTCGCAAGGCTCCTGCATAGTTAATATTTTTAGCTATTACAAATATCAAAAGGGATATTGTCTAAAAGAGAATAGAATTCTGAGCAACGAAGAGTTACTTCGAAATGCCGCTATAAATTATTTTAAAAGATATCACGACTATGAGGTTCTGCGAAATACCATTATCGATGAGCACGATATAAAAAATTTCGGCCATAGTTTTTATACGGCGCACATCTCCAAGCTCTATCTAATCGGCGATTTCAATGAAGAAAACTGGTTTGATTTTTTAGTTGAAAATACCGACAGAAAGAGTTTTGATTATGAGATAAAAGACAAGACGCAAATAGATATCTCCGATCTATCAAAATATTTTGTATATAAGGATGAAATTTTGGGCTTTAGACAGCCTATTATCTTATCGGAAGAGAAAAATCCATTTCATAACGGAAAAATGTTTTTAGAAAAATCATTTTTAATTAAAGAAAATCAATTTTTTGTGAATTATGCCAGACCTGATTATATAAGTTGGTATATTGAGCTTAACAATAAAGAAGATTTAACAAAAATCAAAAGCAAAGAAAATTTAATACGAATAAAAAACGGATATGAGAACTTAGAAAGCCTTAACGAAGTCTTGGCTTATACCCATATGAAAAATCTGCGACGTAAATTCTCATACGATAATTGCGGAAATATAGATTTTGATATCAAAGTCCCGGCGGAACAGGAGCTGGATATGTGGATTCACGGCGGATAAAGTTAGTTAAAATTTTATCTTAACGAATGTAACCGAAAAAGAAACTGATCTAAGATTAGACTTAGAGGGTAATTACGGCGCCGATATATTGAGTTATTATTTGTGGGGAAAGAAAACTCCTCCTGGTCCGAAAGAATTAGCCTCTAACGAATGGATGGATAGAAAAGGACTGATATGAAATTCTACAGGTCTATTAAATTTAAAGTGCTAGCTGGCACGTTGCTTCTTATAATAATACTTTGTGCCGTATTTATCCGCATAATCCCCGACTACTCCACTTCGCGAGGCTTTGTGATAGTCTCCCTTTCCGACTACGACAAATACAAGCAAGGATACTGCCTCAAAGAAAACAGAATTTTGCCCAAAGAGGAGTTGTATAAAAGAGTAGCCGGGGCATATTTGGACTATGATGTAAAGCTATATTGGATGATTGATGCTTATAGGTTGAAAACCTTCGGTAGTCTTTGGTCCAGTAGATACGAGGTTGCATACTATGAACTAGAAAATATAAACTTATCGAATTGTTTTGAAGTATTAGAAAAATATTACCAAGAGGGAAAAACGACCGAGCAGATACTGATGAAAGAGTTAAAGGCTAAAAAAACCGATCCGAAGAAATATCTAAAAATAAATTTGAAAGATACGAGCGTTGGATTTGACAGACCGATAGTTATGGTTGACGGTGGCGAGAAAGAAGTCACAGGCACTTTGTTTCTTGATAAATTTGCTATATTTAACGGCAATTATATGCAATTTAACCATTCGGAGTATCTGTGCGATACGAGAGAGAGAGGAAATTTTATTATCGTGAAGAAATACTATAAAGAGAGAAAAAATGCCGTAGTTGGTATCGGAAAAGGTTTTAAATTTGATAACTGCGGCAACATAAATTATCCGCTGGAAGAATATTATTTGGGCGGTAGAGATATAGAGATGCGCTAAAAGTTTTATATAAATTTTATTAAAAAATTTATGGGACTTAAGACCGATGGATGCGGAGCAAAGGTATAAATTTCACAGGACGGCGAGATATTTGCTCGCTTTGCCGATAGTTTTCTTGCTCGCTTGGTGGGCAGCGGCATTGATTTTAGAGGTTTTGCCTTTGGATGGTGCGCTAAGGATTACCGTTTTTATCGCAATATTTGCGATTTTAGCTTGTGCGCTGCTTTGGTATTTGTTCAAAAGGTATAAAAACTTTAAGCCAAGTAAGCTATTTATAAAAAATCCAAATCTTAGTTTGTTGCTTTTTGCGGTAGAAAATTTATCGCTTGGCGCTTTTTACGGCGGGTTTTTGACGTGCCTCGCGGCGGGGTATTTTTTGGGCGAGCGTGCCGTCGGCTGGAGCGTGGCATTTGCATTTGCGTTCGCGCCCGTTTGTTTGATCGTTTTCGTGATTTCGTATGTGTTTAACGAAAAGAAAAGCTAGACCTATGCGCCTTTCGCGCTCGCTAAATTTTATCTCTCGCGCGATACGGACTTAGGTGCATATTTAGCCCTCGTAAGCTGGGCGAGATTTAAAATTTAGCTCATCCCGCTTGCTTTAAAATTTCGTAGTCGAAAAAGCTCCGCCGCGGGCGCTAAATTTTATCTTACCACAACCAGAAACCCGTCAACTGCTGCGTTTTGAAATTTATATAAAACGCACTTATCCTTGCTGCAGCGTTTGCAAAATTTTAAAACGGCGCGGAACTCGTTTTTGCAAACGACGATTGCACCGCGGGCTTATTTATGCGGGCAGCGAAACCTTTGGCGGGTTAAATACGAAGCCCTTATCTTAGCCGCAAAGCAAATCCGAACTTCGGCAGAGAAAAATGCGAGCGGCGAACTCAAATGCAAAAAAACCGAGCTAGCGGGCGCGGGTATGTTTGCCCAAAGCCTAACCCTTTAATTTCATCATTTTCTCTAAAATTTCATACACGAGATCAAGCTTCGTAAAGCCGTCTCTATCTAAAAAATGCCCGCCTTTTTGCACCTCGTAAAACTTAGCATCGATCTGCCCCGCTAACTCGCGGCTGAAACTAAACGGCACGATATAGTCATCCTTTGCGGCAACCACCGCGCGCTGTTTTGCGGCGGCTTTTATGCGCTCAAAATCAAAGCCGCCGTCCATAAACTCGTCTAAAATTTTAAATTGTGGATCGCTAAGCGGCTTTGCAAGCCCCGAGACCAGCACTACGCCCTCTACTGCGGTGCTTGCGGCGCTACTTTGCAAAAAATTTAAGATCGTAGGGCAGCCGAGGCTGTGTCCGACCAGATAAACTTCGCCTTCAAATTTTACGCTTTCGCGTAGAGTTTTCAGCCACTCATCAAGCTTCGGATGCGCAGGCGTAGGCATCGCTAAAATTTTCGCCCTCGCGCCCGATTTTTCGATCTCGCCTTTGAGCCAGGCAAACCAATGGCTTTTAGGCGAAGCGTCGTAGCCGTGCACGATATAAACGCACTTTTGCATATTTTCTCCTTTAAATTTAAGCCCTTTGCGCGCTAAATTTTAAAATTTCAATCCGCGCGCTAGCCCTTACAGATCGTGATTTTATCGGCAAATTTACCCAAAAAGTGATACCCCGAGCCTGCCTGCGCGATGATATCGAGTACCGCGTCCGCATCCCGCACGAGCGTGCCGCCCGCAAAGTCCACGCCGCGCTCAAACAGCGCCTGCGGCAGTAGCGGCGTGGTGGGCCCCACGAGCACGAGCTTGGCGCCGCTTTTTTTAAGACGCAAAAGCCCATCCAGCGTGTCGTTGATGAGCGTCGTAGCCGTGATTATCACGTTGTCGGCGTGCGGCACGACGCTTGCGGCCTCGCTTGCGGGCAGATAAAACGGCAGCTCGGCCTGCTTGAGCGTGCTTTTATCAAGCTCTAAAATTTTAAAATCCGCGCCATTTTTCATCAGCGTCTTGATGTAGGGCACCAGCGCGCCCACGACGACGCTAAAGCTGCCGCGCTCGATCTGCAGCTGCTCAAAGGGATCGGCGCCGAATTTCACGTCGTAATCCGCGCGGATTTTATTGAAACACGCCCTTCCAAGCGCATTTAGCGCGGCAAGCGCGAGCGTCTTTTTAAGCGGCGCGGTGGAGCCCAGATCGCGCAGCAGATAGCGCACGCTTTTGCCTGCGATATTGCCCGAATCGGGCATCGCGCTTGCCTGCGAGGGGCAGCAAACGGCGCCCGATAGGGACTTTAGCGGCGTATAGCTAAGCCCGCACGCGCCTCCTTGCAGCTTCACGCCGCTAAAAAACAGCCCCACGACCGCGCGCTCGATCTTAAGATCCAGCGCCTCCGCTCCTAAAATTTCTTTCGCGCGCTCCAGCGTCTGATCTAAAATTTCGCTCATTTTTGCTCCTTTAATGTGGAATTTAGCGCCATTATAGCTTAAAATTTCGGCGCCCGTATTGATATAAATTTATTGATCGCGCGACGGGCGAATGCGGCCTGGAATTTTAAACTAATCGGCGGCGGGACGAAGCGGCAGGCGCGAGCAAGCGGCGCGGGTAGGTAAAATTTAACGAGCAAACCGATGCGAACCCAGGCAAATGCGAGTAAATTTAATAATTGCGAGCGAACGCAAACTCGGACGCGAGCTAAATTTAACGAAAGCAGCGGCGGGTAAAAATTTAATAAAAGGTGCGGACGCGAATAAAATTCAAGCTGCACGCGGGTAAAATTTAATCTGCGAGCTGTATCTGCGACAAGTCACGCCTGCTGCGGAGTTAAATTTTATTTCTACCTGCCGCACGGCTAAATTTTATTTCCGATCCATCGCAGGACTAAATTTCATTTTTCGAATTCGCCGCGAGGCTAAATTTTATTTTCAGATAGTAGGATATTGATGAGCGGATTTAGCAGCGTCTCGCCGCGAGCGGCGCACAGCACGATCTCGTCGTAGTAGTAGTCGCTCCTGCCGTAGTTGTGAAACTCATACGCGCCAAAGCCATATCCCATCGGCGTGATCTCGACACGCGAGTACCAGGCGTCCTTGGCGATGATGTATCTTTCGGTATCTTGCGAATAGACCCACACCACGATCTCATCTTTGTTTTTTTGCCGCATCAGCCACATGAAGACGTTTGCGATGTCGTTGAAAAAATATGTATCGCCGTTTGGCATAACGGCCTGAGCGGTGTTATATAGATCGTTTATCACCGTGCCGCTCTCGTGACATAGGTATTTGCCAAATTCAATCTGCAGCGGCTGCTTATCCGTGTTGCCGTGGCGCACGGAAATTTTGGATTCGGCTATATCCATAGACGATATGAGCAGCCCCATCACGCAGGCGAGCAAAACTGCGGCAAAAATTTTCTTAATCATAGCAGCGCGCCCCGCACGAAGTAGTATTTGACGACGTAGGCGCTGCAGATGAGCGCGTTTAGAATAAGCCAGAACGAGGAGTATTTAAGCAGGTGGGTATAGGCGCGCTTAGTGATGAGCTCCGTTAAAAAGGGCACGATGCCGAAAAATATACCCAAAAACAGCGAGCCCCAGATCGCATAGCCGACGAAGTAATAATCCTTCAAAAGCATGCAATACGGGCATTTATGATTAGGCTGCTCGTAAACGTAAAGCCCGAAAAAATAGGTGATCGCGTAGTATGCGACGAACAAAAAGAGCAAATTTAAAGCAAAGCTCGCCATCGACTGCTTTAAGAAATTTAAGATCAAAATGGCACCTAATATCGCGTAGAAAAAGGTCGCCAAAAGCGCCTGCGTGTATCCAAACGGGAGCTTCGGCGCGCGAAATACGACCGAGCAGCAAAACACCGGCACGCGCAACGGGATATTGGTAAAAAATAGAATTTCTAAAATAAACTCCGCCAAAACGCCCGTAAAAAGGATGGTAAAGATCAGGTATTTGCGCTTTAAATAAGGAAATTTACCCGCTTTAAGATCGAGGCTGTTTAAAATAAGCCAGAGCCCAAAGCCGAAGATCAGTAAAATTTTTAAAAGCAGCAGGATATTGCCGTAGCGGTTCGAGCCCACGACGCCTGCGGAACACATCGCGCCGGGCACGATTGAAGAGAGCTCGTTTAAGCAGAGCGCGAAAAATATAAACAAAATGATCTTGCACGCTATCGTGAAGAACAAAATGGTATTGATGAGATAGTTTCTCTTCTCCAGGGCGTATTGTAAATTTGAGGTGGCGTTAAAGTCCCAATAGCGCATGATCCGCACGATGTGAAACTGCGAGATCGTCATCAGCGTTATTACGATCAGCTCCACGGCCAAAAACGCGATCACGCTGCCCGATAAAAATACGCTCATGCAGAAATTTCTCCGTCTTTTAAAAACACATATCGATCTACGAAACTTAACTCGTCGAAGAGTATGTCGTGCGTCGCGATCAAAACGGTCTTTTTTAGCTCTTTGAGCTTTGAGAGCATCTCGATGAAACCGAGCGAGTTTTGTTTGTCTAAATTTGCCGTCGGCTCGTCGGCTAAGATGATCTGCGGCCTCATCACGAGCGCCCTTGCGATAGCGCAACGCTGCTTCTCGCCGCCGCTAAGGCTGGAGACGATCTGATCTTTTTTATGCGCGATATTAGCGATCTGCATCGCTTCGTCTATGCGCGCGCCAAGCTCATCTCTGCTCAGCCGCTCAAGACTAAGCGGCGCAAGGACGTTTTTATAGACGCTAAGCGCCTCAAGCAGGTTGAAAGACTGAAAGATAAAACCGATTTTTTTGTGGCGATACGCGGAGCTTTCGATATCGGCGAGCTTGGAGACGTTTGCGCCGTCCACCAAAACCTCGCCGCTGCTAGGCTTAGCAAGCGCGCCTATGATGGATAGAAGCGTGCTTTTGCCGCTGCCGCTGACCCCTTTTAAGATTACGATCTGCCCCTCTTCGACGCTTAAGCTTATATTTTTTAAAGCGCGAAATTCATTCGCCCTGCCCTCGTTGTAAATTTTATAAAGCTGCTTGATCTCTATCTTGCTCATTTGACCGCCTCGCTCATATCGCCGATAGCGATGCGCCAGGATGGGATGATGACGAAGGCTAAAAACGGGATCACGCTAAAGACGAAGATCAAAAAGAGCATATTGAAATTTATCGCAGGCGTGAAGGTGATGAAATTTCGCAGCTCGCCGCCTAAGAATATATCGCGCAGAAGCGGTGCATCCAGGATAAAAACATAAGCATACGCGCCCGCGACGCCGAGCAGATAAGCGCTTAGCGAGACGATGAAATTTTGAATAAATTTCATCGCGATGATGTCTTTAATACAAAAGCCTATACTGCGCAAGATCGCGATTTCCTTTTTCTTCTCGCCGTATGCGAGCGAAATTTGATTTTTCAGCAAGATGAAAAACGAGATCATCGCCACGGCGTAAAGCACCATAAAGATCCCGCCCTTGTAATAATACAGATGCCTTACTTCGGCTACCGCGTCCTCGGCGCTGAGAGCTTGCGTGTTGGGGTATAAATTTACGATCTTAAGCGCTACTTCGCTTACTTCGTTGGGGTTGGGCACGCTTACGTAGAGCTTGGTGTATTCGCCCTCCTTCAGGCTTAGCACCTCGCGCGCGGTAGCGGGGTTTAGATAGATCACGTCGTTTGAGACGATGCTGCTTTCATGCGGCGAAATTTTATTAATCTTAATCGCGATTAGGCGCTGTTCGGTCAAAAAGTGAAACTCATCCTCGTAGTACCACTCGCCCATCGCCGCCTTTACCCCCTCGCCTACGATCATTTCGTTTTCGCTCAGGCTTTCGTCGCCTACGATATGAAACCAAACGCGCTTTTGAGCGAAGTAATACATCCCGTCCACGGCGCCCTGCACTTCGCTGACGCCTGCAATCTTAGAGATGTCGTAGATATAGCCGTCGTGCATTAGGTCGCGTTTGCCCGCGCGCAGAGCCTCTACTACGATGTCGGGTCTAAGCTTGATGACCTTTTCGAGATCGTTTTGAATGGAACCGGAGATAAAAAGCACCGAGCTTAAAATAAAAACGATAAATGCAAATATTACAAAGCTAAAGGAGTGGTCGGCTCTGTCTTTTCGCAGCAGAGTTACGGAGTAGTCGATGAAGCTTTTACTTATCATAGACGAACTCCGCGTAGGCCTTGCTCTTAAAGCTGCTCGAGAGCCGCACGTCCTTTATCTCGCGCGCGAGCTTTTGCAGGCACTGCTCGCCCTCTGCGCGATCAAAGCTCACATAATGCACCGCAATGAGCGCGTAAAGGGCGGCAAAAAAAATCGTTAAAGCGCAAATGAGCCTCATAGCCCTTCTATTACGCTCTCTTGAATTTCGTCAAATTTAAGCACGCTCTTGCCTCCGTGATCTTTAGCGAAGGTCTTAGCCGCGCTCTCGCTCTCAAACGGAATGAGCTCGTCGCCCATCGGCCCTAAGACGTTTGAGCCGAGCACGTAAAAGGCGCTTTTAGCGTTGATCTTGTGCAGCTTGTAGTAGTCGGTTACGAAAATTTTATCAAAGCTCTTGCCCTTTTGGAAGTAGTATTTCATCATATCTTTCACGCCGTCAAAATACAGACTCTCGCCGCCCTGAACCTCTATCATCGCCGCCCAGTTAGGGTTTTTACCTACCAGCATACCGCAGACCGGGCATTTAGCGCCTTCCGGCACGACGATCTTTTCAGGTTTTTTCGCTTTTGCATCTTTACCGCTGCTGCCTAAATTTGCCGGTGCATCCCATAGATACAGCGCCGCGGCTTGCAGGTGTTTGTCGTACTCAGGCTCCTTGCTCGCGCCCTTTGCGTCGCAAACATTTTTGAGATGAGCTTTAAGCTCGGAGATGGCTTTAAAGCTTTTCGCTTCAGTTTTAGCGCAGTTTGTCTCATAAAATTCTTTACCGTGCGCGTAAACGCCGCCCTCTCGCTTGGCTTTGATCATCTTATTATCGCCCTCAAAATCCTGCCCCGCAATCTCGTAGGCTTTGGCAAAGTTCACTATCTCGCCGCCGTTTTCGGCTTGGAATTCTTTCGCGTCGGCTTCGGTTGAAAAGGCGTATTTGCTATTGCGGCTCATCGTGCCTTTGACCTTGCTACCCACGACGTAAAAGGCTTTATTTACGTCGATTAAATTTAGATTTTTCGTATCGACGACCTGTGCATCGCTTGGAATTTTGCCGCCCGTAATCTCGTACAAGCAGTGCAGAGAAGCTACTTGCTTGCCGTTCCAAACGTGGTTGGTTTTATAAAATTTTACCAGGCTCATTCCGCAAACGGCGCAGTATTCTTTGTCCTCGCCGCTTCCTACAAGCGTAGCCTTACTAGGATCCACGCTTTGAAACATAGGCTTTGCCGGTTTATTGGCCCCGTCCATCGAGGCACCGCAAACGAACGCGACGAGTGCAGCCGAAGCTAAAAACGAACGTAAAATCATACTGTCTCCTTAAAAATTTGATGTTTTAAATTTACTTACTAATCGAGTTTAAAAATTCCAAATTCTCGCATCCCATCTTGATGCCGCCGTCGCAGCTTTTTTTGAAAAACTCTTTTGCTTTGGCGTTATCGGACTTCACGCCCTTGCCCTCGGCATACATTATGGCTAAATTATTGCAACCGTCGAAGTGGCCGAGATTGCAAGCTTTTTCATACTGCTGCTTTGCCTGCTTATAATCCTGATCCACTCCCTGCCCGAAGGCGTATAGATAGCCTAGATTGTTGCAGCCGATGCCGATGTCGCCGCCGCAAGCTTTTTCGTAAAAAATTTTAGCCTTTGCGAAGCTTTGCTGCACGCCTTCGCCCTTTAGATACAGATAGCCCAGGTTGTTGCAGCCCATCATATCGCCGTAGGTGCAGGCTTTTTCATAAAGGCTCGCCGCCTTGACGACGTCCTTTGCAAGCCCGGCGCCGTTTGCGTATAAAAGCCCGAGCGAGGTGCAGCCTTCGTTATCTTTGCAGGCTTTTTCGTAATAAGCCGCGGCTTTGGTAAAATTTTGATCCGCGCCGTTGCCGCTTTCGTAGATATAGCCTAGATTATTGCACGCAAGCGCAAATTTAGCGCCGCACGCCTTCTCGTAGAGGCTGATCGCTTTTTCGAAATTTTTCTCTACGTTGCCGGTGCCCTCAAAATACAAAACGGCCAGATTATAGCATCCCGAAGCTTTATTTTCCAAACCGCACGCTCGCTCGTAAATTTCTGCGAGTTTTTTATGATCGCCGCTTTGCTGCGCCTGAATGCCCTCGCTGATAAAGCCCGCATTTGCCGCAGCAGCCAAAACCAGCGCTATTATAAATTTTTTCAAATTTACTCCTTCATATCGTTTTTACGTCCCTGCCCCTGAAAGCAAGAGCGATTATTAAAAATACCGCCGCTATTATACAATAAAACGGCGCGGGTATCTGCGGCGCATCGCCCGCGGCATAAGAGTGCATGCCGGTTAGGTAAAAATTTACGCCGAAATAGGTCATTATGATCGAGCTATACGCGAGCGTCGAGCTTACGCAATAAACATAGATCGAGCCGAGCTTCGGGATAAGCTTTAGATGCAGCACGATCGCATAGACGATGATCGAGACGTACGACCAGGTCTCTTTGCTATCCCAGCCCCAGTATCGCCCCCAGCTCTCATTCGCCCATACGCCGCCGAAGAAATTTCCGAGCGTCAGCATCGAAAGCCCCACGATGAGGCTGATCTCGTTGATCGCCGTTATATATCTGATCTGCGCGTTAAGCCGCTCGCAATTGGCGCTGTTTTTAAGCGCCATCAAAACAAGAGCCAAAAGACCGAGCAGACAGCTAAGTCCTAAAAATCCGTAGCTAGCCGTGATAACAGATACGTGGATGCTAAGCCAATACGATTTTAGCACCGGCACAAGGTTAGTGATCTGCGGATTTACGAAGCTCATATGCGCTACTAGCATCACGATGCTGGCTAGCAAGCAGCTCGCGCTTAGCGTAAGCAGGGACTTTCTAAAAAATATAATCCCCGCAAGCGCCGCCGACCAGCCGATGTAGATCATCGACTCATAGCTATCGCTCCACGGCGCGTGAGCCGCGACGTACCAGCGCAACGTAAGCGCGAGGGTATGCGCCGCAAAGCTTGCGGCAAAGGCTCCGAATAAAATTTTTTGCGCGAGCATGAAGCTCTTGCCGCAAAGTGCGCCCAAAAGCGCCAATATTAGAGCTACGCCGCCTAGGATCATATAGCAATAAACGAGCTTTTTAAAAACCGAAGCTTTGTTGTAAAACACCTCGGCTTTGACGCGGTTTTCGCTTGGAAGAATAGCTGCCGAGGTAGCTCTTTGGTAGTTTTTCAGCTCCGCTAACGCTGCATCCGCTTTAGCCCAATCATTATCCGAAATTCCATCCTGCAAGCCGTTTAGATAGTCGTTTAGCACGCCTTTGATCTGCGGAGCGATGCTATAATCCGCAAAGGCGTCGTTCGGCGAAAGCCAGGTGTTTTGCGGGTCGTTCGGCACGGGAATAAATTTAAAAAACACCCCTCTAAAGGTCAGATACGCGATGTTTAGCCGCTCGTCAAATTTAATCAGCTCGTTATCGAGCACGCCGCGGCGCGAGGCGCTTTTTTCATTCGCCTCGTCCAGGGCGTGGGCGAGCTTGTAGTTGCCGTTTTCATCAAAGACCGAATTAAAGCTCGCATATCGCTCCTGTGGCGCCAAGCCTAGCATCTTTTTGATCTCGTCATTTTTGATTTTGATGATCTTTTGATCGCGCCAGAAAGCAGGATTTAGGCTCATTCCTAGGATCATCTGCTCGGCACTTAAGCCATAAAGCCCCTCCGTGCCTGAAATTTTATTTACGATCTCGCTTGCTTCGGTGCTAAGCGGCTTGATCCTGCCCATGTAATCTTGCACCAAAAGCTCCGCGAACGCGCCGTTTGCATGAACTCGCGAGTTGGCCTTAAGGTTTGCCAGATAGTTTTCATCCGCGGCGCGAAGCTCAATGTTGAAAAAAAGCGGCGCAATCAAAAGAAGCGCGGCGGGTGCGTTATTTTTGATAAATTTAGCTAACTTTTTAAACCTGCTGCCCGCGGTAAAAAGATTGCCGATAAATCCGACGCAAAGTAAGAAATAGCCGAAATAAGTGGGGATTTTACCGGGATCGCGGTTAAGCTCCAGCACCGTGCCCCGCTCGTCCATGTCATAAGAGGATTGAAAAAGCTTAAAGCCGTCAAAGCTTAGCGGGTGGTTCATATAAATCTCATGCTCCCCCGCGCTCTTGCCCTCTTTTAAAATTTCAACGTCGCTGGCGTAGGACGACGGGCTTTGCGAGCCCGGGTAGCGCTCGAGCTTAAATTTCAAAAGCTTTACCGCAAATGGAAGCTCTACGAGTTTCGAGCCCCAGCTTAGCATTATCTCCTCGCCGTCAAAGTTTAAAATTTTAGGCTCGCCCAGCCAGCCCGCACCGCCGCGCAGCTGCGCTTCTTGCTCGCTTCCGCCCTCAAAGCCCGCTTTTACCGCAAGCGTGCCCTGCTCGCCTTTGGGCGCGGGTTTGTAGGAGCTAAATTTGACGGTGAAGCTTTTAGAATTTATACTTTGCGTGAAGCTAAAATCGTTATCGCCGATCTGAGATAGATTTAGCGGGTGCTCAAACAGCGCGTCTTGCGTACGGATTTGCAAGTATGGTTTGACGCTTACCATCTCGCTTTCGCTCTCGCCCGCTCTTACGTGCAGCACGCCCTCGGTGCCGAAATAGCGCGTCAGCGCCGCGCCGATAAAGATGACGATAAATGCCGCGTGAAGGACGAAGGAGCCAAAGCGGCGCCACATTTTGGTTTTAATTATAATGCCGAGCAGGCTCAGCGTCGCAGCACCCATGACGCACTCATACCATCGCGCCTCATAGACTAAAATTTTAGCAGTTTGCGTATCGTAAATGCTCTCTAAAAAGGTCGCGACGCCGGCACCTGCGGCTAGAACGAAAAGGAGGCAGAGCGCGAACTTGTAAGAGATGAAAAATTTTAATATTTTTAGCGCGCTCATTAACCCTCCGCAGTTTTACATTATTATATCGTAAGTTTGTCCCGCGTATAGTATAAACATTCTAAGAAGTAATACTCCGACCACGCTGGCAAGCGCGCTAACGTAGAACGCAAACGCGGTGTGAGCGATCTTTTTGCCTAGTGCGAAATTTAAAACGAGCGGTACGCAAAAGCCTACGCCCACGACGCCTAGCCAAAATAGCTGAGCGTAAACGCCTTCGCTAAAGGCGACGCTGGCGGCTTTTTGCACGTCGCTTCCGGTGACGAGCGAAACGAAAATCATACCGATTAGTAAAATTTCCATCGCCAAAACCGGCCACTCGATTGCGTGTAAAATTTTAAGATCGCCTCCGTGCGGGTCTGCTTTAAAGAAAAGCGCGGCTATTAGGCTTGAGCCCGCGATACCCGCCGATAAGCCCGACGCCACGAAAAGCGCAGGTAAAACGGCGGTATTAAGGATAGGGAATCTAACTAAAACCGAGATCAAAAAGCCCGTATAAGCGCAGATCGCGACCGCAAAAATAAGCGTAAGCGCAAGAAGCAGCGGGCGAAGCGCGTTTAAAATTTTCATCGCAAGCTCGAAAAGCCCTTTTAAAAAGCTAAGATTGTGCGTCAAAAACTCTCTAAGGCACTCTTCAAACGCGTAAAGGCAAGCTACGAAGGTAAGCGGGATATAGACGCAAAGCGCCGCTACGCCCACGGACATAACCGATGTGAAGTTATAATTAATCAAAATTTTCCAAAAAAGAAGCGGTCGCTCCAAATCGGCCACGAGGCAAACCATACCCAGAAGGATCGCTACGAAAGATAGCAGCGACGCGGCCTTAAACAGCGGCGTGCTTTCGGTTTGTTTTTTATAAAATTTGACGAGGATCGCGACTACTAACGCGCCACCGCTCATACCCGCTAGCAAAAGATAAACCGCGATCGGCCAGCCCCACTCAACGCCGTGCGAGAATGTCGCAGTAAAATTTATAGCTCCGTTCATATCACACCCCCAGTTTTACCGCAGGAATATAGCGCAGGCTCGGCTTCGTGCCGCACTCAGGATGCATGCGCAGGCTGTCTTTTACGCGAAGTAGCTTGCTGATGTGCGAGCCTTCGTCGTTTAGATCGCCAAATACGATCGCCTCGTATCTGCACGCCTCGATGCAGGCAGGCTCGTGACCGTCTTTTAAATTCGTATCCAAGCAGAAGTTGCAGCTCTCTGCGGCTTTGGTTTCGTGATTTATAAAGCGCACGTCGTAAGGACAGGCGACGATGCAGTATTTACAGGCGATGCAATCATCGGTGTTCATCGTCGTGATGCCGGTTTTTTTGTCCTTGTGACAGGCTTTCGTCGGGCAGACATTCACGCACGGCGCGTCCTCGCACTGCTGGCAAGAAACCCTGACGTAGCGCTTTTCTTTCAAATTTAGCGGATCGGTTTTATCCTGGATAAAAAGCCTCATCTGACCTTTCGGAACTAAATTTACCTTTTTACAGGCGATCTCGCAGTCGGTACAGCCCACGCATTTGTTCTGATCGAATATCATGCCGTAGTGCGGCTTTTTCGGCTCTTGCTTTTGAACGCTCGCATTTGCGTCTTGCGCGCTTTTATCCGCGCTGTTTTGCGCGAGTAAGCTTGAGGCGATTGCGCCAAGCCCCAAAGAGCCTAGTGCGGCGGATTTTATAAAATTTCTTCTTTGCTTTTGCATATTCTCCTCCGACTAAATTTAAGCAAAACTACTTTGTTTTATTAGCGTCGTGAAAGCTTTTAGCCTCGCTCTCGCTAAGCTTTTTCGCCGCATCGGCAAGCTCACCGGGCTTTAAAACCTTTAGTAATTCGGCTTCAAAAATTACCACAGAACCCGCAGGAATTCTATCTACGTCCACGTTGCCGTAGGCTAAATTACTAGGGATTGTAAATTTATATTTCGAGCCTGTATTCATCAAAAGCAGCCCCTCGCGCAATCCGTCGATTAAGCCTATCATAGAAAGATGCGCCGGAATTTTAGATGCGAAAGTATCGTCAAATACGCTACCATTCGTCAAATACGCCTTGTAGTTCATCACTACTACGCTCTCAGGCTTTGGCTTTTCGCCCATACCTAGCTTTAGAATTTCATATTGAAGACCGGATTTTGTGGTTTTAACGTCCGGATTTTTGGCATTTTTCGCCATAAATTCCTTGCCTGCTTTTAAATTTTTATCAAGCTCCGCTTTGGAATTTGTTTCTACGATCTTATTTAGCTTATCGGCTCTTTGATTCAAAAGCGCAATAATTTCCTCATCTTTTAGCTTCTGCTGCTTTTTAAGAGCGTCCAAAAAACCCTCTATCACCGCATCTAAATCGTACTTGACGCCTAATGCGGCTTGTGAATGCAGCTGGTTTGAAACATAGCTCCCGGTAGAAGCTCCGATGCTATAAGATTCTTTTTGTTCTTGCGTAGTTAAATTCGCGCCCAACGCGCAGCTTGCCAAAACGATAGGCAAGAAAATTTTCAGTCTTTTTTGCATACATTTGCCTTTTAAATTTCGGGGCCGCGAGCTTACGCGACCCCGAAAGAATTATAAATTATTATTTAGAATTCTTTGAGCCTCTTTGATATACTCTTTAGCGGCTTCTAGCCTTTGCTTAGTATATTTAAAGCCATGCATACCCCATGAGCCGTCTTTTTCGATAAGATCGACGGTGTCTTGAGCTTTTTCTATTAGCTCGTAAACGCGAGTTTTATCGCTGGAGTTAAGCTTTTTAGTCTCAAGGATAGAGTAAATTCCTTGAATACCGATCTTAACCTGCGAGAAGTCGCTCTTAATCGGAGTTTGCCAGCCCATAACCTCATCGTAAACCTGCTTTTGGTTCTTGAAGTGAAGCGTCTCTTTTAGCTCGGAAACGACAGGGCTATGGCAGCCTTTGGTATCTTGCATATCTTTATCCGCCCACGAGGTTCGTGCACACGACCACATAAGATCGACGAAATTTCGTCCCTCTTTATTTCTTTGGAAGTGCCAATCTTTCGGATCTCTCGGACCCTTAGCGGCATCGCCTGCGACTAGAGATTTTCTAGCAGGATCGATGTCGATCTTCCAGATGTGCGATCTTCTTTGAGTATCAAATCCCGCGTTGTCTTGGAACTGAATAGCGTAGAAGTTCTCGCAGCTCATCATAAACGGCATGTGGCAAGATGCGCAGGTGTTGTCTTTATGCGTATCGGCTCTTGCAGCGATGTAGGCTTGCTCTTGGTGGCAATCCTTGCACTCTTTTGTGATCTTAGGCTTTGTATAAAACGCGCTTAGATAGCCCTGCTCGGAGTTATAATTTACGCCCTTGACGGTTTTATCACCAACTACCGGTCCGGTGTTATCGTGCGGATCGTGGCAGGTTACGCAGCGCATACCCTTCTCGTAGTGAGCGGTGAAGTATGATTGAGAGCCTTCAGAGCCGCAGCCTGGACCCATGGATTTAAATTTAGAACTAAGAGATAGATCAGGGTTTCCGTTGTTTAGCGGATTAGCACGAGCTAAATCAGGGCTATAGTTAAATCTTTGGTGGCAGCGTTCGCAGTTTGAGGTTCTAAAATTTGTAGCACCATCCAAGTGACCGCCCGCTCCATGACACTCTTCACAGGTGATACCCTTGGAGATAGTGTGCTTTTGAAGCTCTTTTGCGTTACCCAAAGCGGCATAGAATTCTTTTTTAGTTTTAAAATCGAATTTGAATGGGTGGCAGACTTCGCAATACGAGCTGTTTGCTTGGAAAAACATCGATTTTTTGTATTTCGCAGCATACGACGCAAGACCTCTTACGTAACCGCCGTTATCGCCGTATTCCTCAAGTGTGCCCGGGAATTCCGGAGCGATCTTTTTGATCTTTTTGACCGTCTCGTCATCTAAATTTAACGCCCAAGTCCTTTGGAATTGGTTGCCGCCGGCTACGATTTGACCGGTACCATCTCTTAGCAAGCCGCCCTCTACGTGATAGGTTCCGCGTAGAAGCCATGCATCTACGTAGCCAAATTTTGTCCTTAGGTGTCCCACGGTCGCATAAATTACGTCAGGGGTAATACCTTTTGGAAGGATCGACGCAGTGTCGGGGCTAAATACAGGATCGGTTAGGTTGTTATTAACCTCCGGGTGCTCGCCCGGGAAGCGGATAGTAGTGGCGTGGCGCGATCTGCTCCATGTCTCATACTGCGCAGGGTGGCACTCGCCGCATTTTTCAGGACCTATGAATTTATTCGGAAATTGCAAAGAAGAGCCAGCAGGGATTCTATACATCATAGAGCTATAGCCCTTGCCGTCGTCTCTTTTACTCGCCTTTGAAAAGTCAAATCCATGCCCTTCCGCAAGCCACTCCAAACCTCGGTCATGTACATCCATCTTACCGACCGTTTTACCGCCGTATTTGGTAAAAATCGGGTGATTTTTAAATAGCCAGTCATACATCTCTCGCTCTTCTACGACGTAGTCCTGCAAGGATATGACGCCTCTGCTTTGCAACGTGCCCTTAGGATTTGCGATGACGTCGCGCGATTTTTGCGACATTTCCATCTCATGCCCCATGCCTTCATCAGCACAGGCTCCTGCGGCAAAAATGCTAATACAGGCTAGCGCGCCTAGTAGCATCTTATTCCATTTTTTCATGGCTCCTCCTTTGAAAATCGAAATTTTAAATTAGCAAAGTTCTACGCTCGAAATAATATCAACAAAAAAGGGCGAAAAAGGGAGAAATTTAATGAAGTCTAAATTTAACGAAAAGAGATCGTAAATATCGCGCCGTCGTCGGAATTCGCAGCGCTTATGCTCCCTCCGTTTTTTTCGATTATCATCTTGCTCATATATAGCCCGAGCCCACTGCCCTGCTGTTTTGTCGTAAAGTGCGGCTCAAAAATTTTACCGAGCCGCGCTTCGTCGATGCGGCTTGCGTTATTTTCGATCGTGATTACTCGCTCGCCCTGCTTTAAAAACGAGCGAATTTTAATCTCGCGCCGTTTAAGCGGCACGTCCAAAAACGCCTCCTTTGCGTTGTTTATGATGTTTATGAGCACCTGGATGAGCTCGTTTACGTTGCCGTAAAGTGTAAAATTTTCTTCTATCCGCACGCTTATGTCGATGACGTGCTTTTTAAGCGAGGCGTTTAAAATTTTACGCGCCTGCTCGATCGCCTCGCTGGCGCTAAATTCCCTCTTCGGCATATTCGGATTGAAGAAATTTTTAAAATCCTCGATCGTATCGCTCATAAATTTCACCTGCTCGCCCGCATCCCTGATGCCGCCCTCGAGCCTTTCTTTTGAGAGCTTGCCCCGCTCGTTGTAAAGCTCTAAATTTATGAGCGTGGAGCTGATCTGCGATAGAGGCTGGCGCCACTGATGCGAGATATTGCCGATCATCTCGCCCATGAGCGCGAGGCGGCTTTGATTTATCAGTAAAAGCTGAGTTTGCATCTTTAAAGTCGCGTTTTTTTTGTGAATTTTATAGATACAAAATATACAGATCAAAAATACCACAAGCAAACTTAGTCCGCTAACGACAAACTCTTTGGTGTGATAGAGCAGAATGCTTTTTATCGGAATTTTAAAACTTATCATCGCAATCGTATCGCCTAGGCCGCCTTTGAAATTTCCCACATCGCCGTAGAGCTCTTGCATCTTTTTAGGTGCTGCGTTGATGCTGTGGCACTCGGTGCACGAAGGCTGGGAGTTTGTTATCGGCAGACTCAAAAGATACGAGGCGCCACCTTTATCGTAGACGATTCTGGAGTATTCTTTATATTTGTTTTCTTTAAAGCCCTCTAAAATTTCATTCTCAAACTCGCTTCCAGCGTGTTCGGGATTGAGCGGATCGGTAGCGACGAGCTTGTAGTCGTAGTTGATGTGATTTTTGGCGAGCTGAATTTTATAAATTTCGCGCGTTATGTAGGTCGAGGACATCAGCCTCGGATCGAAAAAGTCCTCGCTTAGAAGCTTTTTTTCTTTAAGCTCGTTTATTAGCGGGCGCTGCACGGTCGAGACGTAATCGCGCACCGCATTCATCGTATCTAGGATATAAAACGCCTCGCGCCGCGTGTCCTTTAGCGCAAGCTCGCGGTAGAAGTTAAAAACCAAAGCCGTAATTACGATATATAGCAGCACGAAAAGCGCTACGATAAATTTAAATTTATACTTCAAAGAGATACCCCACCGCATATAAATTTTTGATCACGTCCTTGCCGATCTTGCGGCGTAGCTCTTTGACGATCGCCTTGATCGCCTCCTTGCTGGGCTGCTCGAACTCCCACATATAGCTAAATAGCTGCTCGTAGGTTACGGTTTGATTTTTGCGCGCTAAGAAGTACTCCAAAAGCTTGCTCTCGCTTTTGGAAAGATGACAGGCACTTTCTTTGACGTAGATGATTTTTTTGGCAAAATCATACTTCAGCTCATCGTTTATATTCAATATCGGCGCGTGATTTATCAGCTCCGCTGCGACGTCTTGCAGCGCCTTTATAAAGGCGTTTTTGTCGTACGGCTTAGGCAGATACCTGGTGATCTTAAGCTCCACTGCCCGCCACAGATACTCCTGCTCGGTGTGGCTCGAAAGTATTACGATCGGCACGCTGATGCCGGCAGCTCGGATCTTTTTAACGACCTCTAGCCCGTCCATATGCGGCACGCCGATATCAAAAACCAGTGCGTCGTACGAACCGCTCATCGCCTCATCAAGCGCCTCCAGTCCGTCCTTAACCCCCACTACTTCGCCGAAAAACAGCTGCAGCGATTCGGTTATATTTTTTAAAATCCCAGGCTCGTCCTCTAGGCAAAGAACCCTTTTATTGGATAAAACGTCCAATAATTCGTAATCTTGCATACTCTATCCGCCTCCAAGCTTAGCACTTTTTACTCTTAATCGTCTCTTAAAATATAACTAGACTTAGATTATATAAATTTAGCATTAAACTAACGTTAAAAAATATACCAAAGCGGTTTGCACGCAAATTTAAACTGAAAACTACCTATACGTGAGCTTTACGTCTTGTATAAGTCGAATAAAAATATCACAAGAACATAAAAAGGCGGTGATAAGCTTGATATTAAATTTTACCGCCTCGCAGGCGACAGATGAAAGGCGGTAAAATTCTATTTAGAGGGGCTTACATATGCATTTTGTAGACAAAAGGCAATCAAATCATAAAGATCTATCAACTCCGCAGCTCGGCGGAATAGAATTTTAAAATTTAGCCCAAGCCGGGCATACTAAAGTTAATGTGAATGCTCCATCTTTGAGTGATCCATACCGCCGTGATCCATGTTCTCCATCGAGCCATGATTCATACGCGAATGATCCATCCCCTCCATCGAACCCATATCGTGGCTCATCCCGCTCATCGAGCCATGATCTATCATAGAATGATCCATGCCGCCCATACCTGGATCGGTCATTCCAAAAATCATCGCGACGTGTCCTAACACCAAAAATACAATCAGTGCCAAGAAATGAAATTTAAGCCTAGCTCTAAATTCCGCTCCTTTTGCGATAACTCCTAGCTCCAAAAGTAGCAGCACCAGCGCAGGCAGCGCCGCTGCTGCGTATGCCGCCAAAGCTAAGGCGTCCGCAGCGCCACGTAAATGAATGACGGGCAAAATTTTAACCGCTACGTAAATGATTAATATCGTAAAATAAGCGCCGAGAATGATGCTAAGGCATTTATTGATTTTTAGTGCCAAAGAGCCCTCCTTCGCGCGGTACAAGCTAAAAAATTCGCTCGCTACTATAGCTTCTGCTAAGCCCATCGGCACCGCCATAAATAAAATCAAATTCCACGGCTGATTTGCCATCAAAAGTTCCATGTAATTCGTCATTGCCATGTTTTCTCCTTATTTTAGTTTAAAGGGCGCAATTATAGCGGCTTTCGGTAAAAAATTTTAAAACGATAGATAAGATTAAGTGTGCCTTTAATCTTATCTTTCCGCAAAATGATTTGAACTGCGTCTTAAAGCTCGCTCACAAATATTAAATTTATCTCGCCTCGCACGCCGTCCCTTCGTATCTAACGTGAAATTTAGAAAATTTATATTTGCAAAAGCAGATACATTAAATTTATCCGAAACGCTTTAAATTCCGTAAAATTTCAGTTTTGCAAAGATAAAATTACGAAATTTTTTAAAAAGGATTTAAAATGAAAAACGCCCTCTTGTTCGCCTGCGCAGCGCTGTTTGTATGCGCTTGCTCCAATTCTGAGCATCCAAAGCCAGGCGTTTCGCATTGCAGCGAGCCCAAAATGGACGAGGCGTCGCATCAAATGATTCAAATTTGCGGCGAAAGCGAGGATCCGCAAATCGAAAACATGCAGTGCAACAAAAACGGACTTTGCTTCGGCACCGCAAAAATCAGGTAGCCGAAGCGTCTCGCGAGCACCAGCACTAAATTTAACTATTTTAGAGCCGAAACCGAACGCTCGCAAGCGGTCTAGGCCACGCTTTAAAATATTTAGCCAGCAATTTAAATTTAGCCCCGCTTCACGCGCTGATGCATTTTATCTATCTTGTTTTTAGCTGCATCCGCCGATTGATCGAGCTGCTCTTGGCACAATAAAATTTTAAAATTTCATCGCCAAGCACGGCGCGTAATTAGGATTTAAAAGTAAGCGCGGCTCAAATTTCATAAGTTTAAAATTTTAAAGCGACATGCGATTTAAAATTTTATGCCTCTCAAATACTAGCGGTGCGAAATTTCGCGCAAGCTCAAAATCCGTGCCAGGCAATTTTGTGCCGCTGCAAAATTTCTAGATCGCAACTCCGCTCAGTAGAATTTTTAGTAGTGCAGATGGGGGCGCGAAATCTGCGCCGTGTAATCCTACGCGGATCGCACCCGCCCAAATTCCTATGCCGTACGCCGAGACTCATAATCTAATCTCGCTACAAGATCGCTTGCGAAATAGTGCAGTATCCTTAGTCGCATAGCGCAGCGCAGCCTTACTCGCTGCATAGCCGAGGTCCGTAGCTGCAGTGCTAAAAGCGTGAAATTCTTTGCCGTGCGGTAGGAGTTCTCAGAGCAAAAAAGGCGTAGCATCCTCTACCGACGGTGCTAGTTTATAGTCTAACTCACGCCTTAGAATTCCGCTTTATCTTTACGGCTTAAAATTTCGTACGGATCGCACCGAGCGAAATCTCGTCACTGCGCGACGTAATCTTAAAATTTCAGCGGCGAACTCGCCGCATATTAAATTCTGCTTCATTATTACGACTTAAATTCTATCACAAGCCCGCAGATTTAAAATTTTACTTCAAACGACGCCGTGAAATTTCTACCCTTGCCTAGGCACATATCTCTCGGTGCCTGCGCCGCTCGCACTTAACGGCAACACTATATCTTTGCCGATAGCAATCCTCGCACAGGGCGCCTGCCACAGCGCATAGAAAATAAAGCACGCCTCTTGCATAATCGCAGCCTCTAGGAAATTTTAAGCGACCGCAAAATTTTAAAATTTAAAAGCAGCCTGTGATTAAGCCAATTTTTATAAATTTGGATTTGCTTTGCAATGCGCAATCTGGCGAGTAAGGCACAACCCTAAGTTAAGCAGCTAACTTTACGCGAGCTGCTTGAACATTTCGATCTGTTCCTTTGTAAGCTCGATCAAATCATCGTTTGCGTATTTAAGCGATGTCTCCAGGCTTGCGATGAGCTCCTTACGGACGAAGCTCACGCTAAAAAGCGTCGCCCAAAATCGCGCTCCGCTGCCCGTGCTCGGATCTTCCAAGACCGCTCTAATCGCAGCTACCGCAGCAGCATCGTCCGCCGCACCTAGCACCTCGTCCACGAGCGGATATTCACCTGCGCCGTCGCCCTCGTTTAGCGAGCGCAAAAGCGGCTCAAGCGCCTCGTCGCAGGGATTATCACGCAAAAACTCCCGTACCGTGCGAAACTCTGCCACAAGCTGATCTGAAAGCTGCGCAGGCATCGGCTGATGAAGTCTCAAAAAGTCTAATGCCGTTTGCTTGTCCATACAATTCCTTTTAAATGATATGCGCGATTGTAGCTAATTTTGGATTGCAAAGAGATAAATTTACTCTAATTTATCAGCTACTTCCGTCATAAATTCTCAATAATCTTAAATAATTAGACAGTGGTTTTTAGGGACGATTTTTGATGGCTTTGCGGATTACAAAATAAAATTCTAAAATTTTGTGCAAATAAAAAAAGCCCCCGCGGACTGCGGGGGCTTATAAGCTTGATCTGTTTGGTCTGGCAGAATTTAGCAGACCAAGAGGGATTATTCCTCGATCTTGCCGGTTTTGATGCGGCGCTCGTAGATTTCGCGCATCTCTCTAATGTCGTTTTTGACCTCGAATACGCCGTGCCAATGCGAATAATCAGGTCCGCCCATTAGCGCGCCTTGGCGCATTCTGCGACCCTCGTGGTGCCATGAAACATAGTAGATTCGCTGGAACGCATCCGCCCAAGGATCGTCTTTTAGAAGTTTCTTTTCCTTAAGCTCTTTTAGCATCTTAGTCGCTTCGTCGTTGTAAACGTTATATAGAAGTACCTGCTTATCGCCCACCTCAAAGAAATTATTCGTGTGGGTGCTTGCGTGGCACTCTTTGCAGACTTGCTTCATCTCCGCACGCGCTGCCTCAGGACCGTTTAGGTTACCCGCCAAAGGATTACCAATGTTTAACTTGCCGGTATTTAAAAACTCGCTTACCGCGGTCTCATTACCGCCGGTGCGTAGATTGCTCTTAGGCTGCCACAAATTCCACTTCAAGCGTTGAGATACATTGTGAGTGGAGTTTAGATCGCCCACACCGCCGCTAATATGGCAGGTCGCGCATGTAGGGGCGCGGTAGTCAGGAACTGCCCAAGTACCAGGAGCGCTGTCAAATTTCCACTCATTGCCTTCAGCGTTAAATACGTGTCCGTGCATTGAGTTGTTGTAAATTTCGATATCCGGATGATCAGGTCCTAAGTGGCAAGATGCGCAAGCAGCAGGCTTACGAGCTTCAGCAATCGAAAATTTATGACTCGAGTGGCATGATTTGCATCCGCCTACGCTACCGTCCGGATAAACCGTACCGATGCCGTAAACGGGCCAGGTCTCTTTGGTAGGCTTGTTATGCTCATCCATTTTAATGACGCTACCGTGGCATTGAGAGCAGCCGGTAATATCAGGCGCGTGTTTAAGATCAGGGATATCACGTCCTTCGTAGTGATACATTAGATCAACTATTCCTTTGTTGGCTTGCATCTGCATAGCACCTCTTGCGTGACCGCTGTTTTCAAACTCTTTAACCTCGTTACTGTGGCATTTGGCACAGGTTTTAGGGCTAACTAGCACCGAAATATGATTGTCTGTGTCTTTCGGATGCGGCTCTTTAGCTGCCATAGGGCTATCTGCTGGCTGCGAGTGGCAGTCGGTACAGCTAACGCCTACGTGAGCGTGGCGGCTCATCTTCCAATCCGCAACTACGCCCGGAGTTTTTTCGGCATGGCACTCGACACAGCGTCTAGCTAGCGGCGTAAGCTGCCTATTTACCTTTAAATTCTTCGTAAGACTAACGTTTACGGAATTGCTTACGTTCGCGTCCGACGCGGACATATTCGCATGCTGCGCGGGCATTTCTGCGAATGCAAACGATGCGATACAGGCTATTAAAATAGCGACTTTTTTTAGCATTGCTTCTCCTTTATTTGGTTTTGTTATTTTCTCGGTTGTATTTATCCCAATATTTGGTGATCTCTATACCCATATTTTTGTGGCCGACGTTTTCGTGGCACTGCACGCAGGTTTTGCCGGTAGTGCCCGCGAAATAATCCCTATGCGCGAGCCAGGCTTTATTTACTTGATTATTCTGCTCTTTTAAATTTCGATGGCAACTTAGACAGCCGCTTTCATAAACGAAATGATTTCGCTCCTTGCGTTTTTCTTGCCAATCGATCTTATCGGCATCGGTAAAGACCGTCTTGTAGACATCATTTGCGGAGGTTAGAGCCTTGGTCCAAAGATACATAAAGGTATTTTCATGAGAGACATGACAGGCGACGCAGTCGGCTTTGAAGCCTTGCGGGTTATTGCCGCCGTGAACGTCGTTGTGAAAGGCGTTTGCCATCGGCTGCATCGTATGACAGGATACGCAGAATTTATCGGTACCTGTAAGGTGAACCATCTCCGCAATCCCAAGAGAAAGTATCATTCCTATAAGCACACAAGCGCCCACGAGCAGCACAAGAGTTTTCTTTTTCATAGGTTTCCTTGATTTTAAAATTTCTTCGCAAAATTTTTAGTATTTGATAATTCGAAAAGCGATATTTTATTATAAAAAGATTAAAAACCGCTTATTTTCTAGCCTTTTGTTAAAATTTATTAAATGAATATAAAATTTTAAACTAAGTTTTTAGTTTAACGGAATATAATCCATTAAAATTTCAATACAAGGAGAGATCATGAAAACGATCCAAGCAGCTGAGATTACAAAAGTAGTCAGCGAGCTTTGCAAAAAAGCCTGTTATCACGTAACACCAGATATGCGCGCGGCATTTGAGAAAGCGCGCGAGAACGAGACTTCGCCTATCGGCAAAGATATCTTAGGCAAGCTCTTGCAAAATGCCGATTTGGCGGCAAAAGAGGTCGCACCGATCTGCCAAGATACCGGTATGACGGTGGTTTTTGTCGAACTCGGTCAGGACGTACATATCGAGGGCGGATATCTGGAGGATGCTATCAACGCAGGCGTCGCGGACGGCTACGTAGGTGGCTATCTGCGCAAATCCGTGGTCGCAGAGCCGCTTTTTGAGCGCAAAAACACCACAAACAATACCCCCGCGGTCATCAATACCCGCATCATCCCCGGCGACAAGCTTAAGATCAAAGTGGCCCCAAAGGGTTTTGGTAGCGAAAACAAATCGGTGCTAAAAATGCTCGTTCCCGCAGACGGTATCGAGGGGGTAAAAAAGGTATTTTTAGAGGCGGTCAAATACGCTGGTCCTAATGCTTGCCCTCCTATGGTCGTAGGCGTCGGTATCGGCGGCACGATGGATAAGGCGGCGCTTTTAGCCAAGCAAGCCGCGGTTCGCTCGATCGACAGCAGAAATCCCGACGAGCGCTACGCCAAGCTAGAGGATGAACTACTGGAGATGGCGCGCGCTACGGGCGTCGGTCCGCAGGGTTTGGGCGGCATAAACACTGCCGTTAAGGTAAATGTAGAGTGGTATCCGACCCACATAGCGGGGCTTCCGGTCGCTGTTAATATCAACTGCCACGCGGCTCGCCATGCCGATGCTGAACTATAAGGAGGAAATCATGTCAGAAGTTAAAAGAATTACCGCACCTTTCGATAAAAGCGTAGTAAAAAGCCTAAAGGCGGGCGATAACGTCCTAATCAGCGGCACCATCATCGCAGCTCGCGATGCCGCGCACAAGGCTCTAACCGAAACCCTCGCTCGCGGCGAGAAGCTACCCGTAAACTTAGCCGGCGAGACTATATATTATCTGGGACCGACCCCTGCAAAACCGGGTCAGGCAATCGGTGCTGCAGGACCTACGACTAGCGGACGTATGGATAAATACACTCCGACGATGATAAACGAGGTAGGCATAAACGGCATGATCGGCAAGGGCTACCGCTCCGACGCCGTCGTCGAGGCGATGAAAAAATCAGGCTGCGTCTATATGGTCGCTATCGGCGGCGCAGGCGCGCTAATTAGCCAAAGTATCAAAAAATATGAAGTGCTAGCCTACCCCGAGCTCGGCCCCGAGGCGGTTGCGCGACTTACCGTCGAGGACTTCCCTGCTATCGTAGCGATTGACAGCGAGGGCAATAACTTTTACGAAGTAGGTCAAGCACCTTATAGAAAAATTTAAATTTTGCTAGCGGCGCTTTTTGCGGTGCGAGCGTTCGTAAATTTATCGGCGTCCGCGCGGGTGCCCTATAAATTTCGCAGCATAATCTGCGGCGTTTATTTCGCGAAATTTTACGGCTCGGCGCAGTGAAATTTTATAGCGAATTTAAAGCGCGCCCGTAAAATTTTATCTCTCTTACGGCACGGAATTTTAAAATTTCGTGCCGCTTAAATTTCTACCAAAATTCTGCCTTTGCTTTATTTAGACGATCCACCGCTAAAATTTAACCGTAAATTTACACAAGTCTAAATTTTAAAATTTCGCCGCCGTTCCTAAGCGAATTTAAAGCTCGCTAGCGCCATAATCGGATTTAAATTTTAGGAGGGGCGATTGAGCGCGAGCGAGCTGGAGCAGATCAGACTGGGGCTTTTGTATAAGGCGAAAAGAAATACAGTCTTCGCAGCGGCGTGCATGCTCGGCTACGGCGTGTTTTTGTTATACAAGCTACGCGACGGAGGAGGCATGGCGGATTTGTTGCCGTTTATCGGATTATTCGCAGTTGTTCTTATAGTAGCTGTTTTGTGCGATCAAGCCTCCATAAAAGCTACGATAATCCAAGCCGCGGGTCTTTTTATAATTTGCCTATTTCTAGTTGATTTACAAAATCGCCCCACGATTTCCAAATATATCTTACTCACAATTATAATTTTAATCTTGGCCGCTTCGAGCTTGTTTGTATTGTTTAGAGACTTTAAGCAAGACTACTCGGTAAAATTTCAGTGCGCTTTTAAAGAGCACTATCTAATGCCCTATTTTAAGGCATTCGGCTATCGATATGAAATTTCAGGCGATATCGATCCCGCCAAACTCAAGCTCTCCGGGCTCTTTTTTCGACTAGACAGATATCTAGGCGGCAACGACAGGGTCTCGGGCGTTTATGACGGCGTGAGGTTTGCATTTTGCGATGTGAAATTGTTTAATAAAATTTTGGAAAGTGAAATCCTCGGCACTTTTTTATACGCGGAATTTAACAAACGCATAAGCTCCAAAACCCTAATCTTTCCCGTTTGCGCCGGCGCGCCGAACACCCTCGGGCTAAAGAGGATCGATATGGACGATGCGGAGTTTAACGCCGCCTTTGCCGTGTATTCCGCAGATGCGGCGGGCGCGATGTATATTTTAACGCCCGCCTTTATGCGGAGGCTCTTGCGCTTCGCAGGCGCCGTGGCTGCGCCCGTTAGCCTTAGCTTTTTGGACAGCAAAATTTACATTTTCGTAAATACGGGGCGCGACAATTTCGAGCCCGACATCGGCGAAAGCGTGCTGCGCCGCGACCCTGCCGCGCTAATCAAGCGCGAGCTTTCGCACTTTTTAGCGATCGTAAAAAACCTAAAACTAAACGAAATAATTTGGAGCTAGCGGACGGCTCGCCGCAGCTTTGCGTGTCACAGCCTCGCGCACTATAACTTCACACGCCGTGCTGCGACTCCACATGCTACAGCTCTGCGCGCCTTGAAATTTGAAATTTTAAAATTCCGCTTTTTGATTTCGCGCTTTAGAATTTCACGCGTTTTGAAATTTAAAATTTTAATCCACGCCGAGGAATTCTGCACCGCAAAATTTAAAATTCTGAAATCAAAATTTCGCACCTTGAAATTCTACGCTTTAAAATTTAAAATTTTAAAATTCCGCAGCCGAAATCTTACGCACTTGAATTTTGAAATTTTGCCGCGCCTTTAAATTTACGATCCCAAAGCCTTAAAAATTTAAAATCCAAATCCGCTCGCTGCAGAATTCTGCGAAATTTCGAAATTTGAAATTGCTTGAAGTTGCAAAATTACGGGAGACTGCCGTTTGAAATTCGCCTTTCAAAGCATAAGGCTAAGCAGCAGCAAAAATCCGATGAAGCTTAGGGCGTTGCCGAAGGAGCCACCGATATGATCGCCAAGCCACGTCAGCACGAGCGCGCCGCCTAGACGCAGGCCGAGTTGCAGCGCCACGCTCGCGATAAAATCCGCTGCGTGCCGAAGCCCGCTGCGCGTATCGCCGAGCTCGGTGCCGCGGCTTTGGTTCCACAGCCCGCTTACGCGGTAGTCCTTGTAGCGGGCGCGGAGAATATCGCCGTTTTGCAGCTCAAAGCTCTGCGAAGCGTCCTTTGCCTTGGCGGATGCCGCGGCTTCGGCGGAGCTGGCGGAATTTATAGAATTTGCTGCGTTGGCAGAATTTACAGAGCTTGTAGAATTCGCTGATTTCGCAAAATTCTTAATACTCGTAGAATTTGCGGAATTTTCTGCGTCTAAATTCTTAAATTTCATGCAATTTTCGCCGTCCGCAAGCTCCGCTAAATTTTGATCTGCGCGTAGCGCACTAGAGACGATACGCCGCTTGCTGTCGCCCGATAAATACAGCCCGTCCAGCACGAAGCCATAATAATAAACGTCGCCGCTTTGCAGCACGCGCACGCCGCTAGCATAGCCGCTATCTTCGCCGCTTCGCTTGGGCTCTTTGGAGTGCGGAAGCGCTGCGAATTTGCGTCCGAACTTTGCGGCGCGCCAGTCTCTTCGCATAAACCTAAAGCTGCAATACGCAAAAGGCGCGAGGATGAGTAGGGCTAGCAGCCCCGCAGGAGCCCTTGCATCAAAGATAAAGATTATACAGTAGATGCTCATCGCGGCTAGCACTACGCCGAAGGCTGCGAATATCGCGGCGAGCACCGTGCTACCGGCGTTCTTCCAGCGCTGCGCGCCTAGGCTTAGATTAACGAAATCTAGCGGAAGGGCGGAAGCAGTGGAGTTTGCCGAAACGCCGCCACGGCTCTCGCGAGTAGAATTTAAAGAGGTGGAGCTGCTTAAATCTTTGCAATTCAAACTCGAAGTATAAAGTTCCGTATTAGCGTTCGCCTGCTCGTTAAAGCCTTCGCGGATCAGGCTCAAAGCGGCGGAATTTATACCGCTGCGATCTTTATCCGATAAATCAGATACCACAGAATTTTGGCGCGCACTTGCCGCCGTATCGCTATATGCGTCGCGGTTTGAATTTGCGGCGGTGGAATTTCCGCTACTTGAAACTTCGCAGTTAGGGCGCTCTGCGGAATTTTCACCGCTTAAATCGGCGCCGTTTAAAGCGCTGCGGCGGGAATTTAAGCCCCTCAAAGCCTCGCGGCTGGAATTTAAACTCGAAGCCTCATATATCACCGCCAGCTCGTCGCCCTCGCATATCGGCAGATAGAGTCCGTCGCGCCTTAAGTCCAAAATTCCCGCAAAGCGCAAGCCCTCCAGCGTAAAGCTAAATTTCGTCGTGTCTGCAGCCGCGGGCTCTAGCTTGAAATCCCTGACCGTGCCGCGAGCAAGTTTGATCTGCTGCGGTGAAAGAAATTTAGCAAAGCCCATGCGCGCCTTTGAGATCTCGCAAAATTCCGTTCCGCCTATTTCGCGGCGGATTTTTTGCGGATCTGGATATTGATGAGCTCAACAAGCAGCGAAAACGCCATCGAGAAGTAGATGTAGCCCTTAGGTATGTGAAAGCCCAGTCCGTCAGCGATCAGCGAGACGCCCACCAAAATCAAAAACGCAAGCGCTAAAATTTTGATCGTCGGGTTTGTGTCCACAAAGCGCGCGATCGCGCCGCTAGCGAGCATCATCACGCCCACGGCGATGATGACTGCGAGGATCATCACGGGCAGGTGCTGCGCCATGCCCACGGCGGTGATGACGCTGTCGAGCGAAAAGATGATGTCCAAAACGGCGATCTGCACGAGCGTGCCGCCGAAGCTTGCCTTGCCGCTGCTAGCGCTGCGCTCGTGTGCCTCGCCCGTGGCGCTGGAGTGGATTTCGAGCGTGGATTTGACGAGTAGAAACAATCCGCCGCCGATCAGCACGAGGTCGCGTCCGCTAAAATCGCGCGCAAGCACGCTAAATAGCGGCTTGGTTAGCCCCATGATCCAGCTAAGGCTAAGAAGCAGCAGTATGCGCGTGAACATCGCAAGCGCGAGCCCCATTATACGGGCACGCCCACGCTGCGCCTCGGGCAAGCGGCCGCATAAAATCGCGATAAAGATGATATTGTCGATGCCAAGCACGATCTCAAGTCCCGTGAGCGTCGCCAGGCTGATCCATGCCTCGGGTGAGGCGATCCATTCAAACATCGGTTTCCTTTGGGTGAAAATTTAAGCCGTGATGATAGCGAAAGTTTGGTTAAAATTTCTAAATTTTACCGCCTTTGCGCGCGAAACTGCACGTGGAATTTCTTGCTTGATTTCGCACGAAATTCCAAGTCTCGAATTTTAAAATTTTGAGTTTTGATACGGCGCAAATATGGGCTAAATTTAGCATAGATCGGAATTTTAATTTGTTTAGTGCAGCGCGGCGCGGGTTTGCTTTATCAAAATTCGTTTTGAAATCCGCGTTGCAGCTAAAGCCACACAGGCGGCATACCTCGATCGAGGTTGGCGGATAAAGGAGCGGCAAATTTTAAAATTTAAAGATAGGTGCCGCGACAAGTAAATTTTGATGACGGGCGCTGCAATGCGAGCAGGCTAAATTTTGGCGCTAAATATACACAGAGCGTGCGAGGTTGGAATTCAGCGCCGAGTGTATGCAAAGGGTGCGAAGTGAAATTTAAAGCGGGCGCGTCCTAAACAGCGCGAAATAAATCGCGGCGAAAGAAATTTTGTTAATCAAACAGCGAGGGTTGTAGCGATTTGATCTTGTAGCTTGTGCGGTGAAACGGCGTGAGCCCGTAGCGTTCGATCGCCGCGATGTGCGTGCGCGAGCCGTAGCCTTTGTTTTGCGCGAAGCCGTATTGCGGGTAGCGCTGCGCGAGCTCATACATCGTGCGGTCGCGCGTGACTTTGGCGAGGATGCTCGCCGCGCTTACTTCGGCGATTTGCGCGTCGGCCTTTACGAGCGTTTGAAGCCCGCGTACGCCGAAGGTTGCGTTGCCGTCGTAGATGATCTGTCCGCTAAAATCCCCAAAATACGCGAGAATCTGCTCAAGCGCCGATCTTAGACATGCGCTGAGTCCGATCTCATCGACCTGTGCGCTTGAAATTTCGACGATTTTGTAGCGCGAGTTTTTGGTGATTACGGCGTAGAGCTCCTCGCGCCGCTTTTCGCTTAGCTTTTTGCTATCGGCAAGGCCTGCGATCTCGCGTTGCAGCACACATCCCGCGACGCAAAGCGGTCCTGCAAGGCAGCCGCGCCCCGCCTCGTCGATGCCGCAAATTTGCCCGCTCACTGCGCGTCCTTTCGCACGACTGGCGCGGCCCCGCTTAGCAGGTCGTGTAAATTCAGCCTATCTTTGCGAAAAAAGCAGATCAAAAGCCCGATGACGCTAAAGCCTGCAAAAACGAAGCACGCAAAGCGAGCCAGCGCCCTAAAGAAGCTTACTTTGCGCCCGCTGCGAACATCGATGAGGTAAAGCCCCGCCAGCTTGTAGCCTGGCGTCTGGGCGCTGCGGGCGTAAAATGCCGCGCAAATCACGCCGTATGCGAGCCAGATAAGCGCGATCACGGCTTGGTTGCGCCACAGGGCTTCTTTCGAGCCCAAGACGAGATATGTAACGCCGTAAAATATGGGCATCGCGATGATGAAAAGATCGACGATGAAGGCCTTTACGCGCAGAAAGATCGGTGAAATTTTAGCTTTTTGTTTTGCCATTTTGCTCCGTTTTGGATTAAATTTTAAAATTCCGGCGCGCTAAAGCCGAGAGGATAAAATTTAATCTCGTTGCGGTTTCTTAGCAGCAAATCGACGCCTAGTTTCCGCGACTGCCGGGCTTGATCGCCTTGCTTCCGGTAGCACAAAGCGGGCAGGTTGCGGGCTCGTAAATTTCAAACTCGAAATTGCCTAGCGCAAAAAACGGCTTATCCGCGGGCAGCTTGGCGCCAGCCCTAGCGACGCTGCCCGCTAAATTTGCGACCTTGCAAAATCCGCGATTGGCAAGCGCAGCAAAGCCTACGACCTCGCCGCCGAGGTTTTCGATGAGCCTGGCGCTCTCAAGAGCTGAGCCGCCCGTCGTGACGATGTCTTCGCAGACGATAAATCTCTCGCCCTTATGCACTTCAAAGCCGCGGCGCAGGCTCATTATGCGATCTACGCGCTCGGTAAAGATGAAGCGCTTTTTCGCCGCGCGAGCTAGCTCGTAGCCCGCTAAAATTCCGCCCAGCGCGGGCGAGCAGACACTATCAAACTCCACGCCCGCTTTTTCGATTATTGTGGTAAGCTCGTCTGCGAGCTGTCCTGCTAGCTGCGGATCTTCAAGTACTTTGGCACTTTGCAGATAGAATTCCGAGTGGTTGCCGCTTGAAAGCAGAAAATGCCCTCGCAGATATGCGCCGTAGTCGCGATAGATTTTTTCTATATTCACAGCTCAAACCTTCAAAAGCTCGGCTTCTTTGGCCTTGACTGCGTCGTCGATCTTGGCGGAGTAAGAGTCGGTGATCTTTTGTACCTCGTCATAGCCCTTTTTGGCGTCGTCTTCGGAGATCGCTTTGTCTTTTTCGAGCTTTTTAATCTCGTCGTTGGCGTCTTTGCGGACGTTGCGAATGCCGATTTTGGCCTTCTCGCCCATCGCTTTAGCCTTTTTGGCGTTTTCTTGGCGTTGCTCGACCGTCATCGGCGGGAAAAAGAGCTTCACGCTCTCGCCGTCATTAGTTGGGTTTACGCCGATATTCGCCGCTGCGATCGCGCTTTCGATCGTCTTTAGCATCGGTTTTTCCCACGGCGTGATCGAAATCGTTACCGCATCGGTCGAAAGGACGGTCGCGACCTGATTTAGCGGAGTTTGCGAGCCGTAATAATCCACGAAAATATGATCTAGGATCGCCACGCTTACCTTGCCGGTGCGTAGCGTCGTAAAGTCCTTTTTTAAAGCCTCGATAGCTCGATCGCCGTTTGCTCTTTGCTCTTTGTAGATAGCTTCTAGCATTCAAATCCTTTAAATAAAATTTGCGAAATTATAGCGTTAAAAAAATAAGAATAGCATTTAAAAGCGCGGATTTTGCGCTTTTAAATTTTAAAATTTAGAGTTTATTTAGTTGTGTTTTGATCTGCGGAAGCGGCGCTGGCATTGGTATCACTTGATGCTTGCGACCGAGCAGGCGCGCTAGCTGCGGCGGTATCGGTAGCAGGAGCTGCGGGTGCTTCGATCTTCGGAGCTGTTGAATTTACCTCGCTGCTATTTACAGGATTTGCTTCGGTGCTTGCCGGAGCGAAATTAGGCTTTGCGCTTGAAGCTGGGATGTATGGCACGCCAGGGACAGCGTTTGGCACGGATTTAGTAGCATTTGCTTCAATCTTTACGCGATCGACTACGGAAGATTTAGCATCTTGCTGATAGAAATATGCGAGCACAAGTGTATTTATCACGAATAGAATTCCCATCGCGGCGGTAAATTTAGCTAAAAATCCAGCCGGACCCTTCGCTCCAAATAAGCTTTCGTTGCTTCCGCTGTATGCGCCAAGCCCGATAGAAGAGCTCTTTTGCAGTAGAACGGAGATCGTAATTATCACGGCGAAGACGACTTGTAAAACCAAAAATAACGTAGTCACTATAAAAACCTTTTGAAAAAATTGAATTTGCGATTATAATAAAAGATTTATAAATTTTAAGTTAAGAGTGCACCGCACGAAGCGGTGCGTAAAATTTAGTCTCTGCTTGCGCCGAAAATTCTTAGCAGCGAAAGGAAGAGATTGTAGATGTTTAGATACATATCTACGGCAGCCATTATCGGTGAAGTGTAGGTGCCGTTGATGATGTTTTTAGTATCGTAGATGATATACATCGAAAAGATTAAAGCCGAAAAAGCTGAAATCGCTATATCAAGCACGGTGCTTTTGAAAAAGAAGTAGTTCAAAAGGCTTAGCACGATGATAGCCACAAGCGATACCAATAGCGGCTTGCCCCAAGAATCGAAATTTGTCTTTGTATTCATCGCATAAACGGTAAGAGCACCGAAAGTAATTGCCGTAGCCACAAACGCATGCGTTACTACGTCTCCCGCGCCTGCTGCGATATACATACCGATCAATCTACCTAGAGTAAGACCGGTAATAAAGGTAAATGCAAAAAGCAAAACTAGCGCAATCGTATTAGCGCCGCGATTTACAGCTGCTTGCATACCAAAGATCAGTCCCATTAAAACTACCAGATATAAAATCGGATGAAGAGCCAAGCTCACACCGAAACTCATCGCCACAAAAGCTCCTGCCGCCGCAGCTATCATCGAAGCGGTTAGAAGCGCGTAGGTTTGTTTGATAGTCTGAGAGATTCGTCCTTGTTCCAGTGATGCGTCCGATAGTTCATAGCCGTCCGCATAGTTTCGTCTGTCGTATAGACTCATATTTTTCTCCTTCTTTTGATTTATGAGCGGGGAGTTTAGCGAAAATTTGGTAAATATATCATTAAAAATTCCCAGAATTCTATCTATTTATGAAAGTAATATATAATTCCCGACTTTTTTAAGGAGAAAGTATGCCCAGCCAGTTAATAAATGGAGCTATTAAATTTATGGAAGAAAATTTTGCCGAGCATGCCGAGCTTTTCGGAAGTCTGGCAAATCATCAAAAGCCCCACACGCTTTTTATCGGCTGCTCCGACTCGCGCGTGGTGCCAAGCCTAATTACTTCGACGCTTCCAGGAGAGCTTTTCGTCGTGCGAAATATCGCAAACGTCGTTCCTCCATACCGCATTAGCGAGGAATTTTTAGCGACTACCTCGGCGATTGAATACGCGCTATATTCGCTAAATATCAAAAATATCATCGTTTGCGGACACAGCAACTGCGGTGGCTGCGCGGCGCTGTTTTATGACGTAAAAAAGCTCGAAAAAATTCCAAACGTAAGGCGCTGGCTAAATTTAATGCAGCCCGTAAAAGACGAGGTCGAAAAGCTCAAAGATCTCGGCACCGACAAGCGTGAGTGGATCACCGAGAGATTAAATATTATAAATTCTATGCAAAATTTACTTAGCTTTCCTGGCATCAAAGACGCCTACAAAAACGGCGAGATTAAAATTTACGGCTGGCACTACGTCATCGAAACGGGCGAGCTATTCAACTACGACGACGAAGGCGCACATTTTACGCTATTAAATAAGGGAATGGATTATGAAAAAATCTATAATCAGCTTTTTAACGATTAGTCTTTTTAGCGCCGCCTTAGCGTTTGCAGACCTCAACACGACCGGCGAGGGAAGCTTTGTAGAGACGAATTCTTCTACTCCAGAGACAAATCTTACTTTAGAAAACAATAAAACCGAGATCAAAAAGGAAGTCGCTAAAATTTTATCCAAATCGCTCGGCGCGGAAGATG
Organism: uncultured Campylobacter sp.; assembly: GCF_937973075.1. Taxonomy (GTDB): domain Bacteria; phylum Campylobacterota; class Campylobacteria; order Campylobacterales; family Campylobacteraceae; genus Campylobacter_B. The sequence goes on from NZ_CALBWL010000065.1 coordinate 63,997, forward strand.
GCAATAAAACCGAAGTAATAAATATGATCGCAGAAAAGGTCGCCAAAACGGAGACTTCGCAGAAAAAAACTCCTAACGGCGAGACGCTTATCTCTGTAATCAAAGAGATTAAAAAGCTAAATTTGCAGCGCAGCTCCCTGCTTAACGGCGGCGATGCCAACGCGAGCAAAAACGAGCTGGACGCCATCGATCGCAATAAAGCTAAGCTCTTTGATCGCCTACCTTTTGCGATTACGCAGCAGGATATGGATATCGAAAGCATAATGTCATATGCGCAAAATAAAAAGAACATCCAAACTACGCTCAAAAAATACGCCAAAAAGCAGAGCTCTCCCGAATACGTAAATGCAAGCGCGGATTTGGAAAAAATGGAGATGGCAGAGATCTTTTATACTTCACTTATGAAAATTGAGGATATGTTTGTAAACGGCGCAAGCAGAAGCGCGCTTGAAAGCGAGCTGAGTAGCACGCTACTAAATATCCAAACTAGGGATTTTAGCAAACTTAATGATTTGAAAAATAATCTAAGCAGTCAAGAGCAGATAGACGCCTTAGAGTCTAAAATCAACGATTTGAAAAACGACAAACAGACCTACGACGAGGTGCTTACGTATCTGTCGCGAAATAGCGATCTGCTCGCAAGCAGCGTGGTTTTTACGAGCTTAAATTTTAAATCGGTGATCGATTATATCAACGATAAAATTCCGTTTAAGCTCAGCCACGTAAATTTCGGCAAGCTCATTTTAATCACGCTGATTACGCTATTTTTCTACTCGCTTCGCAGACTACTTGCCAACATCATCTATTTCGTATTTAAATTCTTTAATAAAAGCTTTTCGCTAGATAGCGAAACTCTAAAAACGCAAGTAGTAGGCATCATAAAGCGTCCGATGGGTATTTTGCTGATCGCTTATTCGGTCGATATCTGTCTTAGTATATTTTATTATCCGGCGCCTGTGCCGATAAAATTTGCAAATTTATTCTCGATCGTTTACGTGGTGCTTTGGGCATGGCTCATCATCGAGATCATCGATGGTTACGGTATTATCGTGCTTGGAAACATTACGAAAAAAGGCGTCAGAAAAGACATCATAAATCTAGTCGTTAAAATTCTATATGTCATCGTAATCATCATCGCCGCGCTTTTGGTGCTAAAGCGCCTAGGCTTTGACATCTCAGCACTTATGGCATCTCTTGGAATCGGCGGACTTGCGATCGCGTTTGCGACCAAGGACATCATCGCGAATTTCTTCTCATCCGTGATGCTATTGTTTGATAACTCGTTCTCGCAAGGTGATTGGGTCGTATTAGGCGACATAGAAGGAAACGTCGTAGAAACAGGCTTTAGAAAGACAACAATCAGAACCTTTGACAACGCTCTTGTTTTTGTGCCGAATTCCAACATAATGGCGCAAAATATCAAAAACTGGAGCCGCAGGAAGGTAGGACGGAATTTAAAGCTTACCGTAGGCGTCGAATACGGCGCGAGCACGGCTCAACTTCGAAAGTGCGTAAACGACATCAAAGAGATGCTAAAATCTCACCCGGGCATCGCTCAATCTGCCGATACAGCGCTAAATTCTAAAGATTTTCGTATGCGCTATAGGCAAAACATGGTCTCTATTGACGATTTAGCGGGCTATAAAAGCACCATGTTCGTGGCGCTAGATAGCTTTGGCGATTCGTCCATTAATATTTTAGTTTACTGCTTCACAAAAACCGTAATATGGGCAAATTTTATCCAAACCAAAGAGGATGTTTTATTTAAAATAATGGAGATCGTGGAGCAAAACGGACTATCGTTTGCCTTCCCATCGCAGAGCATTTATATCGAAAATATCCCGGAAATAGCAAGCGAATGCGTAAAATCAAAAGTAAATTCCAACGACAAAGGAGAGCAAAATGGCTGATTTCGATGATTTCGAAGACGAAGAGTTCGATGAGGACGAATACGAGGACGATGATCTAATCGGAGGCGACGAGAGTTACAACTACAACTACGACGAGGATGATTACAGCTACGAAGACGACGACGGTTTCAACGATTATAGCGATTTGGACAGCGAGGATTATTAGTGTTTAGATCCAGGGCGCTGCCTTTTGATCCGCGCGCGAATAAAATCGCGAGCTTGCAAAGCTTAAAATTTCATCACGGCGGACTTTACGAGGACTATGTCTCCGCCTTAAATCGAGACATTGCGAATACGCCGATACAAAACGCGGATCTTTTTACGATCATCACGCAGTCGTTTAAGCAGGCTCGCGGAGAGGAGTGCGAGTTTTCGCAAATTTCAAAGCTTTATCAAATTTGCCTAGGTTTTAGCCGTATTTTTAACAATGCCTCTGAAATTTACAACCACGATTTTTACTTCGACTGTATCGCGCAGCCAAGCGAGCCTAGCGGCGAGCTCGCGGACGCTTTAACGCAGGCTTTCGGCGGGATAGAAAATTTTAAAAACGAGTTTTTAAAGCGCGCGATGGGGCTTTTTGGCAGCGGCTGGTGCTGGCTCGTGTGCGATGAGCGCGGCGTAAATTTAGAAATCATCACGACGCAAAACGCGGATACGCCGATCGCACGCGGCAAAATTCCGCTTTTAGCCTGCGATCTTTGGGAGCACGCTTACTACATAGACTATCAAAATGCGCGCAAATCCTACGTGGAGAGCTTCTTGCGCTTTGCGGACTTTGGCTTTGCAAGCGACGCCTACTTTCAGGCGAAAAAGCAAGGGCTTGACTCCGTGAAGCTCTACATCAGCGAGCTTCACCCCGCCGCATCTTCGCGCTGCGATTGCGGCTGCTGCGGCTAGATTTGGACTTTCGCCATGCAGCCTTTAAAGCCGTGAAATTTCTAGGCTTGCTATCTCGTCGTGTGCTAAATTTATAAGCATTTTCACCTTTCGGCGCCGTATTTTATCCTACAAATACTGCGTCGCGTAGCCCCAGGGTTGCTGTGAATATTTCTAGCTCGCTATCTCGCCGTATGCTAAATTTGCGCAAATTTTGATTTTTAGCCCATTTGGTACCTGCGTATTGAAATTTAACGCTACGAGTGAGTATCTTGCAAAATTTTAAAGTTACAAATAAGCCCATGAAATTTTCATACCGAAATAAGCAGCGCATTCTTTGCTTCCGTAATTATATAGGGAGACGCTCTCTGCCTCCCTGCCTTGTTCACCCATGCCCTATTCGTAAAATTTTGTTTAGTAAGGCGGTCAGCAAATTTTAAAATATCAGCTAGATTAAATTTGCTGCATTAAAGGCAGGGCGTGGCGGGTTTAAAATTTACGCCTAAATAGCACGGCTTGCGGATCGCGGGTTAAATTTAGCGAAAATCGATCGTCGAATTTACCCTTTCGGCGGTTGAAATTTCAGTGCCGTTTCGGCTTGAAATTCAGCTTTAAATTTTAAAAATTTGCGCCTCGCCAAAGCTACTCGTTACGCGGAAAAGACAAGCCGCATCGAAACCAAGCTATGCCGCGTCAGGCGATACATGCGCGCTATGTGTGCCAAAATACAGCGTGGGATTTTAACCGCATCAGCTCAAATTACGCGGCGAGCTGCGCTGTGCGGGACTTCGTTAATTAAAGCGCCGAGCCGTATTCGCGCGCCGCATAAAGCTGCTCGGTGTAGAATTTTACTCGTTTAAACGCAGCACATCGCTTCACAAACATAAAATTAGTCCGTTAAGGCGGCACTAGTCGCGCGGCATGCACGCCAAACCAAAAGTGCAAACCACGTTCGCTTAAATCCAAAGTCATACTCAATAAAATCCAAAGCCGCACTCACTCGAAACGTAAAGTTGCGCCTATTTAAAGCGTATAGCCACGCTCAATCAAAATTTGTCCGAAACGCGAAGTCGAGATTAATCGAAACACGAAATCGTGTCTATTTAAAGTATAGAGCTACGCCTAATAAAATTAAAAACCGCCCTCCCTCAAGACACGAAACCGTTCCGCTCAAAAATATTGCGCCTGCAAAACGTAAAGCCGCGTCTGCTTAAAATTCAAACCTTATTTCAAATTTTAAGCCCACTCAAAGCCTCAAACCCGCTTAAAATTTTAAAATTTAGCCCGCTTTACTCCCTCGCTAGTCCGTTTTTATCGGATTTATCGCTGATTAGATTGCCCGCTTCGTCGTATTTTTTAGCGCGCACGAGCCTGCCGCGCTCAAACTCGCCCTCGGCTTCGAGCTTGCCGTCTGCGTAGTAGTGCTTCGCCGCCCCCGTCTCCAGGCCATCCTTGAATGTAACCCTAGCCTTGAGCGCGCCGTTTTCGTGATATGTTTCATAAAGCCCGTGTTTGCGCCCGTCTCTGAACATCACCTTCGCCGCAAGCGCACCGTTTGCGTAGTACTGCCGCGCTTCGCCCGTTTGCCTACCGCGCTCAAACTCGTATTCGCCCTGCAGCGCGCCGCCCCCGTAGTATTCGCGCACGGCGCCGTCGCGCTCGCCGTCTTTGAAATTTTCGACTACGCGCGTCTTGCCGTTCTCGTAAAACAACTTCCAAACGCCCTGTTTGCGGTCATCCTTGTATGTACCCGTCTGCCTTAGTGCGCCGTTAGCGTGATACCATCTCTCTATGCCTTGCCTCTTGCCCCCTTTATAGCTTCGCTCCCCGCGCACTTTGCCGCTTTTGTAATAATCCACGTCCTTGCCGTTTCGCAGCCCGCCCTTATACGGATGGCGCGCGCTTACTTCGCCGCTTTCGTAGTAGTCGGTGAAAACGCCCTCGCGCCTATCCGCTTTATACGCGCCCTGCTGCTTTAGTTTGCCGCTTCCTTGATAATACAGCTTGTAAAAACCTTCGCGCTTGCCGGCCTTGTATTCGCTCTGCGATCTCAGCTCGCCGCCGTCCGCGTAGTAGCTCTTCGCGACGCCGTCGTACAGGCCGCCCTTTAGCGGATATTCGTTTGAGGGTTTATCTCTGCCGTCAAAGTAATCGCGCTGAAGCACCGCGGTGCCGTCCTTTACGTCGATCTCGCGAATTAGCGTGGGCGGCAGCGGCTTTGCTCTGGGATAGACGACGCCCATAAAATTTACGTCGTAGAGATCCTCGGCGCTGTAATGCAGCACCTTGAGCGTTCCGCTGTAGGGCTTGTCCGCTACGAAATACAGACCGTTTTTTAGGACCGGCTCGGGTTGCATTACGATTTTTGGCTCCAGGGCTTGCGCGCCCAGCGCCAAAAGCGGAAGCAGAAGCAGGAGCTTTAATGCGCTTATATTTAAAAATTTCACAACTTTAGCCTTATATTTTATAAATTACTGCCAATTAAAGCTATTTTGAATTAATTTTTATTCTTTTGCTTTATCAAATCAATCAACCATTCTGGTAGTTGCTTCATTTTGGTTATAATTCCATCACAGTCTATAAATTTATCAGAGCTTTTTGATTTATCTAAAAAATCACTTGGATTTTTAGAAATAATATTAATTGTGGAAGCCATTAATTCTTTTAGTAATTCCGGATTAGTTTCATTTAGATTAGATATTTGCTCTTTATAGCTAGCATAGGAACTCGCAACCGCAACCTTATGAGCATATTCTTGTTCTAACCTCATGGCTTCTTTACGTCTATTTGAGCAAAAGATGGCAAGCCAGACAAAAGGTAAAGCCATGGTTATTTTTGAAAAAAATCCAAAAATCATAATGTAAATTTTATCACCAGGTATTATGGATACATTATAAGTTTTATTTACTCCGTCTTGTATTTGGGATAGTTCTGTAATTACTGCGCTAATATCCTTATTTAAAATTTCATTTACACCAATAAAAGTCCATATGGCAACAGCAGCTATCGCAATTATGCTTAAAATAAACCCAATATCCCACCTTCTAATAGTTTTGCTAATTGCATCTCCTTGTTGCTTATATGAAGATGATAAGCTTGCATTTGTAGCCTTTTCATTTAAATCTTTAATGATTTTATCGTATTCATCGAAGCGTTGTTTCATGGTATTTTCATATTCATCTAAATCTTCAAACATACTATCAAGTTTTTGCTCCAGGCCTCCACTGCGAACATTATCATTTAGTTCACCGAAAATCTTTATATGAAATTTTCCTATTTCTTCTAATTTTTGCGAATTTTCGATAATTTTTTCTTTAGTTACTTCCAGATCCTGGGTTATCTTATTTCTTGCATTTTCTATTTCTTGCTGTATTGATATATCTTTATTTTCTTGTTTAACTACCAAATTGGTTCTAAAATTTTCTATCTCATTAAAGTATCCATAAATTTTATCTTTTTGTTGTAGAAATTCGTCATTAGCAATGCTAAATTTTTGTATAGTACTTTCGGTATTCGCTATTTTATTTTTTATTTCATCCAATTTTAAATCGTCTAGCGATGTCTTTATGGCCTCATTGTATCCCGCAATCATTTCCATAATGGTTGATTCTGCTTGATTTTTTGGAATATATATGGTTGAATATTTAGCTAATATTATTAAGGCATTGTCTACAATGGTAGTCAAATGCCCCATGCTTCTATTCCAATTGACAAAGCAGTTTTGAAATTCTCCGAAAAAAGCATTAGGCAGTAGATTTTCATCCAATAAATTTACATAGCTTTCTATATAAATTAACGCTTCTTTATTTCTGGCGAATTCCTGTGTTTCGTTTTCTGATATAGATTTAATATCTAATGTATTAACCGCTTCTTTTAACTGCTCGAAACTATTTAAAGAATTACTGATTTTTGACATTTATTTTCCTTGTGATAATTAGTTATACCTAAGATTTTAGCACCATTTTAATTATACATTTCTTTTAGGCCCTATACAAACTTAATAAATTTGCCAAATTTAAGTCATTTTTAATATATTCGCAACGATCGTCCACTCGCGCGCTAGCCTTTCAAAGCTAAAATTCGCGTTTGCCGGGCTAGTCGAGGGTAGCTTGACGGGCTCTTTGCCCGTTGCGTTTAAAATTTGAGTTTTTAGATATTTTTCGCAGATTTCGTGCGCCTTGCCGCCGTTTGCGAATACCTGCACGATGCGTGCGCCGCTAAAGATCGGTTCTAAATTTGCAGGCACGACGGCGGTCATTTTGGCGTCGCTCGAGCCCTTTATCTCGCAGCAGATCGCCGCGTCGTAGACGGCGATGCCGCGGGCGAGTAGGAATTTTATCTTTTCGTCCATGCTTGCAGGCAGCGGCGCGTTTAAAATTCGCGCCAGCACCCGCCAGAAGCGATTTTGCGGATTTGCGTAGTAAAAGCCCAGCTTGCGAGAGGGGGCGGAGGGAAAGGAACCGAGGATTAAAATTTTAGAATTTTGATCGAAAATCGGCTTAAAAGGGTGAGTTTGGCTCATTTTACATCCGCTTTGTATTCGCCAAAAACGCCCGCCGGAGCGCTATAAAATTTATCTTTCATTTTTACTTTATCTCTCGCAAATACCCGAATTTCGCCCGCGAAGCAGCTTGGGGCTGAAATTGCGCGGTAGCAAAAATTTGGCGCACTCGCTGTATAGCGGCGCGCGGTAAAAATTCTAATGAGCCTACCGTGGCGTGCGATTTGGGTTTAAATTCCAACTTTTTAAACCTCGAAGCCGAACTTCGCAGCCAAATTTAACGCCTCGCAGCGGCAAAATTTTAACCCTCGCGGCAGTTAAATTCCGTCTGCCCTCGCAACTGTCTCCGAACCGCTGCGCCCTAAATTTTAGGTACCGAGATCACGCGCACGAGCTCGCCTTTTTTGAGCTCTTTGACCTCTAGCGGCGCGACGAGCAGGACGCTATCGTCGTCTAAATTGTTCAAAATCGCGCTGGAACCCTGCTTTTTGCTTTGTAGGCTAACAAAAAGCCGCCCCTCTCTGTTTTGCAAGAGCGCAGGCATAAACTCTAGCCACGGCGTCTTTTTTACGTAGTCGTGATCTAGGATCGCGCTAAATTCCGTATTTTCGCGCACGCCGAAGGATTTTTGCAAATATACGCGCAGAAACAAAATGCACGTAATGAGCGCCGAGAGCGGGAAGCCCGGGAATGCGAAGATATATTTTTCGCCGGTTTTAGCTACGCGCACGTGGCGGCCCGGTTTGATCGCCGCACCTTTTACGATGAGCTCAAATTTTGATTGTAGCGTGCTTTGCACGAAGTCGTAGTCTCCGACGCTCACTCCGCCGCTGGTTAGAAGTATGTCGGCGCTCTGTAAAGCCGATAAGATCGCGCCTTCCAGCTCTTTTTCGTCATCGCGTACTAGAGGCATTATCATCGCTTCGCAGCCCAGCTGCGTTACTAAATTTGCAAGCGCGATGTGGTTGGAGCTGTAAATTTGAGCGTCGTTTTCGAGCTTTTCGCCGAGATCCTTTATCTCGCTGCCGGTGGCAAGGATCGCTACTTTTGGGCGGACGAATACGCTTATGTGAAATAGCCCTAGCTCGGCTAGCAGCGCGATCTGCGAAAAGCCGAGCTTCGTGCCGCTACGAAGCAAAAGCTCGCCCTCGCGGTAGCTCTCGCCCGCCGCGCGCACGGCAAAGCCTGCGGGAACGGGCTTTGTGACGATGATCTCGCTGCCTTGCACCTGCACGTTTTCGATCGGCAGAAGCGTGTCGCTACCCTCGCACATGAGCCCGCCGGTGAAGGTTTTGACGCACTCGCCCGCCTTTGCCGCGGCGCCAGGCATCTTGCCTGCAGGCGTCGTGCCGACGATCTTAAATTTCGCCCCCTCGCTCAGATTCGCGCCCTTTAGCGCGTAGCCGTCCATCGCGGCGGTCGGGCGGCGCGGAGTGCTAAAGGGTGCCGCGACGTCGGTAGCTAAAATACGCCCCAGCGCCTGCGTGATCGCGACTTTTTCGATACGCGAAGACTTTTGCACCGTGTTTGCGAAGCGCTCCATCGCGCTTTCAAATTTTTCAAATTCCATCATTTGCCTCCTACGATTTTATAAATTTGATCTTCATTTATCAGTTTCGAGTTAAATTTCACAACGAGTTCGCCATCGGTCTCGTAAATTTCAATAATGCCCTTGACGCCCTGTAGTGCGGAAAAATCGCCGCCTTTAGAAAAGTATAAATTCTTAAAAAGTTTCGGATCGATCAGCCTAGAAAGTAGCACAAGCCAGATTACGCCCAAAACCGCGACGCCAATGCCTAGCGCTTCGATGCCGATTTTGCCGAAAAGTGCACCGCCACATAGCCCACCCAAAAAACTGCCAAAAAATCCGAACGAATTAAAAATCCCAAGCGCGGCGCCTTTTTGAGCGACTTTGGCAAATTTGGACGCAAGGCTTTGCATAATGGGCTCATGCGCGTTAAATCCCACGAAAAAGAGCATTACGCCCACCACGAAAGCGCTCGCCCCGCTAGCAAACGCAAAAATCAAATACGAAGCGATGAAAAAGCAGATGCCGATAAGTAGAATTTGCTTAGCTAGTGCGCGTTTTTCGCCTAAAGCGCCGCTCGCACCCATCGCAGTAAAGCCGAATATTGCGCCTAGAGCATAAATTTTAGTCAAATCACTTTTGGAAAGTCCGAATTTTTGCACGAGCAAAATTGGAATTAGAAAAAACGCTGCCGTCATGAAAGCTTTTTGAAAAAAATTCGTTAAATTCATAAGCATTAAATTTTTATCGCTCAAAAGTGAGCCGAGCGGGACCTTTTGGCGCAGGGAGCGGATATGCGGTTCGGTAGGTACTACGAAAAAAAGTAGTACCAAACATAAAAGCGTAAGCGCTGAACTTAGATGAAATAGGCTGGCAAGTCCAAATTTGGCGCTTAAAAGCGGACTTAAAATCATTGCTACGCCAAAGCTCACGCCTATCATTGCGCCCATTACCGCCATCGCCTTACCGCGCTCTTCCTCTCGCGTAAAATCGCTAATTAGTGCGGTAGCTACGGCTCCTACGGCACCGCAGCCTTGCAAAAAGCGCCCAAAAATCATCGTATAAATACTCTCACTCGCCGCGCAAACGCAAGCGCCCACGATAAAAAGCGCCAGCCCTATAGCAAGGGTTTTCTTGCGCCCGATCTTATCGCTTAGCACTCCAAATGGCGTTTGCAAAATCACTTGCATAATCGCATAAATTCCAAAAAGTAGCCCCACTAGACTTTCGTTTGCGCCGTGTAAGCTCAATGCATACAGGCTAAGCACGGGCAGCAAAATAAATAATCCAAAAAACCTCGTAGCGATGATAAAACTGAGCGGAAGGACGCTTTTTAGCATAATCTTAGACCTCAAATAATATGAAATTTGCGCCGATTATAGCCAAAAATCGTAACGAATTCTTTGATTTTGGGTAAAATGGCGGCTTAAATTTAAGGAGCGAGGATGAAAATTTTACTTGCGACGAGCAACAAAAATAAAGTAAAAGAGATAAAAGAATTCTTCACGGGATACGACGTGTGTGCGCTCGGCGAGGTGCTGGATCCTTTTGAGATCGACGAATGCGGCACAAGCTTTAAACAAAACGCGCTTATCAAAGTTCGCGCAGTGCGTGAGGCGCTAAAAAGTAAAAATTTGCAGAGCGAATTTTTTGTATTAAGCGACGATAGCGGTATCTGCGTGGACGCACTGAGCGGGGCCCCGGGGATATTTTCGGCGCGCTTTAGTGGAGCGGGCGCAACGGATGCAAGCAATCGCGAGAAATTAGCAAGCGAGCTAGAAGCTTTAAATTTAGATTCCTCGCCCGCGCATTACACGGCGGCGATCGCGCTAAAATGCGATCTGGGCGAGTTTTGCACGCACAGCTTCATGCACGGCACGGCGATCTGCGAAGAGCGCGGTCACAACGGCTTCGGATACGATTTTATGTTTATTCCGCGTGGGTTTGACCGCACAATCGGAGAGCTGCCCGCTGAGGTGAAATTTAAAATTTCGCACCGTACGAAGGGGCTGGCGCTGATACAAATTTTATTGAAAAATTTAGAAAAACAGATGCGACTTGCTAAATTTCATTAAATTTAAAGCCGTAAAAAGCGTAATTTAAGAAAAAATATATATAATACGCTTTTTATTCAATCCACGAAAATCTACGGAGCGTAGCGCAGGCTGGTAGCGCATCTGGTTTGGGACCAGAGGGTCGAAGGTTCGAATCCTTTCGCTCCGACCATTGTGGTGAGTTTAGCTCAGTAGGTTAGAGCATCAGATTGTGGTCCTGAGGGTCGTGGGTTCGATTCCCACAACTCACCCCACTTTATGCGCTCGTAGCTCAATTGGATAGAGCAACAGACTTCGGATCTGTAGGTTGAAGGTTCGACTCCTTTCGAGCGTACCACTGATTTGATATTTTGCGCTCATAGCTCAGTTGGATAGAGCAACGGCCTTCTAAGCCGTAGGCCAGAGGTTCGAATCCTCTTGGGCGTACCATATTAAGCTCATATTAAGAGCTTTTTGGCTAATATGCGCTTTCTTTTTTGCGGATGTGGTGAAATTGGCAGACACACCAGACTTAGGATCTGGCGCCTCACGGCATGAAGGTTCAAGTCCTTTCATCCGCACCATCCATTCTACGCGTTCCGGATTAGCTCAGCGGTAGAGTAGGCGGCTGTTAACCGCTTGGTCGCTGGTTCGAATCCAGCATCCGGAGCCACCTAAATTCCTTAATCCTTAATTACTAAAATATAAAGTCCCAGAGTAAAATGCTTTTTATCTATGACATTCTGCTAAAAATAAATTATCTAAAACGCAAGCTGTATTAAAAACTCGTTTGCGCTGCAAAAATGATATAAAATTCACATACAAAACATATATTTACATTAATGTGGACATAAATCCGTCCTCTTTACATAGTAAAATACCTCCAAATAAACAAGGAGGCACTAATGAAGAACAGAAATTTATTCGTAGATAGCGAGATATATGACCTTGCCAGTCTTTGGATACTCAGAGCGATATTTTGTGCTGGAGGACAAAGAGAATTTATAAAATCCGAATATGGCAACCTTTTAGAATTTTTGGAGATTAATTCAAACGAGCCAACCCAGCAAGATATTAAAACCCTAAAAGATAAACTTGCTGTTCTTGAGAAAAGCAAAATTTCATGCGAGTTAAAAGAGCTCGAATATAATTTAAATTTGCTTCAAGCAAATTTAGGTTTAAACGATACCGAAAAGGCTATTTTGAGGTTCGTCGCGATTATGTTTAATTACGAAATCGTTTCGGACGCTTGCGAGCTGACAGAAAATTTAAACGATAGGCAGGCTGCAAAAGCCATATCTCAGATATTAAATTTAAACTTTATTGACGTGCAAAAAGCTTTTAAAAAAGATGGAATTTTTGCTAAAACTTCACTTATAAAATTAGATATCTACGGACGCAATTTAAGATCAAAAATTGACGTGATAAATAACGACTTCATAGGCGCTTTATTTGTTAAATGCGAAAGCATAGACGAAATTTTCGCAAGCACCATAAAACCTTGTAGCAATACAAATTTAACTCTTAAGAATTATGCTCATATTAAAGATGATACGCAAATTTTAATCTCTTTTTTAAAAAATGCTATCCGCAAAAGACAAAAAGGCGTAAACGTACTTTTATACGGCCCTGCAGGTACAGGCAAGACCGAGCTTAGCAAGGTTTTAGCAAAAGAATTAAATTTAAAGCTTTATGAGGTTGCTTATGGAGACGAAAGCGGATACGATAATGAAGCCCAAAGAATAAAATCTTATTGCCTCGCGCAAAATATCTTGCAAGCAGGTTCAAATTTGCTGATGTATGATGAGGCCGAGGATGTATTTAACATAAATAACGATGAGAAAAGGCAATACGGCAAAGCCTTTATAAATAGAGCTCTTGAAACCAACGAAGTACCCACTATTTGGATTACAAATAATATTTATAGCATGGACGAGGCCGTCATTAGACGTTTTAATCTAGCCATAAAGCTTGGAGTGCCTAATAAAAACGTAAGAGCGAGGATCATCAAAGAATATAGCGCAAATTTGATAGATAATAAGCTAATCAATAAACTTGCAAAAAATAAATTTATTGCGCCCGCAATCGTTAGCAACGCAAGCTTAGTCGTTTCAAGCTTAAGTCTAAGAGATAAAAACAAGGCTTTTGAGCGCGTGATAAGCAACACTTTAAAAGCACAAGGCTACGGCGCGCTAGAAAAGGACAAGAAAAAAGAGAGATTAAAAGATGATCTGCCTAGTAGCTATGATCCAAATTTCGTAAACTCAAGCTGCGACCTAAACGAGCTAATGCAGGGCATAAAAGAGAGCAAAAGCGCTAGGATTTGCCTTTACGGAGTACCAGGGACCGGAAAGAGCGCCTATGCTAAATTTATCGCCAAAAGTCTAAGAAAGCCAATAATCATCAAAAAAGGAAGCGAGCTTTTATCTATGTGGGTCGGCGGAACCGAGAAAAATATAGCCGAGGCTTTTAAAGAGGCTGGTAGCAAAAAAGCAGTGCTCGTATTTGATGAAGTCGATAGCTTTTTACAAGATAGAAGCCTAGCTGCTAGAAGCTGGGAGGTAACTCAAGTAAATGAAATGCTAGTGCAGATGGAGAGCTTTAGCGGCATCTTTATCGCTACGACGAATTTGATCGATAATCTCGATAAAGCAAGTCTTAGAAGATTTGATTTAAAGCTTGAGTTCGGATATTTATTGCCAAATCAAGCATTAAATTTATTCAAAAAGGAGTGCGCATCACTAAGGATAAAATTTGACGAAAACCTAGCTGCAAGAATTTCGGATTTAAGCTTTTTGGCGCCAGGAGATTTTGCGAGCGTGCGAAGACAGGCTAAATTTAAAAGGGTTAAAAACAGTGATGATTTTTATGAGAGATTGGAACGGGAGGTCGCGCTAAAGAATGAAAAGAAAGTAAAAAGGATAGGGTTTTAGCAACACAACTAGCGGAATTAAAATGGTATCATTTTTATTTAAAGGATAAAAATTTTAGACTTTTTATGGTAAAATTTTAAAAGATTTAAGGAGAAATACTATGACAAATGACGACAATGAGCAGAATAATTACATTTTAAGTGCAGATGACATACTAAGTAGCGCAAATTATCAAATCCCATACTACCAACGCCCATATGTATGGAGTGAGGATTTGGCCTTAGGACTACTTTCAAGCATTAAAAGATCGTTTAAAAATGGAGGCTCTAATGAAATTTTACTAGGGCACATAATTTTGCATAAGGAAGCACATGAAAACAAAGAATTAATTAACAATATAGTCGATGGGCAGCAACGTATAACTACACTAGCCATTATTCTAAAAGCCCTGGGTGATAATGATGTGCCTTTTTTAGATAATAAGTTAAATATCTTATCGCATAAGGCTTTGAAAAGAAATTTCGATCTCTTGAAAGCGGAGTGCGACAATATAAAAGACAAAGAAAAATTTATAAGTTACATAAAGAATAGAGTCGAATTTACATATATAAAGATAGGAAATTTAGACGAAGCATTTTTATACTTTGATACGCACAATACCAGTGGTAGAGCTCTTAGCGAAACGGACTTACTCAAAAACCACCACCTAATGTTTATGGACGAGACAAAATCAAAGCAACTAATGCTTCACTACGCTAAAAAATGGAATGAGTATTCTTTATACGACATTAATACATCTTGGTTTTTGAGAGAAAATTTGATATTCCGCACATTAAGAAGCGCACTATATATAAGACGAACTAAAACTGACGCTTTTAATCCATATAGAACTTTTGGTTATTATGGTGCAGATGAAGAGTGGTATAAGTTTAATTATTCTATTTTTGAGGAATTTAAAAACCACTTTGATGAGAAAATCAAAATTTACAAAAGCAATATATCGCTCACGGATGATATTCTTGGAGGGGCGAGCTTTTTTGAATATGTTTTTCGGTATTGCGATATTTTAAAATACATTGAAAGTAATTTCATATATTTTAATGAATATTTTACGGGATGTAGTTATCTAAATCATGCTTGCCACGTAGTTTTGCTATTTATTGCCGACAAGTTTAGTATCGAGGCATTAGACGAGGTTGCGAATTTAGTGTTTTTAAATATATTTGGCGTCGCCTGCGGATATGATAGAATTTCTGGTGATAGTCCGCGGATAATAGTTCAACGGCTTTTGCAGCTTACTGATACCTCAAGCACATTGGAAACGCTGAAAGTAAAAATAGAAAAAGAGCTAAAAACTAATGCAGAAATATCGAAGATTTTGCCCAAAAATCGAGAAAAGCATTATAATAGGATAAAGGACAAGACAAAGTACACCAGGGACTACATGGCCGATAATTCTTTTAATATTATAAATTTTGAAGGAGAAGAAGATGGAAGAAGCAAAAGCAAATAATCGTACTATACACAGCATAAAGAGTTATAAATTTGAAATACCTTTTTACCAAAGGGCGTATTCTTGGAGAAAGCAGGATATTGAAAAACTAATAAGCGATATAAACGGCAAAGAAGGGCACTATCTCGGCAATATCGTAGTTAAGAAGAATGATGATAAATTTATCGTCATAGATGGACAGCAAAGACTTACTACTATTTATATTATTTTTATGGCTTTAGGAGTAAAAGAAAAACCGTTTGAACTAAGCTATGAAATAGATAGTAGCGATGGCGAAAAACTAAAAAACTTTAACGTAAATGAACGCAAATATGTAAATAGACAAATTTTAGATGCCATCCTTTTTGCTAGCAACAATGAAATTTTGTGCAAAGATAATTTCGAAAAGAATATAAATTCGGCTATTTTTACGATGACTATTATCCCAGAAAATGTCAAAGCTACTGAGTATTTTGAACTAGTTAACACAAAAAGCATTCAGCTTGAAAATCATCAAGTTTTAAAGGCTAGATTTTTAAGTAATATTAAAGATAACTATGCAGACGTAGCAAGAAAATGGGATATGATCTCAAATATGGACGAAAAATATAAAGACCAAATTTTAGAAAGCAATCAAGCAGATTTACCCATCGAACCTAAAACAATAAGAGAACTTTTGGAATCAGATTTCAATCGCAAAGAAGAAAAGCAAGCCGAAATAAATTCTGATACAAAAAGCTTAGTAAAATTCCCGGTGTTTTTACTTCTAGTTTTGAAGGTGTTTGTTGCCAAAAACGGCTTGAATGTGGATTCTGAGAATAAGGTGGACCCTAATAATAAGATTATCATAGACAAAGATAAACTTTTGGGAGAATTTGAAAAAGTTTTTAGGGAAAAGATAAATTTGCACTATGAGTTTATTGCTTTCTTGGAAAGTATGCGTAAAAAATTTGATGAATTCGTCTATAGGGATGACGAGATGAAAAACAAAATTTTGCTAAATTTGCAAAGGTTATTTTACTATACTAGCGAATACGATAAGCCTGAATTTATCGCCGCACTTTTGGCCTTCTTAGACAAAAACTCGCTAGATGCGTGTAACGATAAAAATACACAAAAGGCTATTAAATTTCTCGAACAATTGGATAATGAACTAGCAAAGAGCGCTTTAAAAAACAATGAATCTCGTAAAATAGTAGAAACTATAAATGACGTTATAGGAAAAATTTATAAAGGCGAAAGTCTGGAAACGCCGGTACTTGAAAAAATCGACTCTAAATTTTTAGATACTGGAACAGCAGTACCGCACTATTGGTTCTATAGGCTAGAATACCTACTTTGGCGAGATTTTAATAATTTAAGCGTTTGTAATATTTGCTCAGATGATATAAAAAAGGTATTTCCTAAATTTAATAGAGATGAATACCTAATCAAACCCCAAGACACGGTAGAGCATATGTGGGCAACAAATTTGCAAGAAAATAACAAAGCACTAGATGATTTTGGGAATTTGGCCTTAATAAGAAAGGATTTTAATTCTAGTTTAAGCGATTATGATTTTGGTGAGAAGTTAAAAATGATAAAGGAAAGCCCAAATTCGAGTATAAAAATGCTAATATTTTACGCATCGCAAAAGGGATACGATAAGGATATGATCGGCAGACTCGGCGATGAAATGAAGAAAATTCTTTTTCAGGGCATATGAAAATGCCCCTCTCCAAATCCCTCTATATCCGCGGTCTTCAGTGTGAAAAGAGCTTGTGGCTTAAAAAGAAAAAGCCTGAAGTTTTGCAAGCCCCGGGTGAGAATGCGCAGGCGGTATTTGATACCGGAACATCAGTAGGCGAGCTAGCCTGTGAGCTATTTAGCAGTGGAGAAAGGATAGAATTTAGCGGCGATTTTGACGCACAAATAGCAAAAATAAAAGAGCTTATCAAGCGCGGCACAAGGGTGATCTACGAGGCCACTTTTTGCTTTGACGGCGTCCTTGTGATGGTTGATATCCTTCGCATAGGCGTGGATGGGATTATCATCAACGAAGTAAAGAGCTCGACCGCGCTCAAGGACGTATATATCGACGATGCGGCCATTCAGTATTACGTGCTTAGCTCGCTTGGCTACGAGGTGAGCCGCGTAAATATAATTCACATCGATAGCACCTACACAAGAGACGAAACGCTAGAGCTTGAAAAGCTATTTTGCGTGCAGGACATAACCGAGCAAGTGAAGCAAAAGCAGCGAGATATTCCTAAAATTTTAAATAAATTTGATGAGATTTTAAGCCAAAATAATGAGCCAAGCATTGATATCGGTCCTCATTGCACAAGCCCTTATCCCTGCGATGCTCGGGAGTACTGCTGGCATAAGCAGCGAGCTATCCCGGAGTATAGTATCTTTGACATATCTCGCCTAAGAAGCGATAAGAAATTTGAGCTTTATGGAAGTGGCGTGATTAAATTTAACAATATAAAAAGATCTAAGTAAATTTAACGCCTCTCAGCAAATCCAAATAAAATCAGAAATCTCGCAAGAACAGATCATAGACAAAGATGCAATAAAAGAGTTTTTGGATACGCTCCGCTATCCGCTCTACCACCTTGACTTCGGGACCTTTCAGCAGGCAGTGCCGCAGTTTGTAGGGCTTAGGCCTTACGAGCAGATACCTTTTCGGTTTCAATCCACAAAGATGACGGCAAGGGAAATTTAGAGTATTTCGAGTTTTTAGCCGAGGCTGGCGCCGATCCTAGATACGAGCTAGCGCTGAATTTAATCAATTTATCCCGCAGGACGCCTGCGTGCTAGCCTACAACATGAGCTTTGAAAAAGGAGTGATAAGACGCCTGGCCGAAGCTTATCCGCAAATCTCAAACGAGCTTATGGCTATCCACGACAATATAAAAGACCTTATGGCACCCTTTGCAAGCAAAAGCTACTATCATCCGAAAATGAAAGGTAGCTACTCCATAAAATACGTCTTGCCAGCACTCGTACCCGAATTAGAATTGGCGTATAAGGATTTAAATTTAATCCATCACGGAGGCGAAGCTATGCAAGCATACGCCGCTATGACTTTTATGAAAGAAACAGAGCGCGAAGCCTATAAGCAAGCTCTGCTAGAATACTGTAAGCTCGATACGCTAGCGATGGTTAAGGTTTTAGAAAAACTTTATGGGGCTGTGCGATAAGACAAAAAATGCTAGTTTGTCTGCTACAATGCTTTAAAATTTTAAAGGAGGAGATATGGATATAGAGAAATTTGAATCTATGCTAAAGCAAATCAAAGTCTTAAGCGATAAGCTAGAAGTGAAAAAGCTGCGCGGCAATAATGACTACAATCTATTTTTGGCGCTTTTTGATGCTAGCGACGAAGTGCGGTTGCACTCGCGCTTTATCTGCTCGCTGCTTGATCCGAACTCGCCGCATTATCAAAAAGAGTTATTTTTGGAGCTTTTTATAAAAGCATGTGGGCTAGAGGATTTTGGGCTAAATTCGCAAATCGCAAAAGTCTATAAAGAATATGAGAATATCGATATATACATGACCGACGGCACGAAGCATATTATTTTAGAAAATAAAATTTATGCCGGCGATCAAGAGGCTCAGATTAAAAGATATATAAAAACTATCCAACAAGAAAACGGCAATGAAGCTGAAATTTACGTGCTGTTTTTATCACCGCAAGGGCGCAAACCTAGCGACTATAGCTTGGATGGACTAAAAATCAAAGACGGCAGAATTTCAAACGAAAAGGGCGTTGAAATTGCTAAATTTAAGGCGATTTCATACGACAAAGAGATAACTGCGTGGCTTGATCTATGCCTTGATGAAACGCGGAATTTAACGAATTTATCAATCGTTATATCGCAATATAAAAACGTTATTGAAAAAATTTACGGAAAATATAAAGGAGTGCAGATGGATGCAAATGAGATTAGCAAGATAATACTCGAAAACTATGATATAGTTGAGGAGATAAAAAATAAGTATTTCGATATAGCCAGTTCGAATAAACTTAATGAATTTATGTCAAACGTAAAGACTGAACTTGAAAAAAGATTATCGCAAGAATGGCACGTTGATATAAGAGCGGCTGATACAATTAGGTATTTTGCGCCCATAATTTTCTATAAGTATAGTTGGGGCGATAAAGAAGTTATGAATCTTAGATTAGAATTTGATAGTAGAAATTTTTTAAATCCATATATTGGGCTTAAATATGATAATAAGAATGGAACCAACAATGAGCGTATAAAAGATATACAAGCTAAATTTTCTCTTACCGAGTGGAAAATAGGCACAACATTTGCAAGGTGGAAATGGCTTAAAAAGGATCAGTTTTTAAGAGAAATAATCGTGAATAAATATAGTGAGACGGAACTAGTCAATGAGCTAATAAAAATGAAAAATGAACTAGAGCCGCTAGCCGATGAAATTGCAAAGCTAATTTAGGCGCAAGTTATGCAAGATATGATCTCCCGCGTAAAAGAGATCATTGCAAACGCCGATGCCGTCATCATCACAGCAGGAGCAGGCATGGGCGTAGATAGCGGATTGCCTGATTTTAGAGGCGATCTTGGCTTTTGGAAAGCCTATCCGCCTTTAAAAGATAAAAATTTAAGCTTTACAGAAATGGCAAATCCGCAGTGGTTTTTTAGCAGCCCTGAGCTAGCCTGGGCGTTTTACGGACACAGGCTAAAGCTATATAACGTAACCCGGCCTCACGAGGGCTTTACGCTACTAAAAGACCTTTGCGAAGCAAAATGCGGCAACTACTTTATCTACACTTCAAACGTCGACGGGCATTTTGAAAAGGCGGGATTTGACAAGGATAAAATTTACGAGATCCACGGCTCCATCCATCACGCGCAGTGTATCCATAGCGATGACGGAAATATATGGAATATGGACGAAAATAATGTCGAAGTGGATGAGGATAGATTTAATCGCTACGAAGATGCCCGTTTGCCCAGAGTGCGGCTGCGTAAGCCGCCCAAATATCCTTATGTTTTACGATCACGAATTTAATCACAAAAGAGCTTGGGCGCAGCGTAAAAAGTACGATGCGTGGCTTAGCCATAATATGAACTCCAAAATAGCCATAATCGAGATCGGAGCAGGTCTTGCGGTGCCTACGATCAGGATTTACGGAGAAAGGATGGCAAAAAGATTTAAGCGCGCCCATCTAATCCGCATAAATCCGCTAGATACTCACGTAAGCGCATATAGAGGTATGGCGATAAAGGCAGGTGGGCTTGAAGGATTAATAGCAATCCTTGGCTGATATTATCCCTTTATTTTTAGATAAAATAATATAAAAGGAGCCTAGATGCAAAAACCACAAAAAATAATCCCGCAATCCGGTAGCAACAAATACGAACGCATAAACGAAATAGCTGCCTTAATTAGCAGAAAACCCCATTCCATCTCCGAGCTCGCGGAAAAATTCGGAGTTTGCACCAAAACTATCCAAAGAGATCTTTACGAGGTGCTAGCGAAAAATGGAGCTGTAAGAAACGGCAGGATGTGGAGCATAGATAAAACTAAAATCAAAGATGGCTTAGATCAGGAAGAGCGCACCGTCATAAATATCCTCGACAACATCTCAAAAACCATGGGCGCAAATTTCTACTCAAAGGCCCACGTTTTGCTAGAACAGATCACAAACCGGCTAAATCATCCGATTTTAACAAATATAAGCAGCGAAAAATTAAGTGAAGATGACTTTATAAATTTCGAATTGCTTGAAAACGCTATCAAAGAGAGAAGCTTGGTGCAGTGCGAATACGCCGGTTTTAAATTTAAGATAAAACCACTAAAACTAGCGATGTTTGACGGATTTTGGTATTTGCTATTTTTAGATACGAATAAAAACGATACCTTTAAGAAATTCCACTTAAAAAGTATCGCAAATATTAGAATTCTTGAGGAAAAATTTAAATTAGACGCCACGATAGAGGAGAGGATTAAAAATATAAACTCCGCCTGGGCAACGCTAGATAAGCCAAATACCGCCAGAGCACTTTTAGCTCCGCAGATAAAGAAATATTTCGAGAGAAAACCCTACGCTAAGCAGAGCATAACAGGACTTGATGCCGATGGCTCGGTCGTAATCGATATAGAATTTACTAATTTAATGGAGATAAAGCCGCTTATTTACTACTTCATTCCGTTTATCAAAGTGCTAGAACCAAAGGAATTAGCCGATACGATAAAAGATGAGATAGAAAAGTATTTAGAAGAGATAAAATGAAAATTTCATATAAAATAAAGATAAAATTTGGCGATTTATTGGACGCACAAGCGGATTATCTGATAAATCCTTCAAATACGGCGATGCTGCTTGGCAGCGGTGTGTCTATGGCTTTTAAGAGGCATTGCGGTGAGGCGCTAGAAAAATACATGCAAGAACAACTAAAAATAAGAGAGATAAGGCAAGGTGACGTCGTCAAAACCGCCTCAAATCACGCAAACTTTCCATTCGTATTACATGCAGCCATTATGAATTACACCGATAGATCAAAGCCTAAAAAGCCGAGCTTAGCTACTATCGCGCAAATTTTAAATAATTTGCAAGAAATAATCTTACAAGATCAAAGCAAATATATAAAAATAGCTCTGCCTCTGATGGGATGCGGAGCGGGTGGACTAGATAAGCGCGAGGTAGTTAGCGAATATAAACGCTTTTTCAAACAAAATTTAGACGCAGAAAAAGAATGCGAAGTAGAAATTTACGGATTTAGTGAAAGTGATTTTAGATTATTGAAAGAAATTATGACAAAAAGCTAAATTTGCTTGCTTGGCTGCAGATATAAGGCGTGCTACCGATATGCGAGTAGAGCCGCGAAATACAATTAGTTTATCGCGCTAAATTATATTTTATAGAATTCAGCTGCTAAAATTTTATAAATTTAACTCAAATTTCTAAAATATTAAGCTTCAGACTTGAATTATAAATCGTGCAATCGCCGATTTTATCGACATCTAAAAGCGGATTATGCACGTGTCCGCAAAGGATTATTTTTGCTTTTAAAAGCCCGTACTTCAGCGCTCTAAAAAGTTCTTTATCGCCAAAATCTCTGCCGCGCTCTATGGATGTTTGCATATGTGCGGGCGGAATATGCGTAAGCAGCACGTCGCACTCTGCAAAATCCAAAATATCCGCGCAGAGATAAGGGGCGCAGCCAAATTTAATACCCTCAAGCGTCTTAATATCGCCATCCGCATAAATATTAGACGCTCGTATCCAAGAAACGTCGCCAGACTCACTCACGTCATGATTTCCGCTACATACAAAGATAGGCTTTTTAAAATTTTCTAACCACCGCTTCACCCACGCTTTTTGTCCTATGATATCTTTTTGGTTTGTGTCTATCAGATCGCCGCTTATGCAACAAATGTCAAATTCTAAGCTTAAAATTCGATCAAATTTAGCTTTATCGAAATGCAGATCACTCGTATGTAGAATTTTCATAACGTTTTTGGACTACCGCTTTTATATAATTTAGAAACCTTGCTCGCTAACGATTTTAACTTCTCTTTCATTACTTATCCGTTTTTTGTAATTCCGCGCATTATATCTGAATTTAAGTAGCCATATTCCCGTTATAAGTGAAATTGAAGCAATTTATAAAATTTAAAATTCTCATTTTGTAAATAAATTTGATAAAATTTAGCCATTTATTGATTATAATCAATTTTTTTGCCTAAATAAAATCTTAAAATTACCAACTAAATTTTTTATAAAGGATTTCTATGAGCGACAATCTAGAGATGTTCTGTCATCAGTGCCAAATGAGCGCGCCCGAGGGCTGCGGCGCTAAGGGCCAGGACCGCGGTACCTGTGGCAAAAATTCCACATTAAGCCTGCTTCAAGACACTATGGTTTTCGGACTTAAAGGCCTTAGCGCCTACCGCCACCACGCGCACGAGCTCGGCGCCGATACTAGCGCGGTCGATACCGTTATGGCCGACACGCTGTATTTCACGCTGACGAACTCAAATTTTAACTTTGACGAGCATATCGCGCAGCTGATGGCCGTCGGAAGCGCGGGCGTGCAGATGATGGATATTTTAAGCGAGGCGCATACCGCAAAATTCGGCGTACCGACCCCGGTTAAAGTTAGCCAAAACAAGGTCGAGGGTAAAGCGATTTTGGTTAGCGGTCACAACCTGCACGCTCTTGAGGCGCTACTAAAAGCGACCGAGGGCAAGGGCATCAATATCTACACTCACTCCGAGATGCTTCCCGCGCACGGCTATCCGCAGCTTCGCAAGTATCCGCACCTAAAGGGCAACGTCGGCAAGGCGTGGTTCGATCAGACCAAGCTTTTCAACGAATTTAAAGGCGCGATTTTGATGACCACCAACTGTATCGTGCCGCTTCGCTCATCCTGTAGCTACGCAGACAGGCTGTTTGGCTACTCTATCGCGGGCACGGACGGCGTCAAACATATCCAAAACGACGATTTTACGCCGCTCATCGAGTGCGCGCTTGCGTGCGGCGACGTGAGTATGGACAGCGACGAGAGCTTGGTGACGGGCGGACACTACAAGACGATTTTGAGCCTCGCGCCGCAAATTTTAGACGCGATCAAATCTGGCAAAATCCGCCGCTTTTTCGTCATCGCGGGCTGCGACGCGCCGGGCAAAGGACGCGAGTATTACCGCGAGCTAGCGCTCAGCCTACCAAAAGACTGCGTGGTTTTGACCTCCAGCTGCGGTAAATTCCGCTTCAACGACGTGGATTTCGGAAACGTGCCCGGCACCGAGCTTCCGCGCTATATCGATCTAGGTCAGTGCAACGACAGCAACGGCGCGGTCAAGATCGCCTTGGCGCTCAGCGAGGCTACGGGCATTGCGGTAAACGACCTGCCGGTCTCGATCGTGCTGATGTGGATGGAGCAAAAGGCGGTCATCATCCTGCTTGCGCTGTTTAGTCTTGGCGTTAAGAATATCAACGTGGGCCCTACGGTGCCTGAGTTTTTCAACGACGAAATTTTGGGCTTTTTGGTGCAAAATTTCGGTCTTCGCCTAATCAGCGGCGACGCGCAGGCGGATCTGAAATACTTCCTGGGCGAATAAATTTCATAGAGAGGCAAATCGGGTAAATTTAATTCGGCAAAGCTCCGTTTTAATTTACCCTTTATATAGCGCTTTTAGCGGAGCTAGCCGATCCACTCCGCGGCTATTTTGCGCCCGACGCTCATATTTAAATTTCACGAGTATACATTCCTTCTTGTTTTAATATAATCTCGCCAAATGCTTAGAAAAATTTAATTAAGTGCTTTTTTTACACATTCAAATTCCAATCGTCTTTGCTATTACAATCCCTCTTTTTCTGTGTAAGTATTTATCTTATCCGTATCGCTGCCGCTTATAGTAACCGCTATAGTGTAGCCGTCTTGATGCTTGGTATCTCATAAAATTTTCCGTATCATCTCGTTTTTCGCTATCAGATATTGAAATTTAGTGCCGTTAAAATTTTAAATAAATATAGTATTTTCACAGGATTTTTAATCTGGATTTAAATATGGATTTTAATCTAAATTTTACTCATAAATTTTGAGATTATTTTATAAGTGCATGGCGCACGGCTTGTGGGAATAAAATTTTAAGCAGATTTTGTGCAAAATTTCAAAATGCAGCTCAAGCTCTTAAGCAGATAAATTCGCTGTAGCCTTGTGTTTAAAATTCCGCGCTAGTGATAAATTTCGCATCTGTACGTCGGTGCAAATTTTAAAATTCTATACAGGAGATAAAATTATAAGCCGTGCAATGCATGAATTCTAAAATTCCACATCGCCTATAAAATTCCATGCCTCACGACACATAAATTTTGAAATTTTAAAATTTCACGCCGCAGATAAAATTTAGAAATTTCCTTTTGCGGTAAAATTTTAAAGCTCTCCCACAAATCCTCTGTCCGCGCGGCGAGTTCCAAATCCGTCTAGAACTTAGATTTTCCTCACCAGCTCGGGAATTATCGCTTCGAAATCGACCCCTTCGTAGTCCTTGCGCTCCTCGTCGCTCATCGTCTCTTTGATCGTGCTGACGACGAAGTCCGCAGCGACTCGAACCGCCGTTTCCAGCGACTTGCCGCGCATTATCGCGCCGAAGGCTACGGCCGCGAAAATATCGCCGGTGCCGTTAAATTTGACCGGCAGCAGCTCGTGAAAATACTCATTCGTCCTGCCTGTGCGTGCATCGTAGCTGAAAACCCCGCACTGATCGGCAATGTAGCCGATGCCCTTTAAAATAACCTGTCTAGCGCCCAGCTCTCTAAGGCGCGCAAGCAGATCCATGATAAAATCCCTATCTGCGTCCTCTCGGTACGGCACCCCGGTGATCGCGCAGGCCTCGGTGATATTAGGCGTGATGACGTCGGCCTGGGCGCACAGAAGCGCCATCATGCGGGCAAAATCCTCGTTAAAGCCCGGATAAAACACGCCGTTATCGCCCATACACGGATCGACCAAAATGGTTTTGCCTGCGCCGCCGAAGCTCGCAAATAGCTCACCCATAATCTCGATCTGCGCCGCCGAGCCCAAAAAGCCCGTGTAGATGCCGTCAAACACTACTCCGCGATCTTTCCAGTGCGCCATAATCGCGCGTATCTGCGAGCTTAAATCGCAAAAGGTGTAGCCCGAAAAGCCCGTATGCATCGATAAAACCGCCGTAGGGATCACGCTCGTGCTCATCCCCATCGCGCTAAGTATCGGCAATGCAACGGTCAGCGAAACCTTGCCTACGCAGGATATATCTTGAACGGTAAGAACTTTTTTCATCACAATTCCTAAAATTTTTGGCTCTATTTTACCGCTATTTATATTAAAAAGGCGAATTTAAATAAAATTTACTCTACGAATAGTCTAAATTTATAATATTTTTGGCGTTTTTCCGCTAAATTTTAAGCTGGGTTTGCCGTAAATTCGGCGTATAAATTTAAAAAGGCAAAAAATGATAACCACAAAAGCTCTTTACGCATCCGCTCGCCTCAGATCGCTACCCCTTAGCGTCTCGGGCGTGTTGTTAGGCAGCGGCGCGGCATACGGCGCAGGCGTATTTAGAGCGGACATTTTCGCGCTGGCGCTACTTACGACGCTACTGTTTCAGGTGCTAAGCGACTACGCCAACGACTACGGCGACGCGGTAAAAGGCACCGACGACGATGGCAGATTAGGGCCGCGTCGCGCGATCCAAACGGGACAGATGAGCGCAGCCGAGATGAAATGCGTCATCGTCGCTACGGCGCTGCTTTCCGCGCTTTCTAGCCTCGCGCTAAGCGTTTTGGCGTTTGGCGAGCGGTTTTATCTCGTGCTTCTATTTTTAGCGCTGGGCGGCGCGTCGATATATGCCGCGATCCGATACACCGTGGGAACCGGCGCATACGGATACCTGGGGCTTGGCGATGTTTTCGTGTTTTTGTTTTTTGGCCTTTTGAGCGTGTTGGGCTCGTACTTTTTATACGCGCGATCGCTTGATACGGCACTGCTGCTACCTGCATGCGCGTGCGGTATGCTAAGCACCGCCGTGCTAAATCTAAACAATATGCGCGACATCCAAAACGACGCGCTCAAAGGCAAGCGCACGATCCCCGTTCGTATCGGACTGCGCGCGGCTAAGCGCTACCACTACGCGCTAATCGCGGGCGGAGCGGGTCTGATGCTTTGCTACTCGCTTTTACGCGGTGAGCCGGGCGTAAAACTACTCTACGTGGTAAGCTTTGCGCCGCTTATTCGGCACCTATTTTTCGTTTCGCGGGTGCGGGAGTGTCGCGATTTCGACGGACAGCTAAAGGTCGTCGCGCTCTGCACGTTTGCGATGTCGGCGCTGTTTTTCGTCGGGGAGATTTTGGGCTAAATTTAAATGCCGCGCAGATAAAAATTTACGAAATGCGATGCAGGGGCAAAGCCATTGTCTTTCTGCACATAGCACCTTACAATTCGAAGCAATCTTGCACGTTGCTTAGAACTTCGCAATCACAATACCCGCCGTTTTGCTCGCAAAAGTCCAAAACCGCCGCTTCATTCGATGCGCGGCGGGCTCGCAAAAACTCCAGCGTGAGCCTATGCGTGCCGTCGCAGTCGCGATGCGCCAAGCCCTCGTCTAAGAACTCAAATAGCCCCTCAAACTCCGCCCTACTCATCGGCAGGCTCTTTTCAAACACATCTCGCTGCCGCTGCGCCGTGAGCTTTTTGAGTTCCTTTTTTCTGGATTTTTCCACTATTTCTCCTTTGCTGCGCCGCCTTGCCGCATGGATATCCTTTGGGCGCATTAACCTCATATCCGTCGTCCCCTGCCCCAAGCGGCATGCAAATTTCATCCAAACCGTGCGCTAGCTCGTCTATACCGAAATAATGCTTATTAATTTTTAGCAGAGCGAAATTATAACAAAAGCGGAACGCGAAATCGCAAATCCGATGATTAAATTTTATCTAGAATAAAGAGCTATGTTTTCGGCTAAATTTTGCCGTACCGAGGGATAAAATTTAGCAAATTCGAATGAAATTCTATCGAGTAAATGTGTAGAATTTAACCATAATCTAAAACAAAAGCGGCCGCGTTCGAAATACGGCCGCTAAATTTTAAAATTTTACTTCTCAAACGCCTTTTCTAGGCTAAACGGAAACGCCTGATAGCCCATCGCGTTAGTCATTTTGATTTCGATTGACGGCTCTTTTGCGCCCCATTCAAACTCGTCGATGTGAGGGCTAGGCACGCCGACCGGGCGACCCTTGGCGATGTCAAACTGCATGCCCGCGACCGCCGAGTAAACCATCACGCTATCAAGGTCGTCTTGATACTGCGCTAGCGAAGTAACCGAGCTATACCACTCGCTGCCGCGCTGTTTGCCGTACTCCCAGACTTGCTCGACGGTTTTAGCTTTTTCGTCGATTTTATAGACGACCGCGCGGGAGTATTTCATACCCGCCATCGCAGGCTGCTCCATGCCGCGCGTGTCGCCGTTGTCAAAGACGGTGAGATACACTACGCCCTTTTTGGACTTGCTATCGATGCGAAATGCCGTATGCTGCGTCCACTGCCAGTCAAATCCGCCCTTCTCACTCTCATATCCCGGGCATTTTGAGTACTCGTCCTCGCAGACGATCTTTTTGCCGTCTTTATCTACCGGCTGGAGCAAGTAGTCCTTAAACTGATCTTTCCAGCCTTTGTGCGCGCCCATTATCCACTTGACTTTTTTGTCGCGACCGATCTTAATGACGGCGTCTTGGTGGCGGCTGGAGATGATGATGCTATCGTCGCTTGGATCATAATCCACGCTATTTACGTGCGCCCAGTTGCGTCCAGGGCCCGAGCCCACGATGTCGCCCCATTTTTCGTTCGTATCCATCGCGGCTAACTCGTCCGTGCTCGCGGTGTGGCCCGCCTTGCTAGCGTCGATATTTAGGCACACCGCACCCTGATCGAGCGTTTTTAGCACGATGTCGCGGTACGGATCTAAAATTTCATACAGCCTAAAATCATCTACGACGTTGCCGTCTCTATCGACCTCGACGATGACGTCGCGCACGGTGCGGACGTTTTTGCCGTCGGCGCGCTTATAGTTGGCGTTTGCCGCGCGGAGGAAATAATGCCCGTTTTGCGCAACGTCCATAGAGTGCGAGAAGTCGTTGTATCCCGCAGGTAGCTCGCGGTTAAAAATTTCGCGTCCCATTATGTCGTATTTTGCGTATCGCTGCCCGTAACCCCATGTCATCGCGCCGTCGTCGTTTTGCTTAAAGCCCATCATAACGCCCGCGCTAAAAGGCTGCTTGAGGTCGTAAATTTTACTCGGCTCCAGATACCAGCGCACTTCGCCCTTGGTGTCTAACACGAAGTTGTTTGGGCTGTAGTTCCACTCGATCGCGCCGCCTGCGGGGTTGTTCCACACGACTTTGGTGCCCTTGCCGGTTTTATTTACGAAGTTATTTACGTAGTAGAGGCGGTTAGCGAATTTCGCGCTCGGAGCCTTTACGACCTCGATTTTATCAAACAGCGCGCCCTTTTGAGACGGCATACCCGAGCTTTCTAGATAAATAGCAGGAGCGTAAATTTTATAGGTTTCTTTTACGTGCTCGGTTTGGCCCTTGTAAATTTTATCGTACTCGACCTCGACGGTGTTTTGATAGTCGGGATAGAGCCCGAAAACGGGGATTCCGCCGTGCGTGCGAAGGTGCTTATCGGCGACCTTATAGCTGATCGTCTGGCCGTCCGGCTTCGGCACGATGGTGACTTTCGCGTTTGCTAGCGTGTAGCCGCCGTTTTTGATGACCGCCGTTAGAGGCGCAATGTCGTATGGATTAACGACTACTTCGCCGATCTTGCCCGGGACGGCGTAGTCTATGTGCGCGCCGCTAGGTCCGCCGATAGCCAGCGCAGCCGTGCTTAGACCGCCTAAAAGCGCCGCAGCCAGTGCAAATGAAGAAAGAGTTCGCTTCATCTTATTCTCCTTTGAATTGATTTGATACCGTAATTTTAATCAACCTCGCTAACGTAGAAATCACGCGTTTATTAAAACTTGCTTAATTATAAAAAATAATTTCAAATTTTAGCTTTTGCGCCAAAATTTAGCCGAAATTCTATAAATTTAATCTAAAATTTATCTTAGCGTGAGTTCTGCGGCGGCGAGAGGATATAAAATTAACGCAAACAAAATCATTTTAAGGAGCATTCCATGAACCTACTTTCTAAATTTAGCAAAGGCTTTTTAGCCGTAGCGATGTTTGGCGCCCTTAGCGCGTCCGCATTTACCGAGGGCGAGGACTACGTAAAGCTGCAAAAGCCGCTACCAGTCGAGCAAAACACGCTAATTAAGGTCTTTAGCTACGCATGCCCGTTTTGCTACAAATACGACAAAACCGTAACGCCGAAGGTCGTAGAAAAGGTCGCGGGGCTAAAATACGTGCCGTTTCATCTAAAAACCAAGGGCGAATACGGCGAGGCAGCGAGTAAAATTTTTGCTGTCTTAGCCGTGATGGACGAGGAAAAAGGCGTAAGCCTGCTAGATGAAAACTCGCTGTTTAAAAAGGCTAAATTTGCCTACTACAAAGCCTATCACGATCAAAAGCAGCGCTGGAGCGACAGCAAGGACGAGGCTGCGTTTTTAAAGACGGGGCTTGACGCGGCGGGTATCAGCGAAGCGGACTATCAAAAAAAGCTGGAAGATCCGAAAGTCGCCGAACTGCTTAAAAAATGGGACGAGAGCTACGACGTAGCCAAGATCCAAGGCGTGCCGGCATTCGTCGTAAACGGCAAATACCTCATCATGACGAAGTCCATCAGCTCTATCGACGGCATGGCGCAGCTAGTAGAAGAGCTGCTCAAAAAATAGGGCGCGGCATGAAATTTGCGGAAAAAATAGCAAAATTCGCAGACAGCCGTCTGCCGTGGGCGATCCTCGTAGCAGTGAGCGTAGGGCTTGTTATCCTCGCGCACTCGCTGTTTCAAAACTACGTCTATATGCCGCCTTGCGAGCAGTGCGTCTATATCCGCTTTGCCTTTTTGTGCATGGCGCTAGGAGGCCTGGTCGCGATCATAAATCCTAAAAATTTGCTCCTGGCCGCACTCGGATATCTGCTAGCCTTTTGGGGCGCGATCCAGGGCATAATGTATAGCGTCAAGCTCGCCAAGATCCACGACGCCGTGCACGGAGACGATCCGTTCGGCGTGCAGGGCTGCTCGACCGAGCCGCACTATCCGTTCGGCCTGCCGCTTGAGCGGTGGGCGCCCGATTGGTTTTTGCCTACGGGCGACTGCGGCTACGATAATCCGCTAGTGCCGGAGGGCGTCACGCTAGACGGCTTTCAGAAGTATTTAGTCGATCTTTATGAGGACGGCTGGTATCTGATCCCATCAAGCAAATTTATGTCGATGGCGGACTGCACGCTGATAGGCTTTAGCGTATGCTTCGTCGTGCTTGCCGCGATGTTTATTTGCAAAATTTTAACTATCAAAAAAGCTTAAATCGGTCTAAATTTAGACCGATTTTGCTATACTGGGCGCATGAAAGCCTTACACGAACATAATTTTAAAATTTACTTCATCATCATTTTCGCAAGCCTTTTCGTGGTGCTTTTGGGCGTGAAAAACTATGAGGACGCCAAGGCGCAGATCACGACGCTCGCGGATAAAAACAAGATCGCCGCTAGCGAAAATATGGTGGGGAATTTCTCGTTTTGGCTAGACGAGCGGCTGCACTCCCTGGTGCGCGCGGCTAAATTTATGCAAAACGCAGACGCAATACGAGACGACGAAAAGCTCGGCGGCTTCATACGGCTTTTTAAAGAAAACTCCGCGGAATTCGACGCATTGCAGTTTTTGCGCGAGGACGGAGAAATTTTCGTAGACGGCAAGGAGCTAGGCGATGATGAAGCGATGCCAAAGAGCCTTCGCACCGGGCTTGTTTGGTTTGAGGAGACCAAAAACACGCTAGCGCCCACGGTAAATTTTATGCAGCGCCATAAAACTCTAGGCGAGCCGACGCTAAATTTATGCGTGCCCGTGCTGGACGGCGGCTCGTTTGCGGGGGTGTTTTGCGGCGTAGTGAAGCTGCAAAACATACTAAAAAATATGGAGAAATTTAAGCTAGCGCCAGATTCTTACGCCTTCATCGTCACGCACGGCGGCGAAATTTTAACGCCGATGAAGGATGCGGCGCTAAAAAAGCAGATCGAGGATAAATTTAAAGAGCTTTTCCTGCGGGGCGAGGATATCACAAACCTAAATATCGGCTCAAATTTCATCTCCGTCGCCGAGATCCCCACGCTAAACTGGTTCATCGGCGCAGGAACGGATAACGAAAAAGAGCTCGCCGCGCTGCTTAGCTCCGTGCTAAAAAACGCCCTCATCCTTCTTTTTGCGTTCGCGGCGCTGGCGCTCGTGGCAAATTTCTTGCATAACTTTATGTACTCAAAAATCAAAAACCTGCAAGACGACTACGAAGCCCTACTTAAGCATAAAGCCCGTATGAGCGAGGCGGGCGAGCTAATCAGCGGCATAAATCATCAGTTTATCCAGCCCGTAAATTCGCTAAATTTGATGATCTCAAGCCTGCTCATGCTGCAAAAAGACGGCAAGCTAGACGCCGCGACGCTAGAGCATATGCTGCAAAAAGGCCAAGCCGCGACCGTGCTTTTAAGCGACACGATCGAGATTTTTAGAAATTTTTATAAAAGCAGCGACAGCCCGCAAAAATTTAGCGTACAGCGCTGCATAAAAGACCTACTAAAGCTCATGCACACCGAGCTTAGCAAGGCAAACGTCGCGGTAAGCTTGCGCGAGTTTAAAGACGAAGAGGCCACACAGCGCATGGGCATCGTGCAGCAAATTTTACTCATCCTCATTCACAACGCCAAGGACGCGGTCGTGGAGCGATACAAAGACGAGATCGCCAAGCGGCAAGTTTTTTTGGACGTCAAATTTGAAAACGGCACTTGCAAAATATCCGTCACAGACTACGGCAGCGGCGTGAGCAAGGAGCTTCGGGATAAAATTTTGACCCAGCCAAAAACTACCAAAAAGCAAGGAAGCGGCATCGGGCTGTATTTTGGCAAAAAGCTAGCAAACGAAAAGCTCGCAGGCGACATCAGGCTGCTAAGCGCGGGCGATCCGACGACGTTTGAGCTAAGCTTTGAGATAAATTTAAAGGAGTGAGATGCAAGAGCATTTAAAACTGCTTAAAGACCTGAGCGTCCTCATCGTCGAGGACGACGAGATCGCAAGGGAGCTGCTAATAGGCGGGCTAAAGCCCTACTGCCTAAGCGTATGGGGCGCGGCAGACGGGCTGGATGGGCTGGAGCGCTTTAAAAAGCTAGCCCCAGCCGTCGTCATCACCGACATCCACATGCCCGCGATGAACGGCTTTGAGATGATGAAGGAGATGATGCGCATCAAACCCGCGCAAAAATTTATCGTCTTTACCTCCTACGACACCGACGACAACCTCATTAAAAGCATCGAGCACGGCGCGGCGTCGTTTCTAAAAAAGCCCGTCGATATCGCCGCGCTTTGTCGCCTACTCGCGGCTCTGACCTACGAAAAGGACGAAAAACTCGTGCGTCTGGGCCCGCAAACGAGCATAAATCTCGCCAAAGAAAAGATCTACAAGAACGGCGAGGAGATCTATCTATCATTTTTGCAAAACAAGCTCTTTTGGCTCTTTGCGTACAATCTAAACAAGCTCGTGAGCTACGAGATGATCGAGGAGTTCGTCTATGAGGGCGAGCAAACGAGCAAGGGCGCGATACAAAACGTCGTGCTGAGGCTGAAGCGGGAGCTGGGGGTTAAATTTAAAAACATTAGCGAGAGCGGATACATAATGCTAAGCGGCGAATAGTTTAAATTTGGCAGCTTGGCTCGCGAGCGTCTTTAACGGAGCTAGTAAAAATTTAGCTCGGCGGACTACCTTGTCCAGCCCACGCTAAATTTTTACGTCGCAACCCTTAAATCCATCTCGCGATACTTCGCCTTGACTTTTTACGTTCAAATTTTAAAGTCAAATTTTTAAATTTTAGCTCAAATTTTACTCGCCGAAACCCGTGCCTTGAAAACGTAAAATTTAGTCGTTATCGTGCCGCGCGGCTTAGCGATAAAATTTACTGGAAGCCCCGCGGCCAAATTTAACGCGGTGCATAAAACAAAATTTGCTTTGGCGCGGCGAAGCCTATTTCGCCAGCAGCTCTTTTACCGCGGCGACCATTTCATCGACGGAACCGAACGAGGAGGTGTTTAAGAGATACTTGCCGCTCACGACGAACGCTGGCACGCCTGAAATCACCGCGACCTCGTAGCCCGCGTCCCACTGCGTAAGCAGAGCCTGCGCCTTTTTGCTAGCAAGCGCCGCTTCGTATTCGCTCATGCTCACGCCGGCGGCATCCAGCGCGGTTTTGATAAACCTTTGCTTATCGCTACCGCCGCCAAAATCGTCCTTTTTGTCGTGGATCGCTTTATAAATCGCGAATTTCGCCTTTTTAAATTTCGACTCATCGCTTAGCAGGCTCACATCGTCCTTTTCATCAATCACGATGAGCGCTGCGAATATACCGCTCGCCGTCTGTCCGAACACGCCCTTGGTCTTTAGATGCCACGGCAAAAACTCCGTCCCCTCAAGCTTTTTCATTAGCTGCGGCGTAACCGTCCTGTCGAACGCATAGCAGTGCGGGCACTCGTAGTTAAAAATTTTAACGACGCTGTTTTTAGGCACGTTTAGCGGTTTTTGCAGCACTTGATAATTAACGCCCTCCTCTAGCGCGTTTGCACCGATGCCGAGCAGGCAAACGGCGGCTAAAGCTTTAAAAATTTTAGTGATTTTCATAAAATTCCTTTGCGGTAAATTTCAAAGATTGTATAAAATAAAGGGTAAATTTGAGATTAAAGCGGACAAAGGCAAGGCGGCTTCCCACAGAAAATATATAAAATAGCAGGCTACGCCATCACGCCGCTTGAGCGAGCAGGCTAATTTATCGCTACAAGCTCTATTTCTGATCTCGCTCAAGCTCAAATTTAATAGCAAGGATTGCACGCTCGCGGCTTAATTCTACAGCATGCAATCGCTTTACTTTAATAAATTTTACTTACCAAAAGCATGTATTATCCACTTTACGCGCTCGGCGTCTCTATGATCAAAAAATAGCGTCTTGCCTGTATCCAGCGCAGCAATGGCAGCCATATCATCAGGCGCAAGCGTAAAATCAAAAATGTCGAAATTTTGCCTCATTCGCTCTATTTTTACGCTTTTTGGAATGACGATGATGCCGCGCTGAATTAACCAGCGCAAAATAACCTGAGCTGAGCTTTTGCCGTATTTTTCACCGATACTGCTTAGCACGGCGTTTTTAAATATATCGTTTTTACCCTCGGCGAAGCTAGCCCACGATTCAAACACTATGCCGTAGCCATCAAGCGTGCGCTTTAACGTTTCACGCTGATAAAATGGATGGCACTCAAGCTGATTTACCGCAGGGATGACGCCGCTGTTTTCGCAAAGATCCACTACACGATCAGCGTAGAAATTGCTAACGCCGATAGAGCGGATGCGGCCCTCTTTTTTAATCCTACTCATCGCTCGCCAAGCGCCGTAAATATCGCCATATGGCTGATGAATGAGATAAAGGTCGAGGTAGTCAAGCCCTAGCTTTTTCATCGACGCATCGAATGCCTTTAGCGCGCGCTCCTCACCTGCGTCGCTGATCCAAAGCTTAGTAGTGATAAACAGCTCCTCGCGCTTTAACCCGCCTGCAAGAGTCGTCTTAATTGCTGCGCCTACGCTTTCTTCATTAAAATACGCCTTTGCCGTATCGATGCTGCGGTAACCCATGCTGATCGCATCCTCGACGCATCTTTGAGCCTCTTTCGGATCTACCTGAAATACGCCAAATCCTAAAATCGGCATCTTATTGCCGTCGTTTAAGGTTACAAATTCCATTTTAGCTCCTTTGCTAAAAAATTCATCTTATATAAAAATTTAAAATTTCGCACTTAATTTGCAAAATTCTATCCGCACCAAAGCGACAGGTTGGAATTTAAAAGCCAAATTTCAACCTATCGCGAAATTTTAATAATCAAAGATATTCGGATCGATCACCAGCGCGCGGTAGGCTACGTCGTCTCTTGACGCAGACTCCACGTCCATTTCAAATTTGACGTCGTTGCTCTTCGGATCGATCTCTACGAGTACCATTTTGATCGTCTTATCGGGCTTTAGCAGATAGACGTTCGAGCTTGAGATGAAGTACGTGCTTTTATCCTTTTGCCACTCCACGTTGCTAGTAACCGCGCTGTAAAAGTCAAATCCGCGCTCCTTGCCAAACTCCCACGTCTGCTCGACGGTGCCCTTTTTCTCGTCGATCTTGTACTCGACCGCGCGAGAGTATTTTTCCTCTTTTAGCGCAGGCTGCTCCATGCCGCGGCCGTCGCCGTTGTCAAATACGCTGATGTGCTTTACGCTACCCTTGTTGTCGTAGCGCGGAGTTAGCCACGCGGTGTGCTGCGTCCACGACCAGTCGAAGTCGCCCTCGCATTTTGAGTTTTCGCATTTGATTTTGTTACCGTTTTTATCCACGGGCACTAGCACTTTTTCTTTAAAGTCCGCGCTCCAGCCCTCGGGCGATGCGAGGATCCATTTTACTTTTTTGTCGCGGCCGATCTTAACGATGCCTTGGTGGCGAAGCGAGAGGATGATGCCGTCGTCGCTAGGATCGTGCGAGATCGAGTTTACGTGCGCCCAGTTGCGTCCCGTGCCGGTCGAGGTCACGTCGCCGAATGGCAGATCGTCGCTGATTTTGATCTCTTTGGCGTCCATGTCGATATTTAGGCACACGGCACGAGCGTCAAGAGCCTTGATGAGGTTGCTGCGGTAGACGTTTTTGCCGAAAATTTCATTCAGATCCCACTCGTCCACGACCTTGCCGCTGCCGTCCACTTCGATGATGTGATCTCTGATCGTATGCGAAATTCTGCCGTCAGGATGATGGTAGTTATATTTACCGACGCGAAGCAGCAAGTGATCGCCTTTAAGCGGCATCACCTCGTGGCTAAGGTCGATGTAGCCGCGCGGCAGCTCGCGGTTATACACCTCTTTGCCCATCATATCGTAGCGCATATATCGCTGCGCCATACCCCAGCTAAGATCGCCGTTTGGCAGCTGATGAAAGCCCATCATCATGCCGCCGTCCATCACTCTTCGCTCGCTGCGGTCGTAAAATTTCTGATAATCCAGATACCATCTGACCTCGCCCTGAGTATCGACGACGAAATTTTCTGTGAAATCATTCCAGCTAGCCGCGCCGCCGTTTTTCCAATCAAGCGGCTTATAAACGCTCGTGATGGTGTTGTTGATGAGGTAGAGCCTGTTTTTAAACGCGGGATCGACCTTTTTAACCTTCATCTTTTGCATGTGGCTAAATCTATAATCGCGGCTATACGTCACGATCGGCTGAGCGTAAATTTTATACTTTTCGACCTTCTTTTCGCCGTTAAAAACGTAGCTTACTTCGACCTCGTTTAGATAGTCCGGATACAGCCCCCAGATCGGCACGCCGTCGTGCGTCAGCAGCGCATGCTCGGAGACGTTATAGGCGATATCGATGCCGCCGTTAGGTTTGCCCAGCACCCGCACGTGGATATCCTTGATGTCCTTGCCCGCCCTATCGATGACGGCAGTCAGAGGCGCCACGTCGTATGGGTTGATAAACACCGAGCCAAGCTCGCCCTGGGTTTTTACCTGATGCGCCAAAACGCCCGCACTCGCCGTCTGCGGCACCGCTATAAACGCGCCGCTTGCCAAGGCCGCAGCCAAAACGATAGAACCGAAAAAATTCTTACGCATATTCGCTCCTTTTGGGTAAATTTATTGAATTTTACTACTACCAAGTCACACAATAATCATACTAGCTTTAAATCAAATTTAAAGTTAAATTCTAATATATCTACTTAAATTTTAGAACACAAGCGAGACGGGTAACAGTTTAAAATTTGATATAATTAGCCCTGCTTTATCAAATTTAAGGAGAGAAAATGCCATTCGTAAATATAAAAGTAGCCGCTCCGGAGCCTACAAAAGAGCAAAAAAAGCAAATCATCGCCGAGATTACGGACACGCTAGCACGCGTATTAGGCAAAGACCCAGCCGCAATACTCGTGATGATCGAAACACTCGATATGGACAGCATCGGTAAAAGCGGTCTAAGTCTTGAGGAGATCAAACAAAATAAAGAGAAAAAATGAGCGAATTTTTATAGGATTTTGAGCCAAAATCACGCTCGCAGCGCACACTATTTGCGCCATCAAGTAGTCTAAATTTATCGAACGAGCAGGTAGCAGTTTAAAAAACGCCGCAGCGATCTGCTCTATCGGGCGAGTGTCGAATCTCTCGCCGAGGATTAGCGGCGGAAGCGATCTGGAGGCTGTCAAAGCCGAGCTCGCTCACGCGCCGCTCGATCTGCCCTTTGGCGCGCAGATAAAAGCTTGGCGAACCTTCGCTCGCACCCGGAGCTGATACGAGCACGAAGCGCTGCACGCCCACTGCTTTGCCCCACTTTGCCGCTGCATAGACGTAGTCCACATCCACGCGCAAAAACGCTTCATGCGAACCCGCCTGCTTCATCGTCGCGCCAAACGCGCAAAAAATTTCGTCAAATTTATGCGGCGCGATATCCGAAATGCTCTCAAAATCAATGATCCGCGCGCGAAGCTTAGGACGGCAAAAGCCTATCTCGCGGCGCGTCCATACTTCTACCTCATCGTAACCCGGGCTCTCGCAAAGCTAGCGCACCGATTCCCTACATACGACGCCCGTAGCGCCTAGCACTAAGGCGGATTTTCCCATTTTCACTCCTTAAATTTCTTTAAATTTTAACGCGCTTTGGGGTCAAATTTAGCTCAGGCGTGCGTTACGCGAAATTTTATACCGCATATCGTCCACACGGCGCGGCTCATCGTGCGATCTATAAATGCGTAAAATTCAAAGGCGCCTGCCTGCGCAGCTTGTCGCTACGAAGCCAATCAAGTCCTGCCCGCACGTAAAGAAGCAACTTAACAGCGCAAGCTATAAGTGAGCTTGCGCCTCGCCCGATCCGCTATTTGGCGGCTGCTATATAATTAAATTTCGGTTCGCTAAGTTTAAATTCGAAGCTAGCCAAATCCACCTCTCCGATGCATGCATCGCTATCGTAAAGCGTGAGCAAAAATTCTGCCGTTTGTTCGCTGCTGTGGTATTGCGAAAACGCCGCATCATAATCAAATCCGCGCTTTCCCGAAGCTACGTCGCAAAACTCGCTTTTAGTCGCGGCGGGCGCTAGAATTTTAGCCTGCATTTTGGCCTCTTTATCCTGCGCCAGCTCGTGGCGCAAACCCTCAGTGAAAGCACTTACGAAAAATTTTGTAGCACAATACGGCACGACGCCGGGCGCCAGAAAATAGCCACCCACGGAGGAGATGTTTATCAGCTGAGTTTGTTTGCGTTTGTAATCTCGCACAAATAAGCTCGAAAGTATCGCGAGCGCGGTTACGTTTAGATCTATCATTCTTACCGTTTTTTGTAAATCCTGCTCTCCCACTAAGCCAAAATCCCCAAAGCCAGCGCTATTAATTAGCGCCTTTAGCTCGTAGCTTTTTAGCTCGTCCCAAAGCGCTAAGACGTTTTCGCTGCGCGCAAGGTCGCAAATTTTAATAACGACGTCCGATTTGGGCGCGATCTGCGCGATCTCGTCCTTTAAGCTTTGCAGAAGCTCCGCTCTGCGCGCGATTAGGATCAAATTTTCTCCGCGCCTCGCAAACGCCTTTGCCGTAGCCGCTCCGATACCCGAACTCGCGCCCGTGATGACGATATATTTTTTCACTTTTTATCCTTTTTAGATTCTTTAGTTTGAAATTTTATCGAAGCTCGCCGCGTATTCACGCGTGCGCTCGTCTTAAATTTACAAATTTGCCGGCATTTTGCGAGGTGCTTACTCGCCGCTTATGGGCGTGCGCTTAGTGTCCACCGCTTTGCCGTCTAGATAGTACCGACCGCCGGCGACGTAGTGAAGCGTTTTCAGCTCGTCAGGAACCTTTTCAAACAGCCAGTGTCCGCCGTCAAAGACTCTCTCGTCCGCATACGCCGCGACGACCTCGCCGATGAAAAGATCATAGCTCTGCTCATTGTGAGGCTCGGGGATACGCTTACAAACGAGCCATGCCGCGCAGCCCGCGATCAGCGGTACGCGGGAGTCATCTTGATAAAAAATTTCCACGTTTTTCATCTTGTCCGCGTTATCAAAGCGCGAGTTGTTTTCGGCGCCAAGCTCGCTAACCAGCTCCGCCTGCGCGGCCGTGGGGATCTGCACGGCGAAATACCCGCTCTTTTCGATGAGCGTCCTCGTGTACGAGCCGTTGTGCGGCACGATGGTAACCTTGTCATAATCAAGCGCCTGTGCCCACGTTATCGCCATCGCATTGACGTCATCGCCGTATTTGGCCGATACGAGCGTGGTCGCGCCCGGGTTTGGGATATGATTTTTGTAGATCGACTTTGATGATAGCCATTTTTGCTCCTTTGATTAAATTTTATCGGCGGCAGATACCGCAAATAACCGAATCGGCTCGGTATTAATTTGCCCTAAATTTAAGCCTTAGGCTCTACTAGATCGGCTAAACCTTGGCGCGCTTGGATTAAATTTCTCCGCAGCGCGCGAAATTTGGCGGGTTTAAAATTTCACCCGCTATTTTCTGCGGATCTTATAGCTATTGCCGCTTTTTAGCAGCGAAATTTTGCCGTCCTTCGAGACATAACCGCCTCCCTTTGCGCGCAAGATCACGCTCTCAGGCAGGCTCGACCAAAAAATTTCGACCCTGCTTTTATCCGCGGAAAATATCCCGTAGATCGCGAGCGTGGCGTTATCAGGGTCGTGCAGCCTCACGTCCGCGACGTCAAAAACCTGCACGCAGCCATTCTTGATCTTTGAAAAGCTCTGCCCTGCGGCGACTAAGCAGCCGTGCTCGTCCATGCCGCCGCCTACCATCGGTCCCTGCACGGCGGGCACCTTGCAGACGCCCTCGCTCGTGCCACAGTCCGCAGCCGCGCTTTCGCTTCTCTTATCCGCCTCCTTGCCTATCTTTGCATCGTGCGCCGCGCAGCCGCACAAAAGCGCCGCCGCAAAGGCCGCGATTAAAATTTTACCTCTCATCTTTACTCCTTTAAATAAATTTTATCTGCACTCAAAGCTACTCGCGTTATTTTCGTCGCCGCCTACGTAGGTAGCCACTTTAGGATACGCGCAAATCGGAATCTGCTTGCCGGCGCGACTCGTGCTTTTACCTAGCAGGCTAGATGGAGCCGTTCCCTGCTCGCGCCACGCCTCAAGCGCGCTTAGCGGATCGACGTCATCGATGCCGTTACCGCCGCCGCAGTGATTCATCCCAGGCAAGGCAAAAAATCGCGCAAACTCATCCGCGTTCGCGTTCGTTTCCGCTAGCTTTTTAAACCAATCGCGCTGATCCATCGCCGAAAACACGGGATCAGAGACGCCCGTTACGATGATGAGCTTACCGCCGTTAGCGCGGAAGCTATCAAGCTTAGTCGAAATCGCATCGTTTATCGCTGCGGTCTCGGACGTTCGCTCTACGTCCTTATCAAAATCAAAGCTCATCAGATCAAACTCCGGTTGCGGCGGCGTCAAGAAATAATAATTCATTGAGCCCTTTGAGAGCACGATATTTCTAGCATTTGGCTCGGCGCTTTGCGAGTCGCCAAGCTTCCACATGCGCCAGCCGGGCTGATTTACCCCCGCGTCGTAAAACCAGCCGCTGTAAATTTGCTCGCCTTTGCTGTTTTTTGCGCCCTCAAAAATCGCCTTTATCGCAGAAATTTTATCTTTGGGCAGATCAAGGCCACTAGGATCAAACTCGCAACTTTCCCAAGCGCCGATGATGCCGTCTTTTAGGCCGTCGAGCGCGTCGCATTTATCTAAAACCGCCCTGCTTAGCTTATCCAGATCCTCCTGCGTAAGGGCGTTTGCGAAAATTTTATCTCCCGCGGCATTTTTAGGCGCGATCTTCATTAATTGCTGATTGTCCCACTGCTCCGCTATCGCCGCGCGAGAAAGCCTAAAGCCCGGGTTTGCCGCGATTACGCCGTCGAATTCGAGCGGATACCTCTGCGCCGCCATCAGAGCCGAGCGTCCGCCGTTTGAGCAGCCCATAAAGTAGCTGTGCGCGGGCGCTTTTTTATACGCCGAAAAAACCAGCTGCTTAGAGACGCTCGCGACCTTGCCGATAGCCTGATACGCATAATCCAACCGCGCCTGTTGCTCAAGTCCGAACTCGGGCGTAGGCGTAGGGTGTCCCGAATCGGTCGCAACTACCGCATAGCCCCTCATAAGCGCGGGCGTTGCGGTGCTAGTGCGGATAGGCACGGCGCCAAGAGCCGGCGCGACGAAGCCGTCCAAGCCGCCTCCACCCTGAAATAGCAGCTTGCCGTTCCAGTCGCCCGGCAAGCGCAGCTCAAATTTTATGCCGTAATGCTTGCCGTCCGAGCCCGTGCGCGAGGCTATCTCGCCGTGAATTATACAGTGCGGCGCGGCTTTTAGCGTCTTTTTGGCTCCGCCGGTTAGCGCAGACATCTTATCGGCGCCGATTTCGCCGCTTTGATTCCAGATCGCTTCACCGATCTTTGTATCGTAAATCTTTGCACCTTTTAGCGCCGCGCAAGCCCGCTCGTCAAAATCGCTCGCAAGCGCCCCCTGCAAGCCCAAAGCAGCTGTAAAGGTTGCAACTAAAATTTTATATTTCATTGCCGCTCCTTTTGAAATTTTATTAATGGTAATTCTAACATAAAAATTTATCGTGATTTTACTGCGTTTATAAAAAATGATGGAATTCCGCACTAAACGGGGCGGAATTCCAAATTTAGCTAGAAGAGCGAAGCACTCGAGCGGTCCGCGGGATCGGGCTCACCCGTTACGCGATTTCGTAGATCGCGACGAAATACTTCGATCGCCCAAAACCAAACCGCGTGCCCGAAAAATTCCGAAACAAACTCATACCACGGAAGCTGAAAAAGCGGCAGCGTGATGCAATGCACCGCGATATTTACGACGATGCCAATGCGGCGCCCTGAAATAGCGTAATTTTATGAAATATCTCGGCAGCGAAGAGCGAAGTATACTTAATTTTAAATTCTGCTATTGTTGCGGAGCATTAAATTTCACGCGTGCCCTTAAAGTTTGCACGGTAAAAAATCAGCAGCGCGGCGGCTAACGCGGCAAAGCCGCAAAATAGCCCTTGGTAGCTTAAATATTCAAGCGCCTTGCCACCTACGGCAGTACCGATACCACCTCCGAAAAATATTGCCGTGCCTATGATCCCAGAGGATAGACCTTTGGCGGAGCCGCAACGAAGCGCTGCGCTTGCTAGGACCGACTGCGCGCAAACATAGCCGAATCCCAGCAAAAACGTCCCTACATATGCGGTAGCAGCGAAGCAACTCGCCAAAAGGCACAGCGCCGAAGCGGACGCCAAAAAGCCGAGGGATAGAATTTCTTTTGGCGGCAACTTCTCTTTTAAATATCTGGCAGCG
This sequence comes from uncultured Campylobacter sp., assembly GCF_937973075.1. Lineage (GTDB taxonomy): Bacteria > Campylobacterota > Campylobacteria > Campylobacterales > Campylobacteraceae > Campylobacter_B. Next base: position 107,261 of record NZ_CALBWL010000065.1, read on the forward strand.
TTTCCTGCCAAAAAGCAAGCGACGCCGTAAAGCATAAGGCAGGCTCCGGCAAAATTTGAGCTCAAGCCCAGCTTTTTAAGTAGATAAGCGCCTATGAATGAGTACGCCCCAAGCACGATTACGCCGTTACATAAAGCCAAAAAATAGCTTCTCAAAAGCGCAGCATCGCCGCGCAAGCTAGCTAGGGATTTTACGAAGCTCTCGCCTTTGCTTTTCGGAGCGTCTTTGAAATTTAGCGTAAATAGTGATACGAAAGATACCGCAGACAGCGCAGAAAAGGCTAAAAATATCTCCCTCCAAGAAAATCTAGCCACCGCCCACCCGCCTAAAGCCGCACTCAGTCCCTGCCCTAAAAATACCGAGCCTAGAAATATCGCTACGATTTTTTGTCTATCCTTATCGTCATATGCATCGCCTATAACGCCGAGGCAGACGGCGATTATACCCGCCGCCGCGCATCCCGTGCAAAAACGAAATAAAACAAGCCATGCTAGACTTTTTGCGGTGGAGCAAAGAAGCGTAAATATCGCCAAAAAGAGCATTAGCAGAATTAAAATTTTACCTCTGCCGTAGCGATCGCTAAGATGTCCGTATACCGGCTGAAGTAAGCCGTATGGGATCAGATATGCCGTCAAAACTGTGGAGGCGGCGCTTACCTGCATCCCAAACGTATCTGCGATGCTAGGCAGCAGTAGCGATGCGATCCAGTTATCTGCGGCAGAGATTATCCCTGAGGCGATGATTAAGAGTAGTAGTCCTTTTTTGCAGCGCATTTTAAATTCCTAAATTTACGTAATTTTAGCCATTATAACTCTTTTGCTAGAAAATTTGGAATTTTAGCAAGCCCTGCGAATATAAGACGGCGGGCATAGATCGCTAAGTTCGCAGCGGGGGCGCAATGCTGCGGCAAGTATAGCGCTATGGTCGGCATACAATGATGCGTCTACCTTATAGGGGTGAAGGTAGGCGGTAACGTGAGCAGTGAGTGCATGACTAGTTTTATATTTCTAACTCTTTTTTCGCGTATAAAGCCTTATGAGAAATAACGCAAATTTAGCAATGCCACGAAGCAAAGCTATAGCATAAGGCAAATAAGGAAAGCCCTAACTTGCAACGCAACCCTACAATAAAATTCAAAAATTCTTTAAAATTCTACGCGGATTATGATGCCTGAAAATCAACTAAAATTTTAAGCGCACTACTCCCGCAACACGCTTTTTAGCCACGTAATCTCATCATTTATAACAAGCCGCAATGAACCATTTGTATATAATTTTGTGCCGCTAGGTTAAATTTAATAGCAGCGGAATTTTGGAATTTTACGAATGCGGGGATTTCAACGAGCGCTTGAAATTTTAGTCTCGAGAGACGATTTTGATTTCGTTCGCGCAAGATCCGTCAAAGTCCGCGCCGAAGGGATCTTGGACCGTAAAATAATGATCTATTGCGCCGCATCCGTGCCCGATCTGCTCACCCCAGCCCAGCGCCCTGCGCACGAAGCCCTTGGCATGGACGACGGCTGCGGGCAGGCTAAGCCCCGCCGCCAGCGCGCACGCGATCGCGCTTGAGAGCGTGCAGCCCGTACCGTGGGTGTTTTTCGTAGCTACTTTGGATGCGGAAAACTCATGAAATTTGCCGTTTTCGTACAAAATATCGATCGCTAAATTTGTCAAATCCCCTCCCTCGCCGCTCGGTTTAAAACCAGCGCCTAGGGAGGCTGCGGATAAATTTTGTTCAAAAGAAGGCTCCGTGCTCGCCGTTAAAATTTCACATTCGCTAGTAAAATTTTCCTCCGCGAAATCCGCGCTCTTCGTCGAGCTCGCAGAATTTTCGCGTGCGCCATTTTCGCCCATCTCGCGCAATAAGACTTTAAAATTTTGCGCCGTATCCGCCGCGCCCGCTTCCGCCGCAATGCAAGTCGCGCTCGCGCCCGTCAGATCGCCGCCTTTAATCAAAATCGCGCCACCGAAAAACTGCGAAATTTTAACTGCAGCAGCGCGCATATCGGCTAAGCTTAAAATTTTCATCTCCGCCAAAACCTCTGCTTCGCGCACGTTGGGCGTGATAATCTCCGCGGCGGGGGCGAGCTTATATTTTAGCGCATGCAGCGCGCTTTGTTTCATCAAAACTCCGCCGCTAGTAGCGACCATCACGGGATCTAAAACGACGTTTTTCGCGCCGTGCTTGCCCAGGCTCTTTGCGATGGCTTCGGCAACCCCCTCATTGGAGATCATTCCGATTTTAACGGCGTCCGGAAAGATGTCGCTAAAAATCGCATCGAGCTGCGCCTCCACAAAATGCGGCGAAACGTCCAACACGCCGAATACGCCGCGCGAATTTTGCGCCGTAAGCGCCGTAATAGCGCTCATAGCAAACATCTTATGCGCGCTAATCGTCTTGATATCGGCTTGGATGCCGGCACCGCCGCCGCTATCCGAACCCGCGATAGTAAGAATTCTTTTCATAAAAAGCCTTTAAAATTTTAGCGCGATTATATCGAAATTCCGCTATAATTCCGTCCGATATATTATTTTACGGGCTAAATTTAAGTTTTATTTATATAGTTTTTATTATAATTTATAATTTATTCGTAATAACTATTACAAATACAAAATTTTAACCCAAATAGAGGAAATTACATGAAAAAAGTCGCCAGTTTGATTTTCGCAGCATTTTTGGTTTCGGGCTGCTCCTATTTTGAAAAAAAGGAAGATAAAGGCGCGAAGCAAGGCGGTGGGGCTCCCGCGCTGCCGGTAGGAGTATTTATCGCCAAATCCGCCGATGTGCCGATAATTTTAAAATTTAACGGACAGACCGTAAGCGAGCTTGAGATAATGCTAAAGCCGCAGGTTTCGGGCACTATCGAAAAGCAGCTTTTCGAGCCGGGGCACAGCGTCAAAAAGGGCGACGTGCTCTACGAGATCGACCGCTCGCGCTATCAAGCGGCGTTTGACAGCGCAAACGCTAATCTGCAAAACGCCTCGGCGGACTACAAAAGAGCTAAAGCGCTAAAAGCTAGCAACACGATCTCTCAAAAGGACTTTGACACCGCAAAAGCCGCATTTATGGTAGCCGAAGCAAATTTTAAAAGCGCCAAGATCGATTTTGACCACTCGCTCGTGACCGCGCCTTTTGACGGCATGGCGGGCGATACGCAAAAGGACGTGGGCGCATACGTAAACGTGGGCGAGGATCTGGTTAGGCTTTCTAAATTTGATCCGATCGACGTGGAATTCGGCATCGCAGATGTCGATAGACTAGAGCTTGATGCAAATTTAAGAAACGGGCAGTGGGAGCAGCTGGGCCGTCAGGTAAGCATAAATCTCGGCGGCAAGGACTACAACGGCACGCTAAGCTTCATCGATAGCGTCATCAATACAAACACAGCGTCAGTCAGCGCTAAAGCTCAAATTCCAAATCCAAGCTTGGAAATTCGCCCGGGCGTTTTTACCAAAATAAGCGTCGATGGCTTTTATCAGAAAAACGGCTTTAAAATTCCGCAAGTTGCGCTCAAGCAAGATCTTAGCAACACCATAGTCTACGTCGTGCAAGACGGCAAGGTCGCTAAAAAGGTGGTCAAAATCGCAGCGCAAGATACCCGCACGGCGACGATTTCAAGCGGATTGCAAGACGGCGATCAGATCATTTTGGATAATTTTAAAAAGATCAATGTGGGTTCCAAGGTAACTCCCGTACCCGCGAGCACTGATCCTTACGTAGCGGGACAGCCTAACGAACAACTATCTCAGAGCAATGCGGAAAGCGGGAAATAATGTTTTCTAAATTTTTCATCAACCGCCCCGTCTTTGCCTGCGTCGTTTCGATCATCATCGTAATCGCGGGCGTTTTGGCTCTTAAAAATTCCTCCGTCGAGGAGTATCCGCAACTCACACCGCCGCAAATCGTCGTAAGCGCTACGTATAGCGGCGCGGATGCGCAGACGATCGCCGACGTCGTCGCAGCCCCTCTTGAAAACGCAATTAACGGCGTTGAAAATATGATCTATATGGAAAGCTCAGCAAGCTCCTCGGGCTCTGTTAGCATCAACGTATACTTTCAAATCGGCACAAATCCAGCAGATGCAAAAGTCAATGTAAATAACCGCGTCACGCCAGCTCTTACGCTACTTCCCGACGAAGTGCGCCGCTATGGCGTAACCGTCACCGAGCGCAGCAGCACGATGCTGGAGGTGCTTGCGTTTTACGATCCTAGCGAGCAGATGGATGTCGTAGAGATGCAAAACTACGTAGCTATCAACGTCGTAGATGAGCTAAAACGCGTGCCTGGCGTCGGCGAAGCTCAAGCGCTGGGCACAAAAGATTATGCTATGAGGATCTGGGTAAAGCCCGAGCTACTTAAGAAATTTAACGTTACGACCGCCGAGATAATCGCCGCAATAAGCGAGCAAAACAGCCAATACGCCGCGGGCAAGATGGGCGAGCAGCCGATGAACTTAGGCAATCCCTACGTATATGCGATCAAGCCCGAGGGTCGTTTAAAAACCGTCGAAGAATTTGAAAATATCATCATACGCGCGCAAAAAGATGGGAATTTCTTGCGCGTAAAAGATGTCGCCGATGTCAAACTTGGCGGCGCAAGCTACAATATCTCGGCGAAATTTAACGGTAAAGAGATGGTGCCTGTGCTTATCTTTATGCAAAGCGGTGCCAACGCTCTAGCCGTAGTTGAAGCGGTAAATAAGCGCATAGACGAGCTTAAGCCGAATTTCCCGGGCGAGCTGACCTACGGCGTCGCCTACGATACGACGAGCTTCGTAAAGGTCTCTATCGAGGAGGTTATACATACCTTCATTGAAGCGCTGATTTTGGTTATTTTGGTTATGTATATGTTTCTGGGCAATATCCGCTCTACGATCATCCCGACTCTTGCCGCTCCAGTGTCGATCTGCGGCGCGTTTATCGGAATTTACGCCTTTGGATTTTCTATAAATTTAATCACTCTCTTTGCGCTCATCCTTGCTATCGGTATCGTCGTGGATGATGCGATCATCGTAATCGAAAACGTAGAGAGAATTCTGCACGAAGAGCCGCAGTTAAGCGTCAAAGAAGCTACCACGAAAGCGATGGGCGAGATCGTAGCGCCCGTAATCTCGATCGTGCTCGTACTTTCGGCGGTTTTCGTGCCGGTTGCGTTTATGGAGGGCTTTACGGGGGTTATGCAGAGGCAATTTGCTTTAACGCTCGTGGCTTCGGTATGTTTTTCAGGCTTCGTAGCCCTTACACTAACACCCGCACTTTGCGCTCTAATCTTGCAAAAAAAGGAGTCCGAGCCATTTTTCTTCGTAAGATGGTTTAATAATCTTTTTAGCATCTCAACTAAAATTTACGCCGCAGGCGTCGGCATGGTTCTTCGCCACGTACTAATCAGCCTCGTTTTTGTAGGCATCATCATCTATGCGATGGTGAAGCTTCTTGTGCTCACTCCTAGCGGCCTGGTGCCTAACGAGGACAAAGGCTCGATTATGGCGATGACTACGCTTCCGTCTGCATCTACGCTGCCCAGGACGGAAGCCGATCAGGATTTCATCGCAAGCATCGCTAAAAAGTATCCAAACGTAAAAGATATAACCCAAATCACGGGATACGATATGCTAGCCGGAGCGCTTAGAGAAAATGCGGGAGCTTTTTTTATGAAGCTAAAAGACTGGAAGGAGCGCCCCGGCGATGAAAATTCCAACTTCGCCATAGCTGCCGCGCTAAACGGGCAGCTCTACGGCGCCGATCGCAACTCGATGACCTACGTCGTCACGCCGCCGCCTATTATGGGTCTTTCGCTTACGGGCGGATTTGAGCTCTACGCGCAAAGTACGACGGGCAAGAGCTACGATGAAATTCGCGCCGATATGGATCGCGTAACCGCCAAAGCTAACCAACATCCCGCTTTAAAACTCGTGCGAACGACGCTGGATACCGATTTCCCGCAGTATAAGCTCTACGTCGATAAAGAGAAGGTAAAGATGCTAGGCGTTAAGATAGCCGACATTTTCACCGTGCTAAATTCCACCATCGGGCAGTATTACATCAACGACTTTAACCTTATGGGGCGCACGTTCAAGGTCTATATCCGTGCTACGCAAAACTACAGAGACGATCCTAACGATCTAAAATCGCTCTACGTCCGCAGCGCTAGTGGCGATCTGATACCGTTAAATTCCTTAGTGAGACTTGAGCGCTCGCTGGGTCCTGATTCCGTTAATAGATTTAACGCCTTCCCAGCAGCGCAGATTATGGGCGAACCAAATACGGGTTATACCTCGGGTCAAGCGATTGCAGCGATCCAAGAGGTTATAAAAGAGGAGCTTCCTAGCGGATATTCTATCGGCTGGGCGGGCTCCGCGTATCAGGAGGTCAGCGAGACCGGCAAAGGCTCGCAGGCGTTTGTATTTGGAATGATCTTCGTGTTTTTGATCCTGGCGGCTCAATACGAAAGGTGGCTCATGCCGCTTGCCGTACTTACCGCCGTGCCGTTTTCGGTATTCGGCGCGCTCGTGTTTACATATTTCCGCGGGCTGAATAACGACATATATTTTCAGATCGGCTTGCTGCTTCTAATCGGTCTGGCGGCGAAAAACGCGATTTTGATCGTGGAATTTGCGATGAACGAGCACCTAAACAACCACCGACCGATCGCAGAAGCTGCCGTAGAGGCCGCCAAGATGAGGTTCCGCCCTATCGTGATGACGAGCCTTGCGTTCGGCCTCGGCGTGCTTCCGATGGTTATCGCTACCGGCGCAGGCGCTGCTAGCCGCCATGCGCTAGGAACCGGCGTCGTAGGTGGAATGCTCGCGGCATCTACGATCGCGATCTTTTTCGTGCCGCTGTTTTTCTACCTGCTCGAAAGCTTCAACGCTTGGCTTGATAGACGCGGCAAAAAAGTCCAAACTAACGAGGTGAACGATGAAAATAAATAACGCTCTTTTAAGCGCCTTGACGCTTGGAATTTTACTCTGCGGCTGCAACTTCAAGCCCGTCACGCCGCAGAAACAGACCGGCTTTAAGGCGGATTACGCAAGCACGAACGTTAGCACGCAGTGGTGGAAAAGCTTTAACGATCCGCAGCTAAATGCCCTTATCCAAAGCGCGCTGGAACAAAATTCCGACCTGCAAACCGCGCTGAATAACGTCGAGTACGCGCGCGTAAATTTGGGACTGAATAAGCTAGAATATTTGCCGAACGTAAATTTAAGCGGCAGCGCGGTGCGCCAAAATAATTTCGGCAACCAGCCCGATCGCAACTCCCACGGCGCGTATCAGATCGGCGCCGTGCTAAGCTACGAGATCGATCTTTGGGGGCGCGTGCGCAACAGCGTAGATTCGGCGCGATCGCGATTTAATGCGACGAAATACGACTACGAAACCGCTAAAAATACGATTACTAGCACGGTTGCGACGACCTATTTTACGCTACTAGCACTAAAGCAACAGGAGAAAATTTTAAAAGACAGCCTAAAAAGCTATCAAGATACGCAAAACTACCGCAAAAAACAGCTCGATGCGGGCGCGGTTAGCGAGATCGTATTTTATCAGGCCAAAGCCGCGGTGCAAAGCGCCGAGGCAAACCTCATAAGCGTGCAAAATCAGCTCTCCGCGGCGCAGACCTCGCTAAATATCCTAACGGGTAAGAGCTACGATGAAATTTTACGCGGCGCGCCGCAGACCGCTGCGAAAATGCCTAGCGCTCCGCAGATTCCAAGCGGAATCCCAAGCGACGTGATCCTACATCGCCCGGACGTCGCAAGCTCGCTCGAAAATCTGCGCTCAAGCAACTTCTTAGTGGGCGTCGCCAAGGCAGGCTACTTCCCTACCTTCTCGCTTACGGGCTCGGCGGGATATGCAAGCGGCGAGTTTGATAGGCTGTTTACAGCAAGCGCAAGCACGTGGAATATAGGCGGCTCGCTCGTAGGACCGCTACTTGACTTCGGCCGCCAAAAAAGGCGCGTAGAGCTTGCGAATTTAGAGCAAAACGCGAGCTTCATCGCATACGACAAGGCGCTTAAAACCGCTTTCGGCGACGTTCGCGATGCGCTTGTCGGCGTGCAAAACGCCAAACTAAGGCAGGCAAGCCTCGCCGATCTCGTCGCTTCGCAGAGCAAAATTTATTCAAACGCCTCAAGCAGGTATCAGGCGGGCTACAGCGACCATCTGGAGTTTTTGGATTCACAGCGAAACCTGCTTAGCGCGCAGCTAAATAAAGTGCAGGCAGATCTTGACGTGCTAAGCGCGACGGTAAACGCCTACAAGGCGCTCGGCGGCGGCTTTAGCATAGAAGATAGCGAAATAAAGGCGCTTATCGGCGCCGAGCAGGACGTGCAGCCCGATATGTCCGCCTTCCCGAAGGATAGAATTTTTAATTAGCTTTAAATTTACGGGCGGCGCGAAATTTTAAAATACCCGTAAATTTTAAGCGCAGCCCGGCTTTTACGGCGCAAGCGGATGTATGAAAGAAAAAATCTACTTGCGCTTTTTAAATTTAGCCCCGCGGCGGGCGGCAAGTCCAAATTTCAAAGATAATCTAAATTTTAAAATATCCGCAGCAAGGTAAAGTCGTCGCTCGGCTAGGAAGTGCAAAGCGGCTTGGCTTAGTGGCGCGGTAGAATTTTAGGCGCGTGGTAGAATTTTAAGCGGCACGGCGAAATTACAAGCAGCGCGATAGAATTCCAAACGCTGCGGCGAAATTCCAAGCGCTGCGTTTTAAATTTAAAAGCGAGCGGTTGCGCGCCGAAACGGAATTTGGCAAAATTTTAGATTTTCGCTATAATCGCGACTTTGAATTTAGATGGGTGTCCGAGCGGTTGAAGGAGCACGCCTGGAACGCGTGTAAAGTGCAAGCTTTCGAGGGTTCGAATCCCTTCCCATCTGCCACTATCTTAAAATTTCATCCCCGCAAAACTCTGAAATTTCGCTTTCCTACTCGGCGTAAATTTTATAAATTTAAAGCCAAAATTCCACCCTTGCCGTAAATTTAACGATCAAAGACAAAATTTCCTCCTCCGAAAATCAAGCCCCAAAGCCACCTAAATTCTATCTCTACGCCCGCCGTTTACCGATATTGCGCTAAAATTCCTTTTAAATTTTACTTTAAAGGAGAGAAAATGAGTGAAGAAAAAAGTTGCGCCTGTGCGCATGCCAAATCCCAAAACGTAACCGACGCGCCCGGCAACAACACCGTGTTTATGATCTGGCGCTTTAACGCAGACAAAACCGCCTGCAAAAAGGCTTTCGAGGGTCTTTGCGCTCTGGTGATAAATTTAAACAAAACCGCCGTTACGAGATTCGGTGCGGCTAGCGAAACAAGCTGCGTGCTGGGCGTGGGCTTTGAGGCGTGGAAAATGCTCGGCTTGCCGAAGCCTTTGCCGAAGGAGCTAAAAAATTTCGAAGAGATTAGGGGCGATAAACACGCTGCGCCCGCTACTGGAGGCGATATCCATATCCACATCAGAGCGGCGAATCAAGCCGTTTGCTACGATATGGCAAGCGAGATCAGAGCCGCGCTAAAGGACGTCGCGACGTGCGAGGAGGAGATCTGCGGCTTTAAATACTACGACGGGCGCGCTATCATCGGCTTTGTGGATGGTACCGAAAATCCCCAGGACGCAGATCGCGACTTTTTCGCCAAGGTAGGCAACGAAGATGCGGCGTACAAGGGCGGTAGCTATCTTTTTACGCAAAAATATATCCACGATATGAGCGCGTGGAACGCCGCGGGCGTCGCCGAGCAGGAGCGCGTCATCGGGCGCAGCAAACAAAACGATATCGAAATGAGCGAGGAGATAAAGCCTAGCAACTCGCACTCCGCCGCAGCCAACGTCGGCGACGACAAAAAGGTCGTGCGCGGCAATATGCCGTTTATGCAGGGCGGCGAGACGGGAACCTACTTCATCGCCTACGCAAGCACCTTTAGCACGCTGGAGCTGATGCTTGAGAGTATGTTTATCGGCCGCCCGCGAGGCAACTACGACCGCCTACTGGATTTCAGCACCGCAAAGACGGGCGCGCTCTTTTTCGCTCCGACCTTCGATATGCTGCAGGCTTATAGCGCAGAGTAAATTTAGCTTTAAATTAAAGGCGCGCAATGTTTTGCGATCTAAGCCCGTATCAGAGCAGGCGCTGCAAAGAGATCATAGAGGGCAAAGTCGAAAATAGTGAAAACGTCAGGGGTCTGATAGAATTCATAGACGCTAAATTTAAAGTTCGAGCGATCAGCGTGTTTTACGGCGCGGGCAGGGAGTGGCCTAAGATCGTGCTTCGCTCCTAAAAAGATGCCGCAAAAATCACCGATAAAAAGTGCATCGAGCACTACCTTGCCCGAACGCCGCTTTTCGAGAAACTAAACGGACTTAAGAGCTTTTATATCTCGGTCGAGTCCTTCGAGTCGCAGATCCGCACCGATCTGATCCAAGGCGCCGTAGAGGAGCTGCTGCGAAACCGAAGCGAGCTTTTAGCGCCGCTTAAAATTTGGTATATCGCAGCGGTGTCCGACACGCCCGTAGTTTTTTATTTCACGAGGCAGGATGCGGCGCGCCGCGAAGGGGGCGGAAAGATAGAGCGGCTGATAAGAAATTTTATAGAGAAAGCGCAGGACGCCAAATATCTGAGCCACATGGAATTTAAGCTGTTTTTTTACAGCAAGGAGTTCGTGAATCTTGAGTGCGGCGGAAATTTGTTCTATTATTTTAAATAAAATTTTGCAAAGGAGTGAAAATGGATGCGAAGCTTTACAGAAGGTAACGCAACTCTCGCGAGGGCTTGAGGAAGGCGGCGTGCAGAGCCTAAAAGCAGCACTTGAGGGCGACGGCGACGAGGCTAGCAAGACGCAAGCTCGCGTGATCTTAGGCGAATACTACGTGATGAAGGGCGAGCCCGCGCAGGCTAAGGAATATCTAGGACCCGTGGCGCAAGACGCCGAGCGACTGCGAGATCAATACGAGACGATCTGCTAGACGATGAAATTTGCAGAGCCGATATGCTTTTGGATATGATCGAGCGCTTCGGGTTTTTGGCGGAATAAAAATAGTACATTTACGTATATTCGGTTAACGGTAAAATTTAAACTTTTTGATAGCCATTACCTCAAGTCCAAAAGTTATTATTAAGAAGCGAATTCAGTGTAAAAAGTGGTAAAATTATACAAAAAGTTTTCAGGAAATTTTAATTAATTGAAAATATTCAAAAGTGTAAAAGCCATTTAAATAAGGAGAAGTTTTATGGATTCCATAGTTATCGATGCACAAAAGCATTTATTAAATAAAAGCACAACAGATATTCTTAGACAAGCATATATTATCGCTAAAAAATTACAAATTAGAGATTTCGAGATTTGGATTAATAACGAGCTAAAAGGGTACAATGAAAATACTGATGTCCCTGAATATAGAACCGTTTGTGGGAATATAAAATATTTAGATTCACATCGTGGCTGGTTATCACTTATTATAGAGGATGCCAATACATATAATCATTTTACTAAAATAAGTGCTCGACAAAGCATACCTATGTTGGAGCACTTGATAAATACAGTAAAAAGCGGAGGTAACATAATAGAAAATTTGCCAGATTCGTTTAATGAACTTATAGAGGACAATGATATTCCCACTAAATATATTAGAGAGATAAGCCCCTCTAGTATAGTTGGTGTTATTGAAACCGTAAAAAGTATTGTTACGGAATGGATATTAAAATTAGAAGAAGACGGTATTGTAGGGGTGAATATGAAATTTACAGAAGAGGAAATAAAAATAGCAGGTGAGAAAAATTATACAGTAAATAATTTTTATGGCGATGTTTCAAGTAGCCAAATTCAACAAAATAATAATCGTTCTTCGCAGATAATTAACAACGACTTAGATATTGATAAAATAGCCAAAGTATTAGAGCTAATAAATACCCATAAAAAAGATATTTTAGGGTCGCTAGATAATTCAAAAGATAAAGATTTTGAAAAAGAACTAAATGCGGTCAATAATGAAATAACTAAACACAAACCCTCAAAGGAACTCTTGGTTCAATCTCTTCATACTATTAGAAACATTCTTGAAGGAATTACTGGGAATATCATTGCCGCAGGAATTCTATATCAGCTTGGGCTGCTCTTTAAATGAGATCAGGATTATCAAAGTATAGCACAGGCAGAAATCTTGTGGTAAATGCTTGAACGGGCGCCAAGTAGAAAAATGCTTGAAATATGTATTCGAAAGTATCAAACAAATATACTAAAATCTATCGCGGAAAGCATAATATCCAAACAGGCTTACCCTCTATGCAGTGCACAATGTATGATCATACGCACAAACCGCGCGCATCTTGACCCTGTCGTTTGCCACGGTATAGAGGCGGTCGTCGCTTACAAGCAAGATTTGATCCGAGCCGAGAACTTACGGGCAGACGCCGCAAAGCGTCCGAGCTGGCAGGAGCGAAATTTAAAACGGGAATGCATTACGCCCGAGCCGCTAGCGATAAATTTTAAAAACGGGAGCAAATTTAATGCTAAATTTAAAAGATAAGCTGCAAAAGTCACAAAAGCCGCAGCAGTCGCAGTCTAGGCAAGACGCCGAGCGCCGAAATCCGCCGCAATTTGACAATAAATCCCTCATCGTCAAAGACTACAACATAATAGTATTCTTTATTTATAACCTATTCTTCGCTCCCTTGGCGGTACCGGTGTTTCTGTATATAGGGGATATTTTCCCATACTATACCCCGTTTGTTCCTGTAGTATTCGCCGTCGTGTCCTATCTCAACAGCGCCCATACGCGCTTTGTTCATTTGACGGACAGGGGCATTAACTACGTTAACAAGGGCAAAATCACGAAATCTATAAAATTTGATGAGATATCGCTCATAAAGCTCACCGCTACGCCGCTATTCGGACATATCGTGCCGGCTAGAAATTCCGCAGGCATTGTGTTTTCGTTCATCGTAATAGCCGTCGCGTTTGCCGGATTTTTACAAAGCCTTAGAGGATTTATAATTTTTATTATGAGCCTGACGGCATTGATTTTGCCGTTTTTCGCTTCTAAGCTGATTTTTTCAAAGATCACGGAGGGGAAATTTAACTTCCGCGCGATCGATACTTTGATCATCTATGACGGCAAGGGCGGATTTATCAGTTTTATGATGAGCGGGGCGGATTTTGAAAGGGTTTGCTGCTACATGCTAAAAGAGCGGCGGATTAGCCCGTCAAAATTTCAAAAGCAGTTTGTGATATTTCAATGAAACGGGCGTTTCGATCAATATCATCGCCGAGTTTTACCCGCGCGCGCCGCAAAGTTCGATGGAATTTCACGGCAGCTCACACCACTTCGCGCCTTGAAATTTACCGCGACCGCTTTAAATTTTAAGGCGCGGGGTTTGAATTTCAGTTCGAAACGACGCGCCGAGCGAATAAATTTCATTTAGCGAGCGGGTCTGTGGCGATTTAAAATCGGACGCTTTTGGGTCATGACCGCGCCCCGCCGAACTAGGTAAATTCCATATCCAAAGCGTTCGGCGGCTCAAGGCTTGCGTTTAATTTAATCCACAATTACAAGCCGAATTTCAATCTGTCCAATTTAAATATCCGCGCAGACTGCGTGCATCGCGGCTCCATCGTTTGCCACGGCGTAGAGGCGCCCGCCGCTAGCGAGCATGATCTGATCCGAGCCGAATTGAAACTTGCCGAATTTTATCTCCCTTGCGACCGAGCCGTCCTCGGCACTGATCAAAACCGGCTTGCCGCGGCGATCTGCGAGTAAAATTTTATTCTCGCACCACGCGAAACGCTCGGTTCCGCCGGTGTCAAACTTAAAGATCACTTCGCCGCTTACCGCGTCCACGGCGTATAGGTGCCCGCCCTTGCCCGCGGTGCCGAAATACAGCGTTTCGCGACCCTGCAGCTTGTCTTGCGCATCAAAATGCGACGTCGCTCCGCCGCGCAGGCAAACTGGCGTATATAGATACGCGCCTAGCTTCAGCCGCCAAAGCGTTTTACCTTTTGTGGCTGCTTTTTTGCGGGTTTGTTTGCTGCCGTTTGAAATTTTATCTTTTGCCTCGCTTGTTTCATCGCGCGGATCGCTTTTGCTTTCTTTGCAAACAGCCGCCGCGCCGCTATTCTCGGAGGAATTGTTTAAATTCTCGCCCGTCGAGCCGCTAGAATTTAGCGTGCCGCCTAAATCAGCCGCCGCGCCGTTTAAATTTGACCCGCCTTGCGAGGCTCTGCATTCCATCATAAAGGGCGAACTCATCCGCACGGCAAAGCCGTCAAATTCGTAGATTCGCGCATCGCTGTAGACCTGCTTCACGGGCGCAGGAGCGTCGCCAAGCTCGGTCATTTCGCCGTCTTGTATTTTAATGAGCTTTGCGGGCGAATCGACGAAGCCCTCGTAATATCTCGTATTTAGCACGAAATGACCGTCCTGCGGGTAACAAAGTGCGGAGGCGGCAGAGAAAATTTCGCGCTGCTCGTAGGCAAGTACCGATCTTTTATGTTCGCTAAAATCGCGTGAAAACGTATCTAGCAGCACGTAGCTAGGCGTTAACTTCGCAGCGATGTTTTGTTCGCTAGGAGCTGCGAAAGCAAAATGGACGAAGGCAATCCGCTCGCCCATCTCGTAAATGCCTGTCACGCCATGCCCGCGAAACTCCACGCCCTGCATCGCAAGAGGATATGATTTTAGCATTTGCGGCTCCTTAAAATTTGAAGCGATTATAGCTTAAATTTGGGCGCGAATTTAAAATTTTGTATGCACGTTGAAATTTTACGGCGCGCGGCATGGAATTTTAAATTTTGCGGAGCTTCCAAAATTTTACGCCCGACACAATGAATGCTACGTCTTAAAAACTCATGAGTAAATTTCGTTGCTAGATTTTTCATTCACTTTTATACCAGACGAACGCTCAAAGCTTAATGCCATTATATTATTTCACCATTGTATATTACTTTGATTCGGACTGATCAACCAGGTCAATATCGAAATTCTAGCTTTTTCGCTACGTATCTTTCTAGCATTCATTTGCGAATATGCTATTCTAGCTGCCTATTTGCGCCGTATATCGTGAAGTAGAGTTTAAACGTAAAGAGCATTAAATGAAAATTAGTATAAATAAAATGTGAAATTCTGAAGTTAAAATAGAGTTTTGGATTAGATTAAAATGGCCGGGAGATAGGGATTCGAACCCCAGGAGGCTTTCACCTCAACGGTTTTCAAGACCGCCGCTTTCGACCGCTCAGCCATCTCCCGATTAAGGGCGGGTAGACCCCGCCGAAAGTTCGCGCAGATCAAGATCTACACGTGGAATTTATTCGGTTTTTTCTCCGACCCACTCGGCGCCGTTGTGAACCTTTTCTTTGGTCCATTGAGCCGCGTTGTGCGAATCCTCTTTTACGCCGTGCCAAGTATTAGAGCACCCGCTAAAAACCATCAATGCCAAAAGAGCCGCTAGTATGTATCTCATAATAACTCCTTTTTAGGATCTGGAGGCGACACCCGGATTCGAACCGGGGATCAAAGCTTTGCAGGCTCATGCCTTACCACTTGGCTATGTCGCCGCGCCGGCTTATTAGGTGGTGCCCGGAGCCGGACTTGAACCGGCACGGAAAAAATTCCGAGGGATTTTAAGTCCCTTGCGTCTACCGATTCCGCCATCCGGGCACATTTAATACAAAAACAGAATGTAAAATGGAGCGGGAAACGAGAGTCGAACTCGCGACATCAACCATGGCAAGGTTGCGCTCTACCACTGAGCTATTCCCGCGCAAAGAAATGAAATATTACCCAATGCAAGCTTAAAATTTCATTTTATAGCGGCTTTTGCGGAGAAAATTTTGGCGTAGCGCCTGAATTTAAAAATTTTGTAAGTAAAATAATGTAAAATTATAAAATCTTTTGGGGTTATAGCTCAGCTGGGAGAGCGCTTGAATGGCATTCAAGAGGTCGGCGGTTCGATCCCGCTTAACTCCACCATTTAAGCTACTTTTAATTTTAAATCACTTCTTTTAGATCTCTTTTACTTCCTTTAAATACCAATATTTAGGGCTTTTTAGTAATTTTTGATTATTTTTGTTTCTTTTTATGTTATAATTATTTTAAAATAATTCAGTTAGTTACTAAGTTAGTTAAACCTATTAGGTCAGTTTTACAGAAAGAGCAATGATATCGTCTAAAAGCCCTTTTACGTATATATTGCATAAAACCAAAAACGGCATAAGCGAGAGCTATATCGCAAAAATCATTAAGATGAACGAAAAATATATACCTCCATCTTTTGACGAGCGCGATGCAAATACGATAAAGTATAGTGATATTTTAGAATTTTGAACCAAAATAATCCGAGTTCTAGTCGTCTCGAAACGCTTCATCGCCTAATAAACGATATAGAAAAGTCTTTGCAATAAATTAAATTTTAATGGAAGGAGAGATTATGTCAGTTGAAGAAGATGGCGCGGCGTTTATAGATGAAGATTACGTAAATATCGTGCCGCAGGATCTGCTGGAGCGCGGTATACGCTTAAGGGAGGAGTACGGAATTTATGGAATCGCTTGGAGATTTGATGATGTAATGGAGGTGCTAAAAATCGCAAGAGATAGAGATATGCTTATCGTCGGAGGGGATGTATATCGCCTAAGCGGCAATAAGCCCATAATCACATACGATAGTTGGAGTATTAAATCGGAAGATGACGATGCATTTGAAGTAGCGATCGAATATATCACTAATTATCGCGCCAGAAACGGAGATGATTTTGCATACTGCCCGGTCATTAGCCCCGGACAGGTGTCCAAATGAAAATTTTGGCTTTCAACATAGAAAAGGAGAAATTATGTTAGTTGAAAAAAGTATTATGTCATTTATAGATGAAGATTACGTAAATATCGTGCCGCAGGATCTGCTACAGCGCGGTATTCGTCTAAGAGAGGAGCTCGGATTTTATGATATCGCTTGGAGATTCGACGATGTAATGGAGGTGCTAAAAATCACAAGAGATAAAGGTATGATTATCGTAGGAGGAGACGTATATCGCTTAAGCGGCAATGAGCCCATCATCACATACGACTACTGGAGCACTAAAGCGGAAGATGACAATGCATTTGAGGTGGCGATCCAATATATCACTAATTATCGCGCTAGAAACGGAGATGACTTTGCATATTGCCCAGTCATTTGCCCCGGGCGGGTGTCCAAATGAAAATTTTGGCTTACAATACAGAATAGTTGATTTTTGCTCATATTCTGATAAATATAAAAATGTGTGCCGAACTGAATGCCAATATGTGCGTAGATGGGATATAAAAGACTTTAGGAGCGGTTTTGAAAGACAACGAAGTAGTTTTAATACTATCTGAATCATGAGCGGGGCGTATTTATCGATGAAATTCTTCGACTTTGATTGGATAAAAGACAATAAATTATCCTTTGAATTTCATATAAGGATAATTTAAAACCATGAAACCGGTAAGAATTGTAATGACGATATTTTTTATTATCCTATCGTCTTTAAATTTTCATAAACTATTAACGGAGGGCGGTTATCGCGGAGGGAAAGTCTATGTCGTAGCCACAACCCAATCCGTCATTATGCAACTACTACTTATCATAGGATTGATCCTGTATTTGATATATCTGATAAGAGTAAAAGAGTATTATAAGCCAAGCTCAAATTTTATGCTTTCTAAAAAGGAGGACAAAATGAACTTATCGAATAGAATAAAAGTGCTAAAGACGCGGCTTAAACTGCAAAAGCCGGAAATTATAACAAATCCTGTACAAAAGGATGAGCTTGTCGAACAAGATCTGTGCGGTAAAGATCTGTGCGATTTAGACCATGGCACGATCAAACTCCTATCGGGAGATTTACAGGTTTTCAATGACTATGCTTTCAGGTATTATATCCTGGATTTTATTGATTTTTACGAGCGCTTCGGCGATGAGGCGATTATAGAGGATATGTTCATTCAAGCATTTGCACCGCCTATGCGACGGGCGCTAGCAAAACAATTTAGCAGAGATGAGGTAAAAATAATCATAGATTTTTTACAAAAACACTATGAAAATATTACAAGAATTACGCATTCCAAGAAATATAAAAATTTAAAACTCTATGAGCAAGATGAAATTTATATACCATTCAAACATTTTGAAAAAGAGATAAAAAACGCTATAAAATTTTGGGGGAAGTATTATAAGGGTAAAAATTTATAAGGATTGGCAAATGTGTTTAATAGAGACCGATTTAGGCAAATATGAGGAATATATCTATTTCTTTATAGAGAAAAACAGGGCATATTTTAACGCCTATCAAGAGCAGATATTTCCTTTCGATATGGAGTACATACCTAGCTTATTGTGGTTGCTTGCATCTTTTGCAGAAACTACGATTAAAATTTTTGATGATTTAGACGAAAAGACAAGAAATGAAATTTTTGATTTTGTGGAAAAGGGAGCGGCAAATGAAGACGAATATATCGGCACGGCGTTTTGCACCGGCTTTGTTGAAACAATTGTAAATATTGCGAAAGGGGACGAATATAATATAATTAGCAAATATTTTAGAAATGAGACACAAGAATATGCCGCCGCTTGGATGAAATTTGGCGAGTAATGACAAGAAATTTTAAGAAGAATTTGCATAATATCACGCAGCAAAAGGGCTTTGAAGGGTGGCGGCAATGATAAAAAGCATTATAGATCCAACTAATTTTGATATAGAATTTAGAAAAATAAGTAGAAATAAAAGAGGCATAGCAAGATCAAGAATAGATTTTGAAAATATCGATGTAGAGGCTAAAATAAGGCTAGTTATGTTTTTAATTTCAAAAGCAAACCCCCTAGATAGCATAGTTTATAAAATTCTTTTTTGGGAAAGAGATGAGAAAATAGAAGAATATCTTCTTAAAAATATGAAGGGGCAATACACAAAAGCCAAGCCTTATAAAAACGGCGCCAGAGCGGGCGTTATTTTTATAAAAGAAAAGGCACTTGAGCCAAATTTTTTGAGATCCATGCTGCTGCGCCATTTTAATTTTGAGCTGGCAAAAGAGCCCTCTTTGAACATTAGAGTTCAGTTATCCGTAAACAATAAAGAGAAATTTTCGATTTTATTTGATATATACGATGACCGAGGCTGCTATGCGCATTACTTTTAAAATTTTATAATGCAAATATTTAAGGAAAGAGGATATGGCAATTTGGCAATGTGAGCTTTTTATTCTACCTAAAAGCGATACATACGATCTGCAATACGACCGGCAATATGGCAATATAAAGCTCTTTGAAGACGATAAGTATTGGAAAAAAGCAAAGATCAAAAAAGAGATATTTTCTGAAATTTCGCGCCTATTAAAGCCCGAAAAATCTTGGTCTAACGAAATAGATCTATACGGAAGCGAAAACGGCAATCGCTTAGAGGTATTTTTTGATGCTAATAATATAATAGAGTCCGTTACGTTTCGTATCGATTTTAGATCCGAGTACGAAGCCGTATTAAGAGGTATAATATCATTGTGTGAGAAAAGCGGTTTTTGCATTATAGACGGTAGTTTAAAGAATTTAAAATTATCCTTTAATACTATAAAAGAGGTAATCAACAAATCCAAAAACAAAGAATTTTTTACAGAACTTGTTAAAAATAATATAATAGACGATAAAAACGAACCGCCTATCATAGAGGCCGTAGATAATTTCAAATTTAAGGATGATTAAAAATGATTGTAAAATGCATAAAAGAAGATAGGCATGAGCATCTGAGATTAAATAGAACCTATTTTGTTCATGGCATCCAATATGAAGAGGGACGGATTTATTATTGCATATTACCGTTTGAAGACGATATAGATTACAATCGATTTAATAGCAAATATTTTCAAGTAATAGATGAAACGATACCTACAAATTGGAAATTTGGGATGCATAGGGGATTTTTTGAATGTTTTACCGCATCTTACGAAGAGCTCGTAGCCGATGAAGATCATTATGGTAAGCTTATTGACGGAGACCCAATAGAAGAGGAAATTTTTAGGAAGAGAAGAGCCGAGATGATCGATGACGTATATAATACGCATATCATCAAAGATTTTAATCGTTTCATATATGATCTAAGCTCCAACCTGTCGGTGCAGATGAATATTGCAAATAAAGTATTTGATATAGAGATATCGGACGCAAACGCTAAGGCCAAACATCGCAAAATGAATATTTTAAAGGATGACGGATATAGCTGGTATTTGATCGAATCAGACGCAAGCACCTTTAAAGCCAATGCTACTAATGATTATTTAAGACCCGTATTAAAATATCTTAAATTGTGGCTAGGCAGAAAGAATTTTAGATAACCGGGCGGAAAGGTTTAATATGGTAAGCGCCTCCGATAAAGAAATTTTTATAAAAATTTTAAACGAAGATATCGATGTATGGCGCCCGGTAAAGGCTGCTCAAATCGCGCAATATATTTTTAAAATTACCGATACGACGAATTTTGAATCTGAGCTAGATGAAATTTTAGAATTCAAACAGGGCGATATTGTAAAATGCAGAGAAAAAGACGGCGATTTCTATGCTTTTGAGCTATTATAAAAACCCGCCTTATAAATAGCAACGCGCTTATCATATGGCTTGATTTAATCCCATTTTTCGCTATAATGAGCGTCAAATTTCACTCACGGGGATAGCGATGAGCCTTGTTTCTTACGAATTAAAAAAGCAAAAACTAGATGGAGCGCGCAATGTGGCACTTTGGAAGGCACGCGGCGGTGTAGCAGTGGTAGTACTGGCGCTATTTATTGCTATGCGCAAGGATTTCGGAGATTTCTCCTTCCTGTTTTTATTAGTGCTGCTAGCTCTTGCTTATCCTGCTTACAAATACCTAGCCGTGCGTATTTCGCGTAAATTTGAAGCGCTCAGTGAAGAGGCCTTTAAGAATGAATTTCTGCTTTGGATCGCAAAGGAGCTGCGTCTTACCTTTCAGCCTTTCGGCGCGTTTTTGCTCGATGAAATTTACAAAAATCCGCTCCGTAAAGAGGCAAATCTATGCACTTGCAAGCACGCTATAGTGGGCAAGACGCCCGAATTTGGCATAAAAATCGGCGACATCTGCCTAAGTCGCGATTTCGATAAAAACAGAGAAAATCGGGTATTTGAGCTGGATAAAATTCTGCATCTCAAAAAAAAGGATGATACGGCGATTTTCGACGGGCTTTTTGCAAAATTTGATTTTAGCGAAACCTTCGATAGCCAAATTCTAGTCGTGCCGCGCGGAGAGTTCATCTTCGGCGCGTCGGATCTGAAACTGCTCAAAGACAGCCCGCACCTAAGCGCGTCGTTTGACGTTTATCTCAACAATCCCGCCGCCGCCGCATTTTTGCAAAACAAAAAAATTTTAGAAAATATGCAGACGATCACCCTAAATTTGTTCGGTAAAACAGAGCTCTATCTGGGCGAAAATAGCCTCGTAATCGGCGTTGAAAATAGCGAAATTTTCAAATCTGCGCCGAGCTCGCAAAGCGCAAAACTGCTCGAAAGCCTAAATAAAATGATCGAGATCGCTAAAATTTTTGCCTATCTCAAAAAGCTCGGACAGGTGGAATAATCTACGCTTTAAATTTGAGCGAGCGCCGTTGAAACAATTTAATTCTTGCCAAGGCTGCGCTTTTTTGCTCTCCGTTATTAAATCAAACTACTTCGAAAGGCAAGGAATTCTTTAATAAGCAATTTCGCTTTGCTATCGACCTGAGCCACTTAAATTTTACAAAAATTTTATAGCGGTTCTTAAAAATTTCAAAATTTTTCAAATTTTATATTCAACCATAGCGCCGCCGTATTTTACTGACACCCTTCGCACTCGATTGAGCGATCTGCGACGTTGTTTAGCTTCTCGCTATCAGGGCTTTCAGAGCGCAGGTAGTAAGTCGATTTTAGCCCCAGCTGCCACGCGAGCGTGTAAATTTCGCTCAGATAGCCGCCGCTAGCTTTGTCTAGGCTCATGAAGATATTTAGGCTCTGGCCCTGATCGATCCATTTTTGGCGGATGGCGCCCGCCTTTACAAGCAGGCGCTGATCGAGCTCGTACGCAGGCACGTACGCCTGCCACGTTCTCGGACTTAAATTCGGCACGACGACCGGGATCATGCCGCTTAGATTGTGCTCGAACCATTTGCGCTTATACACCGGCTCAATCGTCTGCGTGGTGCCTACGAGTATGCTGATACTCGATGTCGGCGCGATCGCCATCAGATAGCCGTTTCGCATGCCATCGCGCTTTACTTTCTCGCGCAATCCGTCCCAGTCGCAGCTGCTCTGCTCAAAAAGCCCGCCGCGCTTAACTAGCGCCTTGGCGTTTTCGTTCGCTAAATCGATCGGGAAAATTCCTTCGCTCCACTTCGAGCCCGCAAAATCAGGGTACCTACCCTTTTCCACGGCTAAATTTGAGCTTGCCTTGATCGCGTTAAAGCTCACGTTTTCCATTATCCTATCGATCAGTTCGAAGTGCTCGTAACTGCCCCACTTCACGCCGCGCTCGGCCAGCATCTGCGCCTCGCCCATTACGCCGAGCCCTATCGCGCGGGTTTTTAGATTGGTGTGTTTGACCTTGGCGTGCGGGTAAAAATTTAGATCGATGACGTTGTCGAGCATTCGCACGGCGATCGGCATCACGCGAGCTATCTCCTCGCGGCTGTTGATTTTGCTTAAATTTACGCTTGCGAGGTTGCAAACCGCCGTTGCGCCCTCGTTGCAGCCCTTTTCTACGATAAAAATTTCTTTGCCGCCCAGCATGTCTAGCGCCGTAATTTTTTTCGCCTTTTTTACGATGCCCGCGTCGGTCGCTACCTCTTCGTTTTCCTCAAACAGCCTCTCGCTGCCGTCAGCGAAAACGACTTTGATTTTGTAGTGGTTCGGCGCCGTGTTTTGAAAAATTTCGGTACATAAATTTGAGCTCCTGATTAAGCCTTGATGCGCGTTTGGGTTGATGCGGTTGGCGTTATCTTTGAAGCACAAAAATGGCATGCCCGTCTCAAAATAGCTCGTTAAAATTTTCTTCCAAAGCTCCTTTGCCAGGATAGTGGATTTTGAAATTTTATCGTCGGCCTCGTACTGCTCGTAGCGCGCCTCAAATTCCGCGCCGTATAGATCGCTCAGATCGCTTACCTCTGCAGGATCGAAGAGCGTCCACTTGCCGCCGCTTTGAAGCCTTTTCATAAATAGATCGTTTATCCACAGCGCGGGGAAAATTTCATGCGCGCGGCGCCTCTCCTCGCCCGAGTTTTTGCGCAGATCTAAAAAGTCGCTCACGTCCATGTGCCACGGCTCGATATACACGGCGATAGCGCCCTTGCGCGTGCCCAGCTGATCGACGGCAACGGCGATGTCGTTCGTGATCTTTAAAAACGGAATGATGCCGCCCGCGGCGTTTTTATGCCCGTCGATGCTGCCGCCCATCGCGCGCACCTTGCACCAGTCCCAGCCGATACCGCCGCCGAATTTGCTCAGAAGCGCCATCTCTTTGTAACTATCGAAAATCCCCTCGATATTATCGGGCGTAGAACCCACGTAGCAGCTGCTTAGCTGATGGCGCGTCGTGCGGGCGTTTGAGAGCGTAGGGGTCGCGAGCATGACTTCAAATTTAGATATAAGATCGTAAAATTTCTTCGCCCAGCTCTGGCAATCAAGCTCGTTTTGTGCGAGGAACATCGCGATCGCCATAAACATCTGCTGCGGCAGCTCGATCGGCGCGCCGCTGCGATCTTTGATGAGGTAGCGATCGTAAAGCGTTTTGATGCCGAGGTAGTTAAACTGCAAATCGCGCTGCGGTTGCAAGTAAGAATTTAGATCATCTAAGTCGTATTTTTCCTTTAAGCCGAGCATTATGCGACCCGCCGCCTCGCCGCGAGCGAAGTAATCTTGCAGGCTGTTGTAGCCGCTAAAGCCCGTTACTTTGTGATACAGATCGTATAAAAATAAGCGCGCGGCGACGAAGGTCCAGTTCGGGCGATCCACGTCGATCTTCTCGACTGCGGTTTTAATGAGGGTTTGCTGGATCTCTTCAGTGGTGATCATATCGCGAAACTGGATCTTTGCGTCCACCTCAAGCTCGCTAAGGCTTACGTTTTCCAGCCCCTCCACTGCCTCGCTCGTGTATTTTTTGATCTTGCTTACGTCAAGTTCCTCGGTTCTGCCGTTGCGTTTGATTACTTTCATATCGTTCCTTGAAATTTAAAAATGCAAATTTAGCGTTAGTTTCCCAATATAAAATACGTCGTCAAAAGAGGCGGCGTAATAAATGCCGCTTTCTCCGCCGTCTTTTAAATTTACGCTAGCTGCGCTGCAAAATCGCGCATTATAGCCAAAATTGCTTAAGTCTATCTGTCATTATTTTGGCTTGTAAATTTTAAAATTTAGCGAAGTGGGCGGAAACAATGCGGTAAAATTCGAGCGGAATTTTATGGCGCCACCGCGAAATTCTGCAGGTAAAAATTTACGCGGAGCCTTGCGAAATTCTGCGCCGAAAAAGTAGGAAAACAAAAAGAGCTTTGCGGGCAGGTTTAAAATTTGCCCGCAAAGCTTAAAAATTTAATTGTGCGGTAGTGGGATAGATTTGCCGTTTAAGATCATAGAGTTGCTTGCCTTATCGAAGCTAAACTCCATCTTAACTCCATCTCCGTCAGGCTTAAGAAACTGCGAGCCGTAAACTTCCGCCATCGGCGCAAAATCGCGCAGGCTGTCATAAGGCGATAGGAAGTCCGTGATGGTCGTATTTATCGTAGCTTTGCCGTCCAAGCTCATGCGCTTAAAAAGCTGCGTCTCGTCGATGTAGCCGCCTAATAGCGCGCTTGCGTTAAAAGCAAATTTCTTGCCGAGGCTATTTTCAAACGAAAAATCATTCACGTTGATTTTCATATCATCTTTTAGCAGCTTCATAAAAAGCTCTTTGTTTTCCGCTAATTTTTCGCCTTCTTGCGGATTTGAGATAATAGACAAATATTTTTCGAAAAGTGCGGCGCTAAAGCTGGTATCGACGCCTAAATGGATGTTTCGCACTAGCACATCGGCGATTTTTAGGCTTTGGGCTTTATCGCTTTCGTTGAAATTTAAAATTCCATCTTTTACGCGGTAGCTACCTTCCGTGCTCATATCCGTAACTACGACGAAGCGCTGCTTATCTACAGTTACGACGAGCTCTTTTGTGCTGCCTGCAAAATCTATGTCATTCAAAAAGAGCTTAGTTATATTATCGTCTAGATCTTGGATACCGTTTTTAAAGTTTGCCTCATAGATAAGATCCTTCACATCAAGACCCGAATCCTTGCCGTCGTCTATAAAAATTTCACCGATTTTAAAGCCCAAGGCTTTTATCGTTTTACCGCTCATATCGCTCGTGCCGTTTAGGCTAAGGCCTGCAAGACGTCCTATTCCGCCATCTTCTAGCACATTTATATCGGCTAGCTTTGCGCTAAATTTAACCTCGGTAGGCCCGTAGTTTAGATGCGTGCTAAGCGGCGCGTCAGTCTTAAACAGCTTCTTGCAAGGTTCTGCGTAATATGGCGTCTTAATCGTTAAAATTCCGTCGCTCTCAAATCCATCCGCAGCGTTTTTTACGCTATGCTTGATAGTGTAGTCGTAGCGAAAAGCAAAATCTTCCGGGAAAATTTTAGCAGGATCCGGCTCGTCCGTATCGTTGCTATCTTGCGCGCCTGCTTTTTCCTTTAGCTTGCTAAAGCCTTCAGCAAGGCTTTTTTGTAGTTTCTCTTTTTTTACTACGCCCTCGATAAAGCCGCTTGAGTTGCTATCTCCCGGATAAAATTTAGCGCTCTTGGTCTCGAAAATTTCGTTTCTAGTGATAAATTCCGCAATCTGCTGCTCAATCGCGGCGCTGGCACTCTTGCCGACCGCACCGTCAACCGTTTTGGTTATGCTATCGTTTACACTTTTAGCTACGCCCGTTTTAGCGTCCTTTGTCGCTACAAAAACGCCCACTATAAGCGCTACGATGACCACTAAAGCCGCGATGATCTTTTTCATCATCTCTCCTTTAAATTTAAAATTTATTTGGGTGCGTATTTTGCCGTAAATTTCTAAAATTTTCAAATTCTAGCTTAGTGTGCTTTAACCTAAAAGAAGTTATAATCGCGGCATTAATATCAAAATTTAGGAAAACTTATGGCAAAGCAAACGAAATATATTTTCGTCACTGGCGGAGTGCTGAGCTCGCTGGGTAAGGGCATTGCGGCGGCGTCGATCGCGACGCTTTTAAAACATGCGGGGCTTAAAGTGCGCATATTAAAGGCGGATCCATATATCAACGTCGATCCCGGCACCATGAGCCCGCTGGAGCACGGAGAGGTTTTCGTCACCGACGACGGCGCGGAGACCGATCTGGATCTTGGGCATTATGAGCGGTTCTTGGATGAAAATTTAAGCCAAGACAACAATTTCACCACGGGCAAAGTTTATAGTTCCGTCATCGAAAAGGAGCGCAGGGGTGATTATCTGGGCAAAACGATCCAGGTGATCCCTCACATCGTAGGCGAAATCGTACGCCGTATAAAAAAGGCGGGCGAGGGCAACGATGTGCTGATCGTCGAGATCGGCGGCACCGTGGGCGATATCGAGGGGCTACCGTTTTTAGAGGCGATCCGCGCGATGAGGGTGGAGCTTGGTAGAGTAAATACGATGAATATCCACCTAACGCTCGTGCCTTTCATCAAGGTAGCGGGCGAGCTCAAAACCAAGCCCACGCAGCACAGCGTAGGCGAGCTGCGCCGCATCGGTATCAGCCCCGATATGATAATCTGCCGCTCCGAAATGCCGCTAAATCGCGCGCTTAAAGATAAGATCGCGCTAAGCTGCGGCGTTGATAAAAACTGCGTCATTGAAAGCCCCGATAGCGCGAGCATCTATCAGATCCCACTTGCGTTTTTGAAGCAGGATATTTTAACGCCGATCGCAGAGACCCTAAGCCTAAACAAGCTCGAAGTCGATATGAGCAACTGGGACAGCCTAGTTAAGCGCGTCATCGTGCCTACGAACGAAACCACGATCGCCTTCGTCGGCAAATATATCGATCTGAAAGAAAGCTACAAATCCCTCACCGAGGGGATCATCCACGCGGGCGCGACGCTTGATACGCGGATAAGCTTAAAGTGGGTAGATAGTGAAAAAATTGAAGCGAGCAATGTAGATGAAATTTTCCGAGACGTAAACGGAATTTTAGTCGCGGGCGGCTTCGGCTCACGCGGAGTGGAGGGTAAAATTTTAGCCATAAACTACGCGCGGGTGCGTAAGGTGCCGTTTTTGGGCATCTGCCTAGGGATGCAGCTTGCGATGGTGGAGTTTGCGCGCAATGTCTTAAAACTGAAAAACGCTAACTCCTCGGAATTTGACCCGCAGACCGAAGATCCGGTGATCTATCTGATCGATAGCTTCATCGACGCAAGCGGCAAAAAGCAGATCCGCACGCACAAATCCCCTATGGGCGGCACTATGCGGCTGGGCGGCTATGACTGCGACGTCAAAAAAGGCTCGCTTTTGGGTAAAATTTACGGCGAGCAAAAAACTATCCGCGAGCGCCACCGCCACCGCTACGAAGCCAATCCGAAGTACCGCGCCGATTTTGAAAAGCACGGGCTTATCGTCTGCGGCGAGAGCGACGGGCTTATCGAAGCGGTCGAGCTAAAAAACCATCCGTTTTTTCTGGGCGTGCAGTTTCACCCGGAATTTACCAGCCGTCTAGTACGCCCAAATCCCGCTATTTTGGGCTTTATCGAAGCATCTATAAAAAATGCTAGGTAAAAATGAGATAAGGGAAATTCTAAAATCGAGATTTGCGAACGATCGGCATACTAAAATTTCTGAAATTCCCTTACCCTGCGATCTGAAAGATACCTATAAGGCGGCTTTGCGCATAAAAACTGCCATCGAAGAAAACCAGCGCATAGCCGTAGTCGGCGATTACGACGTCGACGGTATCGTAAGCACCGTCATAATGAGCGATTTTTTCAATCAAATAGGCGCGGAGTACGTCATTAAGATCCCAAACCGCTTCACCGACGGATACGGGCTAAACAGCGAGATTATAGAAGAGCTTGAGGACGTAGATCTCATCATCACGGTAGATAACGGCACCTCCGCGACGGAAGCTGCCGAAATTTGCGCTCAAAAGGGGATCGATCTCATCATCACCGATCACCACATGCCCCCGCCCGTGCTGCCGCGCGCTTATGCGATAATCAATCCGAAGCAGCCTGACTGCACCTTCCCAAATATCGAAATTTGCGGCGCACAGGTAGCGTGGTATCTCGTAGGCGCGCTAAAAGAAACCCTCGGCGTGAACTACGATATGGCAAGCTCTATGGATATCCTCATCATCGCCATAATCGCCGATATGATGGAGCTGCGCGACATGAACCGCGCGCTGCTGCGCTTCGGTATCAAGCGGCTAAATAGCTCAAACCGCGCCTGCTTCAAGGCGATTAAGGAGCACTATTTTAAAAAGCACTTCGAATTCGACGATATCAGCTATACGATCGCGCCGCTAATCAATTGCACGGGGCGGATGGACGATGCGACGATGTCGTATAACTTTTTATGCGCCAAAAATATCAGAGAGGCAAACCACTACCTAGAGACGATAAATTCCATCAACAACTCGCGCAAAGAGGAGGAGAAAAGCCTCTACGACGAGATCGTAAAAAGCGTCGATCCAAGCGACAACGTCATCGTCGTGTGGGGTCCGCAGTGGCACGAAGGCATCATCGGCATCGTCGCAAGCCGCCTAAGCAAGACCTACAAAAAGCCCGCGATCGTCTTTAGCGTGAGCGACTCGCGAGCCAAAGGAAGTGCACGCAGCATCGGTAAATTTGACATTTTAGAGCTGATCTCTTCGCAAAGCGAAATTTTAACGACCTTCGGCGGACACAAGGGCGCTGCGGGCGTGGGGATCGATCCTGCGCTACTTCAGGAGTTTAAGCGCCGCGTAAATGAGCGCATTACGCCTAAGGATCTGAGCGATTTTAGCGCGCAAGACGATCTGTTGGGCGAGCTGGACGCGTCGCAGATAGACTTCGAGCTGCTTGAAATTTTAGAATTTTACGAGCCGTACGGGCAGAAAAATCCGCGCCCGCTCTTTTGTATCAAAGGCGCGCGCGCGCGCAATATTAGGGAGATCGGCAAGGAGGGCAAGCATATCAAAATGGCGCTTGATAAAAACGGCAGCAGCGTCGAGGCGCTGTTTTTCAACTACGACTTTTTGCCGCGCGCGGGCGAGCGGGTCGACGTGATCTTTACGATTAGCAAAAACAACTTCCGCGGCACGATCACGCCCGAGCTCATTATCAAGGAGCTAACCCCGAGCGAAAGCTAAATTTTAAAATTTTAGACCGCCTTGCCGTGCATTTCGCGCAGGGCGCAGCCTTTAAATTTAACGCTCGATCTATGAGCTACACGCATTGCGCACTCGGCGGGTTTGCCCTACTACAGCGTCCATCTGCTCTAATCGCCCGATATGTATTGCACGCCTGGCGCGTTACCCTACTACAGCGCCTATCTGCTCGACTAGCTTAGGGCACATTTGCATGCTCTATGCATATATTAAGTGCTCGGCGCGATTTTGAAATTTAACGCGCGAGCTATGGATTTTACTTGCGATGCGAGCTCAAGCGTGCGATTTCGGGGCTCGGCACGGCGCGCAAACGCGATGCGTTATTTTCAGCTTCCGCACGGTTTGCAAACTCGGAGAAATTTTTGGACGCGGTAAAAGTAAAATTTAAACGTTTCTAAATTTTAAAATTTTGCAAAGGCGAGCGGGAGCGGCCTGAAACAGACAGAAAGACCCTGCAAATGGAATTTCGGATAAAATTTTATGAAGCGGCGGGCGGGCCAAATTTAAAATTTGACCCGCCCTTAAACTTAGAGGCTAAAAAACCACCACTAAAAACCACTTAAACGGCACCGGCGCGAAGATCGCGTGCGGCAAGCCCGCAGGCATTACGATGCTTTGTCCCGCTTTTACGCGGTGTTTCTGCCCGTCGATCGTGAAATCGCCCTCCCCCTCAAGCACGTAAACGAACGCGTCGCCGTCTGATTTGTGCGAGCTGATCTCCTCGCCGCCGTCGAAGGCAAAAAGCGTCATATTCAGCGCAGGATTTTGCGCGAGGGTGCGCGAAATCACCTTATGAGGGGCCACTTCGACTAGCGAAGCAAGCTCTACGGCCTTAGCGGCGTCGATATTTTTGATGTGTTGCATAAGCTCTCCTTGAAATGAAATTTGATCGATTTTAGCTAAAATTTAGCAAGCCCGCTTTGATGAGCATCAATCCGGATCCGCGCTGAAAGGATTTTTCAGAAAGATCGGAACGAAGCTTATCAGATATAGCGCGACCGCGGCGATGAAAAACGCCGAGGGGATCATCACGTACAAAACAAAGCTCTCGCCCGCAAAAACGGCTCTTAAAGCCCCCGCGAGTAGAGCCAAAACGAGCGCCGCGCGGCTTAGGCGCGGGAAGTTTAGCGGCGAAATTCCGCTGTGGCGCTGGCCTGCGATCATTCCCACGAAAAGTATCGCTCCGTAGATATAGCAGATCGCGATGACGTGCAGCGGTGCGGCAGCGTACCCCCCGCGGATCAGCGCCGCGCCCAGCCACAGGTATCCCGCCGCGCACGCAGCCTGCAACGCGTAGTAAAACGTCATATAGTGGCGGCTTAGAATTTCGGCGTAGTGCAGCTCGCGAAGTTTCGCCAAAAACAAAAACCCGATGCCAAGCGCGATAAATCCGCACGTCGCCTCGCTTAAAAATGGCGTCGCGAGCGCCAAAGCGAAGGCGAGGAAAGTGGCTAAATTTTTGTAGATAAAATTTGGAATAAAAACGGCGTCGCTTAGCCCCGCCTCTCTTAGCGCTTCGTTGCCGATGACGACGCTTATGCGGTAGCTTACGACGGCGATTGCCGCGACGTTGATATGCACGAAGCTAAGCAAAAACTTCTCATCCCCGCTCGCGCCGTAGGCGGCAGAGCAGGCGCAAAACGCCGCTAAGACCGCCAGTATGCTAAAATTATTCGAGTTTTTATCCAGCCACAAAAGCCATGCCGCAAAGATGAAAAATATCGCCCAAAACAGCGCCACAATCGCCGCCGCGAGCCGTAAATTTAAAAAGCTCGCGATAAAAGCTGCGATCAGGCAGGCGGCAAAGGCAAGCGAGACGGGCTTTAGCGAGCCCTCGAAGTTCGTCCAATCGGGCAGCGCGGTAAGCAAAAACGCCGCGTAGATGCACGAAGGCGCTAAAAACAGAAAGTAAAACTTATGAGCGGCGACATAATCGATCGCTAGCGCATCGGGCGCTAAAAAGCTAAGCGCGCCCAGCGCCGCAAAAAAGCAGGCGCAAAGAACGAAGGCGCGCATCGGATGGGAGAAAAAATTTCTCGCGCGCTCATCTTTAAATTTAGGCGCGTAAAAGCCTAGCTCTTGCTGCTGCACCCCGCACGGCTCCGGATTTTTGAGCTCCTGCGGCGAAACAGGCTCGGTTTGGTTTTGCGTGGAATTAGCTTTGGAATTCCGATCGGAATTTTTAGCGCTTTGCAAGAAGTTTTGAACAGAATTTGGCTCGGCGCGGCTTTGCGCGGAACTAGATTTAAAATTTTGACTTTGATCGGAATTCTTGATGCTTTGTAAGAAACTTAGCGGGAAATTCCGTTCGGAATTTTTAATGTTCTGCGAGAAACTCGGTTTGGAATTTAGCTCGGCGCTTCTACCGCTTTGCGAAAAACCATGAGTGGAATTTTGATCGTAGCTTTTACCGTTTTGTGAGAAGTCCTGCGCGAGGTTTTGATTTTTGAAGCTTTGCACAGGCTCGGCTTCTCTATCGCGAGCGGAATTCCAAAAATTTTGTATAAAATTTAAAGCGGAAATTTTGAAATTTTGCGCAGGCTCGGCTTCCAAGCCCCGGTCAAAATTTTTAAAATTTTGTGTAAAATCCGAGGCACAAACTTTAGAATTTTGCGCAAATTCGTAATTTCTGTATCCGAGGCCGGGTCCGCACGGCGCACCGACCTCGCTCTCAAAGCAAGAGCTACGCGGCGCGAGAATTTTACTTTCAGAGCATAGTCTGCGCAGCATACGGGTCTCGCGCCCGAAACTCGTCAAATTGCGCGGCTCGGCGCTCTTATAGGAATTTTTATCGGCGCGGATTTGCTTTTTTAAATTTGCAGATTGCATCGCGGCGAAGTTAAATTTCCTCAAATTTACGGAGCCGAAGTTCTTAAAATCGCGCGCGTCGTGTAAATTTAAAATTCCGCACCGCACAAAAGGTGCCTAGAGTGGGATTTTGCTCGCCACCTAGCCCGCTTGCATCGCAAAACAGCGAGCGGTAGGTGCTCAAAACGGCTTTTTGAGCGCTGAACTGCGCGCTCAATCCGCATGCATCAAAACCGCAACGCGAAAAGGCGTCTTGGTTCGCGCCAAATTTGCAGTATAAATGGAGGTCCCGCTTCGTGCCAACGCGCCGTAAGCAAATGCCTGCATTGAAATTGCGCTGTGAGCGGACGCTCATACTAGATTGCAAACGACCGCTCTCGCTGGGATCGCGGCGTGAGTGGACATCTCGGTTCGCGTCAACGCGCTGTAAGCAAGCACTCACGCTAGAGCTACACCGCAAGTAAGCACTCGCGCTAGAGCCGCAGTATGTATCGCTGCTAAATTTCGTCGAATTTTGCGCTGCAAAATCGCAGCACACTGCGCCGTTCAGGAGCACGCTCACGCTATAATCGCAGTTCGCACGGCTGCGCAGTTCGTATTTCGGTGTGATAAAACCGCAGCGCCCTGTATCCTGTGAGAGGCTGTGTCTGCCCGCGCCGACATTGATACATCCAGAACTCCGCAAAAGCTCGTGCCCGCGTGTATCCAGATCGTAGCGCCAGGTGCCCCGAAAAAGCCCATATATGCAAGCGCTGAGATCGTCGTATCTAGCGCCCGGCAAATGCCCGTAATTGCGCGCGCCCGGATCGCGATGCACTTCAAAGCCTCGCTCGTCCGCGCCTAGACCGCAACGTAAGTTTAAATTTCGTGCGGAACCTCCCTGTTTGCGCGCATTAAAGATAAAATTTCTACTCATAATAGCTCACTCCCCCGAATTGTTCGCTTACCACGCGCTCTTCGTACCGCTCGTCGCGCGCACTTAGCGGCTCATCTAGGCTCACGACGCGTCTAAGCCCCATCCCTTTGGGCTCAAGCTCGATGATCTCGTGGCTTAGGCGCGCGGCTTCGAAGCGGTCGTGGGTCACCAAAAGGCAGGCAAGCCCCTCGCGCTCGATCTTTGAAACTAAAATTTCGATCAGCACGCCGCGCAGATCGCGATCCAGACCTACAAACGGCTCATCAAGCAGCGCCAGATCGCAGCCGCTAAGGATCGTGCGCAAAAATGCCGTACGCTTTTGCATTCCGCCGCTTAGCTCGCGCGGGAATTTGTTCAGATCGCTCGGGCTTAGCCCGATCTTTGCGGCGAGGGCGTAAATTTCGTTCACGCCCGCGGGGCTAAAAATTTCGATATTTTTAAGCGCCGTGAGGTTCGGCAGCAGGCGGTTTTCTTGAAACAAAAAGCTGATTTTCTTAAAGCCGTTTTCGATCTGCCCGCTTTTTTTATCCTCTAGCCCGCAGACCAGCCGCAAAAGCGAAGTCTTGCCGCAGCCGCTGGGGCCAAAAAGCGTCTTTACTTCGCCCGCACGCAGCCGCAGCGAAAAATCGGAAATTATAACGTCGCGCAGAATTTCGTAGCGCAGATTTGAAATTTTTAGCATCATCTACTCCACGGCATCAGTAAAATTTCAAGCGGCTTGGTCACGAGATAATCGAAAAGCGCCGTAAAGGCTATGACCAGGCACACGTACGCCATGACCTCGACCGTATCGATATTTACGCGCGCTTCGGCGATCTTTGCGCCGATGCCGTCGTTCGCACCCAAAAGCTCTGCCATTACAAGCACTTTCGCGCCGTTGCTGACCGCGACGTAGATCGCAGGGAGCAACCGCTCGATTAGGTGCGGCGCGTAGAGGTAGCGCAGCTTTTTTAAAATTGGGCTTTTGTAGCTGTCGAAAAGCTCGGTGTATTCGGCGCTCACGCTAGCCATCGCCTGCGCTGCGGACGCAAAAGTCATCGGCGCGACGACGATAACGACGGTAAAAAGCACGCTTATATCGCCGAAATGAAACCAAAATATCGCAAGCACGATCCAAACGATGGGCGGCGTCGAGAGAAGCACGGTAATTAGCGGGTTTAAAAAGGCTCTCAGGCTTTTGAAATACCCCGCCGCAAGCCCGCTGCAAATCCCCGCAAAAAGCGCGAGGAAAGTGCCTGCAAGCGCGCGCTTAAGCGACAAGGCTAGATCGTTTGCAGCGAAATTTTTTAAAATTTCGCACGCCTTAGAAAAAACAGCCGCGGGTTCTGGCAGAATGAGCGGCCCGTAAGCCTCGCTCGCTACCTGCCAGACGGCTATGAAAAAGCACACCGCTCCTAGGCTCGCAAAGCCGCCCCACAGATAGTCTATGACGTAAAACGCGGGGTTTTGAGCTTTGCGAATTTTATCGATTTTTAGCATAGAAAAAATTCGTCCTTAGGCATCGCGCCGCCGAGGAGCTTAGGGTTAAATTCCATCAAAATTTCATAAAATTTCAAAAGCTCGTCCTTGATCTCGCTAGGTTTTTTGACGCATAAATTCGACGTATCGATGCTCATAAATATCGCAGGCGGCGGCGCAGGGAAGAAATTCGTCCCGATCGCCGCGGCGCTTTGTTTGTTCGCTTTGATCCACGCAAGCGCGTCCGCTAAATCGGTGTTTAAAATTTCAAAATCCGCCTTTTTCGCGGCGTAAAAATCGGTATCGGCGATGATGCCTGCTTGCGGGATGATGGGCTTTACCGAAAACGCCTGCGCCCACATATCGCTTAAATTTGCCCCTCGCTGAACGGCGATGCCCGATACTTTGCCCTTTAAGATCATGGCGCTTGCTAACGGCTCGACCGTGATCGCGACGTCGTAGTCCTTAGCTAAAAACAGCTGCGCGCTCTCTGCGGGGCTAGCGGTGTAGTCGATGTTTAGCCCGCTAATGCCCTGCTTTTTCGCTATGGCTCGCACGATGATGTCTAGCATGTCGTTTTTAAAAGGCATTACGATCTTTTTGCCCTTCAGCTGCGCAAATTCCGTTATCTTCTCGCCCTTGCTCATCACGAAATTTAGCCCCTCGGTAAGGATGTTTACCATGCCGATCTTACGCCCCTGATTTGCGAGGTTCACCCCCACGTTGCTAGGGCTCATCATGACCTTGTACTCGCCGTTTGCCACGCCTGCACGAAGCTGATCGGGATCGCGCCAAAGCTCAAGCCTGGCGTCGTATTTTTTGCCGATCTGCCCCTGCATGCACGCAACGCCGATGATGAGGCTAGGCATCGCGGGCGCGCCGTAGATAGTAAAAGTCTCCTTTGCAAAAAGAGGGCTAGCAAGCCCGCTAGCCGCCAACGCGGACGTTAGTTTTAAGAAATTTCTTCTTTGCATCTTTTCCTCTTTCCATTTCTGCCAAACGGCAAGATTTTGATAATCGATGTGCAATTATATCAAAATTAGGAGTGATTCGGTTTGACTAAGCTCAATAATACTGCTTTAAATTTTAACGCGCTAAAATTTAAAACGCCCGCAGCGATAAAATTTTATGCTAAAATGGAGAAAATTTCAATTCAAGGACACAAAATGAGAAGCGACATCATCAAAAAAGGTTATACGCGCGCGCCGCACAGAAGCTTGCTAAGAGCGACAGGGCTAAAGGACGAGGACTTTGAAAAGCCATTTATCGGCGTGGCAAATAGCTTCATCGAGATCATCCCGGGGCACTTTTTCCTCAACAAATACTCCGAAATTTTAAAAGACGAGATCCGCAAAAACGGCTGCGTGCCCTTTGAGTTTAACTGTATCGGCGTGGACGACGGCATCGCGATGGGGCATAGCGGGATGCTTTATAGCCTACCTAGCCGCGAGCTCATAGCAAACTCGATCGAAACGGTGATGAATGCGCACGCCCTGGACGCTCTGGTTTGCATGCCAAACTGCGATAAAATCGTGCCCGGCATGGTGATGGGCGCGCTTCGCGTGAACGTACCGACGGTTTTTGTTAGCGGCGGGCCGATGAAAAAGGGCTACACTAAAAAAGGCGAGCCGATCGACCTATCTACGGCGTTTGAGGCGGTGGGTAAATTTGAAACCAAAGAGATCAGCGCCGAGGAGCTAAAAGAGATCGAGTGCGCCGCCTGTCCGAGCGGAGGCAGCTGCTCGGGGATGTTTACGGCAAACTCGATGAATACGCTATGCGAAGCGATGGGTATCGCGCTAAAAGGCAACGGCACCGTGCCAGCACTTACGCCAGAGCGCGAGGAGCTTATCCGCAAGGCTGGACGTCGTATCTGCGAGATTGCGCTTGATGAAAAATACAAAATCCGCAACATTGTGAACGAAAAATCGATCCAAAACGCCCTAGTCGTCGACATGGCAATGGGCGGCAGCAGCAACACCGTGCTGCATATCCTAGCTATCGCGCGCGAAGCGGGGGTAAATTTACAGATCGCGGGGCTCAACGAGATCAGCCGCAAGATCGCGCATATCGCCAAAATCAGCCCAAGCCTGCCAAACGTGCATATGGAGGATATCGACCGCGCGGGCGGTTTAAGCGCCGTGATAAATGAAATTTCGCGCCGCGACAACGGTCTGCTGGATCTGGGCGCGCCGACCGTCACGGGCGAGAGCCTAGGCGAGCGCGTCGGAGCTAGCGTCATAAAAGACGAATCGGTCATCCATAAGGTCGAAAACGCCTATTCGGACGTGGGCGGACTGGCGATTTTGTTTGGAAATTTAGCCGAACAGGGCTGCGTCATCAAGACAGCGGGCATCATCGGCGAGCGTAAATTTAGCGGCAAGGCCGTGTGCTTTAACAGCCAAGACGAGGCGATAGAGGGCATCTCAAAGGGCAAAGTCGGCAAAGGCGACGTAGTCGTCATCCGCTACGAAGGGCCGCGCGGAGGCCCGGGCATGCAAGAGATGCTAAGCCCTACGAGCCTAATCATGGGGCGAGGGCTGGGCGCGGACGTGGCTCTCATCACGGACGGCAGATTTAGCGGCGCGACGAGAGGGCTAAGTATCGGACACGTGAGCCCCGAAGCTGCCGAGGGCGGTATGATCGGACTGCTAGAGGACGGCGATATCATCGACATCGACGTGGATACATACGCGATCAACGTGCGCCTAAGCGAAGAGCAGATCGCTGAACGCAGAGCTAAATTTAAGCCGATTGAAAAACCGCTACCGTACCGCTGGCTACGAATGTATCGCAAGCTGGTAACGAACGCTAGTAACGGAGCGATTTTGGAGGCGTGAAAAATCAACATCAATGAAAGTCTTAGGCTTTGAAATTTCTCTCAAGGCCTAAAATATGGTACTACTTATGAAAAATAAATTTTATTATTCTATCTGCAGCTTTTTCCGTAGCCCTTAGAATATCTTCTTTTACCCATGAGTTTTTTGGATAATTAATCAAATCATTCGCTATAGCATAATTACTATCTTTATAACCTGATTTATTCTTTATTGATTTTTGCTTCTTTGTTTGAAACCAATCGTTCCCAATTGATTTATTTATATCTTCTTCTAGAAGAATTTTATTTCCAAGCCTATTAACGACATCGTAGAATTCATCAATATTTTCTATATGCGCATTTTCTCTTATAGTATTTATATTGCGACCACTTGCAGGCATTATATGCTCTATATTTGTGCTTTCGAAAAAATCAAATTTTTTATCTCGTTCTTTAGAATACAAATATTCATTTAAAAATACTAAAGTATTTCTGTTATATTCTAATAAAATTTGCTTAATATCGTCTTCATCCCATTTTGCATTAATATGTTCATTAAAGTCTGTTACAATTTCTTCACAAGAGCAATTAGCATCTACTAACTTAATATTTTCGCCAAACAAAAAAGTTTTAAAATTTGTACTTGAGTATCCTGCATCCACTAGCTCCAGTAGAGCAAATAGTCGTAATAAACACTCTACGATATCTACTATACTATCTTCCGATATATTGTCTAAATTATATCTGTATAAATAGGAAATAAAAAATAATTTGGAATTTTCATTAAATTTTAGCAATAATTTTACAGCAGGATAGTCTTTTACTTTTTCCCATATCTGTATTATTTTATAAAAATTATTGCAAAGTTCTAAAGGTTTATTTAGAAGTTCACTTCTTATAGTCGTATAGTATGCTCTTAGGCCGGGAGTAGTGACATCTACATATCCGTTTTTTGTATATTCTTGATTCTTTGCACGATTTATATACATAAATTGCCGCAAAATATCGTCTATGTTTACAATCTTATATAACTCTAACTTTAGTGCGAATGAAATAATATCTTTCCAGAGTTCATTAAATTTATTTTTATCATTACCCGAATTTGAATACAACTGAGCCGATATAATATCGGCATCGGAAAGTGGCATACCGGTAGAATTTAGTGAATTAAACATCATAATAGCTTGTTCTACTTGCCAGCTACTAATTTCAATTACCTGGCATTCATATAAAAATTTCTTTACGAAATTATTTAATTTCATATCCCCATAATTATCTAGCTTCTCTTCATAAAAATACTTAAAATTCCGAAAAAAATTAGTATATTTATTATTCTTTTGTTTTTTTGGAATTTTATGGCAAACATTTTCAGCCTCCTCAAAATTTTGAGCTTTTAGTATTAACATCAATTCGTCTTTATATGGTTCATTTATAGATCTATTTTCTAAAAGCACAATCTTATCCGTAATACTCCAATCTTTTAATATGTCAAATTTTTTATCTTCATCAGCTTTAAACATGATTTGCACAATATCATCATGATACCGCTTTATAGAATTTCTTAACTTCTCCGAATCCTCATCGCGACTCTTATTATTTTTTAGTATGTCGCCCAATCGTAATTGCATAGCTTTTAATAGCAGTAAAAATGTCGTGGTGCGCTGCTGTCCATCGATCAAGGAATATTCACCAAATTTATCGGAATTAGAACAATCAAGGATTATAGTGCCGAAAAAATATGGATCTTTACTTTCGTTGTTTATAAAAGTTTCGATATCTTGCCATAATCTATCGCATTGAAAAATGTCCCATGAATATCCGCGTTGGTATTCCGGTATTACGAATCGCTTATCCTCTTTAATTTTTAAATAATCTTTTATAAATTTAAGCTTCGGAGCTATTTCTTTTTCCATATTATTAAACCTTTCTTAATAAAATTTATCAAATTTTATATTAAATAATCGTAAAACAGTAATCATTACTTTACAAATCCCTCGGATCGGCGATCTTGCCTGCGACGGCGCTAGCTGCGGCGACGGCAGAGTTTGCGAGATA
The DNA here is from genome assembly GCF_937973075.1 of uncultured Campylobacter sp. Taxonomy (GTDB): domain Bacteria; phylum Campylobacterota; class Campylobacteria; order Campylobacterales; family Campylobacteraceae; genus Campylobacter_B. The sequence continues at coordinate 146,677 of NZ_CALBWL010000065.1, forward strand.
TACTTCGCTCGTTCTATCGCCCATGCGACCGACGAAATTTCGATTAGTCGTGCTTACGCAGCGCTCGCCCACGCCCAAAATCCCCATATAGCCGCCCAAGCACGCGCCGCAGGTCGGGTTGCTCACGACCGCGCCCGCTTCTACGAAAATATCCCACAGCCCCTCTTTTTGCGCGGCCAGAGCGATTTTTTGCGTCGCAGGCGTGATGATGAGGCGGGTTTTGCGCGCGACCTTGCGACCTTTTAAAATTTGCGCGGCGATCCGCAGATCGGAGAGCCTGCCGTTGGTGCAGCTGCCGATAAAGACCTGATCGACGGCGATATCGTCTCGCACTGCCTCGCGCACGCTCTTGCCGTTGCTAGGCAGAAACGGATACGCAATCACCGGATCAAGCTTGCTAACGTCGATCTGTAAAATTTGCTCATAGTTCGCGCCTTCGTCGGAGTAGTGAAATTTCGGCTCGGCGCGCAAGCTTTTATCCGCCAAAAATTCCTTCGTGATCTCATCGACCGCGACGATACCGCTCTTGCCGCCCGCTTCGATCGCCATATTGCAAAGCGAAAACCTGCTATCCATATCCAGATGCTCCAGCGCGTCGCCGCAGAACTCCAAAGCCTTGTAGCGCGCGCCGTCCACGCCGATGAGGCGGATCACTTCTAGGATCAGATCCTTGCCGTAGATGTGCGGTGCGGGCTTGCCGCGAAAGATCACTTTGATCGTAGGCGGTACTTTAAACCAATTCTTGCCCGTTATCATCGCAAAAGCTAGATCGGTGCTGCCCATACCTGTCGCAAAGGCCCCAAGCGCGCCGTGGGTACAGGTATGGCTGTCCGCGCCGATGATGACGTCGCCGGGCACTACGAGCCCCTTTTCAGGTATCAGCGCGTGCTCGATACCCATATCTTTTTCGTCGAAATAGTTTTTCAAATCGTGCTTGTAAGCAAACTCGCGTGAAATTTTAGCTTGGTTTGCGCTTAAAATATCCTTCGTAGGGATGTAGTGATCCATTACGATCGCAAAGCCGTCCGGATTGGCGAGCTTTTTTGCGCCGCTAAGCTCAAACTGCTTGATCGAAATCGGCGTCGTGATGTCGTTGCCGATAACCATATCAATGGCGCTTTCGATGATCTGTCCCGCAAAAACCGCCTCGCCCACGTGCTCGCTAAAAATTTTCTCCGTGATCGTCTGCTTCATAAAATCTCCTTCATATCGGTTAAATTTGCGCGATTTTAGCTAAAAAATCATAAATTTTTGCAATTTTATGTATAATTGAGCCGCAAGGAGCGAGACGATGGAAATTTTAGATATTTTTGCAAACCGCAGAAGCGTAAGAAAATACGCGCCTAAGCCGCTTGAGGACGAGGCGCTGGATAAAATTTTAAAAGCGGGCATGCTTGCGCCGTCGGGGCGTGCGCTCCGCCCGTGGGAGTTCATCCTCGTGCGCGACAAACGGATGCTTGAGCGGCTAAGCGGATGTCGCAGCAGCGGAGCGGATATGCTAAAACAGGCCGCGGCCGCTATCGTCGTGATCGCAGATGAGCGGAAGCAGGATGTCTGGATCGAGGACTGCTCGGTAGCGCTAGGCTACATGCACCTTGCCGCAAGCGCGCTAAATCTCGGCAGCTGCTGGGTGCAGGTAAGGCTGCGCACCGCTGCGGATGGACGCAGCTGCGAGGAGTTTTTACGCGAGACGCTGGACTTTCCGCCAAATTTCAAAGCAGAAGCGATACTGGCTCTCGGCGTGCCGCAGCGCAGCCCGAGCCCGCACGATCTGCAGAAGCTAAATTTAAGCAAAATCCACAAAGAGAAATTTTAACGCGTATGAAGTATCAAAACTTAATTCAAATTTGCGAGTATCTACGCGCCAAACGCTTCCTTTCGCACATTAAACGCGTAGGAGATAACCTTTTTAAAGTCTGCTTTGACGGCAACGAGACGCTGTTTTTTGATATGAATAAATCGGGCTGCAATATCCATGAAAATGACGCTTTTACCGAAGGCAAGGTTTACGCGGCGCCCTTTGACGTGCTACTTGCCAAGCGCTTTGTAAAATCGCGCATCACCTCCGTTAGCGTGCCAGAAAATAATAGAATTTTATGCCTTAGCGTGAGCCAAAACGCAAGCTACAAAACCCAAAGCTCAAATATCTACTTCGAATTTACCGGGCGATTTACCAACGTAATAATCACCGATGAAAACGATGTGATTTTAGAGGCGCTGCGGCACTTCGAGACGGAATTTAGACAGATTAAGGTAGGAAGAAAACTCCGCCATCTGCCGCCTGCAAATATTAAAGAAGCCCCCGTGCCAGAAATTTCGGACTTTAGAGCATTTTTTCGCGCGGAATTTAACGCGCTAAATGCGGATCGCTTAAACTCGCTCAAATCCGCAAAAATCACGGCGCTAAATAAAAAGCTAGACTCGGTGCGTGAGGCTTTAGGCTCTTTGCAAAGCAGCGCCGAACTACTGCGAAGCGCCGAGCTTTTAGGCGCGAAAGCTGCCTTGCTAAAAGAAAATATCTATAAAATTCCAACCAGCGCGCGAGAATTTACGCTGCAAGAAGGAGACACCGAAGCGGTAGAATTTAAGCTGCAAAAACCTGCAAGCGCCACTTTGGGCGAGCTTTACTCTGAGGCAAAGCGTATGCGCCAAAAGGCTGCTAATATCCATATCGAAGAGCAAAATTTAAAGGAGAAACTCGCGTTTTATGAGAATTTAAAATCGCTCGTCCTTGCCGCACAGGACGCACACGAGATCGAAATTCTAATGCCTAAGCGCACGCAAATTAGGCAAAAAAGCAAGGAAAAAAATAGCGAATATGTAGCGAACTTTTATCTCGGGGATTTTAAAATCAGCGTCGGTAAAAACGAAAAAGGCAATGAGTTCTTACTAAAAAATAGCTCCAAATCCGACTATTGGTTTCATCTTAAGGACATTCCAAGCGCACACGTCATCGTAAAGACACATAAACAAAGTCTAAGCGAAGAGGTGATCGAATTCGCCGCTAAAATTTGCGTGAGCTTCAGCGCAAGTGGCAGCGGAAAATATCTCGTCGATTACACCAAACGTCAAAATGTCAAAATCAACGAAGGCGCTTTCGTAAACTACGTAAATTTTAAAACAATCAGCGTTTTAAAGCCGTAATAAGCGAGCTTGCAGTATAATTGCTCAAAATAAATTCTAAGGAAATTCTATGAAGCAAAGAATAATCACGGCAAGCATTTTACTAGCCGTATTTTTGGCTCTAATTCTAATAAACGCCAGGTGGCTAAATTTCGCCGTATTTGCGCTGATACTCGTGCTTGCATTTTTTGAAAGCCTCAAGTTATGGGGTCTGGAAGAAACTAGCAAAAAGTGGCTCGCGCTGGCGATCGCGTTTTTTGCGCTGCTACCATTTACGCAGACCGACGAACCCTTCGTCTCAGCGCTAAAAGTTAGCATCCTGATGATCCTATGCGTCGCCTCTGTCGTAGCCTTTACCAAAGGCCCTAGCCTAAAGATCACGCTTCCTTTCATCTATCCCGTTGCGCCGATATTTTTTATGTGGGCGGCTTACGATGATTTCGGGGAAGTTTTTCACTTCGTTTGGCTGATCTTTATTATCGTAGCTAGCGATAGCGGCGCATATTTTATCGGTAGAGCCTTTGGCAAAACTCCGCTAAGCGCTAGTTCGCCGAATAAAACCGTAGAAGGCGTGCTAGGCGGTCTTGCGCTCGCGCTTATAGTTAGCCTCATTTATGCGCGCATCTTTACCAATATGCCGCCGCTTGAAATTTTAGGAAAGACCATCATCATAGCAATTTTTGGTGTATTCGGCGATTTGTTTGAGAGCTACCTAAAACGCGCGGCGGGTCTTAAAGATAGCGGCGCGCTCTTTCCCGGACACGGCGGGATCTTAGACCGCATCGACGGCTATATGTTCGGCGCAATCGCGATGGCGATAGTCTATTCATGGTAGTTTTAGGCTCCACGGGCTCTATCGGTACAAACACCCTAGACGTAGCCGCGCGCAGCGGCAGTATGATCGAAGCGCTTAGCTGCGGGCGCAATATCAAGCTTTTAAACGAACAGATCGCAAAATTTCACCCAAAGCTCGTCTGTATCGCGGACGCGCAGCAAAAAAGCGAGGTAGATCACGAGCGAGTGTTTTGCGGCGCGGATGGAATTTTGCAGATGCTTGCGGAGTGCAAAAGCACGACTGTGGTAAACGCTCTCGTAGGCTTTGCGGGCATGATGCCGAGCCTAAAAACCCAAGAGCTCGGAAAGAGGTTATGCCTCGCCAACAAGGAAAGCCTCGTCGTCGGTGGGAAATTTCTGCAAACGGATAAAATTTACCCGATCGACAGCGAGCATTTCGGGCTGAAATTTTTGCTTAGCAATGCCAAAATCCCCGTTTCGCGCCTAATCATCACGGCTAGCGGCGGCGCGTTTTACGACGTGCCGCTAACGCAGCTGGGCTCGCTCACGCCACAAAACGCCCTCAAGCACCCCAACTGGAAGATGGGCGCAAAGATCACGATCGACAGCGCCACGATGGCGAATAAGCTCTTTGAGGTGATCGAGGCGTTTTGGCTCTACGGCACGCGCGAGATTGATGCGCTTATCGAGCGCACCTCGCAGATCCACGCGCTAGTCGAATTCGCAGACGGCTCTACGACGGCGCATATTAGTAGGGCCGATATGCGCCTAGCCATCGCGCACGCGATGTTTAGCGGCGACGTACGGGAGCAGATCACCGCGCCCGTGGATCTGTGCTCGCTGCGACCGATAGAGCTTAAACCGATCGACGAGATGAAATTTCAAATTTTTACCCTCAAAGACGCGCTGTTAGCGAACCCCGATCTCGGCGTCGTCATCAACGCCGCAAACGAAGCGGGCGTAAATGCGTTTTTGCAGCAGCGGTGCCGCTTCACCGACATTGCGCGCGTCGTGCTAAAGTGCGCGGAGAAATTTAACTCGCCTAGCGTGACGGACGCGGACGCGCTTGTAGCGGTGGATGCGAGCGTGCGAGCGTATGCAAACGAACTGCTGAAATAATAAGCTTTCCGATCGCGAGATTTTTATATGTTGCGCTTGAGCTTGGCGGCAAATTTCACTGCGCACGGCTCGCGCAAGCAACCTAAAATTTAGCGGCTCTAAAACAGCGTGTGCCTATTGCGCCGTATCGGGCGCAGATTTATGCCGCGCTGTAAGGTTGCGCCATTAAATTTAATAAATAGAGGTTGGGTGTGGATATTAAAACCGTCATAGAGTTAGAAAAGCAGCGCAAGCGACTTAAGAAAAGTCGCAAGCTTTGGAAAATTTTAAGTTACCTCGTAGCGTTTGCGGTTTTCGGTCCGATGCTTGCACTCGCATTGATAATCATCTTTCTTAATTTTCCAAAACTCGATCTCGGCGTAGAGAGTTTATTTCTTTTGGTCACGTCTATTTTAGCAATAATCGGCATGCGGGACAAATTTTACGAGTGGATTTTTGAGCGTAAAACCGAGCGGTTTTTGATGCGATACAAAGAGCTTTATCTCAAGCCCTATATCGAGAGCCTGGGCTTTTCGTATAAAATGGGCGCACTTTTTCAGGAAAAAGAGGTGAGGCAGAGCGAGATATTTGACGGATTTGATAGATTTCGCGCGGACGAGCTGGTTTACGCAAGCGCGGACGGAGTGGATTTTATGTTTTGCGACATAAGGCTGGAAAAGGATATCGGTACGGGAATTCCATTTATTTTTAAAAATAATTACGCCACATTTTTCGAAGGACCCTTTTTCGTGGCAAATTTTAATAAAAAAATCTGCTCCGACGTTTTTGTCTTCTCGAATACGACACTGCCGCCGTCTGAGTTGCGGTACAAGCTACTGGGTGGTCGCGAAATCCCAATAGATAACGCGGACTTCAATCAAAATTTTACGATTTATGCAAACGACGCAATGACGGTTATGTATGTTCTGACGCCCGCGCTGATGGAGAAAATTTTATCTCTTAAACAGCTCGTAAAATCGAATATCTCGCTGAGCTTTAAGCAAAATAAAATTTACATCGCGATAGCTCGAGGTGCCGATAGTTTCGAGCCGAGCCTGGATCAGCCGATACTCAATGCCCGCATCGCAAATGATATCAAAGCGGATCTGGACGCGATGCTGCAAATCGTCAAAATTCTAAAGCTGAATGAGAAAATTTGGACGTCTTAGCGTGCGCAAGGCGAAGCGAGGCAAGGCGAGTAGATGAAACGAGATGAGGCGGAGCGAGGCAAGCGGGCGAAACGAAGCGGGATGGGGCGAATAAACGAGATGCACGGTTCGCGCAAGGAGCTGCAAAATTTAGCGACATCCAAGCGGAACGCACCAAAATCGCGCCATATCTGGCGTAAATTTACGCTGCGCCGCAAGTTCGCCCACTAAATTTTACGCGGATTTTGGAAAGGTCGTGAAATTTTACGTAGAATTTCGACGGGATTTTGCGTCACGGCGAAATCTTGTATAGAATTTCGGCAAGGATAAGATGATAAAATTTTGGCGGAATTTTACGAAAAATTAAAATTTGCTTGCTATTGAGAGATTTTTTTGATATACTGCCGTTTCTTTTTTGGCCCCGTAACTCAGTTGGTAGAGTGTCACCTTGACATGGTGGAAGTCGTTGGTTCGAGTCCAATCGGGACCACCATTTAAGCTATCTTTAAGTTTCAATCACTTCTTTTTACTTCTATTCAATTCCCGTATATAGGTGCTTATCTTATATTTCGATTATTTTTCTCTCCTTTTGTTTTTGTTTGTAGTATAATTACTTCTGAAAAAATGAGGGACTAATTCAGGGGCTCTTTCCCCATTAAGGGACTTTCCCATTTTAGGAGAGTATTATGGCAAATATATCTAAGGTGCATCTTTCCGATAAGGATATTAGAAACCTTAAGGCAAAGGATAAAAGATACAAAGTAGCCGTCGGATCGCCAAAAGAGCTTTATCTTTTCGTTCATCCTAGCGGCACAAAAACCTTTTTCTTGCGTTTAGCAGGCGATAAGATAGTCAGTCTAAAGGAATTTCGCCCGGGTATCTACTCCGTAGCAGAAGCACGCAGGGATGCCAACGCTCTTTTAGCTCAACTAGCACAAGGCAAGGAGCTAGACGTAATCTTAGGCAAGTCAGATAAGTATAAATTTAAAAGCCTATTTAATAAGCTTATAGAACAGAAACTTAGAAGCGGAGATAGTGAAGGCTATATCGCCAAAATCATTAGTATGGTTTCTACTTATATCCTACCCGAATTCGGTGATAGAGACGTTAAAACTATAAAAAGAAGTGAGCTTTTAGAAGTTCTTAATGCGATTTTTAATCCAAACAACAAAGAAAGTAGATTAGAGACCATTCATCGCTTAATATATTATTGTGGTGCGGTTTTCGATATAGCCATAGATGATGAATATATCGGACGCAATCCTTGCGCTATGTTACACAAAGAATTTCCTACCTCCCATAAACATAATAAAAACCATGAGATCAATACCGAATACCCCGCCTTAACAGAAGAAATGGATATAAAGGAATTTCTTGACGATCTAAAAATGGATGATAAGTTAGAGCTGGCTACTAAGCGAGCCATATATCTGCAAATCCTTTGCGTCAATCGTCCTGGCAATACCGCAAGCGCTAAGTGGGATGATATAGACTTAGAAAAAGGGATTTGGACTATAAGGGCGGTTGAAATGAAGTCTAGGACCCCTCATCAAATACCTCTAAGCTCATATGCCAAAGAGATTTTAAAAGAACAGCAGCTATTTAGCAGAAATAATAAATTCGTCTTTCCATCCACCAATGCGGCAGGTCATTTGCATAGAGACAGCCTAAGCAAGGCTATAAGAAATTTAGGCGGTAAGGGTAAGTATAAGGATAGAGCTACTTCTCACGGCTTTAGAGCCACCTTCCGCACCATTTGCTCTACGCATAAGGCGGAGCTATACGGCTTGGGCGTAACAGAAGAAGCCATAGAAAGCGCTTTAGCACACGTAGAGCCAAACGAAGTAAAAAGATCATACGAGCGTAAAAAGGCTACCATAGAACAGATTGCAACGCTTATGCAATGGTATGGGGATTATTTAAATTCTATAACGCCGCTATTTTGATATCAATCTCCGCGTTGGAATAAAGACCCCACTCTATTCCATCCCGAATCATTCAAATATGCGGGCTGCGCCTGAAATAAACAAAATCATTTTAAGCGTAAATCGGCATTCCCTTCCGCAAGGTCTTGAAGCTCGTCTAAATTCTTTTGCGCCTGCTTTAACAGCTCGTCAAATTTAAACCCGAGCATTACGATACGATAAAGCTCGGGTTTATTCTTACGCCAATTATAAAGCGTTTTTGTATCGATTTTTAAAATTCCCGCTATATCTCTTTGTGATAAGTTATGTCTCATTTTTTACCTTTTAAATGGGAATTTTCAAGAAAATTTACTATCTATTCAACAAAGGAATAATTCCCGACTTTTAACTTTTACAAAGGAATTGTTTCTTTGTTTTAAGTTAAGTCATACGTGATTAATATTCCAAGAAATTTTTCAAAGGAGTGCATATGAGTTATGCAGATAGTAATCTTTAAAAATGGTGGGAAAATCGTCAAAATGACGAAAAAAGTCGGCGATATATGCCTATTAAAATACTTATGGATTAGTCTTTTTATCCACGAGAATTTTGAAAAAAACGACTACTTGTCAATCTAATCAAGAAAGGGAAAATCATGGAAAAACTAAGGAAATACTATGTTTTAGCCGTTGCGGCTCTTAACTTTGTAATATGCGCTATCGCATTTTTTATATGGACGAGGATTGTGGTAATGGCAACAGACGATCACATTTTTTATTTTTCTTTAATAGCGGCAGCGGCTGTATTTATTCTTTGCTATCTTTGCGCAGAATTTGCAGTAAAAAAAGGAATAATTACAAGTGAAAAAAAGAAAAAAAGCTCTTTGGCTAATAAATCAACACTACTTAGCCTTTTCGCAATCGCTATAGCTATCGCGATTTCACAATCTCTTTTCCAGGTATCAGATAGAATAAAAAAGGAATACATACCTGGACGATACGATCATTATTCCGTTTATAATGTAGATATAGAGAGAATAAAAGATAAAGTGTATTTGTTAGAAAAAAATCGTCCGGAAGAACCATTAGATAAATTTAGAAAAAAATATGAAAGATATTAAAAACTAAATCTAAAAATCAAAGGTTTTCAAACATTTTTTTCAAATAAATTAATTTCAAAAACAAAGGATATAAAATGAAACTATCAACTATGGCTTTAACTACAATTTTAGCTTTAACTTTTACGGGTTGTGCTTTAGACGATGCGTTAAATAGCGTAACAGGAACTATTGATTCTATTACTGCACCGAGCGGAACAGCTAATAAATCAACAAATTCAAAAACAGAAGTAAAAAATTTTAAAACCGCAAAAGACTTAGAACATTTTTGCAATACGGCACTTGTAGGTGTTCAATATAAAGCAACATCTCTTCCACCATTAAAATGGGGTTTCCTAGCTGGAATAGAAGATGCAGAATTAAATGTCATGAATTCAAGCATGAAAATAATTTTAGAACCACAAAACCACTATCGATATGAAAACCCATATTTTGGACCCGAATATGATCCAAGAAACCCAAATCAAATTATAAAATTGAAAAAACCAGTTCTTATTGAAAAAATGACAGCTAATGGATATAGTTGTCGTATTAGTTATTATTAATAACAATCAGTATCATTAAAAAAGTAAAAAACTAAAACAACAAAAGGACACGCTCATGATTATCTCAATTCTAAATAAAAAAGGCGGAGTAGGCAAGACTCCCTTCGCCTTTAGCATAGCAAAGGATCTATCGCTATATCTACAAAGCAACGATACTAGTTGCATAGAGCAAATCTATCCAAATTATGCAGTTATTACTGATTCGCCTAAGCTAATAGATAACTGTGTATATGATTTCGGCGGCTTTAAAAGTGCCGGCGTATTAAAAATCATATCTGAAAGTGATTTTGTATTATTTCATAGAAAGGATAAATAATGTTTTTTATAATAACAATGATAGTGTGCATATGGTGCTTAATAGAAGCAGTGTTCGCAATATTTTGTGGACTAACAGCGCCTTTATTTAAACTAGCAGGAAAAGCAATCTTATGGATAATAAAAAAGACTATATATGCTATACTATTTACAATAGGAATTACAATAGGCTTTTTAATTGGAGCAATATTTGGTATAATTAAAGCTCCAATAGATCTAATTATGAATAAAACATCAAACAGCTCAAATAAAAAAGAAGCTTCCGACGCAAATGACTATAACTACGGCTTCTACCAATTAGATTCCTACACCCAAGACCTAATAAGAAGCGCTAGAAAAGACAATTTTACATGCGTTCACAACGGAGAAGAACTGCTTCATGTAAAAGACTTTTTAGCTTAATTAGTCATAGTTGAAATAACGTTCGAATTTACGAAAGCTCATTTACCGTTAGGGGCAGTGCTGCGCTATCGCTTGCGCTGGGGGAATATCACAATCCGAGAAAGAAAAGAATTTAATCGATCTTTCGTTCCCCCGAGCGGAGCGCAGCGACGCTCGCTCCTACCGGTATGATCAGTTACACTGATAGATATCGAGCGTATTCTGCCGAAGATCTATATACCGCGATTTCATATATCTTGAGAGCCTAAATTTTTTGATTTGTTTTGAGAAGGTAGATTTTTCTGTAGCGATGGAGATATTTCTGCGATCTTCTTTTGAACCCTTTCATATGCCTTATCTATCATTTTTTGCTTATCCATTTCAAAATTTTCGCCTTTCTTTTGCTTCATCGCCCGGCCCGTTTTAATGTATTCTTCTTTATTAAAAAGCATAGCCGAAAATTCTAACATACCACCTGTATTGGGGAGCTCTTGTATATACGTATCGAATTTATCGCTATATTCTTCTTTATCTAATAACTTATTGAGCGGTCTCTTACATTTCATAAGAAGCCACTCACGAGCTTCTTCGTATGTTTCGAATTCGAGCTTTTCGTTAGTTCTATTTAATTTCTCACTATATTTTACAAAGATCATATAGGGTTTTTTAAAATTACGATTCCACCGTCCTTCGCGCTCCTTCTCTATACGAGATTGCTTGGATGTAGATTTCTTCGGTGCAGCTGGTTTAGGCGCAATAGGCTGTGGTGTAGGTTTTTGCGTCGATTGCGATGCTTCTTGCTCGGCTTTTGTTTGAGTAGGTTGCTTTTGAGAGAATAGCGATCGGAATCCATTTTTAAAATCTTCCCAAAGATCGCGGACGTATCCTTCTCTACCGCTTGGTTTTTCAGGCTTTTTCTTTTTGATAACGACCTTTTCTTTATCGACTTTTTCTTCTACGACTTTTAATTCTTCAACCTTTTCCTCTACAATCTTTTTAGCACGTTCAAGTTGAGACAGCAAGAAATGGTTTTTATGTTTTCCATTGGGTAGGTTTTCCTTCTCGGTTTTCAGCAAAATTTTATCGCCTATACAGAGATTATTATCATTACATATACGATCGAGATCAATACCCCTTACTCTGCTTGGTTTACCATTGGACGAGCGTAGTTTGATTTGATCCACTTTGCCATCGCTTTCGCGTCTGATGATCTCTTCGATCGTCATAAGGCGGTCAGGCTTTTCGTGCTCCGGATATAAAGTTTTATCAAAGCGCTTCGGATCATCTAGCTCATAACCGCGCATTCTCATTAATAGCGTCATCTCTTCACGCAATTCATACATTTTAGTGCGGTTAAGATCCTGATAACGACAAAGCACGTGTATATGTGGGAAGTTGCGTTCGCCATTGGGTCCTTTTCTTTGTTCGGGGTGTTGAGCGATTAGGCATTCATCATCGATCATCCATGAATGCCTACACTTCTCTACCGTTTGCTTCCATGATTCTACAAGCGCTTCGGTAGCTTTACGCGGATCTTTGCATTCAGCTTTAATATGAAAAATCAGATGCATAGTTTGAGCGCGCTTTGAGTTTTTTTCAAAACCTGATATAAAATCATTAATCATAACGCGCTTTCCATCAGGATCTGAATGTTCAATATCGGAAAAGCCCGGAGCATAATGCGTTAATATAACATCGTCATTTTTATCGTTCGATAGCCCTGCGATGTATTGTGCGGATCTAATGATTTGAGCTTGCGAATGATGTATGCTGCACTTTTTCATTATTAACTGATTTGACGGTTTAGATCCACCGCTGCTATAATGCCCTTTTTTCTTATCGTCATAAAGCTTAGATGCTTTGGAAGGTTTCGGCGCTTTGGTAGATTTTGGCACCGGAGCTAATTTAAATTTGCGCTTTGGCTGATATTTCGCTTCGTTAGGCATAGCTGGTTTTGGATGATGCTTTATCCCGGTTGGAATATTGATTAAAGGCGCAAACGGATCTTCGGCATCTACATACGATCGTGATTTATTATCCCAAACTTTTTTTGGCTGCGGTTTCATTTTTTATTCTTTGGTTTGCGCTTTGAATGATCTTGACTTGTAAATTTCCTAGTTACATGCAAGGGCTCAAAAAAATCTTTTAGTTTTGGACTATTGACATAACTAAGAATTTGCTCTTCTACTTTGTATGTATATTCGATCAGATTTTCCTTTTCGGTTTGATTTAAATCGCTAGAAGTTAAAAAGAGCTGTATTAAATCTCGTAGCTGCACATAAAGTTTTTTAAATTTTTGAGAGATTTTAGCTATGTCGATATAATACTTTGACGTTACATAATTGCTGCCATAAAGCACACTGCGAAATGCGTTCGAGATGAATTCTCTAGGTATAAAACCTCTATCAATAATCGCTTTAAGCTCACAATCGTAGAGTAAAATCATTATACCGTGTCGTTTATTTTCGGCAAAATTCATCGGCGGAAATTCTTCGGGCGATCTATTCATTAGCTCATTTTGGATCAGACGAAGCATAAAATCTTTGTTACTTAATTTCTCATTCGGGTATAGTTCGTTTTTGAAAGCATTCATTTTGTCTTTGGGTATTTCAACATACGAAATATCACGAATTCGTTTTGGTTTTTGAATTGGATCTTGCATCTTTTATTCCTTTCTTTATAAATTTTATCGTGCGATAGCACTTGATTTTATACCTACGATAGCACTACAGGCCGTCGGCAGGACCTAGGTGAAAAATAGCGTTGGTCTGACCAATGCTATCTTTCACCGTTCTGTGCACTATATAAATTTCTTTCATTCTAATCCCTCTATATTATCGTCATATTCTCCGCCGATCCATTTTCGTTTCCAAAAATAATCACAGATTTCTTTAGAAGCTTGGAGCAAACTTAATCCTTTATGCGCACTATAAAATTCTAAAAGGTCATTACCGTTTTGAGTTTCGCCGAAGTCTGTAAAAATAAAATGGTCGTTCACTTTTTTAAAATGTCCGCTTGGATTTTTATCGTTAGCCCTGATACTAAAAGCATGAGACTCTGAAAAAATTGCGTCCATCTTTTCGATCAAAAATTTTTTGATGTTGTTTTCGTCGTTGAGAGTTTTTGATTTTTTAAGAGCTGAAAAATCTACCCAATCATTTTTTCTTATCACCTCCGGCTCACGATAAATTTTAATATCGTCTAGAGATGAAAAATCTTTTGCGACAAAATTTTTTCTAGGCTCATCGTTTTGAGTGGATAAAATTTTAACGGACAAAGTTTTAAGCTCGCTTTGCTTTTTTGAAATTTCATCGCTCGTAATTTCGAAAGCCTTTCCATCATAAAAAGATTTTAAAGAAGATCGAGAGCTTGCATAGCAGAAAAACATTCTTGCCTTATCGGTTACGGCTAAGTCAGAGTTTATTCCTAACTTTTCATTAGCTACTGCATAGATCGCTTTTAAATTTTCGGCGGTTTGTTCTATCGGCAGAGTTTCGATAAAGATACGATAAGCATATTGGTTATTTGGATCAGACGTGCGACAGATGATGTGGTTTATATTCATAGCCTTTAGCTTGTCATGCATTTGCTGATCGCTAAGAGGCTTTGTCTCTCCTTCGTGATAATCTACGTCCAATACTAAAACTACGATCGGGAACAACTCGGTAGTTTCCTTGCTGCGATAAGCTCTATCCTTAGGCTCTTGGCTACGAGCGTGTTCTTTACTATTTTCGCCGTAGAAGTATATGACTCCGTTCTTGCCGTGACGGACAAAAAGATGTTTATTCTTCTCTGTTCGATAGCACTTATTCATAGCAAAGGCAGCAGAGCTACCAAGTAAACCTTCTAAACGGCTAATAGATGAAATATTTAAGCGATAGTTCGTAAAATACGTTGCCATGCTTTTCATCTTATCTTTTGCAATATTTGGATCATTCTTTTCGCTTATGGGCTTTTTCGAATCGTAAAGCTTTTTTAGAGCAATGTATAATCTCATATAAGAAATCCTTTCTCCGATTTAATCGGTTATGATGAGAAAGCTTATCTACCGTTAGGGGGTAGCGCGCGCTTCGCTTGCGCTGGGGGAATATCACAATCCGGGAAAGAAAAGAATTTAATCGATCTTTCATTCCCCCGAGCGGAGCGCAGCGACGCTCGCTCCTACCGGTCAAAGCTTTTTCATAATTTCAACTTTTCACAAGAGCAACGCTCACCTAAATCAAGACTATTTCCTTGAGAAATCTCGCTTTCCTCAAAATTAGCCAAAACGCCATAAACGGCTTTGCGATAATCTTTGCATATTTTTAAACGCCCTATATCGGTTGCCGCACACATACAACGCTTGTTCTTTTCATCATAATTCAAGCAACCCAAATAAAACTTCGAGCTGCTACCATCGCATGGAGCACTAAAATTAAGATTATTTGTCATAAATTTGTCCTCTCGCATATTAAATTAATATATTTAAAATTTCGCCTAAATTCATTCTTTTTTCTACTTTTATAAAAAAGCTGCCACATTGCCACAAAGGTGCTTCTAGCTCCCTTATAATCGTGGCGAAGTCGTGTGGCAAAAAGTTGCCACAAAGCTGCCACTTGCCACAAAAACTTTAATATTAGATTAAAGTAAAGCATTCTTGTTGTCCTCTCCAAGGTTTTACAAAGCCATCAAGTATATTTGATAAAGAACTATTAGTTAGCCCATATTTCCTATATTTTCTACTCATTAAAATATCTCTAGGCGTTAGGCTTGGATTGGCTTTTATTCTCTCTAAAAGTTCATTTCTAAGGTTAAAAATACCTTCCGCTGCACTGTCTAACTCTTGTAGAAAGGGTTTGACATCAAAATAAAAGCTACAAAATCTTATCGCCTCATTAATGGTATCGCTAGAAGGGATATTGTTAAATTCAAACTCCCAAATTTCTTGCGTAGAGCCTTGATAACGATCGTATTCTGTGATACAATGCAAAATTTGAATGATAGCCTGTAAATTGTAGATTTGGCGATTATAGAACTCTTTGAATTCTAATTTGCTATCTTGCAAGCTAGAATGAATCTGCCTAGCGAATTTATCAAAACTCGGATCGTCGTAAACGGAATTTATATCTATATCGGGGCTAGGACGCACCGTCATAAAAAAATCCACCATATCATCTACCCACTTTAAATAAGGCTCTAACTCCGAGTCATTAACCTCTTTATATCTGCTGT
This sequence comes from uncultured Campylobacter sp., assembly GCF_937973075.1. Taxonomy (GTDB): domain Bacteria; phylum Campylobacterota; class Campylobacteria; order Campylobacterales; family Campylobacteraceae; genus Campylobacter_B. Next base: position 162,314 of record NZ_CALBWL010000065.1, read on the forward strand.
CTTCATACTTAAGTATGTTCTTAGTATAAATAAGTATAAAGCGATTGATAAAACCACCTGCAAAAGCCTTAACGAGCTTATCGTCTCCACCTAGCTGTTGTATATTGGTATCGGCATAGATATAGATTTTGCCGCTTACTTCAGGTGGCAGGTTCTGCGCATTTTTATATATACCGGGGGTAAATTTAGAGATAGATCCGTGCTGCTCTGTTAAAGTATTAAGTAGCTCCGATCTTGCTGGATTCTTTAGGGTATCGGCTATTTCGCCGAATAGAAAATAAAGCACATTCGCTTCAGTAAGAGTAGCATAAAAGCCCTCTTGCGTAGCCTTAATGTCGCCAAAAAATAAAGTGGGGCGAAGTAAGCCTTTATTATCTTTGATCTCGTTTTTATGCTCTTCGTTGAACTTTGCGTTTTCTTTCAGCTTATCGATTACGCTTTTAAACAATTTCTTTTGAAAGCGCAAATTTGTGCCTTTACCCGTTCCGCTATCGCTTATGTCTAAAACCCAAAAAGGATTTATGTTTAAATCGCAATGAAAGACTAGAATAGCCGATAGTGTCTGCAAGGCAACTAACTCAATCTGTCGGTAGTTAGAAGGAACGTGCTCAAATGAGAACTTGCACCACTTTTTCAGAGCTTCCGAGCTAAAGCCAAACGGGGTTTTATAAATAGCTGCAAGCTTTTCTTTCTGTCCCTCGCTTACGATGATTTCAGGGACATTTAAAGGATAGTCGGGTATACTTATACCCGTATTTAAGCATTCTGAACTGCTTTTTACTCGCTCCGTATTCTTATGAAAAGGTGGATACGGAGCTCTTTTCTTTTTCGATCTCCTACTCATCGCATATCGCCCCTTTTCTTTGAGACAATAGCCATTTTTCTATATCTGTTTTTAGATACAAAATATGCTTACCTATTTTTACAAACGGAATGGTATATTTTGTAGCACCACCTTCATAGTTACGCCTCATTCTAAGCTTTGCTTGTTGGGTCCGAGAAATGCCGTATTGGTCTTCAAGCTGGTAGGTTGTTAGCCAGCTACCGTTAGTTATATAGTTCGATACTTTCATAGTATCCTCCTTTGAATGAATATTTATCATCTATAATTTGAGTATATCCTAAATAATTTGTAGCTTTATACTTGAATTAATTATAAGGCAAATAGGCTTAAAAAATCCTTTACTTTTAAGATGCTTTAGATGCTTTTCAGTAGTTTTGTGTTACTATTGCTGAAAAATCTATGGTGGCACAAGATGAAAACTGATGAAAGCCCGGGTGCAAAATTAAAAAGACTTAGAATGGTTTGCCGTTTGTCGCAAGAACAACTTGGAAACGCATTAGGTATTACCAAAAGCAGCATTAACGCTTACGAACAAGATCGTAATCCTATAAACGATAATGTAAAAAGTAAAATTGAACGAGCAACGGGCATAGGCGCAGATTATTTTGATACGGATATGGACTTATTTGAAGCTTGTGCAAAATATAAATTAGATCCAATGCATTTAAAATTAAAGTCGCTTACGGCATGCGCGGTTTTATTTTATGACTCCATTGATAATTTCGTAGCTAAAAAAAAGCCGATAGACCAAAAAGTTATGAAAGTAGAGATTTTAGAATTGTTGGCGGAATATAGCGATTCTGAATGTTGTTTTGTAAAAGTCGGCAAAAGAGAGGGCTGCTCCATAGCACAAGAAGGAGATATATTAGTAGTAGTAGTTGATGACGATCCGCTTTTAGGCGATTGGATTATCTTAAAGCATGGTAGAAATAGACACATCCTTCAGTATCTAAAAAAAAGCCTTACTGAAGATGTTGTATGGCTTAGATCGTCTATATATAGCTTCGAATTGGATTATCAAACATTTCGAAGATATGTTGAGATTGTGGGCATAATAAAATCTAAAATCTCAATTAGCACTAAGATCCAAGAAACCATACCAGATTATTTAAGAAAATAGTGTATTATTGCCATTTGCAATGAATGATCTTTGACGGAAAATAAGGTTTATAAAAAGTAAATAGGGGCATAATTAGGGGTCTTTATGCTAGCTTAAATTACAAAACCCTTTCTACAGCGATATTTTAAATATAAAAACGGGTGCAATCGGGCCACCACTTAAGTTGTTTTCAAATTTTAACCGCTTCATTTTCGCGCACAGCACCTGTCTTAAATTTAGTTATTCCGACTCCTTTCATTTTTATTTTAGATATAATTTTTCCTGAAATTCTATGAGATCGATTAGCCGATCGATGAGGTAAATTTTATATCGGCAACCGATTAAATTTAGAAAGGAGTATCAGCGATATATGGGACAGTATGTTATAAAAACATTAGACTATTGCGCAGAAAAGGGGCTACAGCTACAATGGGAAAAGGACTTCGCGATCTCCGTCAATGCTTTAGGAAACGAAGTTGCTATAAGGGCGAATAAAAGCGGGCTTATATCTCTTGCTAGGCATTTGCTTACTTTAGCGCAAGATTCCGCGCCGAAACATTCGCATATACATCTGGATGAGTATAATTCGCTTGAGGAGGGCTCGGCGGAACTTATATTGGAGAAAATATGAACATAAATAGCATCAAAATAGATGGAAAAAGTTATTATACTCCGCAATCAAAGGGATTTGGATCATATTTGACGGCGCTCGATGAATAACGGTATAGTGCGCAAAAGGAGAATAAATCAGTGCTGCCGAATAAAATTTATATTAAAGACGATCCTCTAACTATCGATGAGGAACTTATGGAGCATGAGCATCATAAATTAGATATTAAAATTCTAGAAGACAAAAAGCTTGTGGTATTAGGCTTTACTACGAATTTGGCTATGTATTATTTCGCAAAAAACATTTTAACATTCTCGTATAATGAAAGGGTCTCATACCTAGAGCTTTTCCCTTATGATACAGTGAACGGAGTGCGATTTGCAAAAAATAGCGCTCAACTATGCATAGATATAGAGAAATTTATCAAAATAGACGAAGCGGAGTGCTATATAACGGACGATATGGATAAGTATAAATTTGAGCTGGATTTTAAAACGTACTACCAAAGCGTTACGCTTTATTTTCCTAGTACGAAGGATTACATAAATTTCGCCAAATATCTGCTAAGCATAAGTATCTACAATAGAAAAAATAGGGTAAAATTTTATAGCGAAGATTATACGTTGATTTTACAATACTCCAGGTTTGTTATGTGAGAAATTTAGAGCGATCAAAAATAAAATTTTATCTCTCATAGAGATCAAATTTAAGGGTTGGGCGTATGGCGCAAAACGTTATAAATAAAGCAGATCATAACGAAAAGGAACGGCAAAATGCTAGATAGAATTGCCTCTTGTTTAACGGGCATAATGTGCTTCTTATATCTTATAAATTTTACAGTACATAAACATGTAAAGATAGGCGAGAAATATATTAAATTTGATGATGCGGGTATTTTATGGGTATTGCCCGCAACTGTATTTTTAATAGCGGGTATTTACGGCTTTTATTTCGCCTTTCGCTCTGAAAAGAGCATAAAAAGATACCTAGAGTATATGTGGTGTGCAGACTGCGGTAAATTTTACCGATACGAGGATGTCAAGGATACGGATCAAATTTGCCCAGACTGCGGCAAAAAGCTCACGGAGTATAATGACGGCGACTACTGTAAAAGAAACGCTCCTCATCAAGGCGCTAAAACTCCGAAGATCAAAAAGCGTAAATTTAAAAAGCGATGAAATTTTGATTTGTTATACGAGGAATATATAAAAATGCTAAATAGAATTTTTGCATTAATCGGATTTTTTGCTTTTTTCGCATGGGGACTAGCGGCCGCTTTATTGGGGAAAGTCGATATAAAGCCAGGCTTTATGGCATCGGTAAAATTTGATAGCGCGTATCTGCGTATCATCATAGGAATTTTATGCTTTGCGGCGTGCGCTTTCTTTTTATATCTCGCATTTCGCCCTGAAAAAAGCGTAAAGTATTATCCTAAATTTATGCGCTGCAAAGGGTGCTTTAAATTTTATAATTTCTCGGACGTTAAAGATAGAAGTGTTTGCCCTAAATGCGGAGGCGAGCTACAAGATTATGCCGAGATAGAAAAGTGGAATCAAGCGGAAAAGAATAAAAAGCTTGAGAAATATTATAAATTTGAAAAAGAGTGGCTAAAGAGGATGAGCCATGATAAAAATTAATTGATACTCAAACAAAATCAAAAGGCCTTAGGAATAAAAAATGAGCGCTAGGATAGGTTTAATACTTTTAGGTGCATTTTAAGACGGGTATAATTTTAGGAATTGACTAAATTTTAAAAATTCCAGCTAGATCCGCTTTGCGAATTTGCCGCTTTAAGAAATAAAAACCGCTAAAGAGTCTAAATTTAAAACCGAAATTTTACCGCGCTACGTAAAACGCTCAAAATTAAAATTTCATCCAAATTCCGCTTAAATTTTAAAAAATCTATCTTTAATCTTTGAAATTTATTATTATTTAATCAAGAGAAATTATAATATAGCATTTGCAAATCATTCGCAAAATTCTAATTTTGAATAGGGGAGAGTGATGTTTAAGAAATTTTATCTTTCAAATGCCGCGGTCGCGCTAAGTTTGTGCGCCGCCTTGCAACTAAACGGGGCTGAAAATAACGCTACATCCGCAAATATCGCGCCTAGCGCGCAAGCGGTAAATTCCGCCGCTCCTAAAAGCGCTTCCGGCGCGAACGCCACAAAGCTAGGCACCATCGTAGTTACCGCAACTGGCTTTGAGGACACGCTTAAAAACGAGGTTCGCAACGTCTCCGTTATCACCGCGGAGGATATGGAAAATCGCGGCTACCGCGATCTGCGCGAAATTTTAGAAAAGGCGCCGGGGGTTAGCTTTAATGGTAGGTCAGTTGATCTACGCGGGCAAGGTGCGAAAGCCAATACCTCCGTCAAGGTCCTTCTTAACGGAGTCGCTCTCAATATGATCGACACGACGCCCACGACCATCCCGATCGATCTCGTTCCTATTGAGGATATCGAGCGCGTGGAGATTATCCCCGGCGGCGGTAGCGTGCTTTATGGCAGCGGCACCAGCGGCGGCGTGATAAATATCATCACGAAAAAGGGCGCAAAATATCCATACGCCAATGTCTCTACCAAGATCGCGTCGTATAATTATAAAGATCTAAATTTTGGCGCAGGCGGGAATGTGAGCGAAAATCTATTTCTAAAAACCGCGATAAAGGGCTTTGATCAGCATGGATACCGCAAAGGCGAAAGAGAGCGAGGCTACTATACATCATTTGGACTAAATTATAAAATTTCAGATGATCAAAGCCTCTCTTTTAATCCGAGCTTTTATCGCGCTAGGACGCATGATGTGCCGAGTTTAGGACTTGTCAAACTTAAAGCGGATCGCCGCCAACAGGGAGGTGAGAGAACCTTTACCAAAAGCACACGATTAAATTTTGACTTGGATTATGCGGTGAAATTCGGCGATAGATTTGAAGCAAATTTACAGCCTTATTACCAAGATATTAGAATTTTACAAAAAGGCTTTGTGATGAAAGATCGCAAAGAGGGGGCAAATTTAAAGGGCAAGCTCGACTACGACAGCGGCGAGCTCATAGCGGGATATGATTATCTTAAAAATAAGGGCTTCCGTAGGATCGATTTTAATACTGTAATAAATCCTATGGTGAGTCGTTCGCAGCTTACGATCTTTGATATGCAAAAACAGACGCACTCGGTTTATGCCTTAGAAAAGCACGACTTCACGGAGCTATTTTCACTTAGTGCTGGCGGGCGTTTTGAGCGTGCTGAATACAAAGTAGATCGCGAAGTCTCTACGACGATGCGTAGGATGGGGCGCATATTTCATACTCAAGACAGCACACACGTAACGGATGATAAAAACAATTATGCTTTTGAGATCACGCCGAATTTTAATTATTCCAAGGATGGCAACGTCTATTTTAAATTTGAGCGAGGCTATATCTCGCCGGGTCCTAATCAGCTCATCGATAAGCTAAGTTCTAGCGGCCCTTACGTGCTTAATAACCTCAAATCCGAAACCTTTAAAACCTACGAGATCGGCATGAAGGATCTAATCTATGGGCAATACGTAAGCGCGACGCTGTTTTGGACCGATACGAAAAACGAGATCGTAAACGAGCTACTCGGTAGCGGCTTTAATAGCGGTTGGCATTTTATAAATATCGACGAGACGCGCCGCAAGGGCGTAGAGCTGTATGCGGAGCAAAGTCTGCTTTCAAATTTAAAGCTCAGCGAGACCTTTTCATACGTGGACGCCAAGATCCAATCCGGCGCAGATAAAGGCAAGCAGGTCCCGCTAGTGGAGCGCTCGAAGTTCGTTTTGGGCGTCGATTACGAGCCGATTAGAAATTTAACGCTGATGAGCGATTTTAAATATTTCTCATCATCGCACGACGCCAACCACGATAGGATCGATTCGCGCACGATCGTGGATCTGGGCGCTGCGTACCGCTTCTCAAGCGGATTTTTGATAAGCGCCGGAGTCAAAAACGTCTTTGACGAGGAGTATAATTACAACCAAAATTTACGCGCAGACGACTATACTCCAGCTCCCGGACGCAACTACTACGCGGAGTTTAAATACACCTATTAGAGTGCGTTTAAATTTAGGCGGGGTTTTGAGCTGCGGACTTTAAAATTTACGAGCGAAATTTAAAATTTTGCCGCGGCACGCTTTGCCGCCGCGGGATTAAATTTAATAAAAGGAGCGAAGATGAAACCGGACTATAAAAACTGGGTGCCTAAGGGCATGATCGCGTCATTTGCCGCGGGTGCGGGCGTGGCGTTAGTTTTATTTTTGATTTTCGGCGTTTGCGGTTTGGGTGTTAGCGGTGCGCTAAGAGGCGTGCTAGCTGGGCTTTTCGGCGCCGCGGCGCTGTTTTTGATCGGCTTTACGATCTACTGCGTCGTGTGGTACCGCGCGTTTGATTACGGCGGCAAGCGCCAGCTCTCTCGCGCGATCGTAGAGGGCACGGCAAAATACGTAGATCTGCCCGAGGGCGGGCGCGGGCTGGACGTAGGCTGCGGCAGCGGCGCTCTAACTATCGCCGTTGCTAAGCGCAACCCGCACGCATCGGTGCTAGGCGTCGATCGCTGGGGCTTTGAGTACGCGTCTTTTAACAAACAGCTGTGCGAATCCAACGCGCGCGCCGAAGGGGTGCAAAACGCTAGCTTCGAGCAGGCCGACGCCACGCAGCTGCCCTTTGAAGATGGCAGCTTCGATGCGGTTACAAGCAACTACGTCTATCACAACGTCTCGAGCAAGGACCGCCAGGCGCTGCTTTTAGAGACGCTCCGCGTGCTTAAAAAGGGCGGCAGCTTCGCGATCCACGATCTTTTCTCGCGCGGAAACTACGGCGATATGGACGCTTTCATCGCGCGACTTAAGGAGCAGGGCTATGAGCGGGTCGAGCTTATAGATACGACGCAGGGGCTTTTTATGGGCCCTCGCGAAGCCAAATGGCTGATGCTCGGTAGCTCAAAATTGCTGGTGGGTAAGAAATAGATTTTTTGTAAATTTAGATTTAGGCAAATTTGAAGACGGATTAAATTTTAATCCCACCCGCTTTTAGCCGAATCCAGATCTTTAGGCTAGACTAATATATAATTGGCTATTTATCTCAAAAAAGAAACCGCGAAAGGAATTATTTCGGCCGAGGGCGTTATCCTTGCTGTGGGCGCGCTAACGGTCGCCATCGGATATTTTGTGCTTCTAGCAGCATTTATCCTATAGTGGTATAGGCTGCGAGAGATCAAGACCGCTTAAATTTATCGTATTTGTTCTGTGAGCTAAGTGCATGCGGGTAGAATCTGCTGCCGAATTTTAATTTTGTGATTTTATGCAAAAAATCCGCGCCTCAAATTTAGCAAGGATTGCCCTCGGCATAGGCATAGCCGCCCTGTGCGATTTTACCGCTCATATCTACTATTTTTGACATAGATTACTCCTTATTTTGTTTAAATTTGTTTTTAAAATCTGCATAATTCATATATGCTTTATATGGTTCCCATAATATGCCCATATATAAGCCCTTGTAATTTCCGCAATTATCTATACCTATTCTATACATAGAATAATTTTCTAATATAATCTTATTTCCTTTATCTCCAATAATTTCAACGCTTTCTTTAGTAACGTCAAGTTTATTTTTATCCATCCAATCATTTAAGGTGCAAAAATCATCACTTTTATCAATACGTTTAAGGGCTAATAGCATTCTTAGCGCTAGCCTATTATCGTTTTTGTATATGATCTTCTTGCTTTTTCCGGTAAGTAAATCAAGCAATTTAATCTTAATAGTAGGATCCTCGGCTATAAACAAAGAATCATATCGATAATACTCGCTATAATGGTTGTCCTCATTATTAAAGTAGATAGAATAATTAAGTTCCCCTTTATCATTAAAAAGCTTGCTATCCTCCCATGGATACACCACGCTTTCATCATCTATAGCTTTTAGTATGGATTTATCTATCGGCGCAATTTGTTTTCCGTCTTTGCAAATTTGTCTGCCGATAGACAATAAATTTTCTAAATTTAACTCTTTAGGTATTTTCCAAAATTCGCACTTATCGTCGGGGCGCTTGTCGCCGTTGCAAGGTTGGATTCTGAAAAACGGGATATTATGCTTGTAATTATACTCTTTATGATGTTGTTGCAAATACTGTTTAAACGCTATCTCTTTTAATTCATTATCCGATAAGATGCCAAAATGCAGAGGATTGGTGCAAACTCCGGCGTAGTTTAAGCCCATATTTATAGGCATATAAGGGATAAACGTCAAAATGCAGATGATAAAAATCGCAGAGATTATATAGTGGCGTTTTATAAGGCGCAGAGAATTAACAAAGAATTTTTTCAAATTTGCCCCCTTCAGATTTCGTGCAATGATAGCCGATTTAAGCTTAACTGGCAAGATATGATATTAAAGCCGTAGCGGCTAAGCTTTTTCAGGCGCTATTTAGCATTAAAAGCGCCTTATTTTGTTGATTCAAGCGAAAATTCTATCAAAGCCGCCGCCGCAATCGAAACGCCGATATTCAATTTTATATAGGCCGTTACGCTTTGGGTGTCGAATGGCCCAAAACCGGGCGCGCTATTAAAAGATCGAGAGGAGATCGCTCGCCTTAAAAGCGCAATCTGTAGAAGCCTACACCTGCGGCTTAAATTTCACGGAATTTAAACGCGATACAAACTAAAGCAGCCGTAGTCGGTGCGCACGGCTAAAAATTCCTCGTCGTTTATACGCTCAAATTTCGCCTTGCAGCGTTTAACGATGTGCGAGAGCTCAAAGCTAAGCCACAAATTTCCGCTTTTTAGATCGACGATGCGAGCCTTGTCGTAGTTTATTAACGCCAGCCGCGAACCGTCCGCGCTAACGCAAAGCTCGTCCGCCTCGGTGCATTCGTCCCTCAACCATACAGGATTAAGCCGCTCGCCGCTTGCAGCGTCAAGGCAAACTAGCTTGCCTGCGTAGCGCTTCTTGCCTAATATCGAGCCGTCTGGTAGAAAGCAAATTTTATCCAAAATGCCGGAGCCCCCTTTTATCTCGCTTAAAATTTTGCCGCAAGAGCCGTCAAGCGTGCTTAAAATTTGAATCTCGTTTTGCTTGCAACAAAGCGCCAGTCGCGAGCCGTCCGCACTAAGCGCGATGCAAAATATCGGCGTGGAGCTTTTCATTTCGGCCTTATATTGCGTAAGAAGCGAAATTTCGCTGTCTCGCAAAATAAAAATTTGACCGAACATCGCAAACGCCGTCGTCTCGCCCGCTGCGCCCGCAGCACAAACGCGGCTCGTAAATTCTCTATTTCTTTTAAAATTTAGCTCTTTGGAAAGGTCGGCAAACTCGCCCGTTTTTGGATCAAATTTGAAAATAAAATGATCCAAATCCAAAAGTAAAATTTCGCCCGCCCGCTGCGCATGCCGGCTTTGGCAAGAGGGTCTGCTGCTTTACGGCGCCGCTCGCGTCCAGCCTGATGAGAAAATCATCCAGCGCGCCGCCCTCTTTGTAGCCGCCGCATTTATAGACGAAATTTTCGCCCTCAAAGCTCGCAAACGCCAGCGCGCCCGTGTATCCGCCGCCGATGTAAACGTGCAGGCTCGTTTCGCCAGGCCTCGCATCCGCGTTTTGCATGACGTAGCCCTTTTTTAGGCTCTCCCACTTCTTTTTTACGCAGGCTTTTTGCGCCTCGTCCGCGCCGGCAAACTCCTTTTGCGTCTGCCTCATTTTGCCGTTTTTGATGCTCTCGCTGAGTAAAATTTTGCCCTCTACGCGCAAATTTAATCGGTCGCCGCCGCTTAAATTTATTAAATTTTTCATTTTCGCCCCTGCGGATTAGTTTTAAAAATTATCGCAAAGCGGCGCTTAAAAGTCGCTAAATATCGATAACGCCGAGGTGCGAGAGTAAAATTTTAACCCCGATTAAGATCAAAATCGCGCCGCCTAAGACGAGCGCCTTGGCTTGCAGAAATCTGCCCGTTAGCTTGCCTGCGTAGCACGCCGCGACGCACAGCGCGAAGCAGATGAGCCCGATTACGCAACAGGCGTAGAGGATGTTTATCTCGCCAAAGGCAAAGGTCACGCCCACGGCCATCGCATCGATACTGGTAGCGATCGCGCCCAGCATCAGCTCCTTCGTGCCTAGGCACAGAGGGGGCTCATCCTGCTCGTGGCGGGATTCTGCGATCATCTTAATGCCTAAAAACGATAAAATTCCAAACGCGACGAAGTGATCGATTTGCGCGATAAATTTTACGAAATTTATCCCCAAAGCATAGCCTGCAAGCGGCATTATAAATTGAGCTGCCGCATAGGAAAACGCGACGCGCGCGATCTGTGCAAATTTAAAATTCGGATATTTCGCGCCGTTTGAGATACTAAGCGCGACGCTGTCCATCGCAAGCGCGAAAGCGATGAGTAAAAGCTCCATATTTAGCCCTTTTGGTATTATAAAAGCGTTGATTATACATTAAAATTTTCGAAATAAAATAATCAATCTTTAATTAGGGAAAAAGCCTTGCTTAAAAATCTAATTTTTTGCCTTTTGCCGCTCATAGCGGCCGCGAGTTGGGAAGAGGTCGCCGTAAAGGGGCTGGACGTCGTCATCAGCGCAAACGTGGGCGATAGCGAAAATTTTAAAAACTCACTAAGCACTTTAATAGAGCGTGCCGCAAATGAATACGAACGCACTGGCGTACAGGATTACGAGCTCGATCTGCCTAGCTACATTACCGAGCGCGCGGGCAAAAAAAGTATCGCCGTGCAGAATATGCAAAGGCTGGCGAGCAAGAAGCTAAGTCTTGCCGTAGAGCCGATCAAAAAGCTCGTACTCGCTAAAATAAAAGATATGTCCGAAGCCGATACTAAGGCGGTAATGAGCGGCGAGATGCTATTTAGCCACTATCTGCGCACAAATGCCTTTGATGAAATTTACGAAATCATTCGCCCTTTGGCACGTGAACTAGGAACTGACGCGAGCTTTGCTAAAAGCTTTAAAAGTGCCGTCGGACGCGAGCCTGGAGACGATTTTAGTAGCGAATTCAGCAGTGCCTTCATCAACGAAAGCTTCGATTTTTTAAGCAAAAACGAAAGGGAGTTTCGCAAAAACTCGGGCGCGATTTTAACCGCCATAAAGACGATCAGATAGGCGCGACCGCACTAAAATCTCGGCGAAATTTTACTTTAAATTTATGAAAAATTCTATCTTGGGGCCTGCGGAAAATTTTAATTCAAAACCCGCTTTAAATTTTATCTTAGATACGGTGCGCGAGCGTGCAAAAAACACAGCGCCCGGCAGTAAGGTAAATTTCGCTCCCGCTCCCTACCTCAAAAGAAATTTCAAATTTCAAGACGCGGCCGCCGAGTTAAATTTTATCCGCGAAAGAAATTTAAAATTTTATCCCGCTTCGGCCGGTTTCGCCGCACGCAATCGTGCCTCAGTCAGTTTTGCCGTGCATAGTCTCGTAGCGCCCTATTCCGCTCCGCGCGTCAAAAATCCAGGAAGAAAATCCACTTTAAATTCCGCGGCTCTTTCGCTAAATTTAAAGTCCGCGCAAATTCCGAACTGCGCCGAAAGCAAAGCTTTAAATTTCGCAAAAGCTTACAAAACAGATCCTTGCGAAAATTCCGCAAGAAATTTCAAACGAAATTTTATATTAAATTTTGCGGAAAATTTCACTCATAGCGGCGCAAATAGCGCGAGTCCGTTAAGTCGTGCGAGCGTTGCGAATGATCTGAATTCGATCCTCGCAAAAAGCCTCGCTGACGCCAATACTCGACGCTCCGAGAAAAATTTTACCAAGGTCATTGCGAACGATCCATGCTCCGCCAGCACGCCGCAGAGCTTTGGATTGAAAAATTTTAAGGCGCGGAATTTTGCGAAGAAATCTAATTCGGCAGAGAATTCTAGCTCCGCTCGAAGCTTAAATTCCGCGCAGAATTTCGATTTCGCGCAAAGCTCTGATTCTACGCAGAGCTCTGCTGCCGCGCAAAATTCTGCCTCTACGCAAAATTGCACGCAAAGCTCGAATTCCGCGCAGAGTTTCGGGCAAAATTCTAATTCCGCGCAAAGCCATGCGCAAAACCCCGCTCCGCCTAGCAGGTTGTGGGATCTGGGGCTACTTTTTGTAGCGATCGTTTGGGGATGCACTTTCGTGCCGGTTCAGCGCGCGCTGCATAGCGGCGACGTTTTTAGCTTTTTATTTTGGCGCTTTTTGGCGGCAAGCATTTTTACCTACCTCGCCTGCCTGCGCTTCGGCGTCAAATTTGACCGCGGCACGATAGGGCGGGGCGTGTTTTGCGGGCTGATGCTGTTTTGCGATTTTTCCTGCCAGACCATAGCGCTTGATTATGCGCTATCATCGACGGTGGCGTTTATTTTGGGGCTAAATGTCGTCATCGTGCCCTTTTTAATGCTTGCGTTTTTCGGTAAAAAGGTCGGTGCGAGCGCCTTTGGCGGCGCGGTCGTGGCGCTTTTGGGGCTGTATTTTTTAAGCGGGGCAAGCGGCGCGGTGGGATTTGGCATAGGTGAGCGGCTGACGTTAATCTCGGCGTTTGCTTACGCGCTTCACATCGTCTTTACCGGCGTTTGCGCGCGCAAAAGCAATCTCTACGGCTTTGTGATCGTGCAGTTTATCTGCGTCTGCGTCTGTGCGCTGATCGCGGCAGTTTTCGCTCCGCACGCGGAATTTCAAGGCGAGATAAAGGTACTTGGAAATTTGATCTTTTCGCCGAGTTTTGATTTCGTTTTCGCGCTGGTTTTAACCTCGATCTTTGCCACCGTCGCGGCGTTTGTGATCCAAACGATGGCGCAAAATCGCGGCGTAAGCGAGATAAAAACGGTGCTTATTTTCGCGCTGGAGCCCGTAAGCGCCGGCATTATGGGGTATGCTTTCGGCGAGAAGCTAAGCGCGCTTCAAATTTTAGGCGCGGCGCTGATACTCGCAGGCATCCTGCTTAGCGAGCTGGGCGGGATTTTAGGCGCGAAGTTTGCTAAAGATCGAGCTTGCGAAAAAGCAGACCGAGGCGACTAGGATTATCGAAGCGCCGCTGGTTAGATTGAGCTTAAAGCTCAAAATAAGTCCCGCTGCGCAAAAAAGCGCCGATAGCGCGCAGCTTATCGCCATCATCGAGCCTAGGCTTTTTGAAATTTTTTCGGCGATGAAGGGCGGGATCGTCATTAGCGAGATCACCAAGATTAGTCCTACGATCTGAATCGACGCGACCACCGCGAGGCTCGCCATTACCACGAGGGCGTAGTAAAAGACGCTCGTATTTACCCCACGCAGCAGGGCGAATTCCTTATCGAAGCTGATCGCTAAAAACTGCCTGTAAAAGCATGCCGTAAGCGCCGCAAACGTCGCGCCGCAAATGCCGATGAAGATTAAATTTTCATGATTTATCGCCAAGATCGAGCCGAATAAAAAGCTCATCAGATCGGATTTGTACCCGGGCGTGAGATCGGCGAAGATTATCCCTAGCGCCATTCCAAACGCCCATATTGCGCCGATTACGGCGTCGAAGCGCTCGGTATTTCGCAGCGTGATGTAGGCGATTAGCAGCCCCAAAAACAGCGCAAATACGCTAGCTCCCAACACGGGCGAGATGCCTAAAAATAGCGCGATGCCGATGCCGCCGTATGCGCCGTGTGCGATGCCGCCTGCTATGAAGCTCATGCGATTTATCACGACTAAAGAGCCTACGACGCCGCAGACTATACTGACCAAAAGCCCGCCGAGCAGGGCGTTTCGCATGAAATCGTAAGATAAAATTTCAGCCATTTTCGCCCTCCTTGCAGCAGCATTCGTTAAGCGCGAGATCGACGGCGCAGAAGTGCCCGTGCTCGCGTCGCAGGTGCTCTAAAAATTCCGCTCTGCCTCCCGGATCGATCTCATGAGTGTGCGCCGAGCCGTTTGCGACGTAAAGCGCGCGGTTTGCGTAATTTAGCGCGAGCTGCACATCGTGGCTGATTAGAATTATGCCGCAGCCGCCCTCGTTTAGGGATTTTAAAAGCTCGTAAATTTGAACCTGCCCCATCGTGTCGATGCTCGCTAGCGGCTCATCAAGAAGTAAAATTTTAGCCTTCGCGCACAGCGCCCGCGCGATGTAAACGCGCTGTCTCTGCCCGCCGCTAAGTTCGCTGATACGGCAGTCTGCAAGGTCTTGCATACCTACGCGCCCCAGGGCTTGCATGGCTTGCTCGCGCTCGAATTTACTATAAAAGCCTAAAATTTTCTTATCTATCAGCCCCATTAAAACGACTTCGAGCACGCTTATGGGAAAGCTTTTGTTTATCGCGATGAACTGCGGCACGTAGCCCATTTGCGCCCTGGCAAGCGCGGGCGATCTGCCTAAAATTTCGATCGTGCCCGAGCTTGGTCGCAGCAGCCCCAAAAGCAGCTTTAAAAGGGTGCTTTTGCCGCCGCCGTTGGGTCCGAAAATCGCTAAAAAATCGCGCAGCTCGTAGTTTAAGTTTATATCTTTTAAAATTTCGCGTTTTTCGTAAGCAAAGTTTAAATTTCTTATCGTCACGTCCGCCATGAACGCCCTTTCGCCTAGATTTTGAAAGCATTTATTATAGCCCAAATTCGGAAAAATTGCCAAATTTTGCTATTATTACAAAAAATTTAAAGGCGAGCGGTGGAGAAAATCAGCGAAAAATCACATAAAAATAGCTGGGATAAAAAGTCCGAAAGTTACGCTAAATTTAACGGCGAGCTAGGGGATTTCGGCAAGCGGGTGTTTGAGATACTGCGCGGCTGGGGCGTGAGCTTTGCGGGCAAAAGCCTACTCGACGTGGGCGCCGGTACGGGGGTTTACTCGCTATATCTCGCGTCGCTGGGCGCTAAGGTTACGGCGATCGATAGCTCGGAGGGGATGCTACGCGAGCTAAGGCGCAGCGCGGAGGAGTTTGGCATCCCTTTGCAAAACGTATTAAATTTAAGCTTCGCGGAGTTTTGCGAGCGGCTGAGCCGCGATGGTTTTGCAAACGCGGCGGGCGAAAATTTTAAAATTTATCCGCGATCGCAAAGTAAAATTTCAAACTCGCAAGCTCAGGAAGCGCAGGCTTTAAATTTAAAAGACGCTGCGAGCAAAAGCCGCGAGAGCGAAAATTTTAAAATTCCCGCAGTTTTTGACATCGCGTTTCTTACGATGAGTCCCGCGCTAAAAAGCACGGAGGATTTTGAGGCGTTTTTGGCTTTGGGCGAGCGCAAAATTTATCTAAACTGGGCGAGCGAGCGCAATTCGTCGATGCTGGCGCCGCTGTTTGAGCGCTTCGGCACAGGAGCTAAAAGACTTGCTACCGCTGCCGAAAAGTTTGAGGCGCTGCTCGTGGCGCGCGACATCAAGTTTAAAAGCGAAATTTTAACCGAGAGGCGCGAGCAAAAACGCAGTCTGCGAGAAGCGGTGCAAAACGCCGCGTGGCACCTACATATGGACGGCGCGGAGGCTAGCGAGCGCGAGATCGAGGAGATTTTGAAAAAGCGGGCTAAAGGCGGGATGATAAGTGATGAGATCGAAGCGAGCTTTAAGCTGTTTTATATTTAGCCTGGCGCCGCTTTTAGGGCTTTGCGGCAATCTTTTTACGCCGCTTGAGATGCCTAAATATGACCCACAAAAGGCTCGGCTGGGCGCAAAGATTTTTACCGACGTAAGATTTAGCCGCAAAGGCCGCTCCTGCGAGAGCTGCCATAACTTCTATCTAAATGACTCGGGCGCTTCGGTGCGCGATGGACGCGTGCCTACGCTAATAAATTCTTATTACTTTGATCGCTACTTGGGCGATTATAATTTCGCGGGCTTTGAAGCGCGGATCGCGACGTCGGTTTTTAGTGAGAATGAACTGGACGCGAGCGAAGATAGAATTTTAGAGCTTATCAGGAAGAATTTAACCTACAAGCAGGCTTTTGAAAGTGCTTACGGTGAGGCGAATATGGCGAACTTCATTGATGCGCTAAAGGAATTTTTAAAGTCCAAAACGGCGATAAATTCCAAATTTGACCGATTTTTGCGCGGCGAGGTTAAGCTAAATGATGCCGAATATAACGGATATGTGCTTTTTGTGCGGCTGTGTTCGGCATGTCATAACGGCGTTAGCCTAGGCACCGGCAGCTTTACTAAAATTCGCCCAAGCGCGGAAGAGAAGGATGCACCTAGGCATAGGTTTACCTCCGACGGATTTGAGCTGCGCCGCGTGCCTAGCTTGCGCAATATCACGCAAACCGCGCCTTACGTAAACGGGCAGACGGATTTGCGTCTTGCGGTGCGGCAGATCGCAAAGGATCTGCTAAAATACGATCTTAGCGATGGGGAGCTTGATGCTTTGATGAGCTTTTTAGCTACGCTTAAAGGCGATATGACGGAGGCGCAGGATGAAAGATAAGATAATGTGGGCTTTGATGGTGGGGATTATGATATTAGGCATAATCATCGCCGGGAATTATTTCTCGTCGCTAAGAGATGTAGCGAGATTTAGCACGATTTCGCGCGAGCTAGCTTTGATCGATAACGCCGATAACCGCTTAAATATATTATTTGATGCAAAGATCGCAAGAAGGGACTTTTCGATTGCAAATGCCGATATGCGCGGCATCTATCAGGTGCTGCAAGCCTTACAAAAAGACAAAATCATCGATAAAATCGGACTTAGCAGCGATGTGCGCGCGATCGGAAGCGCTTTTAGCGATAAAATTTCACTTTTGGACGAGCTTGGGGCTTTAAATTCGCAGAATTTAATCCTTTTTCAAAGTCTGCAGCAAAAATTTTTATCCAGTGGCGCAAATGCGCAAAGAGCAAATCTCTACTCTCAAATTTTAGGGCTTAATTATAAAAATCGCTCCGAGATCTCTGCTTTAAAAAGTGCGCTAGAAAGCGCAGATGCGTCAAGCCCCGACGAAGCTGCGTTTATAGGAATCGCACGGCAAATTTTAAGGAATTTCGAGCGGCAAAATATCATTGTAAGCGATAATCTCTCGTTGCTCAACGAGCGCTTCGCAAGCCTGCGCGAGCGATTTTCTTACGCTAGCGAGGAGTTTTACGGCTCGTTTATGCAAATGACGATGCTTTACACGGCGGTGTTTTTGTCGTTTTTACTGCTTACTTACATCATAAATTCCGATGCTTTGCGTAGTAAACGCGCCCTCGCGCCCTATCACGCACTATGCGAACAAGCAGGCGAAGCGATAGTTTTAGCAGATCAAAACTTTAAAATTTTATACGCTAATAAAAGCGTGCTTAGCTTAAGCGGCTACGAACAAAGCGAGCTGGAAGGAAGCGATCTTGGAGTTTTGATGCCCAAAGATAAAGGGATCGAACTTCCTGCGATGGTAAATAAAAGCGCCAAAGATACGCGCCTGCTTCGTAAAAACGGCGAGCTAGCCGATGTGAGCCTAAGGCTATCAAATATCGCAGCTGCATCCAAGCCGCCGCTATATGCGCTTTACGCTCATGACATCGGCGAGCGCGAGATTATGAAGCTAGCTCTTGCGAGCGCGAAGGAGAGCTTAAACAATCAAGTCTATATCGATCATCTTACGGGCCAGGGCAACGAAGCAGCGCTATATGAGCTAATAAACGCCGAAAAAACGGGCGTAGCGATCTACATCACTATCGTAAATTTTGCAAATTTACGGCTTTTTTACAAGGCAGAAACGACGAATGAAATTCTGCGCTCCTTTGCGCGCACGCTTGCAATGTGTATCGAATCGCACGAGATCAAAGCTAGTATCTTTCGCATCCAATCGGATGAGTTTTGCCTATTTTACGAGGGACTAAATGTCGCGCGCGACGTGGAGATCATAAATAAATACTTCACCGACAAGGTCTTTAATCTCCATACCACCGAGGGCTTTGCGTCCGCGCCTTTAAATATCACGATGGGCGTAAGCGAGCGCGCCGACGTAGCGGGCGGCGCAAATAGGGTCTTTCAGGCGGTTATGGCGATGTATGAGGCGCAGAGCAAAAACGAGCACGTGGGCTTTTACTCGCGCCCAAATGCGATTGAGGAAAAATATCTGCAAAATCAGATTATGATCAACACCATTCAAAACGCGATCAAGAAAAACCAAGTATTTGTACTCGTCCAGCCTATATTTGATATCACCCACCGCGATCCTAGTGGTAACACCTACGGCACCGAGGGCGGTGATTATGTCCCGTTAGTATATGAAATTCTAATCCGCCTAATCGATCGTTCGGGCAAGACGCGCTGCCCGGGTGAGTTTATCGACATCGCAAAGCAGACCTCGCTTTACATCCCGCTAACTCAGGTCGTAATAAACGAAGCCTTTCGCTTGCTAGACCGCTTCGCAGGGACTTGCTTTAGCATAAATCTTTCATATTTTGACATCGCAAACGAAGGCATCAAGGAGCTTTTAGAGCGCAAGCTCGCATCCAGCCCAAATGCTTCAAATTTATTTATTGAAATTTTAGAAAGCGAGGAATTCGACGATTACGAGAGCCTACGCAGCTTCATCGCCGTAGCCAAAAACTACGGCTGCAAGGTCGCGATAGACGATTTTGGCAGCGGATACTCCAACTACTATAGAATTTTAACGCTCGATGTGGATTACATAAAGATCGACGGAGCGCTCATCAAAAATATCGCAAACGACAAAAACTCGCGCGCTATCGTCGAAACTATCGCTAACTTCGCGCGCAAGCAGGGCTACGAGCTCATCGCCGAATACGTAGAAAACCACGAAATTTCAATCATCTTAGAAGAGATGGGGATTAAATATATGCAAGGCTACTTCTACAGCAAACCGATGGAGCCCTCGAGGATAAAATTCTAATCTCATCTCGCCGCGACTTTATAGCCCGCCTCTTTAAATTTATAGCCCAAAGATCGCCTTCGTAAGGCGAGAAATTCTGATTTAGCAAGCCGACGCTTTAATTTATACGGAATTTATCTTGGTAGATACTGCGCGGTTTTATCGCAAACTTATGGCGCGTCTTATAGCTAGGATTGGCTTGGCAAATGAAGTGAGAGCTAAATTTAAAATTTGATAGCAGATTTATGGATGAAATTTTGCGAAGTTCAAAATTTTAAAATTCCAAGCCGTAGAATTTTAAAATTTGAAATGCGCGAGCTGCAAATTTAGGGCTAAATTTTAAAATTCCGAATCCCAAACCCGCCTGCAAATTTTAAAATTTTATGGCGTGAATTTCGATCCATTCGTTTTATAAACATTTCACGCGAGCTTTACAAAATAAAAATTTTAACGAGCTTTGCTCTAATTAGCGATAGAGCTTTCAAATGCAGGCGGAATTTTTAAGTGCAAACTTTCTTGCTTTCAGCAAGAATGGGTTTAAGCTTTAGGCTTTAGCGCATTAGCTCAAGCAAATTCGCTCTAAGCCTTCATACTCCCCGTATCCTTAAATCTTTGATGCCACGACAGCGCCTCGCTTAGGATGTGTGGAGTATGCCCCGCACAGGGCTGCGCGCATGCCCGCTCGAAATAATCTCTCAGCGCGTCTTGGTAAGTAGGGTGCGCGATGCTTATCATCGCGCGAGCCCGCTCACGAGGACATTTACCGCGCAGATCGGCGATGCCGTATTCGGTGATGATGACTTGAGTGTCGTGCTCGGTATGATCAACGTGACTCACGAACGGCACGATAGCGCTAATCGCGCCGCCTTTAGCGAGCGACGGGCTCAAAAATAGCGACAAATATCCGTTGCGAGCGAAGTCACCGCTACCGCCGATGCCATTTTTCATCTGCGAACCCATGACGTTAGTGGAGTTTACGTTGCCGTAGATGTCTGCCTCTAGCATGCCATTCATTGACACGACGCCAAGCCTTCTGATAAGCGCTGGTGAGTTGGAGACGTCTTGTGAGCGCAGTATGATGTGCTTGCGGTAGAAATCGATGTTTTTTTGAAATTCCTCGACGCCTGCGGGGCTAAGCGATAGCGCCGTGGCACTTGCAGTGCCTACGACGCTTCTTTTGATGAGATCTAGCATGCCGTCTTGAATCACCTCGGAGTAGCATTGCAGCCCTTGGTAGCCAGCATTTTGTAGCGAGCTAAGCACGGCGTTAGCGACGTTGCCGATGCCCGATTGTAGCGGCAGTAGCTTCTTTGCAGGAAGTCTGCCGCAAGCCTCCTCGTTTTTTAAGAATTTTACGACATTGCGCCCGATCGCACTTGAAATTTCGTCCACGGCAGTGAAATTATTGACGCGATCATGCGTCCTAGCCTCTATGACAGCGACTACTTTGGCAGAATCTACATGCATGTAGGGGCTACTTACGCGATCGCCTACCTGCTTGATCGGCAGATCCTCAGCATGCGGCGGCAGGCGCAGATCCGTAACATCGTGAATACCCTCCAGCTCAAGCGGCTGATAGTAATTTACTTCTAAAATCACGCGATCGGCGATATCGAGCCAGGCTTGGTTGTTGCCTAGCGATGTAGACGGCACGAGCTCACCGCTTTCTTTAATCGCCACTACTTCGATCACAGCAAAGTTTAGATGTGGAAAAAAGCCTGCCTTAAGCTGAGCAGCAAGGCTTGATAGATGCACGTCCGCGTATCGCACGGCGCCGCTATTTATCGCACGGCGCATATCGGCATCCGTAAAAAACGGCGCGCGAAAGCTCACAGCGCCTGCTTTTGCCAAAACTCCGTCTAAAAGCGGATCGGTCGATGCACCTGTAAAAATTTCGATTTGATAGGGCTCGCCTTTTTCGTGCAGTGCTGTCGCTCGTTGCGCTAGAGCTTGTGGTAGCGCTAGCGCGCAGCCCGCCCCAACAAAGCCGCTAAAGCCCACCGATGCGCCATTTGGGATCAGCTCGCAGGCTTCCTCGGCGCTCATAATTTTTGATTTTAGATATTTGTTTTGCACGCGTGAGTTCATTTTCCGTCCTAGCCGTGATTTGGGCGAAATTATAATATTTTTGCGCTAAATTTCAAAATCTAAAATTTGGTGCGCGAGCTAGGCTATAGAGCAAAATATGGGGCGTGGTAGGTTGGGATACGCCGTCAAACGCCTCCGATCGGGCTTTTTTTACTTCGGCGGTTTGCAATACCCGCTTGCACAAGCGCTCGGTAAATAGGGCTTTAGCGTGAGCTTATTTAATGATCTGGCTACGATATCATTAAACGCTTATCTCGCACCCAATCTTGCGGAATTTAGGCGCAAAATTTCATCGCATAATTTGTGGGCCGCGATATTTAAATTTAAGCTTCCTTTTGCAATTTAATCGCTCACCGCACTTAAATTTAAATTCCCGACTTGTAATTTTAAAATTTATCGCTCGTGGCATTTAAATTCCGCGGCTTGCTAGCCTTGAACTCATATTTGAAATTCCATCGCTTGCAGTACCACCTTTGCATGCCGCGCTTGGATTTTAATCCGCATTAATTGAAATTCCCTCTGCCTAAAATTCTTGCCTCTTCGCACAATATGGCAGTTTAAAATTTTAAATTTCGCGCTTTTTTGGGAGGGCGGCTCGACGTAGATACGCAAAATTTTGATAAATTTTACGCTTGCGAAATTCTAAAAATTATATCATCGTCACGACTAAATTTCAGATTTTGTTTAAATTCTAGTTCTTAAAATTTTAGCCTAGTCGTCACGCACGATTTGTAATTCAAAGAGCCTTGTTGCACAAATTCTAATTTCTGCTGAGTCTAAAATCGACGCCGCTTACGACGCAAATTTAAACGCGTTTTAGAATTTAAAATTTAGTCCGCCTTGTTACCATTTTCGGTCAAGCTTTACTAAAATTTCAGCAAATTTTATACTCGCAAAATTTTAAACTCTACCGCCGCAAAATAGGGTGAAATTTCATCTCTGCGGCTTGCCGTCGCCGAATTTTGCGATTATCTCCTCGCTGCAGCTTTCTTTGGGCGCCCAGCCTTCGCGCTTCATTCGCGCCAGATTGTCGCACGCC
>NZ_CALBWL010000066.1 GCF_937973075.1 uncultured Campylobacter sp.
CGTCTTTAATATGGAAAATTTCGACGCCAAGCCTTTTATGGACGAGCTAAATAAGCAGGGATTGCCGTGGGAGATAATCGAAATGAAGCCAGGCGAGAGGTATGAGGTGTGAGCATGGGATTTATCCAAGAAATTATAAATAAAATATTAAATCGTTTAAAGCCTAAGCTTGAAAGTCTTGAAGCTAAATTTTATTTTTTTGGTATTCCTATAATATCCGTTTCAGGATTAATGTTTAAAATACAAAATAATATATTTATTGTTATTTTATTCTCAATTGGTATATTATTATTATGCGCAGGAGTTTTGGTCTGGTGTTTTAGTTTATTGAAAAGGAAATGGGTTGTAAACTTAGTGAAAGTTTTCTTAGTTTTACTAAATGTTCCAACTTATTTTTTGGCAGAATTTATATCTAGAAATTTAATTGCTGAAACAATATATTTGCCCGTAAGGGATTTTGATTTTACTTTAAAAATTTTAACTTCTATTTTTTATATACCTATAGCTATTTACTTATCTTGTATTTTTTTAATAGTAATGGCTTTTTTGGCGATGATTGTTGGCATGATAATAGATATGGTAAGCTCTAATTTGGCTAAATTTAAACATAAATATAAATTACAACTAATACACTTTTGTAGAATAGTAGGGATATTTTTAATTGCATCAATTGCACATTCTGTTTCTAGCAGTGTTATTATTTATAGTATTTCCAGCAACCCACTTGTATCAAAAACTATAAAATATATAGCCTTTTATGGTGATTATCAATTAATGAAAAATTATCCTGATGCAAAAGAGGAAGAGCGTATAATATTACATGAAAATGGCGTAATTTCATCTGCAAGTCAAGATAATGACGAAATAGTAATAAAGATAAGAAAATTTGAGGAATAGAATTCTGTGTAATCTTTATGCCATTAAGACTATGAAAGAGCTTTGTAAAAATTATTATTACTTTCTTGTGCGATGTTTGCGGCGTTTTCTGTGGGTACGCCGCGAGTGATGTCTTGGATAATAGCACTGTTTGTTTGGCTAAGCGCGCTCGCGGCGTATTTTAATAAGTAAATTTTAAATCGCGGCGAAATTTTATAATTTGCCATCGAGTCCGGCTCTGTTTTAAACAGACGAGCGGTTTCTTAAATTTAAACTCTAGCTAAATTTAGACCGAAATTTTTAAGTAAACTTTGCTATAATCGCCGCAATTTTGAAAAAACCGAGGAGAAAATATGAAACTAATTTACGCTGCTTGCCTGCTGGCCGTGTTTGCTTCGGCTCAGACCGAGACTTTGCAGATGCCGAACTTTGCTAAAAGCTCGATGAAGACGCATGAACAGGCCGAAGAAAAACTAATCGCAAATGCCCTAAAAGGCGATCTAAGCCCGCTTGCAAGCGATCTAAAGATCGATAAAACGCTAAAAGATGGCGATTCGCTCATCATTAATGGCGCGCATTACAGGACGATCGAGGGCGACAGCACGCAGTGGAAAGAGGGCGATGCTGTGCGCCTACTAAGCGGCAACAAGGACGGCAGATGCCTAAGCTCGATCATGCTCAATCTGCGCACGAAAACCGTCTGTAAATTTATGTGCGACGCGTATTAGGCGAGAATTTCGTCTAAACCACAAAAATCCACCGGCTCGGCGTAAGTTTCTTGCAACGACCGGTTGTTTCTGCTATTTAGCCATAGCATAGATCGCTAAATATATGCCTATGAATAAAACGTTATTATATATTTTTTTAAAAGCGTTCGTTATGTTTATTGTCCTATATTTGTTCATTCCGCACCCAGAAGATGGAATTTATAATATGCTAGATATACGCATGTTTATTGGCTTAGTGTTGTTTTGTATCTGCCTTATATTGGATATTTAGTTTACATCTTAATCTCTATCTTTACATGTCGTATTTTTTGTTGGTCGCCAAAATTGCATATCACAAATTTAAATTCTAAATGGCTTGACTTGGGTTGTTTTTAAAATTTCGCTTTAATATCGATAAATTCTGCTATAATAAACGCAAATTAAATAATGCCGTTAAAAACGTAGCGTGAGTGCGATAAAGCAAGTAAAATTTGTAGAGGCAAATTTTAACCCTGCCGCTCGGTACTTCAAACGGCAAATCAAGGAAAAAGATGCAAAAATTTAGAATTACAAACGGTGAATGCTCACGTATGGATATTTTTCTGATCATGACGCTGGTTTATATATTTGGCGTGGCATGCAGGTTTTTTTGGATATATTGGGCTAGCGGGATCGAGCAGTTTTCTTTCGATGGCGAGCTCATCATGACCACAAACGACGCCTTTGCGAACGCCGAGGGCGCGCGCGATATGATAGCGGGCTTTCACCAGCCGGGCGATCTTAGCCCGTACGGCGCGTCGATCCCAACTCTAGCATTTTTACTTAGCAAAATTTTACCCGTCAGCCTAAATAGCATTACGATCTATATGAGCGTGTTTTTAGCGCCGCTGGTGGTTGTGCCGATTATTTTGATAGCAAGAGAGTATAAGATCCTGGGCGCCGGCATTATCGCGGCGCTGCTTGCCACCATATTGCCAGGATATTATATGAGGACATTAGGCGGATATTTCGATAGCGATATGTTAAATGTTACTCTGCCGCTGCTAACGCTATGGGCTTTGATTAGGCTCATAGGGCGAGGCGAGCAGAGTAGCTTTGCTTTGCCTGCCGTTTTTACGGTGATTTATGATTGGTGGTATCCTAGCTCGTATTCTTTAAATATGGCGATTATAGTGATATTTTTAATCTATACTTTGATTTTTAATAGACGCAATGAGGAAAATTATAAAGCGATTATTCTTATGGTCGTTGCAGTTATAAATTTTGGCGCGTATTACGAAGGCGAGACAATAATTGTAAATTATATTTTATTGCTTAAGATTGCACTAATTGCGTTTTTATATTTTTTAATGATTAAAATTCCAAGCCATAAAAGCAAAAAAGCTCTTTGGATTTTGGGTACGATCGCCGTAATTATGTTCGTCATATTCGGCGGACTTACGCCCATAGCAGTGCAGCTTAAAGCTTACATCTTAAAAGATGTAAGCAAAGAGGAAATTTTCTACTTCTATGGCGTTAGGAATACGGTTAATGAGGTAGAAAACGCTAATTTCATGAAATTTGTGCTTGAATCTAGTGGGCATCTATTTATATTTATATGCGCCGTAGGAGGGCTGGCTCTACTGCCGATAAAATTCCGTTCGTTTATATTAACCTTGCCGATGATAGCACTTGGAGTTTTAGCACTTTTCGGCGGAACTCGCTTTACAATGTACGCTACACCGATGATAGCGCTTGGATTTGCTTATTTTATATATTTCACGCTGAATTACTTTGGAATACGCACTTGGCTTAGAAGTACTTTGTTGGCTATTTTAACCTGTTTGGCGCTAATGCCTAGCATAGATTTTATTTATAAATTCCGAGTTGCGCCTACGCTTACGAAAGACTCCATAATGCCTCTTGCAGAGCTAAAAAATAAAGCCAGCAGAGAAGATTACGTGCTATCGTGGTGGGATTACGGATATTTAATCAGATATTACTCCGATGTAAAAGTAGTAGCTGATCCCGGAGGTAGACAGGCAGGAGAATACACTTTTATGAGTGCGTTTTCCTTTAATAAAGATGAGGTAAGCTCTGCTAATATGGCAAGGCTTAATGTCGAATATATACAAAAGTCGCAAGGTAAAAAATTTGATCCTAAACTGGAAGATAAATTTAAACTAAATCTATATCAAATTCAAAAAGATTATGGCGAAGCCGATATCAATAAATTCCTAAGTTCTTTGAGTGATAAGAATTTCAAGCTTCCACGGAAAACTAGGGATATATATTATTATTTTGTACCGCACATGATAGATATATTGCCCAATATTTTAAAATTTTCTACTGTAGATATAGAAACAGGTAAAGAGTCTTGGACGCCATTTATTCATGTGGGTTATGATATTAGAATTGGTAAAGATGGAGAGAGCATCATAATAAATGATGAATGCACGCTGCCTAGCGTCGATCCTGAATACCTAATCTATGACGGTAAAAGAATGCCTATTAATTCATATTATCAAGTGGGCGAAGTAAACGGCAAACTCGTCAAATTATCCAAACAAGTAGATAAAAATTCCAATCTTTACGTGATATTTTTACCGGATTACCAAAGAATTTTAATCTTAGATAAAAAGGTCTTTGAGTCAGCCTTCATCCAACTTTTTGTGCTGGAAAACTATGATAAAGATCTGTTTGAGCCCGTTTATTTAAGTAATTCTGCGCGGATTTACAAGCTATTAAGATAAATTTATATTCAGAGGAATACCGCGTAAATTCTTATTGCGCTATATTTTTACAAAGCGTATGTTACTAAGCGATAAAATTATAATGTAAATTATATGCTGAGATTTAGAATTTATACTGGCTATAAATAAATTACAAAAATACTTTAAAATTTTGTCACTAAAAATCGTAAATGTTATGTATTTACTTTAAATTTAGCCTAGGTTTCGAAGCGTGTCGCTATCATTGAGATAAAATTTCACCAAAAGGAGTAGATATGAGAAATTTAGTTGCAAAAGTGGCGCTTCTTGGCTCTTTAGCTGCAGTAAGCGCGATGGCGGAGGGGCTTTTCATAGGCGGCGAAGGCGGATACAATTTCAAAAACCAAGCTGCAGGTTTTGATGACGGACAGCCGCAAATCGGCGTTAAGGCCGGATATGACTTCGGCACGTTTAGGGCCTACGGCGGGGATTTTTACGGATTTAAGGGCGAGGATTCCAGCTCGAATGCCAATTCGAAAAGAAAGGTTAAATGGAGCACGCACGATTTCGTAGCCGGTGCGGATTTTACGCCGGAGCTTTTCGGTAGATTTAAGCTTATCCTAGGCGCTTACGCTGGGCTTTCGGTTTTAGATACTGAAGTTAAAATAGACTATAGCAATGGCGGCTGGGTTAGAGCGGACGATACGCTGGGCGGCTTCATTTTGGGCGGCAAGATAGGTACCGCGTATGAGTTTGGCTCCAATAGCGAGATTGAAATGGGCTTTAAAGCAAGCAAGGCGTGGTACAAAGACGGCGATTATATCGAAGATAACGACGGTAAAAAATACGGCGTTTACGCAGGATATAATTATAAATTCTAAGAATTTTCATATTTGAGGCATTGCACTGCTTTCATAGAGCCTTGATGTTCAGTGGTTTTGCGGAGTGTCGGGTAAGGCTAGTTT
>NZ_CALBWL010000067.1 GCF_937973075.1 uncultured Campylobacter sp.
AATTTTAACGAAGCCGAATTCAAAATCCAGGCGGAGCCAAATTTTAAAATTTTATCGGAGAGAAATTCTAAAATTTCGCGCAGCCGAATTTCCACTCTCATTCCATAAACGTTACCTTTTGAAATTTCGCCGCTCGCGCCGGGTTAAATTTCGCGCCGCTTCAAAGCCGCTTCAAACCTCCGCTGTCGCGTACGCAGATCAAATTTTAAAATTTCGCGGGCGCCGCATTGCTTCTCAAATTTACACACCGCGAAATTTTAACCGATTTTCGCTCCGAAATTTATGCCGCATTAACCGCCGCGGATATATAATAGCGAATGTCATATTTCACGTAAGGAGTAAGCATGGCTACAATCCAACCAAGCTATAAGCTTTTCATCGACGGCGAGTTTGTGGGTGCCGAAGGCGGCGCGAGCCTAGACGTTTTTAATCCCGCTACCGGCGAGAAAATTTCAAAGATCGCAGATGCTAGCAAGGCGGACGTCGATAGAGCGGTCGCCGCGGCGCGCAAGGCGTTTGAGAGCTTTCGCCGCACTAGCGTTTATGAGCGCAGCGCGCTGCTAAATAAGATCGCCGACGTCCTAGAGCAAAACGCCGAGTTTATCGCCACCGTAGAGACTATCGACAACGGCAAGCCGATCCGCGAGACACGCGCGGTCGACGTAGCGTGGTCGATCGAGCATTTCCGCTATTTTGCGGGCGTGATCTTGGGCGAGGAGGGCAGCGCCAATATGCTAAAAGAGCGCTATCTATCCGTCGTCTTGCGCGAGCCGATCGGCGTAGTAGGACAGATCGTGCCGTGGAATTTCCCGTTTTTGATGAGCGCGTGGAAGCTCGCTCCGTTACTTGCCGCGGGCGATACATGCGTGTTTAAGCCAAGCTCCGAGACCAGCCTTAGCATTTTGGAGTTCATCCGCCTAATTGCGCCGCTACTTCCAAAGGGTGTCATCAACGTCGTAACCGGCAAGGGAAGCAAGGCAGGCGAGTTCGTCCGCACTCACAAAGGGCTCGATAAGCTTGCATTTACGGGCTCTACCGAGGTCGGCAGAGGCATCGCGTTAGCCGCGGCGCAAAAGATCATCCCTGCTACGCTTGAGCTTGGCGGCAAGAGCGCGAATATTATCTTTGACGATTGCGACTTCGATGTTGCGATCGACGGCGTGCAGCTGGGGATCCTTTTCAACCAAGGTCAAGTCTGCTGCGCGGGAAGTAGGATCTTCGTGCAGGAGGGTATCTACGATAAATTCGTGCCGGCGCTCGTGGAGAAATTTAAGCGCATCAAGGTGGGCGATCCGCTCGATCCGAACACCCAGATGGGATGCCAGATCAACAAAAAGCAAGCCGATAAAATTTTAGAGTACGTAAAAATCGGCGTAGAAGAGGGCGCTAAGATCGCCGTGGGCGGCAAGCGACATAGCGTGGGAGAGGCTTTCGTCGAGCCTACGCTACTCGTGGACGTGCGCAACGACATGCGCGTGGCGCAGGAGGAGATATTCGGTCCTGTGGGCGTCGTGATTAAATTTAAAGATCAAGACGAGCTCGTCCGCATGGCGAACGACAGCCTCTATGGGCTTGGCGGCGCCGTATTTACGCGCGACATCGCAAAGGCGCTCACGGTCGCACGCCTGCTTGAGACGGGTCGCGTGTGGGTCAATACCTATAACCAGATCCACGCCGGCGCGCCGTTTGGCGGCTACAAAGAATCGGGCATCGGTCGCGAAACGCACAAGATGATCCTGGATCACTACACCCAGACCAAAAACATCTACATCGACACGATCTCAAAACCGAGCGGCTTTTACGAGCAGTAAGGGCTTAGCGCGGTATCTCGGGCGGTTTACGCCGCCCGAAATTTTATTCTGCTTGACTTGTAATTCATCAAAATCCTCTTTATATAATATACGGCTGCAAAAAGACAATATAAAAAACGAAAATTAAGTTTAACGAATATATAATTAGTCACCATTTAAAAGGAGAAGAAATGAAACGAATTTTTTTGTTGAGCCTTACGGCTATCGTAGGTTTAGGTCTTGCCGGATGCAAGGAAGACGAGCCTAAAAAAACGGTTGCGGATTATCTGCTTGCGCCGCTAGAGGCAAAAGCGAAACTGGAGCTTTGCGAGAAAATGCAACCAAAGGACGTGATTAACGATAAAGAATGCAACAATGCAAACCGAGCGAAAGGGTTTTTGAGGGATCAAAATTTAGATCCAAATAGACATTGGTCTGAAGTGGATTATTATATAAAAACATCCTGAACGAATTAGCGAGGATCTTAAAAAATAACAATTAAATTTTTGAAAGTAGTAGCGCAAATACGCTAATAATATTTTTCCAAAGCGGGATTTGAAGAGAGAAAGAGAGTGAAAGTCTTAACGGCGAGCATTAAGTAGCTTCAATTTTTTCAAATCTCTTTGCAATTTTTACAGCCGCGTGCGTTCAAATATCAGATATGACTTTTGTCGTAGGCGGCTTGATAAAAGCCTTACTTGACTTACTGCGCTTACGCAGCGTTTAAATTTAATCTTGCCAGCGGCTACGGCTAAATTTTAAAATTTCAAATCCGCCGTTTTAAAGAGCCGTCATCTGCGCGAGTGCGCGTAAGCGGGCGCATGCAAGAAACAGCCTCGGGCGCAGTTTTATCGCAGGCCTCCGTCCGCATCAAGTTATACCGTGCCGCGTTAAAGCCTCAAAACTCACGCGATTTCTAATTTTGCTATCGAGCCGCATCGAACCGCAGCCAAACTCGCGCGGTGAAAATCTAAATTTACGCTATAATCTTGCAAAGCGGAGCGTAGAACTCCTGCTGCGCGTGTGCGACGAAATTTAAACAAAGGCCCGCAAATTCGGGTTTCTTAGCTTTCACGCGGCTGCGGCGTAACGCTAAATTTAACGGAGGGAGCATGGATAAGGAGCGGTATATTTTTGAGAAATTTAGATCAAAATTTAGCGGCGATGATTGCGCCGTAATCGGCGAGCGAGCGTATTGTAAGGATCTTTTCGTCGAGGGCGTGCACTTTCGCCGTGGCTGGCTGAGCCTGCGCGAGATCGGCGCAAAGGCGATGCTCGTAAACATCTCGGATATGATCGCGACGAATGCGCGCGCCAAATACGCCCTGCTGGGGCTTGCGCTGCCGCGCGAGATCAGCACGCGCGAGATCGACGAGCTGTGCGCGGGCGTGAGCGAAACGGCGCGGGAGTGGGGCATACGGATCATCGGCGGCGACACGATCGGCTCGGATCGCATCGCGCTTAGCGTGAGCCTGATCGGCAAGTGTAAGCGCCCCGTGTTTCGCAGCGGCGCGCGCATGGGCGATCTCATCGCGCATACGGGCGAGTTGGGCGGCGTCGGGCGCGATCTGGCGGTGCTTTTAAGAGATGAAATTTCGCCCGCTAACTCGCAGATGCAGAACCGAAACGATAAAATTTCGTCGGCGCAAAGCTCAAGCACCGCGCCGCAGGGTCTCAACGCGGAGGCTTCGACGGCACAAAATCCTGGCGATGAGGTGCGAAGCCCGGACGATAAAATTTCACCTGCGCGTGCCGAGTCGCAGAACCTGGACGCTGAAACTTCGGCAATACAAATTTTGGATCTTGAGCCGCAAAGTCTGGACGATAAAATTTCACCTGCGCGCGCCGAGCCGCAGAGCTTGGATGCCGAAACTTCGGCGCAAAATTCCGTGTCACGAAGCGGAGAGGATCGCAAGAGCCCTACGTCGCAAAGCCTCGCATGTGAAAATTCTACGTCGCAAAGCTCTGCAGGCGAAAATCCTGTGCTGGGTAGTGGCTCATATCGCTTGCGCGAGGATCTACGCGCAAAAATTTCAAAAAATTCGCGCTTCGTCAGGCCCGTCTTGCGCGATAAGTTTTTTTACAAGGCGGCGAAGTTCATTAGCGCGGCGATGGACATTAGCGATGGGCTCGCGCAGGACTTGCCCCGCCTGTTGGAGGCTAGCGGCGTGGGTGCGCGCTGGATCGCCCGCCCTAGCGAGGCTGCGCTGCAAAGCGGCGAGGAGTATGAGATTTTGTTCAGCTTCGCGCCGAAGTTTTTGCCTAAAATCTACGCGATTGCCGCTAAAACGGGCGTTTCGATCAATATCATCGCCGAGGTTTGCCCGCGCACGCCGCAAAGCTCGATGGAATTTCGCGGCAGCTCGCACCACTTCGCGCCTTGAAATTTACCGCGACTGATTTAAATTTTAAGGCGCGTGGCATGGAATTTGAAATTTCGCGGAGCCACGAAATTTCGTGGAGGCGTAGAATTTTATGAAGCCGCGGAATTTGGAATTTGAAATTTCGCCCCTTCACATAGCCTACACGCAAGCTCGCTATCATACCGCTACACAATTTACAAAGGAGCCGTATGAGGGAGATCGTAAAAAAATTTGTCGCAGGCGACGCGGATATTGTATTCGCTAGACTTTCCGTTATCATCGTGCTTGCCGTGATGGGCAACTACAAGTGGTTTGAGTTTGAAGTGGAGGCTTTAAAGCCGCTCTTTTCGCAGACGTGGCTTTCGTTTTTGCCCTCAGCGCTCGGGGACTCTGGCGCGAGCTATTTTTTGGGCGTGGTGGAGACCGTGGGCTATCTCTCGCTCATCGCGGGCTTTTTCAAGCCGAAGGCGGGCATCGTGGGCGATCTCATCGTGATCGTCATGGCGCTTACTACGCTCAGCCTACTGCCGCAGTTGGGCAAGATCGACGGCTTTATCTTTAAAGACCTTTTCTTGCTAGGCCTTGGCTTGGTGCTGCTAAAATACGACCTGGCGCGCCTTTGCCGCGGAGAAAAAAGCTGCGATTGAGCCGTCAAAACATACTGGCGTCGGTTCCGACGCAACACTAAATGATCGCGCACGGCGAGCTTGAGGCGTTTTGATTTGAAGCCTGCTTTGCCGGTGGGTGCGTGCTTGAGCTCGATCGCATAGCACCCTTTAAAATACGACCGCGCGCTAAAATTTTATGACGCGTGGTTGAAATTTATCGAGCTGAGATAATTAAATTTTACTAACGCTCAAACTCAAATTTATAAAATTTAAATCGATCCATCAGATTGTGCCATAAATTGAGTCGCGTT
Organism: uncultured Campylobacter sp.; assembly: GCF_937973075.1. Lineage (GTDB taxonomy): Bacteria > Campylobacterota > Campylobacteria > Campylobacterales > Campylobacteraceae > Campylobacter_B. The sequence goes on from NZ_CALBWL010000067.1 coordinate 5,073, forward strand.
AAATTTGACAGCGAAAGCTTAATTCTAATCTCAAAGTATTAGATTTGTATCCGGCTGAATTCGCATTTGATTAAGCGAAAAGAAAAGTGCAAAGTTATATCATTTCTTAAGAATTCTGCAATTTTTTCGAAAGGATGAGATATGAAGCACTTTTCACTCTCAAAGGCCGTTTTTATGGCGGCAAGTTTGGCCCTACTCGGGCTAACGGCTGCGAATGCGCAGGAGAAATTTTCCCCAGTCATCGTCATTCACGGCGGCACCAGCGGGCTTGATCTAACCAAAGAGGAATTTAAAATCCGCGAGGAGCCGATGAACCGGGCGCTTTTGGCGGGTCAGGCCGTGCTTGAACGGGGCGGCACCGCGATGGATGCCGTAACGGCGGCCATTATGGTGCTTGAGGACGATCCGAATTTCAACGCGGGCAAGGGCGCGGTATTTACAGCCGACGGATTTAACGAACTAGACGCCTCGATCATGGACGGCTTGACCAAAAAAGCGGGCGCGGTCGCGATGGCGCGGCATATCAAAAACCCTATCCTAGGCGCCAGACTCGTGATGGATAAGACGTGGCATACGCTTGTTGCAGGCGAGGGAGCCGACAAGCTCGCCAAAGAAAACGGCCTAGAGATGGTCGATCAGAAGTATTTTTTCACGCAGTTTAGATACGACGCGCTACAAAAGGCCAAAGAGAAGCAAAAGCTGCTACTTGATAGCGAAAAGGCGAAAAAGACGTCGTTAAATTTACACGAGCGTCCGTATCTAGGCACCGTGGGAGCGATCGCGCTGGATAAAAACGGCAACCTAGCCGCAGCGACCAGTACCGGCGGTATGACCAATAAAATGACCGGCCGCATCGGCGATAGCCCTATAATCGGCTCGGGAACCTACGCCGACAACGACTCGGTGGCGGTTTCTTGCACCGGCACAGGCGACATCTATATGCGCGTAAACGCCGCACACGAGGTCTCGGCTCTTTATAAATACAAAACGCAAGACGTGCAAAAAGCAGCCGAAGAAGCGGTAGCTCAGGTCAAAGCTCTCGGTGGTAGCGGCGGCATCATCTCGATAGACAAGCACGGACACACGGGCTTTGCATGGACTAAAGACAAGCTCGGTATGTATCACGGCGAAGCAAGACTCGGAGCCAAACCGATCGTCTACTGGCCGCTAGGGGAGAAATAAACGTAAATTTAGCCCCTTTGCGGGGCTAAATTTAAATCAAATAGCGAGGATAATACGCTTTTTATCACACGTCTATCAAATTTGGCGCCTTCGTCGATCAAGCGCCTCGGCGCGGCTAAATTCGGTCAAATTTTACTTTTAGCACCTCGGCAAAGCGCGAATTTTCTATCATTAAATTTTAAACCGCACACACTGCTATCTTTTATGGATGCAAATTTAAACATCGCTGCCTCACGTATTTTGTGAAAAAATTTTTAAAATCAAATGTTGTTTCGCCTCTTTTAGGCGCCGTTGTATAAAAAAGATGGAGAATTTCATAAATTTCTAAGGGGGGGGGGGGGGAAAAATTAACCAAATTTTACCCGGAAAGGATATGAAATGAAAAAATCACTGTTTGCGTTGGCGTTTATCGCCTCTTTTGTATTTGCGGCGTCCGAGCTTGAGAAATTCGAAAAGGAGTGCGATGGCGGCAATATGGACTCTTGCGCTAGCGCCGCCGTACGATACGAAGATAGAACGAAGAAAATCGAACTGCTTCAAAAATCCTGCGACGGCGGTTATGGAACGGGCTGCGTAATGTTAGGCAACGAAATATTAGAAGAAAATCCCCAAAAAGCCATCGAACTTTATCAAAAAACTTGCAACGACGGCAATGAAGTAGGCTGCATAATGTTAAGCAATATGGGGATGCAGGATGATCCCCAAAAGGAAGTCGAGCGTCTTGAAAAAAAATGTAACGATGGAGATGTGGGTAGCTGCGGATTTTTAGGGGCTTTATATAATGACGGAGAGAAAATACAAAAGGACATATCAAAAGCGATCCTCTATTACGACAAAGCTTGCAACGGAGGGCATGAACTATCGTGCGGTCTTTTATCGGATATGTATCAAGCAGAAAAGGCGTTAAAATGGACATAACAAAAGCGGCGGTCTATTATAAAAAAGGCTGCGATCTAAACTCCTTATTATCTTGCTCTAACTTTGCAAATTTTAATTACTATATCGCAAACGACAAAAAGAAGGCCACCGAGTATTATAAAAAAGCTTGTGATCTCGGTAAAAACAAAAAAATGCCTCTCTTATAAAACTATCGCCGGAGTTTAAAGAAATTTGGCAAAAATCCTGCGATATGTATGAAATCGGCAAATAATAAAACGGCGAATTGATAAAATTTGCGCCTACTACGGCTTGGACATAGACGGGACTTAGACGCAGCGGATACGCTCGCTTAATCCCGCCTCTGCTTAGACAACTTGCGAAACGAACGGCATACGAATTTGATGCCTTGAGGTTTAAATTTAAGCCCCCGGGCGGCTCGCCACAAATTTTATCCTCGCTAAATTTCGCGCCAAAAAGCGCGCATCGACAGCAGCCCGCATAGATACGAGCGCCGCTCCGTCTAATTCGTGCCTCAAAAGCGCGCGAGCTAGGCGGCGAAATTCGGCTCTGTAAATTGAATTTTACCAAAATCCATATTTCTTGATACCAAAGCGCTCAAATTTCAGGTAGAATATCGCCATATAAAATCAAGGTGGTAAAATGAGAAAATTTATAGTCGTTCGCGGACACGCAGGCTCAGGTAAAACGACTTTCGCAAAAGAGAAAATTAAAGAATTTAAAAACGAATATCCGCAGGCACAAATTTATCATCTGGAAAACGATATGTTCTTAACCGATGAGGCGGAGATTTATACTTGGTCGCCGAAGCTTTTGGAGGAAGCGAAGCGCAAGGTCGCCCGCGAGATAAAGCAGGCGTATAAATTTGCCCTGGAAAACAAAGCTAAAGACGTTCTTATCGTGCTTAGCAACGTGAGCGCGCGCACCAAAGAGCTGCTAAGCCTAAAAGAGCAAGCCGCCCAAAACGGATTTATTTTCGAATGCTTTAGAATGCAAAATTTCTTCGTCTCCGAGCACGGCGTCGATGAAAATACGGTGATAGCGATGTTTATCAAGGTCGCAAACAACAAAATAGAGGGTGAAATTTTGATCCCGCCTGTTAATCCTATGAGCCAAAGCGTAGCGCAAAAGATTAAAGACGCGGCGGCTCTAAATAGGCGCGATCTGCCCTTTGATGCGGCGCAAAATACCTACGTAACGAAAAAATATATCGCCGCCACGCAGGATAAAAGGCTCTGGAGTGCGCGTCAAAGCGAACTTTATCCCGAGCTCCGCACATACAAATACTCAAAACGCGTCTTTTTCAAAGCCGATTGGGATAAGGCGCTACTTGAGATGCGCGGGCTCATAATGGACGATGATCTAAATATCATCGTGCGTCCGTTTAAAAAGGTCTATAACTATTCGGAATTTACCTCGCGCAAAAGCCTTTATCCTATCGATATCACAGACGATACGTCCGTGCTTGCCGTGCGAAAGGTAAACGGCTTTTTGGGGTGTTGTACCTACGTAGATGCCCACGAAAGCGGCGCGAGCTTTAACCGCCGCGTCATCTACTCTACGACGGGATCGACCGATAGTAGATTTGCACAGATGACGCGCGAACACTGCTGCAAATTTGAAGAGATTTTCAAACGCTATCCAAATAAAACTTTTTTATTTGAGATCACCGACGAGAGCGACCCGCACATCGTAGAAGAGGAGCTTGGAGAGACTTTTATCGGACTTATCGACGTTAAAACCGGCGCGCAAGCAAGCGAATTCGAGCTGGATAAAATCGCCGCAAGTACTGACGGAGCGCTAAAAAGACCTTTTTATAAGAAGGGCGAGCAGTATCTAAAAACGAGCTTTTTGGAGCTAAAAAATATAGTCAAAGAAGCAAAATTCGAGGGCTTTATGGTGTATATCCCGAGCCAGAACGATTTTTGCTTTAAGATGAAAACGCCTTATTATCTCGTGAATAAATTTTTTGCTCGCAGTAAAAACGAGGCGCTTTCCGGCAAACTGGATAAAACCAAGCTCGATGAGGAATTTCACCCTTTGGTCGATCACATCAAAGCAAACGAGCGGGAATTTAGATCCCTTGACGAGCAGGGCAAGCTAGGCTTTATAAAAGAATTTTTGGAAAAAATTTAACGATTAGCGCGAATATTTGACGCCGCGTAAATTTGAACGTAAAGAATAAATTCGATGCGGCGATTAAAGCTTAAAGGAAAAATGATGATATTTTTTACCTCCGATTTGCATTTTTATCACGGCAATATTATGAAATACTGCCCTAAATTTAGGGCTTTTAACGACATAGCTGAGATGAATGAAAGGCTAATAGAGCTCTGGAATGCCGTAGTGGGGCCCGAGGATACGGTTTATGATCTGGGCGATTTTGCATTTTGTAATAAATTAAAGGATCTAAAAAGCGTCGCGCGTAGGCTAAACGGCTCGCATGTGCTGATTTTAGGCAACCACGATACGCTCATTAGCCAAAACAAAGAAGCGCTGCTACGCGAGCTAAAAGAGGACGGAAATCCTATTTTTAGCGATATCCTACATTACAAGGAGCTAAATTTTGACGGCGGCGCTGGCGCGATGAAGGACGGCAAAGCGGGTATGAGCATCTGTATGTTTCACTATCCCGTAGAGGAACACAACCACGCCTCGAAAGGCTCTTTTATGCTTCACGGACACTTGCACGACCGCGCTTCCAGCCTAGAGGGGCGCATACTAAACGTAGGCTTTGACTCGCACGGCAAAATTTTAAGCTTAGATGAGATCGTGCAAATTTTAGGGCAAAGGCAAATCGCGGCAAGACATTTGTAATCCGGGCTAAACACGGACAGCCGCAGCATTGATTTAAGCGTAGCTGCGAGTGCTTGGCTCGTCCTTGTTACGCGAAATTTTATTTGCGCTGCCATAAAATTTTTATAGAATTCGCACGAAAGCTCACTGGCTAGTGCGCGCCAGCTTAATCCGCGCTGCTACGAAGTCCGTTTACGACCAAATAAAGCTTTGCTTGCCTTGCTAAAATTTTATCCATAATCTTGGCAAATTTCGCTTGCATCGTTACAAATTTTACAAGCTCTACGTGCATTATTAAGCTATGGCGGCGTAATTATTTACTAAATTTGAGGGAGAAATTTATCCAAAAAATTCAAGTGCAAAATTTGAACTATGGATTTTGTGCGCGGATTTGTGCCGCAAAATTTGTGTGCAAAATCGTGCTTAAAAATTCTATTTAAATTTTTGGCGTCGTATTCTGCGGGGAAATTTTAGTTGAAAATTTCGAAGCTTTTAGAATTTTGGCGCGCTCTTACACAGCCTAGAGTTTAAAATTATCTGAGGACGACGTCCGCTAGCTCTAGCGCGCACGTATCGGTGCGTTGCGAAGCAAAAAAGCTCATCGTTATCGTAGAGAGTAGCCTAAGCAGTAAATAAGAGCATTGAACTCATCGCTACCGTCTATGCTTAGCGTAAAAATCTGGCTAAACGGCGTGACATAAAAATATAGCGTGATATCTCCGCAGCGGTTGGATAAGGCGCTAAAGTGCACTTTTTCAATTGGGAATTTTGTGCCGTTTTGAGTGATTAAATTTTTATCGCTCACATAAATTCCCTTGTACACGGCATCCCAAAAGACCTACAAAAACACCATTATCATGCAAAAGCCGGCTAGCAGGATAGTTATATTAAAAACTACGCCGTATTCTGCTTTAAAGCATAGCGCAATCACGCCTAAAACGGGGATTAAGACTAGCAAAGCAGCGATTAGTTCAAGCCCGCTTCCGCGCTTTTTATACTCGCGTAGGATGCATTCATTTGCGTCCAGCTGCACTTTGGGCGCGAGCGGGATACGCACTGCGTAGCGAAAGCTAGCCCCACAGCCATGTAACAGCTTCTCGCTCAATGCTTCAAAGCCGCTTTTTGCCAAGATTCTTACGCGCCCTGGCGCACTAGCGTTTGCCGCGTCGCTTGCCGCCGTATCGCCTTCTGATGCTATGCCAGCCGCAGCCTCTAAGCCAGCTTGCCTAAACTTAGCTCTTTTATAGCTTACCTCATCAATATTTATCATTGTTACATACGGTGAAATTTGTAGCTATTTTATCGAATGGCTACGTAATTTCGGATAAATTCCACGGCGCGAAATTTTATAAAATTTCATATGGCTTACGCTATGTATTTTACAAACCGGCGGGCGAAATTTTGCGAGCGCGACCGGATTGCATGCGTAAATTCCGCCGTCAAATTACAACCTAGCGCAAATTTTTACGAACGAATCGCTAGCTAAATTTAAACCCGCGCGGTTAAGCCTAGCAAGTCCGCCTGCTAAAATTTCGTTCGCGCAGAATTTCGTTTGGGTAAAGTTAAAATTTCACCTCAAATTCCGTCCAGTCCTCGTTGCTATCGCACGAAATTTTAAGCCCGAGCTCGTCGCAGTATTTTTTGGCGATAAAAAGCCCGATGCCAAAGCCGCCGTTACGTTCGTCAAAGCGGGTGTAAAGCTCAAAAATATGCGGCAAATTTTGCCGCGCGATGCCCGCGCCGCTATTTTTGATGCGAAGCGAACGCTCGCGCAGGCTCACCTCGACGCAGCCGAGCTCGTCGCAATATTTTATCGCGTTGCCAAGCAGATTATCGATGATTTTTCGCAGCTTAAACTCATCCGCGCAAAAGGCTACCGGGCGCAGATCGGCGCTTAGATTTATGCACTTTTGCTCCGCAGCGACGCCGAAATACCTGATGCGGCTTTGCACCAGCTCGCCTAAATTTACCTCTCGTCCGCTGCCGCTTTTGTTTAAGCTTAGCGCGGTTAGATCCTCAAATAGCGCGTTTATCGTATTTGCGCCCGCCTTGATATTGCCTAGATATTTTTTCGGCTCGGTATCAAAAAGCTCGATACTCATCAAAATCACGCTAAGAGGCGTCTTTATCTCGTGTGTCGTATCGCGGATGAAGCCATTTAGAAACTCGATCTTTTCGTAAAGCGGGCGCAGCGAAAGGCGGATGATAAAATATGCGATCAGCAAAATAAGCGCCAAAACAAGTGCGCTCGCGGCTAAAATTTTAAGCTTCAGCGCCGCGAGCTTGCCCTCAAGCGCCTCAGTTTTGATCGCTACGTAGTACTCCGTGCCGTCCTTGCCGGTGAGATTAAACTGCTCTATCCTGCTATTTCCCTCCATATACACGCGCGGCGCGTCATCCTTCGGCTCAAAATCCCGTGCGATCTCATCGCTGCTATTCAGATCCGCCGCGTATGCCTGCATGGCGTCGAAATCGCCCTCGTTTAGGCGCCCGCCGCGAGCGAGCTTAGCCTCCAGGCCGTGTTTAAAATCCCTGATCGCAAAGGCATCGCGATCCGCGATAAAAAACTTCTCCCGCTCATAAAATATGCTGCTTACTAGCGCCAAAAACAAGACGCTAGTAAGAGTGTAGAGCAAAAAAATCGGTAAAATTTGACGCATTTTGGACACGGCGCGCTCCTAGATATATTTGTAGCCGAGCTTGGAGGCGTTTATGATGCGATCTTTGCCTAAAATTTTTCGCAGTCCGGCGATATAAACGCGCAGACTAAGCTCGCTCGGACTTTCGTCGTAGTCCCACAGCGCGGCGAAAATTTCATCTTTGCTAAGGAGCTTATCGCGGTTTTTTAGAAGCAGCGCAAGAAGCCTCGCCTGCTTTTGCGGCATCGGCACGAGCCTGTCTGCATGATATAGCGCGCGCTGAGCCATATCGAAGCTAAAGCTTCCGCCGATATTTTCGCGCCTGGCGGCGTTGTGAACGAAGGTGCGCTTTAGTAGATTATCCGCACGCAGGGCTAGCTCTTTTAGCTCAAAGGGCTTTTTGAGGTAGTCGTCGCAGCCGCTTCTAAAGCCGCTTTCGACGTCTTGCAGAGTGTTTAACGACGTCGTGAAAATACACGGTGCGCCGCGCCCCGCCTCGCGCAGCTCGCGAAGCAGCGCAAAGCCGTTGCCACCGATGATTTTGACGTCGAAGATCCACAGATCGAAGCTCTTTTCGTACGCTAAAGAAAGCGCCTCGTCGTAGCTTTTACTGCCGCTTACCTCGTACCCAGCGCCGCGCATATAGGTGCACATCATATCTAGCAGCATCCCCTCGTCCTCGACGATCAAAACCCTTGCCATAGCCCGCCTCCTTGCGTAGAATTTTTGAAATTATACCCTGTGAAATTCCAAGTAAAATTTAATTGCAAAATTTCACGGCAAAATTTTATCGTGGCGAAACAGCGCGTCTTGGCTCAAGAGCACGCTTTGTAAATTTAGATTGCTCGCCTAGTAATTAATTCGCGCAGTGCGCCAAGCAGCGCAAGAGGCTAAAATTTTACGATATAAAATTTTTGCGCTGCGGAATTTTAAAATTTACAGGTAAAACATTGGGCTTTAAAATTCCGCCGCTATGAAATTTTAAAATTTCACGTCCTAAAATTTCGCTGCGCAGGATTTCAAAACCTCGCCTGCGCCGATAAAATTTTGCGAAATTTCATCGGCGCTATGCCGCATAGGCTCCAAAGCTAAATTTTAAAATTTCTACGCCCTGATTTGCTAAAACAAAATTCCGCGCAAATGTTGCGCGGAACTACGTAGCTTGCGCGTAAGCGGCACTACTGCGCCATAGGACACGGAGCGGCGCCCGCATTTTGATTGCACGGCATCTCGCCCCTTGGCGGCATTGCCAGACCCTCACCGTCGCCCATTCCTTTATGCGGCATATGGCCGCACTCTCCTGGAGCCGTCTGCGATCTGTGCGGACCAAACCCGCGAGCGGGCCTTTTAAATTTGCCGAAATTACCGCGATCCTTAAGCTCGATATCCAGCCTATCTGCTTGCTCGACGCTTAGCTTGCCCGCCTGGGCGTTATAGTTTTTTCTAAACTCGTCTAGGAATTTCTCGCGATCCTCGACGCTCATAGCGTCCAGCTTCTTTTTAAACTCCGTCTTAAATCCGCGCTTGAGATCCCTTGCCTGCGCTCTTAGCTCTCCCGCGCGCTTATCGATCTCAAACGCCGCTTCGCTTAAGCTCTTGGCGTCGGCACCGGCGATCGAGGCATTGATCTGCTCGGGGGTGCTTGAGCTAAAATCTGCGGCGAACAGCACGCCCGCGACTAAAACGCTTGCTAAAACAATCTTTTTCATTCTCTCTCCTTTATGAAAATTAGCGTGATTGTAGGAAAAAGTCGTGAAGAAAAAGTTAAATGAAGCTCACGCCGCCAAAATAGCTCGGCACCATAAATTTAGAACTTTGATTTAAATTTAGAAAATTTACGCTGCTGCGGCAAAAACAGGGCATAATGCACGCAAACGGAGTTAAATTTTAAAATTTAAGCGGGGATGTTGTGTAGCACGTAAATTTAGCATAAATTTGCGCTGCATAGATTGTATCAAAAGCCCGCCATGCATAAATTTAACGGCAGAGCGTGTACATCTCGGCGCTACGGACGGCGAAATTTCGTCGCGTAAATTTAACTGTAGGGCGAGTAAATTTAGAGATTGCGGATGATTAAATTTCATCCGCAACGAAGCCTATTTTATAACGCCGCAGACCATTCTAGCGCCGCCGCCGCCAAGCGGCTTCGGATGGTCGCTGTGGTTATCGCCGCCTACGTGAACCATCAGCGAGTGGCCCTTTAGCTCATCTAGGCTCTTGATTTTCGGAGCTAGCACCGGATAGACCGCATTGCCCTCGGCATCGACGAAAAGTGCAGGCAGATCGCCCTTGTGGCCGCTATCGTCCCAAGCAAACGAGTGCTTTTTGGTATCGCTTGGATCCCAGTGGCCGCCCGCTTTCATACCTAGACCCTTCTCATTTGCGCCGCAGTCGGCATTTTGATGCACGTGAAAGCCGTGTACGCCGCTAGCAAGACCTTTTAAATTCGGGAAAAATGCCACGCCGTAGTTCGTCTCGACCGCTACGACCTCGCCGACGGTTACGTTGCCCTTCTCGCCCAGCTGCTCCATAGTGATGACGAGGTGCTTGCCCGTCTTAGGGTCAAAATTTTGCATATCGCCGTGCTCGTGAGCGATCAAGGCGCTTGCGACTAAAATTGATGAAATTAAAAATTTCTTCATGAAAAATCCTTTAAAATGAAATGTGAGTGCAATTTTATCCAAAAATACTTAAAAAATAATTTTTCTTATTTAGATAAATTTTGCTTTTTATCTAAAAGGCTTATCGCGAAGAATAAGATCAAGCTGAAAATTACGAGTAAAACGCTTAAAATCAGCGCCCGCTCGTTCTCGCCGTCATACACAGCATTGTAGATCGCAAGGCTTAGCGTGTCGGTTTTGCCTACGATGTTTCCGCCCAGCATCAGCGTGATACCCACTTCGCCAAGCCCACGCGAAAGCGCTAAAATAAGCGCGGAGCCTAGCGTTTTAAGCGAGCTAGGAAGGATGACGAAGAGGAAAATTTGAGCTCTGTTTTTGCCTAAAATTTGCGCGGCTTCAATTAGGCTTTTCGGAAACAGCTCAAAGCTCGCACACACGGGCTTTACAAACAGCGGCAGCCCCACCAAAAATGCGGCGATTACCAATGAAGAGAAGTTAAAAACGATGTCTAAATTTAACGCAGAGCCGATAAATCCGCTCTTTCCAAAAACGTAAAGTAGCAAAAATCCCGTCGCGATCGGCGGGAAGATGAGCGGAAAAATCACTAAAATTTCGACGATTTTTTTAAGCTTCGATTTACTAAAGGCTAAAAAATACGCAATCGCAAGCCCTGCCGTAATCAGCAGCAAAAAGCTGCAAAACAGGGCTTTGACGCTTAAAAGCAAAGGATGCGCGATCCAAGCTATGTCGCTCATTTAAGGCCGAATTTTGAAAAAATCTCTTTTGAGCGATCCGATTGAAATTCCTTCATTACCTTTTCGCAAAACGCCTGCTCGCCGCACGCGCTAAGCCTTGCGATACCGATGAATGCAGGGCTGTAGAGGCTCTCGTCGATGTAGATGATCGAGCCGAACTCATTTTTTTTGGCGACCGCTTCGGTGCTGTTGATAAAGCCCGCCTGCACCTCGCCGTTGATGACGTATGCGACCACCTGCGGTACGCCCGCGACGGCTAAAATTTTATCTTTTACCCCATCCATCTTGGCGTTTTGTAAAAACTCGTTCGTTCTGATACCGTAAATCGCCTTTTTAGGATCGGGCATCGCGATTTTATCGAATTTTGCGATTTCCGATACGTCGTTTATTTTAATATTTTTCGGCGTTACTAAAACGAGCGCGCCGCGCCCGATACGTTCAAATTTAGTGATATTTAGATCGCTTTTTTTCAAAAACGCCTCGTCGCCCACGATGAATGAAATTTTATTCTCGCGCGATTGAATGACGAGCTGGCCGAGGTTTGCAAACGATCCCGCCATGTCCATGCCCTCTTTTTTCAAATTTTCGATCACGACCGAGACGGGCTTTTTGTATCCGCCGCCGGCCGCGATTATCAGCTGATCCGCGCAGAACGAAACGCTTGCCGCAAGCGCTAAAATAAAAGCAATTTTTTTCATGAAAATCCTTTTTTGAAATTTTAAGAATTTTACAAAATATACTCTTATCTATTAATAAATCCCGCTCTTTTGCGGATCCAAGGCGCACATCCTGCATCATAATTAAAATTTAATATTTAGATAAGCTCTATCTTTCCGCCTAGATCGCACACGCCCTGATTCCAAACCGCCGAGCTTACGAGCACGTCCGCGCCGGTAGCTGCAAACTCTGCGCAGTTATTCTTATTTATACCGCCCGCGGCGCAAATTTTAATCTGCGGCGCCGTTTCATCTCGCTTCAAAACGCAGGCTCTAAGCTCGCCCGGGCTCATCTTATCGCACATTATCGCATCCGGCGCGTATTTTAAGAGCTCGCTAAATTCGCGCTCGCTCGCCACTTCAATCATGATCTTTCGCTCGGGCGCGCGCTCTTTGAATTTAGCGATCTGCGCGCAAAACTCGCTAAAGCTCGCAAACGCGCGAATGTGATTTGAAAAAAACAGGACGCTGTCGTGCAGCCCCAGGCGGTGCATGCTCCCGCCGCCCGCGATCAGCGCATTTACGCAAAGCTCCTTTGCAAAAGGAAAGCTCTTGCGCGTTGCGCCCAGCACGCAGCGCGGATTAACTTCTCGCATCAGCGCAACCATCTCGTGCGCGTAGGTTGAAATTTTGCAGGAGTACTCAAACACGATCTGAACGATCTTCCAAGCTTTATGGAGGCTCTCGAAGCTTCCCTGCGCGCTAAAAATTTCATCCCCCGCGCCAAATGCGCTTCCTTCGCGCGCTAGCCGCCCCGTCTCGCAACCAAAGCGCGCCGCCACTTCGCGCGCGATTCCTCCGCCGCTAAAGATCAGATCCTGCCTCGTTACGATCGAAAGTCGCGCGGGCGCGTTTAAATCCACGAAGTCCTGTAAAAGCTCGGTCGTAAGGTCCAAAAACGCGCCGTCGCTAGCGATAAGATCGTCGATTTTACTCTGCGAAATAAACATATCTAGCCTACGAAGTGAATTTTAGCGGGCTCAAAGCGTGAATGCGCCTTTGTGACGCGAGACGGAAAGCCCAAAGGCATAATGCAAAAGGCTTCCAAATGCCCAGGCAGATCCAAAATTTCTCTTACGCGCTCCATCGCGTAAATATCGGGCGCTACGCCCAGCCACGTGGTGCCAAGCCCCAAATGGTGCGCTGCCAGCCAGAGATTTTCTGCCGCACAAGCGCAGTCGTAGCGAGCGTAGGGCTGGAATTTTAAGCCGTTTTTGCGCGTGCAGACCACGATCGCAAGCGGCGCATCCTTCGTGCAGCCGCCGTAGGTGCCGACGCTGCTAAGTAGCGTAAGCGTAGTGCGGTCGCGTACTACGTAAAACTCCCATGAGCGCTGGTTGCCCGCGCTAGGGGCTTGCATCGCGGCTTTTAGCACGAGCTCAATCTGATCGTCGCTCGGCATCTTCTCGGTAAAGCTCCGTACGCTCGTGCGTGTAAAAATTTCATTCATCGCTGCTCCTTTAAATTAAATTTCTAAATTCCGCTTTTTGCGAGCGGTAAAAAATGGAATTTAGAAGTAAGCTTGCCGCTGCGTTTGCTTGAGCCTTGCTTACGCTTTACGCTTATTTAGGCGCTGCGCGGCGGCTGATGCGCGCTAATTTGGTTTTACTTGCCTGGGTGCGCCTCTTTTTGCATCAAAAAGCGCGCGAAACTGCGATAAAATTTTACCGCGCTGCTATGAAAATTCGCCGTAAAGAACATCCGCTCAAACTTAGCTTACTTAAATTTCGCTCACGAGCAAGCTCGCGACCCGCCTATTTAAATTTTTAATCCTAGACCGCTATTTGGCGCCCGCTAAAACGGCGCACCGCATACTATAGATATGCACGCGTAGCTTGCGTGATCTTTAAATTTCATCTCGCGCGTAGCCTGCGCCGATCTTTGCAGACAAAATTTTATCCTTCGTGGCGAACGAAATTTCACCTTTGCGCCGAGCAAATTTTATCTTCGTCGTCCGGTAAAATTTAACTTTCGCCGCTTTGAATTTTAACCGCACGCGCGCCGCAAAGCACCCGCCACGCCGTACCGCACGCAAAGCGCGCTCGGATCAAAAGCTCAAAATATTTAAAATTTAACCGCAAAATACGACCAGACGGAGCCACACGCCGAAACGCTATAAAATTTTAACCGCTTAAGTCTGCTTGCTTATCAGCCTGCGCACGACGTAGCTTGCGATGAAAAGCCCGAAGCTCGCGGTCACGCCCATGAAGCTGCCCATCGATTTGACGCGCGGCGGCTCGCTCGAGCAGACGACGTCAAAATCACCCGCAAAGCCGCGCTTTCGCAGCTCATATCTGATCTTGCGCGCGAGCGGATCGCCTTGCGTCTGCCAGATTGAGCGGATTTCGATTTTAGAGGGATCGAGCCTCTTTGCGCCGCCCATCGAGCTTACAAAGCCCGCGCCTGCCTCGCTGCAGCGCAGCGCAAGAGCGATCTTGGCGCTCACGTCGTCGATCGCGTCGATTACGAAATCAAATTGCGCCAGATCAAATTTAGATAAAAATTCCTCATCGATCCTAGCGGCAATCGGCGTTACGCCTTTAAATTTGCGCGCAAAAACCTCGCATTTTAGCTCGCCTAGGCACTCGCTTCCAAGCTGGCGGTTTTGGTTGGTTATCTCGAAGCGATCGCAATCGATCACGCTTAAGCTTACCGCGCCGCTGCGGTACAGCGCCTCTATCGCCGCTCCACCCACGCCGCCACAGCCGCAGATTAAAATTTTAGCGCTTTGCAATCGCGCGAAATCCTCGCCGAAAAGTAGGCGCGAGCGCGAAAAGCGGTCTACTACGACCTCACTCATCGTTTTTCATCCACCTTTCTAGCGCGCTAATCTGCTCGTGCGCGGTTAAATTTAGCTTGATCGGACTTAGCGTCGCCCGCCCCTCAAAAAGCACCGAAATGTCGCTGTTTTCGTTTTTGCTCGCATCAAAGCTGAGCGTAGATTTGCCGAGCCAATAATACTCCATTCCGCGCGGATTGCGGTTTAGTTGCGCGTCCGTGTCGTAGAGCTTCTCGCCGCATGGCGCTACTACTAGCCCCTTGAAATCTTGCTTTGAGACGGCAGGAACGTTTAAATTTAAAAACTGCTTCGGCGGCAGCGGAAAGCCGTTTTTGAAAATTTTCCCCACCAGATCAACCGCAAGCTCGCACGCTAGATCAAATCCGTACCGCTGCAGCGAATCCGCGACGTAAAACTGGCTCACCGCAAGCGCGGGAATACCTTGCAAAACCCCCTCCATCGCTCCTCCGCAGGTGCCCGAATAGGTCACGTCCTCCGCGACATTGGCGCCGTGATTTATGCCGCTTATCACAAGATCGGGCTTGCGGTTATACAGCGCGCGGAGTGCCAAATACACGCAGTCTGCGGGCGTAGCGTCGTCGAGTTTGAAAAATCCGTCGTCGAGTTTTACAAATCTAAGCGGACGCGTGAGCGTGAGCGAGTGCGAGCATGCCGATTTCTCCGAGCTTGGCGCTACGATGGTTACGTTTGCGACCGATCTTAGCGCACTTGCGAGCTCCAAAAGCCCGCGCGCTTCGAATCCATCGTCATTGGTGATTAAAATTTCTTTCATATTCTCTCTTTAGCTAAAATTTCACGACAGGCCTATCAGAGCGGAATCCCGTCTGCAAAAATTCTAGCGCTCAATTCTTTACTATGCAAAAATTGCTACTTAGTTTGCGCGGCATAAAATTCCGTCGCGCCAAATTTTTTCGCAAAAATTCCATCACAAACTTAGATCACAAAATTCATAGAAAAATTCCGCCTTTTTGCTACGAAATTTTATCTTTTTTCGCTACAAATTTTATAGCCTGCCATGTAATTTCATCGCCTAAATTTCGCTTTCGAAATTCCTTAAATTTGTGGTCGTGCCCTGCAACTCGCCACAAATTCCGCCTTTTAAATTATCGCAGATTTTGCGCCATAAAATTTCGCTTTCGCGCTGATGTAAATCCGCGGTATAAAATTATGCGAGATTATCTATAACCCCGCTTTGCGGCATATCTCCTCGCTCACCTGCGAATCAAGTAGGTGCGAGCTCGGATAATCGTAGAAAAACCGGTGCACTTCGCGCACTCCGCTTCGCAATAAAGCTCGCGTACTAGGTGCATTGCAGTCATTTTCGGTAATATCCTTAGTTAGCAATTTGAGATATTTTTGCCGATCGGAGCTTTTCAGGCTCGCCCAGCCAGGGCTTAGCGAGTAGGCATAGATCAGATCGCTTCCTTGTGCGCTAATTTCTTCGAGAAATACAAACTGCGCGACCTTAACGTGGGGCTTGGCGCCGCCTACGTCTGCTGCGATCTCGCTAGCTGCGGCTTTAGCGACGAGTGCGGGCGAGCCTAGCTTACTAAGCGCCTCAAAGCGTGCAGTTACTGCGGGATCCTCGGTGACTTGACGCTTTTGGTATTTAGCCGCGCCGCAACCGCCTAGCAACATCACGAACGCGCCGCATAGCGCTAAAATTTTAAAATTTCTCATCTTAAATCCTTTGTCGGCTTAATTTTAGCACATTTTGCTATAATTAACAAAAATTTAAAAGGCTAAATTTGAAATATTTAATCTCTTGCCTAGAGCCCTCTGCGAACCTCCATTTTAAAGGGGTTTTTGAGCATCTTAAAAAGCTCGATCCCGCTTACGAGATTTGCGGAATTTTCGACGAAAAGCTTGGCTCGCCGATATACAAAAGCAGCGAGTTTTCGGCGATGGGCTTTATAGAAATTCTGCCGCTGATTTTAAAAGCAAAGCGCGCGATAGCACAGATGACGCGACTTGCGGCGGAGTGCGATCGCGTGCTTTTGATTGACTCGCCCGCGTTTAATCTACCGCTAGCTCGCGCGATCAAAGAAAGCGGCGCGCGCGCGGAAATTTCATATTATATCCTGCCGCAGGTTTGGGCATGGAAGCAGCACAGAGCGGAGAAGCTGAAGGCGTTTTGCGACAATCTACTCTCCATCTGGCCTTTTGAGGCAAAATTTTTCGGCGCGGATTGCAAGGGAGATAAAGGCGCCGTGCCGCAAGAAGCGGAAAGCAAAGACGCCTCGCTACAAGAAGCAAAAGATAAAAATGTTGCGCCGAAAGAGTATGCCGCGCGTCCGAGCGAGCAAAGCGCTAAAACCGCAAAGTACTCTTTCGTGGGGCATCCGCTGCTTGATGAGATAAAATTCCAAAAAACAAGCTACGAAAAACAGGGCAAGATCGCTTTTATGCCCGGCTCGCGCAGAGCTGAAATTTCAAGACTGATGCCGATTTTTAGAGCCCTTGCGCCTAAATTTGAAAATAGCGAGCGAATCTTGATAGTCCCGCCGCATCTGATGGATCAAAGAGATGAAATTTACGGGCCTCTGGACGGCTTTAGCATTGCAAACGATACTCCCGCCACGCTTAAGGATTGCGATTTTGCCTTCATCTGCTCGGGCACGGCGACGCTTGAGGCGGCGCTCATCGGCACTCCGTTCGTGCTGTGCTACAAAGCGCGCGCGTTTGACGTTTGGCTCGCACGAAAGCTCATAAAGCTAAAGCACGTGGGGCTTGCGAATATTATTTTTGATTTTTTGGGCGAGGAGCCGCTGCACGAGGAGCTTTTGCAAGGCGAAGTAAGCGCGCAAAACCTACTTGCCGCATACGAGCGCTGCGACGCCGCTAAATTTAAACTTGCGAGCGAAAAGCTGCGAGATTATCTGAAATTCGGTTCCAGCGAAAACGTGGCAAAAATTTTAACGCAGCCTGCGAGCTAAAATTTTAAGGCTAAAGCTTATATAATTTGATAAAAAGAAAGGAAGATTATGACGACAGAACCAATGACGCTTTACGGATATGAAAAGATCACCTCCGAGCTCAAAGAGCTTCAGAGCGTGAAGCTGCCTCACATCGTGCAGCAGATCGACATCGCACGCGGACACGGCGATCTGAAAGAAAACGCCGAGTACCACGCGGCGCGCGAAGAGCAAGCGTTTTTGCTCTCGCGTATCGCCGAGCTTAGCGACATCGTCTCTCGCTCAAAGATCATCGACCCCTCGACCTACGAGCACGACCGCGTAAAATTCGGCTCCACCGTTACCTTTATGGACGTAGAGACCGAGCGGGAGGAGGTTTACACGATCGTGGGGCTTAGCGAGGCGGATATCTCGCGCAAACTCATCAACATCAATACGCCGCTTGCGCGCCAGCTTTTAGGTAAAGCCGAGGGCGACGAGGTGGTGCTTCAGCTGCCATCAGGCACTCGCGATGTGGAAATTTTAAGCGTCGAATACAAGCCGATAAAATTTGAGAATTAGCGTGAAAAAAGTAGGCATCATCGGCGTTAGCGGCTATACGGGGCTTGAGCTGATTAAGGCTCTACTTTCCCACCCGGGCTTTGAAATTTCATATTTGGGCGCTTCGACAGATGGAGAGATAAGCGAAATTTTCCCGCAGCTTCGCGGCGTGTTTGAGATGCGCGTAGAAGTCGCGGATGCTCGCGTTGCGGCGCAAAGATGCGATCTTATTTTCTTGGCGCTGCCGCATGAAAAAGCGATGGAATTTGCCCGCGAAATTTTAAAATTTAAAAGCGTCAAGGTAGTCGATCTATCGGCTGATTACCGCCTAAGTCGCGAGCTTTACGAGAAAAATTACACCGCGCATTTAGACCCTCGTAATTTAGCCCACGCCGTTTACGGACTGCCCGAGCTAAATCGCGAGAAGATCCGCGCGGCGCGGCTTACGGCAAATCCGGGCTGCTACCCTACCTGCTCTATTTTGGCGCTTGCGCCGTTCGTACGGCTACTAGATCCCGGTATCGGCGTATTTATCGACGCAAAAAGCGGAGTAAGCGGCGCAGGCAAGGCTCTTAAAACGAGCAGCCATTTCGTAAGCGTGAACGAAAACGCAAATGCCTACTCGCCGATCTCGCATCGCCACGCAGACGAGATCAAAGAGCAGCTACAAATTTTAAAAGGCGGTGCGTTTAACACGCTTTTCGTGCCGAATTTGCTGCCGATTACGCGTGGAATGCTAGTTAGCGCGTTTGGCGTGCTGCAAAAGAGCGTGGACGCAGAGGCGGTGCTGCGGGAGTTTTACGCAAACGAGCCTTTCGTGCGCGTCCGTAGCGAGCCCGTGAGTATAAAAAACGTCGCAGGGACGCACTTTTGCGATATTTTTGTAAAAACTGCGGGCGATAAAATTTGGATCAACTCGGCGATCGATAATCTTTTGCGCGGAGCTTCGTCACAGGCGATCGCAAACGCAAATTTAATGTGCGGATTTGCCGAAGATACGGCGCTGCCGCGCATCGCGCACGGAATTTAAGCGATGAGCTTTTTGTAAAAACTATCACGCGCCGGAGCCTAAATGCGAAATGATCAAATTCAGACGATAAAACCGGGTGCGATTTTTATCGGCGATGCGCACGCGGGTGCGAGCAGACCGCAATTTTTGAAATTCTTGCGCGCGCTGTGTTCCACGCAAAGCCTGCCGCCTCAAATTTTTATGATGGGAGATATGTTTGATTTTTTGGCAAACACGACCTACGTGCAGCGCTTCTACGAAGAGGAGATCGCGCTAATAAACGAGTTGTCGCGAAAATGCGAAATTTTTTACTTCGAGGGCAACCACGATTTTAATCTGCGCGAAATTTTCCCCCGCGCAAAAGTTTATCCAAACGCCGCGCAGCCCGTTAAATTTATGAGCGAGAGCGGCGAAGCGGTGCAGATCGCGCACGGCGATCTGTTTTTGCCGCGCCTGACGCAGTTTGCGCTGCTTTCGCTACGAAATAGAGCTTTTCTGAAATTTATGGATCTGCTCGATCGCGCTTTGAAATTTAAAATTTCAAAGATGATCTTAAAATCGCAAGAGGGGAAAAATCTATACAAAAAAATGCCAAATTTTAAGGATATAATCGCGCCGAAGATCGATTTTTACGCGGCAAATTTAATCATCGAGGGGCACTATCATCAAGATGAAATTTTATATTTTGGCAAAAAAAAATATATAAATTTATGCTCGTTCGGGGTTAGGAGTAAAATTTACGAGGTCGCAAAAAGCGAAAAATTTATGCTAATTCCAAAAAACTTAAACTTAAATTAGCTATAATTCCTAAATTTTTGCGAGGATATTTATGATAAAGCTTTGTGTTTTCGACTTTGATTCTACGCTGATGGACGGCGAAACGATAGGTTTTTTCGCCGCTAAAATGGGCGCGCAGGGACAAGTTAGCGAAATTACGAAGCGTGCGATGGCGGGAGAGCTTGATTTTTTTGAGAGCCTTAGCGAGCGAGTGGCGCTGATAAAGGGGATGAAGCTTAGCGATGCTAAAGCTATCGCGGAAAGCCTGCCTTTCGTTTGCGGCGCTAGCGAGATCATCGCGTATCTGAAAAATAAAGGCATAAAAGTGATCGTCTTTAGCGGCGGATTTCATCTAGCCACGGACGCCGCGCAGAAAAAACTAGGCTTTGACGCGAGCTTTGCAAATTATCTGCATGAAAAAAACGGAATTTTAACCGGGCTTTTCGGCGGCGAGATGATGTTTGGCTACTCAAAAGGCGCGCTACTTGCGCAGCTTAAATCGCTGATGGGCCTAAGCGCAAGCGAAGTAATGTGCGTGGGAGACGGCGCGAACGACGTTTCGATGTTTCGTGAGGCGGGACTTAAAATCGCCTTTTGCGCGAATGAAATTTTAAAAAGCGAGGCGAGCGTCTGCATTGAAAAAAAGGATTTGAAGGAGATTATGAAATATGTATGATAAAGCCCTAAATTTCAGCCTTTGGTGCGACTTTTTGGAGCGCGATTTTATCGATAAAGATTTCGACGAGCTGATCAAAAAGGGGATAATTAACGGCGCGACTTCCAATCCCGCGATCTTTAAAAACGCGATCCTAAGCTCCTCCGCATACGATGCGGCCAAAGAGGAATTTAGAAAAAAAGAGCCTAAAAAGCTGTATGAAATTTTAGCCACCGCAGATATCAGAAGCGCGGCGGAGAGCCTGCTAAAAAATTTTATCAACGGCGATGACGGCTTTGTGAGTATCGAGGTTGATCCGTGCTTTGCAGACGACGCTGAGGCGATGTATCGCGAGGGCAAGCACCTATATAGCACGATCGGCATGCCAAACGTAATGATTAAAATCCCTGCTACGAAGGCGGGCTACGAAGCGATGCGTGATCTACTAAAAAAGGGGATCAGCGTAAACGCGACCTTGGTTTTTTCGCCGGAGCAGACCGTAAAATGTATAGAGGCGATAAAAGAGGGGATCGCAGGCTTTCGTCGCTACTTCCCGAAAGCAAATTTACCAAAAACCGTAATTAGCATCTTCGTTAGCCGCTTCGATAGGCTGCTGGATGAAAAAATGGCCGCGGCGGGCCTTCCTACCGGCAAAATCGGCACGATGAACGCTTCAAAATGCTACAATATTATCACTAAAGAAAATTTAAACTACGTAAAGCCGCTGTTTGCGAGCACAGGCGTAAAAGGAGATGATCTGCCGAAGGAGTACTACGTCAGCGAGCTAATGTATCCGGGCTGCGTAAATACTGCGCCGCTTGAGACGATAGAGGCTTTTATAAGCGGCGATCAAAAGCCCAAAATGCCGCCTAGCGACGCGCAGATAGAGGAATTTTTCGCTCGCGTAGCGGATGCGAAGATCGATATGAAAAAAGCATATAAAAAGTTGCTGGATGACGGACTGGTGGCCTTTGAAGAGGCATTTAAAGAGATAATAAAAACACTTAAAAAGGAGAAATGATGGCGGGTTCTATAGATTATTCGCAGTATCAAGTTGACGCTTCTACGCTGGATTTTAAGCAGCGAGATAGGCTAAATAAATATCTGGAATTTTTAATCCAAAACGGCGGTAGTGACCTTCACATTAAATCAGGCGCGGTTATCAGAGGTCGTATCCATGGCGAGCTGGTAAAATTTAGCAAAACGCCATTTTTGAAAGAAGACGCGATGACGCTAGCTAAGGAGCTTCTCATCACGCGCTTTCCTGAGCTTATCGAGAAAAAGAGCGTGGATTTTACTTACAAGCTAAACGAAGATTATCGCTTCCGCGTTAATATTTTCTTTCAGATCGATGGTATCAGCGCGGTTTTCCGAACGATACCGGTTAAAATTCCAGAGATCGACGATCTAGGTCTGCCGCCTTCGATCAAAGATATTTGCGACACGGCTATGCGCGGCGTCGTGCTACTTACGGGGCCTACGGGAAGCGGAAAGACGACAACGATCGCAAGCATGATCAATCGCATAAATAGGCAAAGAACCAGCCACGTCGTTACAATCGAAGACCCAGTCGAGTTCGTTTTCAAAGACGATAAATGCATTATCAATCAGCGCGCTATCGGCGAGGACTGCAACAACTTTGCCGATTCGCTTCGCGCCGCGCTGCGAGAGGATCCAGACGTTATATTCGTGGGTGAGATGCGCGATTTAGAGACGATCGAGACCGCGCTTCACGCCGCAGAAACGGGCCACTTAGTGTTTTCTACGGTGCACACTATTGACGCAAAAGAGACGGTAAACCGAATCATTGCGATGTTTGAGCAGGCCGAACAGGAGCGTATCCGAATGACGCTAGCATCCGTTTTAGAGGCGGTCATCTCTCAGCGCCTTGCTCGTACTATCGAGGGCAAACGTGTGGCCGTCGTTGAAATTTTACGCAAAAACACCCGTATTAAGGATATGATACTTGATGCGCGTGACGATGAAATTCCAGACGCGATCGCCGACGGTCGCAATACCTACGGCATGCAGACCTTCGATCAGCACCTACTCGATCTTTACAGAGATGGCATTATTACTCGCGAGGAGGCGCTGGATAAGGCCTCTAAGCGAAACGACCTCGATCTGCAGATCAAAAACGTAGATCTTGCCAAAAAAAGGGATTTGGCAGCAGAATCCGGAGAGAGCGCCGAGGAGATGCTCGCCGGCGAAGTCGTACAGCTAAAAGAGATCCGCTAAGTCGTAAATTTTAAAATTTTAAATTCTTGCAATTTAAAATTTTAAAAAATTCTGCCTGCCGCCGCGCAGGCGGAATTCTATTCGCTTGCCCGCTGCTACGCGGGCATATACTACCTTAAATTTCGTTTTAAAATATCTAGAATTTCGATTAAAATTTCACGTCCGATTAATCTTATAAAATTCCTATTCATTTAATCTTTGATAAACAAAATTTCAACCAAATTTCAGGGGGGGGGGGGGGGTATAATTACGCATATTTTTTCTATAAGGAGTAGGAAATGCCGGCTAAGAACCGAATGAGTTCCAATAAAACAAAAAGGGCAGGATGCTTTAGAACTCCCGCCCAAAAAGCGGGCGACAAAAAACGTCGCAAAAAGAAATAATCTCGCGCCGTATTTAGTCGCGAAATTTATCTAAAAAGCGCTGAGGTCTTAATGCTTCGGCGCTTTTTAGAATTTAAATCGCGCAAGCGATCAAATGAATAAAATTTTAAAATTTCATCGCAAGAGAATTTTATGAAATATGAGATAATCGACGTCCATACTGCACTAGAAATCGTTTTTAAAAATTTTAAATGGGCACTGCTCATTGGAATTTTGCTGTTGCCGTTAGGCGTGGGTGCCGTGATTTTAGTGCTTTTGCCGTTTCAAAGCATTTTGATCTACAATAAAAACAAAAGATACTTAATCGATATGCAAACAG
This sequence comes from uncultured Campylobacter sp., assembly GCF_937973075.1. Lineage (GTDB taxonomy): Bacteria > Campylobacterota > Campylobacteria > Campylobacterales > Campylobacteraceae > Campylobacter_B. The sequence continues at coordinate 28,315 of NZ_CALBWL010000067.1, forward strand.
GTAAAATCACCTTCCCTAGAAGCGACGTTGAAAATAGCATTGTAGCCGTTTTGCTCTGCGCGCCGTATTGGAATTTAATGCGCAGCAGAACCGTCACGGCAGATCAAATCGAGGATATGCGCTTAGAGAAAAAAGAGGTAAAAAGCGCAAATATTTTGAAAATTTTCCTAGCGGTAATTAAATTTTTTAGGATGAGCTCAAAAAGCCCCAAAAGCGCTAGGTTAGGGTGGCACATTAATGACATCCAAACGAGATACTATCTCTACGTCTTTGGAAGCTTCGGCTCGACGGGATTATACTTTTATGACAAACAAAAGCGCGACGAGGTACGCAATGCCATACGAGAATGCGTGCTTAAATTTAGCGCCAAAAATATAGATAGGAATTTATTCTGAGATGATAATTATAAATCGAATGTTTTCGGGCGGCTATTTGAACGAGAGCTTGGGGCACGAGATCATCAATCTTTTTAAAGCAGACAACGGCAGACACTATATCTACGTAAATCCTTACGGCACGATAAACGAGGATGCGAAGGATGCGCACAAAGTTCTTTTAGTGCGTGCTATCTCGAAACATTGTTTTGAAATTTTAGCTTGCGCTAGCAAGTTAAAGCCGCTTTTGAGCGATGAGTTTTTTGCTAGCGGCAGAAAGCGCGGCGCCAAAGAGGAACTTAAAAGACAATCCGAAATGATTGAGGCGCAAAATATCGCTTACGGCGGCGTGCTTCTAAACGAGCTATTTGAAAGCGAAAACGATAGCCCCAATGCGGCGTATATAACATTTGAGACATCGGATTTTAAAAAACCAAAATTTAAATTTTACATCGTTGATGACGAGAAATTGATAGATGAAACGCACTTTTTCGTGCCATTTAAATTTTCCTCGCAATCTTTGAAGCAATATGTCCGCCACGAAAGCGTACTGGATAAAATTTTCGCGCCCGAGCTTTGGCAAGAGAACGATACTACGAAGCGGATCGGGCTAAATGAAATTTTAAATTTTAAAGCTAAAGAGCAAAACATCTTAGAGATAATCGGCAAGATGGACGATGAGTTAAGCTTTTCAAATTGGATAGTCTATTATCTGCGAAACGATGCGGAACTATTTTTAAAATTTGCAAGTGAAATTTTACGGCTAAACGTAAGCGAGGATGCGCAAATTTTAAGAGAATACAAAAATATAGATATTTTCATAAAAGATCAAAACCACGCAATCGTCATCGAAAATAAGATCAAATCCGGTATCAACGGGATAAGACACGATTTGCAAAGCGGCGCAATACGCTCTCAGCTAGATAAATACTCAAAGATTGCCGATCAGCAGGATTCAGGCGGCAGAGCAAAGTGCTTTTTGCTTCTACCTGATTATAGCTATGCAGATAAAGAGTTAGCGAAATTTGATGAGTATGGACGCTATTCGGTCATAAGATACAGCGCGCTTTTAAAATTTTTTGAAACTCACGAATGCAGCTTGAAATTCTACGACGAATTCAAAGACGCGCTGCGAAAGCATGCGAGCGAATACAAAAAGGATTTTTATGAAATCATGGGAGAGCGGCTAATTATGATAATTTTGCGGCATAAAGGCTTATCGTCGTAATTTATATTGCGGTGCACAAAAGACATCCTAACATGCATAAATAAATTCCACTATTGATCGATCTGCATAAAGTCCCATATTTCTTAAATAGATTTAAAGCAACATTTAGCTATTATCACGCTTCATTTTTTCACAAAGGAAACCTAATGTTAGAAGGTATCGTTAGAGATAGTATCGGTAAAAGGGCTTCAAAATCCCTAAAACGAGATGGTTATCTAATCGCTAATATTTATGCGAAAGGATTTGAAAATATTAACGCAGCGTTTAAAGTAAACGACTTTATCAAAGCTATGCGCGCAAAAGAAGATCTTCCTTTCGAGGTTAGCGTGGGCGGTAAGACATATCGCGTCATCGTGCAAGAATACCAAAAGCACCCCGTCACAAACACCCTAACCCACGTAGATTTGCGAGTAGTTCAGGATGACGTCGTAAGCAAATATTTAGTGCCGGTTAAAGTAACTGGCGTCGCTAAAGGGCTAAAAAACAAAGGTATTTTGGTGCAATCCAAGCGCCGTATCGCCGTAAAATGCGCCGGCAAAGATCTACCAAACGATTTTACGCTCGATGTGAGTGATCTTGACGTAGGCGATTCGCTTTTGATCCGCGACATTCCGGTAAAAGAGGGCGTCAGCATCATCCTAGACGGCTCGGTAGCGGTAGTCGGAGTTACTTCGGCTAAATAGGGGCGCCTATGATACTGATCGCAGGACTTGGGAATCCTGCTCAGAAATACGCAGACACCAGACACAACGTCGGTTTTATGCTAATCGACGAAATTTTAAAGACGGGCGGCTTTAGCGAGCTCGGCTCGTCTAAATTCCAAGGCGAGCTTTTTAAAAAGGGCTCGCTGCTTCTTTTAAAACCCCAAACTTTTATGAACTTAAGCGGCAACTCCGTAAAGGCCGTGAATGATTTTTACAAGCCCGAGCGCATCATTGTGGTGCACGACGATATAGATTTGGATCTGGGCGCCGTTAAATTTAAAAAAGGCGGCAGTAGCGGCGGGCACAACGGCATCAAATCGATCGATGCGCTAATCGGTGCGGATTACGAGCGCGTGCGTATCGGCGTGGGCAAAAAACGGCATGACCAGGATGCGGCAAATTTCGTGCTCGGAAATTTTAACGAAAGCGAGCGTGAGAAGTTGAGCGAAATTTTACCCTACGTCGTGCGCGCGGTAGAAGAGCTCATTTGCTCGGATATAGAGCAGATCACGCAAAAATTTACGATTAAAAAGGCTAGGGTGTGAAGTTATACGTAAAATACGCGGCTCTTTCTTATCTGAAGTATTTTTTTATCCTGCTTATAGCTCTTGAGTGCTTTTACGTAGGCATCGATGTGCTTACCAATCTCAAAGATTTTCCCTCAAGCGCGAATACCGCTCTTTTGTATATTGCTCTAACCGCAGCGGTCGCGCTTAGCTACACGCTGCCGCTAAGCCTCATTTTCGCGCTGATTTTAATGATGTTTAATATGATCAGAAGCAATGAGCTAGTGAGCTTCTACGCGCTTGGAGTCAGCAAAAACGCCCTGATCGTGCCGCCCTTTTTGATCGCGCTTTTTATCACCGCGGGTTTTATATCTTTAAATTCCACCTCGTTTGCATACGCGCTGAAATTTCAAAAAAACCTAACCGATCTTACGCCTGCGAGCGGGGATATGTTTTTAAAATTTGAAGGCAAATATGTCTACATCAAAGCCCTTAACGGCAAGGACGCAAGCGGGATCAAGATCTTTGATATCGACTCAAATTCCCTCTCTTCGCGCTCTAGCGCTAGCTATGGCGAATACCGCGGTAAAATTTGGCACCTACGCGACGTAAATACCACTTCGCTGCCGCGCGATATTGCGCTCGGCGGAGCCGGGTTAGGCTACGCTTTTAGCGTAGAGAGCGAGGCACTTAAGGGCTTTGATCCCGCCTCGATCGAGAGTATTTACGCTACGAGCAACGTCTATTCGATCAAGGACGCGATCCGCTCCATCCGTACCTTCGCAGATCAGGGCGTCAACGTCGCCACCATCAAAGCAAGCCTTTACAATATGCTTTTCTTCCCGCTATTTGCGCCTCTGATGGTTTTGATACTTTATTATTATCTGCCGGTTACGGGGCGGTTTTTCAATCTCGCGCTGATGAGCTTCGGCTTTTTCATCGTCACGCTGTGCGCGTGGGGGGTATTTTTCGTACTGATCCGCTTCTCGCTAAACGGCGTAATCGTTCCAGAGCTCGGCGTCATAGCACCCATAGCCGCGCTATTTTGCTTCGCTTCGTTTTTGGTTTTTAAGCATCGTTAAGCCTTGATTTGTTAGAATGGCGCAAAATTTATCGGTGGAAATTCTATGGATTATTCAAGCTTAGCCCGCAAATACGGCACTCCTTTATACGTTTACGATTTTAACGAGATACAAAAGAATTTCATAGCGCTCAAAGAGGCCTTCGCAGCGCGCAAGTCGCTCGTCTGCTTCGCGATTAAAGCAAGCTCTAATTTAAGTATTTTAAAATTTCTATCGGATCTGGGCAGCGGCTTTGATTGCGTCAGCATCGGCGAGCTGCGCCGCGCTCTGTATATCGGCGCAAAGAGCTATAAGATCATATTCTCAGGCGTCGGCAAGCAAGACGGTGAGCTAGAATTTGCGCTAAAGTCGGACATCTTGCTGATAAATTTAGAAAGCGAAGCCGAGATGCTGCGCCTGGAGCGGATCGCGCAAAAGCTAAATAAGCCCGCTCGCATCAGCATCCGCGTAAATCCGAACGTCGATGCTAAGACCCACCCCTACATCTCCACGGGGCTTAGCGAAAACAAATTCGGCGTCAGCATCGAGACCGCGCGCAAAATGTATATCTACGCCAAAAAGAGCAAATTTTTAAATCCCGTTGGTATCCACTTTCACATCGGCAGCCAGCTCACGGACATCTCTCCGATCTGCGACGCCGCAAAAATAGTAAGCGATCTGCTGCGCGAGCTGCGAGCCCTTGAGATCGATATAAAATTTTTCGACGTGGGCGGCGGCATCGGCATCCGCTACGAGGATGAAAAACAGATCGTGCTCTACGACTACGCGCAAGGAATTTTAAAGAGCCTAAGCGGGCTAGATGTCACGATCGTGTGCGAGCCGGGGCGCTTCATCACGGGAGCTTCGGGCGTCCTCCTTACCCGCGTGCTTTACGAAAAACAAAACTGCGGCAAGCGCTTCGTCATCGTAGACGGCGCGATGAACGATCTCATACGCCCGAGCCTCTACGGCGCGCACCACGCCATCGAGATCATTGGCGCTTCGGAGGGTATAAATTTAAACGAACCGGACGCGAGCGAAGTAAATTTAGGCGGCAGGAGCTCGGATCAAACAAGCGGCTCGTGTGCGGATGAAAAAAATTTGGGCGGCGCAAATTTAGCCGCAGCGAGCCTCTGCGACATCGTGGGCCCGATCTGCGAAAGCGGCGACTTCCTAGCCAAAGGGGTGAGCCTTCCTAGCTTGCAAAGTGGCAATCTGCTCGCGATCAAAAGTGCCGGCGCCTACGGCTTTTCGATGTCGAGCAACTACAACACCCGCTGCCGCGCCGCCGAGGTCGCGGTTTACGACGGGCAGGACCGCCTGATCAGAAAGCGCGAAAGCTTTGATGAGCTAATCGCGCTAGAAAAGGATCTCGTATGATCCGCGCAGCGAGCCGCTTAAAACACGGCGCGATCTTAAATTTCAAATCCGAGCGCGCAGCGGCTTTAAATCTCAAATCCAAACAAAATGCGCCTCTAAATTTTACGGCAAAACAAAGCCCCGTTTTGAATTTTAACCGCGCCTCTTTAAATTTCAGATCCCGCTGCGACGAATTTTATCGCGCCTTCTTAGCGCGCGGAAGTTGCGGCGCGACTATCTTAAGCGGTGAAATTTTAAGTTCGCGCGGTAAGAATTTCAAAGCGTCCGGCAAAAGAGGCGGCGTGAAATTTTTAAAATCCGCGCCGAAATTTAGGGGCGAGAAAAAGGAGGGTTGTGATGCAAAACATCGATGATCTGCGCGTTTGTATCGACAGGCTGGATGATGAAATTTTGCGCCTTATCGACGAGCGCATGGGGTTTGTCAAAAAGATCGGTGAGCTGAAGCAGACTGCGGGCAGCGCGATCTATCGCCCGGAGCGCGAGCGCTCGATCATCAGCAGGCTGGACGGCGGAAAGGCGCGGAATTTAAGCAAAGAGGCGATCGAAGCGATATTTTTTGAAATTTTCTCGGTTTCGCGAAATTTAGAAAAGCCGCAGATAGTCGCGTTTTTAGGGCCTTTCGGCACCTATTCGCACCAAGCCGCCAAGAGCCGCTTCGGCGCGGTAAGCTCCTATCTGCCGCTCTCGAACATCGAGGCGGTCTTTAAGGAGCTTGATAGCGGCGAGGCCAAATACGGCGTCGTGCCGATCGAAAACAACACCGAAGGCGCGGTGGGAGCGACGCTTGATTGCTTGCGAAAATACGAGGGCGTCAAGATCGTCGCCGAAATTTATATGGATATCCACCACTGCTTTGCGAGCCACTGCGACGACGTAAGCACCGTGGATCAGATATTCTCGCATCCGCAAGGATACAATCAGTGCCTTAAATTTCTAGACGATCACGGCCTTAGCGGCGTCAAATTTACCGCGACCAAATCTACAGCACTTGCTGCACAGATGGCAGCTGCCACGCCGCACTCCGCCGCGATCTGCTCCAAGATCGCCGCCGATCTTTACGGCGTGCCGATGATGTTTCAAAAGATCGAGGACAACTCCGCCAATCGCACGCGCTTTTTCGTGCTGAGCGACTTTAAAAACCAAAAGAGCGACCGCAACAAAACGAGCATCCTAGCCAAAACCGACGACCGCCCGGGCGGGCTCGTAGACTTTTTGCAGATGTTTCGCAACGAGGGCATAAATTTAACCAAATTAGAAAGCCGCCCTGTTAAGCTTAGGGATTTTAAATGCATCTTTTATGTCGATTTTGAGGGACACATCGACGATGAGCGCGTGGCGCGCGTGCTGCAAAACGCGCAGAAAAACGGGCACGAAATCACCTGGTTGGGAAGTTACATAAACGGAGGGGAGTGATGAAATTTAACGAATTTGTAGAAAATCTAAGCAATTACGAAGCGGGCAAGCCGATCGAGCTTGTGGTGCGGGAGTTTGGTATCCGCAAGCAGGACGTATTAAAGCTTGCCAGCAACGAAAACCCTTTCGGCACTAGCGAGGCGGTGCAGGAGGCGATCGTGCAAAATGCCACCTGTGCGCATCTTTATCCCGATGATTCGATGTATGAGCTAAAAGGCGCGCTCGCCTCGAAATTCGGCGTAGAGCCGCAAAATATCATCATCGGCGCGGGCAGCGATCAGATCATCGAGTTCGCGCTGCATGCCAAGCTCAATTCGCGCCGCGCGATACTGCAAGCGGGCGTTACCTTTGCGATGTACGGCATCTACGCAAGCCATTGCGAGGCTAAAGTTTATAAAACGAACGCGCAGGAGCACGATCTAGCTGAGCTTTTAAAAATTTATAACGCGCACAGGGATGAAATTTCGGTCATCTTTTTGTGCGTGCCGAACAATCCGCTGGGCGAATGCTTGGATGCGGAGGAGGTGTATGAGTTCGCCAGCAGCGTAGATGAGAACACGCTTTTAGTGATCGATGCCGCATACAACGAATTTGCTGCGTTTAAAGATGAGCGCAAGAGGCTTGATCCTAAGCTCTTAATTCAAAATTTTAAAAACGTGCTCTATCTAGGCACCTTCTCAAAGGTCTACGGCCTAGGCGGTATGCGTGTAGGCTACGGCATCGCGCCGCGGCAAATCATAAGCGCGCTTTATAAGCTGCGACCGCCCTTTAACATCACGACGCTTAGCCTCGCAGCGGCGATTGCGGCACTAAAAGACGAGGCTTTCGTGCAAAAAAGCCTGCAAAACAACGCCGCGCAGATGAGCCGCTTCGAGGATTTTGCGCGCGAGCAAAATTTAGAATTTATCCCTAGCTACGCAAATTTCATCACGTTCAAACTTAGCCCGCCGCTAGATAGTAGCGAGCTTTGCGAGCAGCTTCTGCGCCGCGGCGTCATCATTAGAAATTTAAAAAGCTATGGGCTAAACGCCGTGCGCATCACGATCGGTACGCCTGAGCAAAACGATCGCGTCTTTGGCGCGCTGGGAGAAATTTTGAGTGGATATTAAAAATAAAAGCCTAGAGGAGCTACGGGAGCTTTGCACGCAGATCAGGGCGCGCATCATCGAAGTCGTGAGCAAAAACGGCGGCCATCTAAGCTCAAACATGGGCGCGGTCGAGCTCATCGTGGCGATGCACTACGTATTCGACGCCGCGAGCGATCCGTTTATCTTCGACGTAAGCCACCAAAGCTACGCACACAAGCTTCTAACGGACCGCTGGGAGGAGTTCGGCTCGCTTAGGCAGTTCGGCGGTATCAGCGGCTACACGAAGCCTAGCGAGAGTAAATTTGACTACTTCGTGGCGGGGCACGCCTCGACGTCGATCTCTTTAGCCGTGGGTGCGGCAAAAGCGATAAGCCTAAAGCGCGAAAATCGCGTGCCGGTCGTACTCATCGGCGACGGATCTATGAGCGGCGGTATGACTTATGAGGCGATGAACGAGCTAGGCGATCTGCGCTTGCCCTGCGTCATCATCCTAAACGATAACAAAATGAGCATCAGCAAGCCTATCGGCGCCTTTAGTAAGTACCTAAGCCAAGCGATGGCGGGCGAGACATATCAAAAATTTAAATCCCACGTAAGAGAGCTGCTATCCCACGCTCCGCAAAGCGCGACATATATGGCAAAGCGCTTTGAAAATTCCTTAAAGCTCATTATACCTGGGATGTATTTTGAGGAGCTTGGGCTTGATTATATCGGTCCCGTGGACGGGCATAATTTAGAGGATCTAATATCGGCGCTAAAGACGGCAAAAAGCGCGCGCAAGCCCGTCGTCGTGCACGCTCAGACGATCAAAGGCAAAGGCTATGACAAGGCCGAGGGCTATTTGGAGAGCTGGCACGGCGTAGGGCCTTTCGATATTCAAAGCGGAGAATTTAAGAAAAAATCCGCCGCCAAAAGCGCCACGCAAATTTACGCCGAAGCTCTTTTAAGCTTAGCCGCCAAGCATGAAAACGTCGTGGGCGTGACCGCCGCAATGCCGAGCGGCACCGGCATGGATAAGCTGATCGAGAAATTTCCTCACCGCTTCTGGGACGTCGCGATCGCCGAGCCGCATGCGCTAAGCTCGATGGCTGCGATGGCGCGCGAGGGTTTTAAGCCGTACGTTACGATATATTCGACCTTTATGCAGCGCGCGTTCGATCAGATCGTTCATGACGCGGCGATTATGAACTTAAGCTTAGTCCTTGCGATGGATCGCGCGGGCATCGTGGGCGAGGACGGCGAGACGCACGAGGGGGTCTTTGACGTGAGCTTCTTAAACGCGATTCCAAACGTCAGCATGTGCGCGCCGCGAGACGAGGCGAGCTTTAAGCGGATCGTCGAGTACTCCTACACGCATGAGGGGGTTTTGGCGATCCGCTATCCGCGCGGAAGCTTTATATTGAACTGCGACGAGACCGGTGTATCTGCAGTAGAGCTTGCAAAATCGGTGTTTTTAAAGTGCAGCGATAGCGCGCACGTAGCACTCATCGGCTATGGAAACGGCGCGGGCAGAGCGTATAAAACGGCCGAGGCGCTGGAGGGGCAGATCGAAGCGGACGTCGTGGATCTAGTCTTTGTGAAGCCTTTGGACGCCGAGTTTTTGCGAAGCTTAGCTCGCAAAGATAAAATTTGGTACGTCTTTAGCGACAATGCCAAAAAGGGCGGCGTCGGTGAAATTCTAAGCGCATTTTTGCAAGAAAATGAAATTTCGGACGTAAAGATCGTGAGCTTCGAATTTGCTGATATCTTTTTACCGCACGGCAAGACCGCCGACGTGGAGCGTAGCTTGGGCTTGGATATCCAAACTCTAACCGAGCGAATATTAAGTGATAAAAAGTATTAGTTAATATCAACTTTGTTTAAAGTAAAATTTGATAATATCACTTTAAAATTTTTTGAAGGACAAAAATGAGCCACGTAGAACTACTCAAAACTTGCGGGCTGAAAGCAACTCCGCAAAGATTGTGCATCCTAAAGGTGCTCGATCGCCACGAACATCCAAGCATAGATGACCTATACGAGGGGATCAAAGAGGACTATCCATCCATTTCACTAGCGACGGTTTATAAAAATTTAAACACCCTGCTCGACGAAGGGGTCGTAGTCGAGGTCAATGCGCCGAATAAAAAGAGTCGCTACGACATCTATCAGATGCCGCACATCCACGTCGTATGCGAAAAATGCGGCAACGTCACGGATCTTTTCATGGATGATGCCTTTAATAAGGACGTTTTGAAAAACATCGAGCGCAAAGCTGGCAATTTCATCCGCAAGCTAAATATCACCGCTACGGTCGAAGACTGCGAAAAGTGTAGATAGTTTAAAGAATTTTCTGCTATTATTACCCACTTTATTTTTGGAGCGGGTATGCAAACTAAGCGTAAATTTTTATTGAGCGACGATTCGATTCTGCGGACGCTAGAGCGTGCGGGGCTGAAATGTCGCAAGGTAAAGATCACTTGGTTTTATACTTCGTTCTATCCCGAAATTTATTATATCCGCCAAAACGACGAATGCTCTTTGCACCACAAAAAAGAGGATCTCGACAGACAAACTCTAAATTTTAAAATTTCAAAAGATGATTTCAAAGAGGCTTTAGAAAGCAGGATCGCTTGCATCGTGCAAAAAAACCGCTACGGCTTTGCTAACGACGAGGCGGAGTTTTGGTTAGAGCTTTACGGCGGCGAGCTAAGTACGCTCGTGATTTTGCGAGCGAAATTCCAAAGCGAGGCGGCAAGCGCAAATTTTGATTTTGTAAAAACCTTCGGCAGCACCGATTTTTGCGAGATCACCGACGATTACCGCTACAAAAGCCGCTATCTGGCGCGCTACGGCATCCCGCCGCGCTCGCTTGATTTCGCGCACGCCCGCAGCGTTTTTAAAAAATTTAGCCGAGTTAAATTTTTCGCGCTGCCCTATGCAGACAGCGTTAAACTCGCACGCTTGGCGCTTGAGCTAGCGTGGATGAGGGCGTGCGGCGCAAAAAGCGAATATCAAAAAAGCCTAGCCCCCGAAGCTCTTCACGAGCTGCGCGTGCAGATTCGTAAATTTAGAGCGGTTTTGAAGCTATCCGCGCCGCTTTTCGAGGCGGAAAAAAGGAGCGAAATTTTAAAACTGCTAGCAGAATTTATGAGCCGCACCAATCAGCTGCGAGACCTTCATGTTTTTGCGGAGTTTTTAAAAGCTGACGATGCGCCTGCGAGCTTTTTGCAGCAGCTAAATCTTATCGCGAAGCGCTCGGAGGATAAAATTTTAGAATTTCTTTCTAGCGCGGAATTTGCAGATTTAAACGGCGCTATTAGCGGCTTTTTAAGCGGCGCGGACGGCATCTACGCGCGCAGCGAATATGAAAAAATTTCAAAAAAGTTCGCCTCCGCCCGCCTCTGCAAGCTGATTAAAAGCTTGCGCGCGGAGCTAAAAAATTTAAAGCAAGGTTTATCGCTGCAGGCATTTCACGACGCGCGCATAGGGCTAAAGAGGCTGCGATACGCGCTTGAAATTTTTGCAAGAAGCTTTGATGAGGGTTGCGTCAGGGAGCTGTTTAAACGCACCAAGGCCGCCTGCGAGGATTTCGGCGCGCTGCAAGATATCAGCGTGTGGCAAAATTTTATCGCGATCTATCAAAAAGCAAGCGATAAAAGCGGCGTCGCGTTTGCGTATCTGCTGGCTCTAGACGCCCGCTTAAACGACCGCCGCGCCGAGCTGGAGGAAAAAATTTTAAATGAAAAAGAGGCTCTTTTGCGCGCGCTGAAAAGATCGCTGCGCAAAATCAAAGCATACGAATAAGGAAAGCCCGTGCAAAAACAGGAAAAAATCATAAAGATGTTCGATGAGATCGCGCCTACCTACGATCTGGCAAACCGCGCCATCAGCTTCGGCGTGGACGTTTCGTGGCGCAAAAAAGCGGTCGAGCTGACGCTTGAAAAGCTTAAAGGAAAGCTCGTGAGTATCGCCGACGTCGCGTGCGGTACGGGCGATATGATAAGCTCGTGGCGCGACGGCGCGGCGCAGCACGGCGTGCAGATCGAGCGGATCGTGGGGATCGATCCGAGCGAGGGGATGCTCGAGGTGGCTAGGCAAAAATTTCCCGGCTGCGAGTTTATCAAAGCAACCGCGGGCGCCACGACGCTAGATGATGCGAGCGTGGATATTTTAAGCATCAGCTACGGCATAAGAAACGTCGTGGAGCTGGACGCGGCGCTTGCGGAGTTTAATCGGATCATCAAACCTGGCGGTTCGCTTGTGGTTTTGGAATTTACCAAAGCCGCAAGCGGCGGGCTCGCGTTTAAAATCAGAGATTTTTACGTGAGCAAAATTTTGCCCAAAATCGGCGCCTTTATCTCGAAAAACAAAGAAGCCTACGAGTATCTGCCAAGCTCCATCGGCAGCTTCCTAGACGCCGCGAGCTTTAGCGAAAAACTCAAAAACGCGGGCTTTGAGCTGCGCGTGCAAAAGGGCTTCAGCTTCGACGTCAGCACGCTTTTCATCGCGGAAAAAATCGCACGGGAAAACGACGATGCTTAGCGTAAGCGAGCTAAATGCCCAAGCCAAGGCACTTTTGGAGACGAGTTTTAGCTTCGTCGAGGTCGAGGGCGAGATATCTAAGTTTAGAGCTCAAAGCACGAGCGGGCACTGGTATTTCACGATCAAAGACGCGAGCGCGGCGATCGATTGCGCGATGTTTAAATTTAACGCCGCGCGGATAAATTTTATCCCCGCCGTCGGCGATAAGCTCATCGTAAGCGGCAAGGTCTCGCTCTACGCCCCCACGGGCGCATATCAGATTCAGGTATCAAACATCCGCAAAAGCGGCGAGGGCGAGCTGGAAGCGGCGTTTGCCGCGCTAAAAGAAAGGCTTAGCAAAGAGGGGCTTTTCGATGCCTCGCACAAAAAACAGCTTCCGAAATTTGCCCAAAGCATCGCGATTATCACGAGCGCGGGCTCTGCGGCGCAGGCGGATATGCTTCGCACGGCGCAGGACCGCTTCGCGCTTTGCAAGATCGATCTGTATAACGCGCTAGTGCAAGGCGAGGGCGCGCCTGCTTCGATCATAAGCGCTCTGCGCGTAGCCGACGAGAAAGGCTACGATGCGATCGTAATCGCTCGCGGCGGCGGCTCGCGCGAGGATCTGTGGTGCTTCAACGACGAGGTCTTGGCTCGCGCGATCTACGCAGCCAAAACGCCCGTCATCTCGGCAGTCGGGCACGAGATCGATTTTAGCATCAGCGATTTCGTAGCCGATCACCGAAGCCTCACGCCCACCGCCGCGATGATCGACCTGCTGCCCGATATTTGCGCGATCTTTCAGAGCCTAGACGGCGTAAGCGACGCACTTGATAGGCTGATAAAAGATAAAATTTCATCCGCACAAAACGCGCTGAGCATCGCGGCTTTGCATCTTAAATCAAAATCGATCGAGCCGAAAATTTCAGGCTCGATTGCCAAGCTTTCAAATTTAGAGCTTAAATTTAAAAATTTCATCGGCTCCAAGCTAAGCGCCGCAGAGCACGCGCTAAGCGCCAAAGATGAGCTTTTGGCGCAAAAGGCGAAATTTTTTGAGACCACCAAAGACCTCGTTCAAATCCAAAAGGGCGGCAAAACGGTGAGCTTGGGCGAGCTTGCCGCGGGCGACGAGTTCGTCCTTTGCTCGCAGCAGCTCAGCAAAAACGCGAAAATCATCTAAAGGAGTCAAAATGGATAGAGTAATAAATTTTAGCGCAGGACCTAGCACCATCCCGCTGGGCGTGCTAAAGCAGGCGCAAGAGGAGCTGCTAAACTACGCGGGGCGCGGATTTTCGATAATGGAGATCTCGCACCGCACCAAAATTTTCGAGGAAGTCCTACATAGCGCGATGGACCGCGTGCGCGATCTTTACGGCTTTTCGGATGATTTTACGATTTTGTTTTTGCAAGGCGGTGCGAGCCTTCAGTTCGCGCAGGTGCCGATGAACCTATACGCAGGCGGCGTCGCAGAATACGCCAACACGGGCAACTGGACGAGCAAGGCGATCAAGGAAGCGGGCGTGCTCGGCATAAACTACCGCGTGGTCGCAAGCAGCGAGGATAGCAAATTCGACCGCATCCCCGAGGTTAAATTCTCTGACGACGCCGATTATGGCTACATCTGCTCGAACAACACGATCTACGGCACGCAGTATCCGCAGCTGCCGCAGTGTGCCTGCCCGCTCGTAGTCGATAGCTCGAGCGATCTGTTTTCGCGCCCCGTGGATCTTAGCAGCGTGGGGATGTTTTACGGCGGTATTCAGAAAAACGGCGGCCCCGCGGGCGTTACGATGGTGGCGATCCGCAAGGATCTGCTGGACCGCGCAGATCCCAAAACGCCGATGATCCTGCGCTACAAGACGCAGGCGGACGCGGACTCGATGAGCAACACCCCAAACACTTTCGGAATTTACATGCTAAATTTAATGCTCGGCTGGATCAAGGACGAAATCGGCGGGCTCGCGGCGATGCACGAGCGCAACAAGCGCAAAGCGACGCTACTTTATGGCGCGATCGATGCTAGCGGCGGTTTCTACCGCGGCCACGCGCAAAAGGATAGCCGCAGCCTGATGAACGTGAGCTTTAATATCGCAGATGCCGCGCTTGAGCCGGTTTTCGTCGCGCAGGCGGAGGCGGAGGGGATGATCGGGCTTAAAGGACACCGCGTTTTAGGCGGCATCCGCGCCTCGATCTACAACGCGATAAACTACGAGGACGTTGAAAAACTAGTCGCTTTTATGAGCGAGTTTGCGCGCAAAAACGGCTAGCGGGCGGTTAAATTTAGAGATTTGAACGCGGCTCGCGCTTATAGATGAGATTGTTTAGGATCCATGCCTGCCTTGCCGCTGAGCTGGTATTTGTCGCAGCCCTCGCTTTTATAGCCGGTATTTTACGGCAGAAATAGCTTTGATGCGGCTTGGATTTTGCCGCTAGAAATTTTATTGAAGACAAAATTTATGATGTTAAATTTTGCATTGGATGAAGTCTGATTGCTTTGATTTTGCAGCGGCGAGCGGACTTGGCGCTGCTGGGATTTATTAGGTGGGATTTAACATTTAAAACGCTATTATTGGTGTTTGAGGATGGAAGGCGGTTGGGCGGTTGATTTATGATTTATTTAGGCGCAGGTCGCTTAGCGCGTATCTAGCGCCTAAAATGCAAGCTTAACCCTAAAACGGGCAAAATTAAACGAAAGGATTTAAATGAGTTTTAAGAGATTTTTTGCAGTGGCGCTTGTGGTGGGTGCTTTCTCTTCGGTGGGCGCAGAGGCTAGCGCTGCGGGGGATTTTTGTATCAAAAACGGCGGCGAGCTGATCGTCCGCAAAGACGGCAACGGCGTGGATTACACCGTTTGTAAGCTGCCCGACGGCACTATGATCGACGCTGAAGAATTTTATAAAACAGGTGGCGATTTGAGCAAATTTAAGAGCGTAAATCGATAGAATTTTATTGCTTGCGAGATTTGCGGCAGCGAAATTCCATAAAATTCTGCGTCAAAATTCTACTTTAAAATTTAGATGAATTTCAACTAGCAAGCGTTGGCAAGAGTGAATTCTCGGGCACCACAAACGAAGTGATGGCAGCAGAGTAATGGAAAAAATTCAATTATCCAAACATCAACGATGTGTGGAGATTTTGCTCCAGTAAGGCGCTGAAAGCAGCGGCTACGCAAAGCAGAAATATTTTAAGCGATTTGACGCAACATAGGCAACTTGCTAGATTGCTTAATTAGGACGCAGATTTTTTGGATATGTGATAAGCGTTTGCGCTCATACTTGCTGAACTTAAATTTTAGCCGTTCGTGGATGTCGCTCGCTTCCTTTGCCTGCGTAAATTTAGCGCGTGAAAACCACGACCTCGCCGCGCTCAAACGTGATCTGCCGCCCAGCTAGATACAGCTCGAAGTAGGGCTTCAAAAAGTCCTCCTGCGGCCTTTGCGCGTAGTTTGGATACTGCAAGTACGCAGGTAGCAGGTAGTCGCAGTTGATCGAATAGTACGCCTCGCCGAGCACCCATAGCTTCGCATCGAGCTTAGGCGAATCTATCATCCACTCCGTGATCGCCTCATAGACGGCGCGCGCAAGCTTGTCTTTACTATGCGCGGAATCAAAACCCTTCCTGTACGCGAGCGGATTTTATCTGTTCAAGCATCTTTAAAAGCCCGCTCTTGCCTAGAAATTCTGCGAAAATTTTTAAATTTCGAACGTACGCTAAAGCTAGGCTCTTAAGCGCTTCGTCATCAAATTTCGGATCCTGTGGCGGGCAAAAATACCCGGGCGCCATGCCTCGACCAAACGCCTCTCGCGTCTGCTGCGCCGTGACTGCGTAGATCGGCATTATGCGCGCTTGCAGCGCTTCGCCGTTTTGCAGCGGCGCAAACACCGCTTCTGCGCCGACGCCGTCAGGCATGAAGCACTGAAAAAGCCCGTAAAGCTTATCCTGTAGATCTATCTCTTCGCAATATAAGCTTAAATCTAGCCCCGCAGCCTCGTTAATGCGACTAGCGTATTCGAAATTCGTCATTTTCGCCCTTTTAAATTTTGACCGTCAAAGCGTTTGGGTGGAATTTACCTAAATTTTACGCATTTGCCGAATTAAAATTTACACGCGATGAGACTTTTGTAGAATTTAAAATTTAGCGGTTCGGTTTGGGTTCAGTACTGCGACAAAGCGGCAGAGCGATTGGCGGCGGTAGGTGTCGCGTGACGGGGTGATGAGCGGCGATAGATAAGTTGTCGCGCGGCGACGGACGGCGGCACCTATGGCGCGTGACGATGGGCGACAGCCGACGATCACAGGCCACTTGCTCGCAGAAGCAGATTTTTCAAGTTCAGACCGTCGCAGGGCTACAGGCATGTATTGGATGACCGCAACGCTCGCAGGTCTCACTTGCTCGCAAAAGCTGGCTTGCGTTCAGAGCGCGCATTGCGGCGCAAGGTCGGCGGCATTGTTTGATCTGTTGTGCGTGAGATGAAATTTTATCGTTTAAATTCTAGAGCAAGATTTGCACCTGCAGCGGCAAATTTGCTTATAGGAATAAAATTTGTCGTTCAAATTTAGCAAAGATAAAATTTTAAATCGTATAAATCGCGGGAGGAGGCGGGTAATTATTTGATTTTTGTTCGCGCCGCGCAGTATTTAGGCGGCGCGACACGATTAAATTTTACTTTATCCCCGCAAATGCCGCCTTCGCATCCGCCAAATCCTTCTCGTCGGGGTGTTTCGCAGCCTCCGCCCAGCGCGCAAGTCGCTCGGGTGTGATAGGATGGGGCGAGTTGCCGCTAGAGGCCATTTTGCGCATCGTCTCAAGCAGATTCGGATCGATCGCGCCCTGGCAGGCAAACTCCCTTACGATCTCGTTGCCGTTTGCCTTAAGCCCCTCTTCAAAGGTATCCAGGCACTTGCGCGAATGTTCGCCGTCTGGCTCCGCGCCCAGCGTCATGAAAACGCCAAGCTTCTTGTCGTGAATTTTGCGTAAAAAGCGCGTAAATTTCGCCTCGGCCTCGCCCTTATCGACGTAAAAGCCCAAGGCTATAAAGTCGTAGTCATCGACCTCGCCTTCAAAGTCGCGGAAATTTAAGCTTTCGCAGCCTAGTTGTTCGGCGATCGCATCGCCTACCTTTTTCGTGTTGCCCGTTTGCGAGGTGTAAAGCACGATTTTTTTCATACAAAATCCTTTTTCATAATGTTTGCTATCTCTTCGTTGATGTTGTTGCCCCAAAAAATTCCGTCCAAGTTTAAGACCGATTTTTCATCCTTAAGCTCCAAAAGTCCCCAGCTTTGAAATTCTTTGAGCTTTTGCACTACTTCGTCGTAAATATTCGCGCTTAGGGCCTCTTTTAGCTCGTTTAAGCTTACGATCGGATACTGAAACAGATTGCTTAGCACGCCGTATTTTGCTTCGCGCTCATCGATTCGCGAGATCATCTTGTGTCCCGAAACGCCGTAAATTCCGAAGCCCGCTATGTGTCCGCCCGCGCCGTTGCCGATAGGCAGGATATCCGTGCCCTTGTGGCTTAGCTTGATGTAGCCGTAGTTGTCGCGCCCTTTTCGAGCAAGCTTGGTAAGCTCCAAAACCTCAAAATTCCCGCTTCCAAGCAGCGCCTCCGCGAAAGCGTGGTGTAGCTTCTTATCGGTCGGCAGATCGTAGTAGGAGGTGTCGATCTTTTTGGATAGCTCCGAGCCTTCAAAAAACATCAGCGAGTAAAAGCTGGCGCTATCAAGTCCGAGCTCATTTACGTAATTAGCGTCCGCGATCGCCTCCTCTACGCTTTCGTTGGGGAAGTTGTAGATGATGTCGCAGCAGAGCATGCCTTCAAATTTTTCTCTAAGCTCCTTTAGTCGCTCGATTGCGCGAGCGGGCTTATGCACGCGGTTTAGAAGCGCGCGCCCCTGCCTACTGAAGGTCTGCACGCCGATGCTAAAGCGGTTTACGCCGAAGCTTTGCAAGGCAAGCGCCTTTTGCAAGTCTAAATTATGCAGAGTGGTTTCTACGCTGATCTCGCAGTCGTCCGCGATCTTGAAATTTTTATGCAGCGCGCCTAGAACCTTTTCGAAGTGAGCTTCGCTAAATACGCTTGGCGTGCCGCCGCCGAAGTAGATGCTTTTGATCTTTTTGGTGTCGAAGTAGGGCATCTCGCCGTAGTCTTTGATCTGGCGGACCAAAAATTTAGCGTATTCGTCCAGCTCGTCGCCGAGTTTGGAGCGCATCATCGAACAAAACGAGCAGATATTATCGCAAAACGGCACGTGCAGATAGATCACGCAATCGCTGTCTTTCGCAGGCTGCTCCAGCGCGTCGAACAGCTCGTTTTCGCTTGCGGAAACGCTCTCGAAAAGTTTGGAGCGGTGGTGGGTTTTAATGCGTTCTTTAAACATCTATTTCGTTGCCTCCGCGTAAATTTCATCCACCGTCTCGCCGATCTGCGGGCTGCCCCGCAAGATGAGCGTCGGAGCTTTTAAAATTTTGCCCGATTTTACGGCTTTGGTATTTTTAAGGATCGGATTTGCCTTTAAAAAATCCTCCGTCTCGCCGCCCACGACGACGATTATATCGGGGTTTTGTTCTAAGATGTATTCGGCAGATACCGAAGGCGTGCTGCCTTTTAGGCCGTCTGCGATATTTTTGACGCCGAGGCGAGCGAAAATGTCGCCTATGAGGGTTTTGTCATTGAAAGCCATCGTAGCGTTTGAGCCGAAAAATAGCGCTACTTTTTTGCCGCGAAGAGCGGGTTTATTCTCAAAGACGCCGTCCATCTGCGCGCAAATTTTATCCGCCTCGCTCTCTTTTTTTACAATGGCTGCGACCTTCTTTACGTTTTGGCAGATGTCTGTGGTGGAGTTTGCATCCATCGCAAGGCTCTTAAGTCCCAGCTTTCGCAGATTCTCGCTAACGCCCGCGGAGTGAAAGCTCGTAATAACCAGATCGGGCTTGAGCTCGACGATCTTTTCGAGGTTAGGCTTTACGTAAGTGCCTACGCTGGGTAGTTTCGCGGTTTCAGCCTGTGGGCGGATCTTGCTCATCGAAGTGGTGGCGATCGCAGCGATCTGATCCTGCGCGCCTAAAGCGTAGATGATCTCGACTGCGGCGGGATCAAGTACGACTAGACCTTTGGCAAATACAAAGCTCGCCGAGAGCAAAGCTATAAGAATTTTTTTCATAATTTCTCCTTTTTGGGTAGTATAAACTTTACCCCGTTTTCTTCTACTATTAAGGCTTCAAAGCCGTAAATTTCTTTTATGATCTGCGGCGTAAAAAGCTCGCTCGCACTGCCGCGATATCTCACCGCACCGTCTCTTAGCATAAAAATTTCATCGCAAAACAGCGAGGCTAAATTTAGATCGTGCAGCACGATGACGCTCGTTAAATTTAAAGAGCGCGTCAGGTTTTCGCAGATGCTCATCGCCTCGATCGCGTAGTTCATATCTAGCGCGCCCGTGGGCTCATCGAGCAGTAAAATTTCAGGCTCGCTGACGAGTGCTCTAGCAAGCAGCACGCGCCCAAACTCCCCGCCGCTTAGCTCAAATGCGCTGCGATTTAAAAATTTTTTCACGTCCAAAAGCTCTGCCATTTGCTCCACTTTAGCGTGATCGCTCGCATCGTAGCCGCTAAAGGCGCTTTTTAATCGGCAAAATCTGCCCGCAAGCAAAATTTCTTTCACGCTAAGCGGCGCGGCGAGGGCTGTTTTTTGCGGCACGAAGCCGATGAGCGCCGCAAGCTCTTTAAGGCTATATTCGCTCGCTCTTTTGCCGTTAATTTCGATGATCCCGCTTGCGGGTTTTAAAATTTGCAAGATGTTTTTTAGCAAGGTGCTCTTGCCGCAGCCGTTAGGGCCCAAAATCCCGTAAAATTTACCCCGTTCTAAATTCAGACATACGTCTTGCAGGATCGCCCGCTTGCCGTAGCTGAAGTTTAGCGCCGAAATTTTCATGCATGCTTCCTAAACGCAAGGTATAGGAAAAATGGCGCGCCGAAAAACGAAGTCACCACGCCGATCGGAATTTCTACCGGCGATAGGGCGTTTTTAGCGATTACGTCGCAAAAAACCAAAAAAACTCCGCCGGTAAGCGCGCTAGCGGGGATCAGCACGGCGTTGCTAGATGTGCGAAGCGCCATACGCAAGGTATGCGGGATGATGAGCCCCACGAAGCCTATCATCCCCGTAAATGCGACCGAAAAGCCGATGATGAGCGAGGAGGCGATGAGTAGGCTCTTTTTGGACTTCTCGACATTGAGCCCCAGCGACTTCGCCTCCTCGTCGCCGTTTAAGATAATATTCAGCTCGTGACGCTTCGCGTAAAAATACGCCATGCAAAACAGCAGCGGCGGCAGCAAAAGCGCGATCTTCTGCCAGTTTGCGCCGCCTAGATAGCCCATCATCCACGCCGTAATCCTAAAGCTATCCTCTCCGATTAGATAGACCGCAAAGGAGGTAAATGCGCCTAAAAACGACGATACGGCGATACCTACGATCAGTAGCGTCGAGATCGAGCGGGTATGGGCTGCGAGCTTAAAGATCACGAGCGAAAGCCCGCTGGCGGCCAAAAACGCGAAAATTCCGTAAAAAACGTCGCTAAGCCCCAGCAGGTAAGCTATGACCGCGCCGAAAGTCGCTGCCGAGGCGATACCGATGATGTAGGGATCTGCAAGCGGGTTTAAAAACACGCTTTGCACCACCACTCCCGAAGTTGCCAGTAGCGCGCCTATTAAAATTCCAAGCACGAGGCGCGGCAGGCGCATTTGCGTTAGAATCAGCTCCTTGGTTTCGTCCAACTCGCCGAAGGTGAAAAATTTTACGATGTCGCCCAGCGAAATGCTCGCTCCGCCGCTACTTACGGCTACTAAAGCAAGCAATATAAAAGCTACGATTAGAAAGAGATAAAATTTAAAGCTCATAGCCCACCAGGCGAACTATACGCGCAGATTCCGTCGCGGCGGATATTTTTAAAATTTAAGTGGTGCCAGGAATTTATACGCGCGGAATTTATGAAATTCTCGCGGCTCGCATCGTCGTTTTTACGGCTTGCATAGCTTTTGATATGGGCGCGCAAAAATACATAGCCGCACACCTGATCCGGCATAAATTTCCTCCTAAAAGTATTCTCGATTTTTATTAAGAAATTAAAATCGTTATCATGGGATTTTATCGCTTGATTTCTTAAACCGCGATAAATTCCGTAATGGCTAAAAGCTGCGGAGTTAAATTTGGGCGATTAAATGTTAAAATTTCGCGCGACTCCAAGCCGTCTATTTAAATTTGAAATTCAAAATTTAGGCGCTAAATTTAAACACCGAAAGAGCTCTTTTTAATTTCGCGATTCAGCTTTAAATTATAAAAACGCCGATAAAATACGCACTAAATTTTATTTAACGAGTCTCGCTTTAAAGGCGCAAGCCGTTTTATTAAACGACGAATTGCGCCAAAGCCGCTCGCTAAGCTTTAAGGAGTGAGCATGAAATTTTGGCAAAAGATCCTTTGGGCGGCGGTCGCCGTCATAGGGGCGTGGTGTTTCGGCGTACTTGCGCTAAATAAGGGCGAGAGTATCAGCGCCGTCTGGCTCGTAGTGGCCAGCGCGTGCATCTATCTGATCGGATATACTTTCTACGGGCGCTTTATCGCGTATCGCGTCTTTGAGCTGGACGATCGCCGCGCGACTCCTGCGGTGATCCGAAACGACGGACGAGATTACGTCCCTACGAATAAATACGTCCTTTTTGGGCACCATTTCGCCGCTATCGCTGGCGCAGGACCGCTCGTAGGTCCTGTAGTGGCCGCACAGATGGGCTATCTGCCCGGCACTATTTGGCTTTTGGTAGGCGTCGTGCTCGCAGGCGCGGTGCATGATTTCATCGTGCTCGTGCTATCTACGCGGCGCGGCGGCAAGAGCCTCGGCGAGATGATCAAAGATGAGATGGGCAAGCTCACGGGCGGCATCGCGATGATCGGAATTTTTTTCATCATGCTGATCATCGTGGCGATTTTGGCGATGGTCGTCGTAAAGGCGCTCGCAAACTCGCCGTGGGGGCTTTTTACGATCGCGATGACGATACCGATCGCCATATTTATGGGAATTTACATGAGGTTTTTGCGCCCGGGCAAGGTCAGCGAGGCATCGATCATCGGCTTTGTTTTGCTGATGCTTGCGCTTTGGGGCGGGCATTACGTCTCGATCGATCCGTACTGGCACGACGTTTTTTCGCTGAAGGGCGAGACGCTCGCGCTTCTTACGATCGGCTACGGCTTTATCGCGGCGATCTTGCCCGTGTGGCTGCTGCTTGCGCCGCGCGATTATCTAAGCACCTTTCTTAAGCTTGGCGTCATCATCGGCATGGCGGTCGCGATAATCTTTGTCGCGCCCGAGCTTAAAATGCCCGCTACGACGAAATTTATCGACGGCACGGGTCCCGTTTTTGCAGGCCCGATATTTCCGTTTTTGTTTATCACGATCGCATGCGGCGCGATCTCGGGCTTTCACGCGCTGATCTCCAGCGGCACGACGCCGAAGATGCTCGAGCGCGAAACCCACGCTCTTTTCATCGGCTACGGCTCGATGCTTATGGAGAGCCTTGTGGGCATAATGGCGCTCGTAGCGGCGTGCATCCTAAGCCCGGGCGAATACTTCGCTATCAACTCGCCCGCCGCGGTACTGGGCAAAGACGCGGTAAGCGCCGCGGCGTACATAAATTCTATCGGATTTAGCATTACGCCCGAGCAGATCGGCGCTTTGGCTTCAAACGTCGGCGAAACCACGATGATGAGCCGCACGGGCGGCGCTCCTACCTTTGCGATGGGGCTAACGATGCTGCTGCATCAGATCATCGGCGGCAAGGAGCTGATGGCGTTTTGGTACCATTTCGCGATCTTGTTTGAGGCGCTGTTTATTCTGACCGCGGTCGATGCGGGCACGCGCACGGGGCGCTTTATGGTGCAAGAAATTTTAGGCAACGTTTATAAACCCTTTTCCGATACTAAAAATTTTCTCTACGGCATCATCGCGACGGTGATCTGCGTGGCGGGCTGGGGCTATCTGCTCTACAGCGGCGTTACCGATCCTATGGGCGGAATTTACACGCTGTGGCCGCTTTTCGGCGCGTCCAATCAGATGCTTGCGGGCATCGCGTTGCTGCTTGCGACGGTGGTGCTTTTTAAAATGGGCAAGCAAAAATACGCCTTCGTCACGATCGCTCCTGCGATTTGGGTGCTTATAACTACGCTTTATGCGGCGATCTTGAAGCTGATGCCAGCTAATGGCGAGCGCGTGCACGACGCGGTAAGCCATGTGGCTATCGCGCAAAATACCGCCGCCAAGCTCGTCGGCCTGAGCGATCCCGCCGCGATCGAAAAGGCGCAGGCTATCATCAGAAATAACGTCATCGACGCCGTGCTATGTGCTCTTTTCGTCGTCGTTACGATCATAGTCATCGTCCAAACGATAAGGATGTGCCTTAAAATTTCAAAGGGCGGCGCGAACGAGGGGTATTTCAAACTGGCAGAAAGCGAGCACGTAGATAGGGGCGTTTATGAAAAAGTTTAAATTTAATCCGCTCGCAGCCCCGAAGGCAGTGGCGAGGTTTTTGGCGCGCGCGGATGCCGCGCTTGCGCCGCTCATCGGGCTCGGCGATTACGAGGGCTATCTGCGCCATTTCAGAAGCGCTCATCCGGACGAAATCCCGCTAAGCAGGGCGGAATTTTTCCGCGCGATGCAAGATAGCAAGGCAAAAAACGTCAAGTGCTGATAGCGGCGAAAGGGCGCGGTCGCGCCGTACAAATCGCCGACCCGCGACGCTTTGCCGTCATATCACGGAATTTCGCCGTGGATTTGAAATTTTAAATTTGATAGGGTGCGGGCGCGCGAGTCATGAAATTTAGCCCGCTGCTAGGGATAAAATTTCGCGCGTACCTCTTTGAGATTGCGCTTTAAATTTGCTCGCACTTAGGGCGTTAAGATTTATCCTTGCCGTCGCGCCGTACTTATCGCTAGCCGCGACGCTTTGCAACGGTCTCGCCTGCATGTCGTAGAATTTTTAAACGGGTATTTCTGTGTCTTGGTAGAATTCTATATAAAATTTTTGCAAAATTTTTAACAAACCTGCCTTAATTAAAGGCGTGAAATCACTGCTGTAAATTTTAAATCAGGAATATGGACGTGCTTGGACCATGGCTTAGATCTCATAGCAGATTAAAATTTGCTCCGCATCCTCGTCGTAAGCGTTATCTACCAGTACTCGACATGTGCGGGTATGCGGCTGCGTATGCTCATCTTTTTCGACGCCGCCTTTGGGCGCTAAATTTTGCTCGGCAAATGCGCCCTTCTGCTTCGCTTCGTATTTTGTGCTCGCAGCCCGGCAAGAAGCAGCCGTAACGACGCCTAAAATTCTCGCGCCCTTTTTTAAATTTATGCGCCAACACGGACTTTGCCGCGAGGTATTGGACCTGCTCGCCGAGTTTAAATTTAAAGGGCTCGTCGCACTCAAATTTATCCATCGCTTCGCATCTGGATTTGCTCGTCTCGTTCCGTGTAAATTTATCCGAGCCGCTGCAATTAAATTCGTCCGCTTCGTCACATCTAAATTCCTCGGTTTTATCGTGCGCAAATTTGCCCGAGCCGTCGTGCTCGCCGTTCTCGAAGCCGCCCGCATCGCTACGCAGATCAAGAATCCTCAGCTCATTCGGCTCGTTTATAAAGTGCCCGTGCCAGCCGTCCGGTCCATCCGCCGCAAGCTCGAATCTATCGAAATCAAAGTCCAGCTTCACGCGGAATTTAACGTTAAAATTTGCGTCCGTAAAAACAAGCTCGTTAGCACCCTCTATTTCGCCGTTTTTGTCTGCTTTGCCCAAGCGAATGCAATATCCGCCGCTCGCGCGCTGCACCTGCGTCATAGGGCAAGCTTTAGCGATGATTTTAAGCTCGCAACCGCTCAAATTTAAGCGGTAAATTTGACCCGAGCGCGTAAAAATCAAGAAATTTAGCTCATCCTGCTTAAAAATCGCCGCACAACCCTTTAATCGCTTTCGCGTGCCCGTCTGCGTCTTAAAATCGTAGATAAAAAGCGTGTCGTCGGTCGCCGTAATAGCCTTTTTATCGCCGTCCTTGCTACTTAGCGCGATAAAGTTGCCGTATTTTAGCACGCCCTTTTTCTGCTTTGAGATGAGCGCGAGATCTGCGGCGTTAATTTTATAAATCGTGTCAATAAAGCCCAAAACTACGAGCGTGCGGCCGTCATCGTCAAAGGTCGCGGCGCGGGTAAAATCGCGGAAAGGCGCGCAGGCTAACTGCTCGCCGCTTGCAAGCGAAAATTTTCTAAGCTTCATCTGCTTTTGCTCGTCGTTATCGCCTACGTAAAATGCGCGATCGCCCTTAATTAGGACGTTTTGCTGATATCGCGAAGCCTGTTTTGAAGCCTGCTTTGCCATAAAATTTTCATCGGTCGCTCCTTTTGTCTGCGCGCAAAGAACACAGCGCGATTTATCGCTTTAATTTGCGCTAGCGGTTTTTCAGTGCGCGTGCTAATACTTGAATTATTGCTTTTAAATTTACGTTATTTGCGCGGCGCTCGGTATTGATCAAATCGGCATTTCAGCCATGCTTTGCGGGCAAATTTATCCGCGCAGCGTTTTGATCGGACTAGAAAGAAATTTAACCGCGCGCTGTTTGAGCGAAACCGCAAAATTAGCCTCGCAAATTTAGATCATTTTTTCGGTTTATTTTCTTTGATATAGTCCACGGCGATACGCTGGCAGGCGATTTTATCGTTCTTTTCGAGGCATAAAGTCTCCAGCTCCTCGCGGCTGAAATTTTTGTAATCTTTGATCGTCTTTTTGCCGCCGCCGCCCATCACGAAGTATATGAGAGCCGCTAAAATCGCCATCGCTGCGATTAATCTAAGCATAATTGCCTCCTAAATTTTATAAATTTTTGTACCGAGCGAGCTAATGTAGCGCGTATCTGTTTAAAATAAGCGGTCAAATTCTATGCCGCGCTGATTTTGCGGATAGCGCATTTTTAAATTTAGAGCAATTGCGATTGCTTCGGAAAGTATCTATCTAGCGTCTGAACCACCTGCTTTAGCCATACCTTTCGCTCAGCTTCGTCGCTATCCGCGACCACTCTAAACATCAGCCGCTCAAAGGTTTTCACGCCGCAAAAATCAAAAATGCAGCTTTTCCAAATTCTTTCCAGCGGATCGCCGAATATCTTGTTTTCTCTGGCCTCGGGGGTGTTGGAGGTGTTGAAAACTACGGCGGCTTTAGCCTTTAAAAGTCCTATCGGAAGCCCGCCGCCGTTATCGCCCGGCGCAAAATCGTAGGCTACTCTCTGCCTTAGCACACGGTCAATCCAGCCCTTGAGGATGGCGGGCGGCTCGCCCCACCAGTTCGGATGGACAATCACGATGCCGTGGGCGTTTGCTATGTCTTTTTGATGCGCCTTTAACAGCTCGTCGTCGCTTTCATCGCTCACGAGCTCAGCGCCGCTAAGGATCGGATTAAATTTCTCCTTATATAGATCATGAAATTTAACCTCGTAGCCGCTATTTTGCAGCTTTTCTACCGCTACGTTTGCAATAGCCGCATTTAGACTTCTTTCGTAAGGATGCGCTAAAATGATGCAGATTTGTTTCATCTTACTCCCACTCTATCGTTGCAGGCGGTTTGCTCGAGATGTCGTAAACTATGCGGTTAATGCCGTCTACTTCGTTTATGATGCGGCGTGAGATGTTTTCTAAAAGCTCGTACGGCAGGCGCGAAAAGCTAGCCGTCATTCCGTCACTAGCGTCCACTACGCGTATGCACACGGCGTTTTCGTAGGTGCGGTTATCGCCCATGACGCCTACTGAGTGCACGTTTAGCAGCACGCAAAACGCCTGCCACGTTTTGTTGTACCAGCCGCTTGATTTTAGCTCGTCGCGTAGGATCACGTCGGCTTTGCGCAGCAGCTCGAGACTCGGCGTATTTACCTCGCCCATTATGCGGATCGCAAGGCCCGGACCCGGGAACGGATGGCGGAAAACGACTTCGCGCGAAAGGCCTAGTTCGAGTCCCAGCTGGCGCACCTCGTCTTTAAAAATTTCGCGCAGAGGCTCGATCAGTTCAAATTTCATATCTTTAGGCAGTCCGCCTACGTTGTGATGGCTTTTGATCGTCTTGCTTGAGCCTGCGACCGAGCTTTCGATGATATCGGTGTAGAGCGTGCCTTGGGCTAGAAATTTTACATTTTTGTATTTTGCCGCTTCTTTGCTGAAAACCTCAATGAAGGTCGCGCCGATGATTTTGCGTTTTTGCTCCGGATCGACCACCCCTTTTAGCCTACTTAAAAACAGCTCGCTAGCATCGATCACGTCTAAGCTCACGCCGAGTTTGAGCCTGAACATCTCCTCCACCGCCTTGCGCTCGCCAGTGCGGAGTAGTCCGCTATCAACGAAAACCGCTATCAGGCTCTGCGGCACCGCATGCGCCAAAAGCGCCGCTACGACCGAGCTATCCACGCCGCCACTTACCGCGCAAAGCACTTTGGCGCTGCCTACGCGCTCTTTTATTTTGATCATCTGCTCTTTGGCAAAGCTGCCCATATTCCAAGTGCTGGTTATTCCACAGATCTCTTTAGCAAAATTTTTTAAAATTCTATCGCCAAACTCGCTGTGGCAGACCTCGGGATGAAACTGCAGCGCATAAATTTTACGAATCTCGTCGCCAAATACGCACCACTCACTTTCATCCGAGCTTGCCATCACCTCAAAGCCCTCCGGCAGGCTCTCGACCTTGTCCGAGTGGCTCATCCAAACGATCGAGTTATCCTCCACGCCGCCAAATAGCTTGCTAGCGCGAAGCAGCTTTAAAGAAGCCTTGCCATACTCTTTTTTACCCGCAGGCACGACGCTGGCGCCAAATTTATGCGCGATGAGCTGCATACCGTAGCAGATACCTAAAATTGGAATTCCAAGCTCAAAAATTCTATCGTCGCAAAAATACGCATCCTTGGCGTAAACGCTAGCGGGTCCGCCGCTTAAAATAATGCCTTTTGGGTTTTTTGCTTTTATCTTATCGATCGGTGCGTCGTATGCGATCAGCTCGGTGTAAACGCCTTGTTCGCGCAAGCGCCTAGCGATCAGCTGTGTGTATTGAGAGCCGAAGTCTAGCACTAAAATGTCTGCCGTTTGCATGAAATTCCTTTGTAAAAATTTTTAAAAGTATAACAAAGCAAAGCTAAAAGTAGGCTATTTATCGCGTAAAATTCTAACGCTGCCTTTCGTGTCGTTTGTATTGTTGCCATCCGCGGCGGATGCCTTTGCGTTCGCGGTTTGCTCATCCGCATCCGAGTAAAAAGGCGGTGCTTTATATCCGCAGCCGCTAAGCAAAACTAAGATAAAAAATGCTAAAATCCGTCTATGGAAAATGCAAGAGAAATAATCGCTCATATCAGAAAAGATCCTTTATATGCCAAGATGCGAGAAAGAGGCGAGTTTTTAGCGATTTTGCCGCTTAGTTGGCAAAGGCTGATCGCTTTCATCTACGTCAAAGATGGCATTTTGATGATAGCCGCGAAGCACCCGGCTGGGCTTTGCGAACTAAAACGCGATAGTAATATAAATTTAATAAAAGACGTATTAAAGCGCTTCGTAGCCGCTAGAGAGACGGCGGAGCTTTGCAGCGTGCGCGATATAAAATTTTTCGTCGCAGATAGAGTAATGAGCAGAAGAAGGGCGCAAATTTATAAAGCTCATTTGCGCCGGGATGGCGAAGCTTTATCTTTGGAGCGCGCAAAGGGGGAGTTTAAAAACAAAATCCAAGATCCGCAAATTTATAAAATTTTTGAAGAGATAAGAGGGCTGATCCTTGCTAATAGAGGAGATTAAGAGCCTGCCTGCTAGCCCCGGCGTGTATCAGTACTTCGATGCCGCGGGCAAACTACTATACGTCGGCAAGGCAAAAATTTTAAAAAATCGCGTCAAAAGCTACTTTTCTTTCACACCCGCTCTCGCGCCGAGCCCGCGCTTAAGCGCGCGCATCGCCAAGATGATAAGCGAGGCTGTGCATTTAGAATACATCGTAACTCCTAGCGAGAGCGACGCGCTGATACTAGAAAACTCTTTCATCAAGCAGCTTAAGCCAAAATACAACATCCTACTGCGCGACGATAAGACCTATCCATATATCTACGTAAATTTAGACGACGATTTCCCGCGCTTTGAGATCACGCGAAAGATCATAAAGGGCAGAAACATCAGATACTTCGGCCCCTATTTTCACGGCGCGAAGGAAATTTTACAGACGCTTTACATGCAGTTTCCGCTCGTACAGAAGAAAAATTGCGTCAAAGGCAAAAAGGCCTGTTTGTTCCACCAGATCGGGCGCTGCGCCGCTCCGTGCGAGGATAAAATTTCAAAGCAAGATTACGCACGTATCGTACAGAGCGCGCTTGCGGCTCTGAAAAATCCGCAAAAGATGATGCCGCAGCTTCAGGATCGGATGGCACGGCTCGCGCAGAGCGAAAATTTCGAAGAAGCCGCGCAGATCCGCGATACGATCGAAATTTTAAAGCAGATGAACATAAAGGTTGAGGTCGATCTGGCAAAGCTCGATGATTTCGAGGTCTTTGCGATTGCCGCACGCGACGGGCTCGTCTGCGCCGTGCATTTTAGCATACGCGAGGGTAAAATTTCAGCCTCAAGCTCGCATATAATCAACTGCAAAGCCCCGAGCGCCGATGATATCGCAAACGCCTACAAGCAGATGATCTTAAGCGCCTTCCCGGCCGCGGCTCCCGTGGCGTGCGCTAAAATTTACGTTTACGACGAGTTTGACGATACGGATCTGGTATGCGAAATTTTATCCAAGCGGCACGAAAGAGCCTTTAAAATTTACGCACCGAAAATCGGCGAAAAGCGTAAAATTTGCGAGATCGCATACCAAAACTGCGAGATCAATATCAAAAAGCATCTAAAAACGCACGATTATGCATTTTTGCAGGAGCTGAAGGATTATTTTGATCTTACGAATTTGCCCGTAAATATCGAAGTTTTCGACAATTCGCATATGTTCGGCGCCGCAGCCGTGGGGGCTATGATAAGCTTTCAAGACGGCGAGTTTAACAAGCAAAACTACCGCCACAAACACCTTAGATCAAATAACGACTACGATCAGATGCGCGAGTATCTAACTAGCCGCGCGCTTAAATTTGACGAGCTTGCAGCGCCCGATCTGTGGCTCATCGACGGCGGAACGGCTCTGCTAAACTTAGCGGAGGAAATAATCTGTAGCGTCGGAGCAAACGTCGATATAATCGCCATTTCTAAAGAAAAGATCGACGCTAAAGCTCACCGTGCAAAGGGAGCTGCGAAAGATAAAATTTGCACGAAGGGCGGGATTTTTTCGCTGCCAACGGATGATAAAAAGTTGCAGTTTTTTCAGCGCCTACGCGATGAGGCGCACCGCTTTGCGATCTCGTTTCACCAAAAGAGCAAACGCAAACTCGATCTGCAAAGCTCAAAGCTGCTAAGCTTGGGCGTTAGCAAGGGTAGCCTGAAGAAGCTTTTGGACTTTTACGGCGATTTTGAGAGCATTTATGCGGCGAGCTTTGATGAGATCAGATCGCTTACGAATATCCAAACCGCCGAAAAAATTTTAAACAATCATTAACGAAAACCTAACGCAAAAAGCTATATTTAAAGATTTGTTTAGTAAAATCACCCATTAACTTTGCAGGACGGCTAAATCGTCTCCGCCTAGCGTGACGGAAGCGACTTCGTTTCTCCGGTTGAATAAAATTTAACGTCGCGTAAGCTGCGCTTTGAAGGATTTTGTATGAATTTAAATACTACAAGTGCTTTGAGACTTGTTAGCGGTATCCCGTTACTTTTGATTTTCGCGTTTGCATCATATTTCTTGTTTATCTCTTTGCAGGATTACGCCAGGGTGGGAATTTTGCAGCAGCAAATTGCTAAAAATAGTAATCTCGCGGCGTTGGTAGAGCAGGTAGATAAAGAGCGCGGTATCACTTCGGCGTTTTTGGGTAGTGAGGGAAATCCCGGTATGGGAACCCTTTTATCGGGTCAACGCAAAAAAACCGACGACGCGCTTGCAAAGTACAAAGAAAGCAAAAATATCAGCGAAAATGTCGTAAAAAAGACTATTTTTGATATTTTCGCTTACGGCACCGGTAATGACGAGCTTTTGGCTGCCGAGACCGATATAGACGGTTTATTAGATAAACTTCCGCAGGTAAGAAGGGATGTCGATGCTCAAAGCAAAAGCTTCGGTGAGCTTTTCAGCTCATATTTTCAAAAATTCGATGATGATGTAAAAACAATCCAACGAGTGCTAAGAGAGGGTCTTGTAAGCTCAAATATTACCGTTTGGACGGTTTCGTTGCTTAATACTTATGAGGCGATGGATGCCACCGCATCGGAGCGTGACTATATTATCGAATACATCATCGGTAGCAAGGCGATGAATCAGGCGCAGCTAAGGACTTGGGCTAGCTTCAACTTATCTAGTTCGCTTCCTAATTACTACTTCTTGCCGGAATCGGATGCTAGAGCCGCGATTTTAAAAATTCTAGACGGAGAGGAATTTCAAAACGCATTAAGAGAGACTGCTAAAATTTCAGCCACATTGCAGCAAGAAGCGGATGAGGGACACTATAGCGTACCTTTTCAAGAGTGGTTTGCTTCTACTACACTTAAATATAAAAAGTTAAGCGAAATTTCTGAAAAGATCAATGCTGAGCTTGCGACGCATGCCGATACTTACCTAGCGCAAAGGCTAAGAAACCTATTTATCGCTCTTGGTATATGGGTTTTAGCGGCTATTTTGGTCGTTTTTGCCTTGGGTATTACTAGGCGTTTAAGACAGAACGTTACCGATCTCGGCAACGTGCTTAGCCGAATCGGCGATTTGACGAATCAGCACGAGCATATCGACGTTAGGACTAGTGAGGGTGTTAACAAGGCGTATTCGCTTATCGAGGATGCGCTTGATCTGATTGCGTATCAAAAGGGCGCTGCGGAGGATGCCAACAAGGCAAAATCGATCTTTTTGGCCAATATGTCGCACGAGATCAGGACGCCGCTTAACGGCATCATCGGCTTTACGGAGCTTCTTAAAAATACCGATTTGGATGAGGAGAAGCGCGATTACGTTGATACCATCGAAAAATCGTCCGAAAATCTTCTAACGATCATTAATAACATTTTGGATGTATCCAAGATCGAGAGCAATAAGGTCGAGCTTGAGGATATCTTATTTAATCCTATCCAAGATTTCGAAAGCGCGGTTGAAATTTACGTCGCAAAGGCCGCCGAAAAGAATATCGACATCTTGCTCTACATCGATCCTACACTAGTGCATCATCTATACGGCGATATTACGAAGATCAAAGAGGTTCTTATCAACCTCATGTCAAATGCGGTCAAATTTACGCCTGAGCACGGCACTATCGTAGTTGAAATTTTAAGAGAGCCTAGCAAAGCTCCTGGAGAGGCGATCGTAACGTTTAGCGTAGAAGATACCGGCATTGGAATTTCTGAAGATAAGCTCGCAAATGTATTTAACGCCTTCTCTCAGGCCGACTCTACGATCACACGCAAATACGGCGGAACAGGTCTTGGACTTACGATTTCGTCGAAATACGTAGCGATGATGGGCGGTAAGCTTCAGGTTAAATCTACCGTAGGAAAGGGTACTAGATTTTACTTCACCCTTGCTTTTAAAGAGACACAAAAAACTGATGCGGACGCAGTATTTGAAAGTATCAAAGGACTAAATTTTGCGCTTTTAGCCGATAGCGCCGATACGATGTATAATGATATCGTTAAAAACTACATCAGCAAGCTAGGTGGTAAAATTTCGATATTTAATACGAACGCGCAGTTCCGCTCAGCGCAAAATAATAACAAATATGATGCTCTTATCACTAGATTTAAGAATTACGGCGAGGTTAGCGATATATTGAGTATGCCTACGATCTTAACTCTTAAGCCAAAAGAGCTTCAAAGTATTAGCATTTCAAATTCTAAAATTTTTACCCTCACAGAGCCTTTTAACTTAACTAAATTCGTTAAGACGCTAGATAAAATTTCAAAATCCGGAATTGCTCTAAGCAGATCGGATTTTGCTCCACAGACGCATGAGATTAAGCTGGATGCTGAGGTGGAAAAGCCTATCGTCGCTGATGAAATGATTATGGAAGAACCGGTAGTAAAAGAAAGACCTATCATCAATAAGCTCGATGAATTACGACATGCTACTACTTCGTCGGCAGACGAGCTACGCGCTATCTTGCAAAGCAGAAGGCGTACGCATGATGCCGAGGCTCATTCTGCGCATAAAGAGGAGGCTGTTAGTAAGCCTAGTATTGCTCAAGAGCTCAAAAAAGAAGCTCCTGAAGCAGAAGAACCGGTCATTAAGCCTATAGATATCGAGCCTATGAGTGATATTAAGATTGAAAAGATAGAGCCTGAATCGCCAAAGATCGATATAGATATTCCTGAAATAGTAATCCCGCACGCAGAAAAGCCAAAAGTAGAGCCTTCAAGCACAAAGGATACCCAGACCGATATCGATGAGCCTATATCTTTGGAAATTCCTGATGATTTTGTAGGGCTCAAAACACATGCGGCGCAGACCCAGGCCCCTAAAGCCGAAACTCCTAGCATTGATCTTTCCGATATCGAAATAGAGCTTCCTAAGATTGAGAAAGAGGAAGAAGAAGTAAAGGCTGAGCCTGCAAAAATAGAAATTCCAAAGGCTAAGGTTGAGACGCCTAAGGCTGAGATTGAAATTCCTGATATAGATATCGATCTTTCGGATATCAAACCGAGCGCCAAGGTGCAAGAGCCTGCCAAAAAGGTTGAAATTCCAAGCGTAGAAGAAGAAATTCCTGTGGCCGTTAAAACTGAGCCTGAAATTCATATCGCTAAAGCTTCGAAGCCTGATACTTCAAGTGTTTCTGCTCATGAAGATGAAATTTCAAGTGTTAAACTTTCAGAACCTGAAATTCCAACTGAAAATACAATAGAACCGGAACCTATCGCTGTTGAGCCAGAGCCGGTAGCAATTGAGCCTGAACTAAAACCTATCGAGCCAAAACTTGAAGAGGTTAAACAGGAGTCTTCAAATATCGAGTCTGAACCGGTAACACCAGTAGTAGAACCAGCGGCTCAAAATATTCCTGCCGAAGAGCCGAGTATTGAGCCGGAGCCTGTAGATATTCCAAAGACAGAGCCTGCTACCCAAAACGTCCATGTCGAAGAGCCCGAGATCGAGCCTGTTAGCGTAAAAGTCGAACCGGTAGTGATCCCGCAGCCCGGGGAAGAGGAGATGGTCGAGGTGCCCGTTACCGTGTACGAAGACGAGCAGCAGGAAGAAACCATTATGGTTGAAGAGGATGTCGAAGTCGAAGAAGAGGTTGAAGTGCCGGTAGAGAGAAATCCTGCCGATGAAAATGTACCTTTGGTCAATAGAAAATATAACGCCAAAATCCTTATTGCGGAGGATAATGAGATCAATCAAAAGCTTATGAAGCATACGTTAAATAGCTTTAATATGAATTTGACGATAGTCGAAAACGGACTTTTGGCACTGGAAGCCAGAAAAGCCAATAACGACTATGATCTCATATTTATGGATATTTCGATGCCTGTTATGGACGGTATCGAATCTACAAAGCAGATCAAGCAATACGAACACGAGAATAATCTTCGCCACATCCCGATCGTGGCTGTTACCGCTAATGCGCTAAAGGGCGATAGAGAGAAATTTATGGCGGCGGGGCTTGACGAATACTGCACCAAGCCGATCAAAAAGGATATATTAGCCCAAATGCTAGATAATTTTATCGGTGATAAACGATCTGATGCAGCGCCAGCCGGTGGAACTACAAAGAAGCTGGTTAAAAAGCTTGTCAAACGCCAAGTGCCTAAGACGGTCATTAAAACTGTCAAAGTGCCAAAGACGATAATGAAGCTAGTTCCTAAAAAAAGCATAGTTTCCGATGATGTAGTGAAAGCTAAGGGTGCGCGTGTGCCGACAAAAGATATACTTATATGCAAGGCAAATATTATGGAAAGTAAAATTTTTGCCAGTATATTAAAACATCAGTATAAAGACGTAGAAATTGCGGGCAATTTCGACCAGCTTATTTCTATGGCGGCTACGGGTAGTTATAAGCTTGTTTTGATTGATAAAAAGCTAGCGGGGCTAGACTTAGCGGCGTTAGAGAGCTTACGCCGAAAAGCGTCTGCGACCAAGCTAGTTCTGTTTTCTAACGACAACGATGAAAATCCACTATTTAGCGAAGTCGCTAGTTACAATATCACCAAGTCGGGTCTTGAGAAACTCGCACAAAAATATATATAAGGATGAGGTCTTAAATGAGAGATTTGAAAGTTTTAACGGTTGATGACGACGCTATAAATTTAAAGCTACTTGAAGTTATGCTAAAAAAATATGGCAAATTCCAAACCATACTCCAAGCCAAAAACGGCTTGGACGCCCTTGCCGTACTCGAAGTTCAGCCCGTTGATTTGATTTTATTAGATATCGTAATGCCTGTGATGAATGGGCTGGAATTTTTAGATAATCTTCACGCTAGAGAAAGTATAGCTCATATCCCCGTCATCGTCCTTACGACGGACGAGACCGCTAAACGAGAGGCTTTAAATAAGGGTGCTTATGACTTTATGACAAAGCCCATCAACGACAAAGATCTTCACAAAAAACTAGACGATGTTATGAATATTATCGGCGATTAAATTGCCGATTTTGTCCTCGTAGCTCAGTAGGATAGAGCGCAAAATTCCTAATTTTGAGGCCACAGGTT
>NZ_CALBWL010000068.1 GCF_937973075.1 uncultured Campylobacter sp.
ATTTCACGCGCAGCGCCACGCCCTTGGAATCGGAATTGTTATCGCGCCACAAAATCGCCATGTCATCAGCGCGGCTTAGTATGTCTAATACGTTTTGCTCCTCCGCAGCCTTTTCGACGCTAAATTCCTCTCGATTTAGTAGCGAAAACATGCACGGCACGCTTTGCGCCGTCGAAGTGCCGCAAGAATGGGTATTGCTTAGGCTTACGACGCCCTGCTCTTTGGCTAGCAGCGGATTAGTATCTCGCTCGTAGCCGTTTAGCGAAAATCTATCCGCTCTCGCCGCTTCGCCCACGACTACGACGACGAGCTTTTTTGAGCTTGTGGAATTTTCATCGATATGCGCGTCCGTAGCGATTTGCATCAGAGGCTGCGAGCCCTGCTTTTTAGATTTTGCGGCAAATTTAACGCCGCTGTAGATCCAATATCCGGGATTTGCGTAGCTGCGTAAAATTTTATGCTCTCTGAAAAACGACGCGTAGTATTTGCTAAATCCAAAAAGCAGCGCCGCAATGATTATTATGCAAATGCCCGTTACTTTGAGCTTAGCTAAAATTTCAAATTTAAGCGGACGGTAGCTAACGCGCGCGCGAGCAATCAGCACGCAGGGTAAGACGCCCAGCACCAGCACGTAAATCGCTAGTCTTGGGCTAAAAAGATCCGCTGACTCGGCAAAGTTCGTCTGGGCTGCGTTACGGATCATCTCCGAATCGATTACGACGTTATAGCTATCCATAAAATACGCCGTAAACGACGAAATAAAAAAGCAGATCATCAAAATCGGCTTGGTCGTATAACGCGAGCTAAAAATAGTAAAAAATAGCGTCAAAAAAGCGATCAAAGCCGCTGCGTCGCAGACAAAATAGATAAAATTTAGCCCCGAAATTCCGTAGGCATTTATGATATTTTTGAAAAACGAGAAGTTAAAAAACGCCACAAAAGCAAGCGAGCTTAGAAAAATAAGTTTCTGCTGCGATGGATTTTTGAAAAAGCTAGGCACGAAGCGTTCCTTGAGATAAAATTTCAAGTTGAAATTTTACGGCGTTTTGGTAAATACTCGGAAATTCCGCGCTTCGCATCTCACAAATCGCAGCAAAATTTTTATGAAATTTTAAAATTCCGTGCGCATTCATCTTAGCTTCATCTTGGAATTTTAAAATTGTGCCATCCAAAATAAAATTTGGAAATAAAATCAAAAGGATTAAAGATGAAAAATCTTAAAGCTTTAGGCGCACTCGCCGCTACATTCGCCCTTGCGGGTGCATTAAACGCAGGAAGTTTTAGCGAAAAGGATGCTAAAGTTTCATTCGATCAAGCAATAGGGATCGCGCAGCAAAACTTTGGTGACGCGACTATAAAAAGCGTAGAAATCGACGATGAGCACGGAAGGCTCGTCTATGAGATCGAGTCATATAAAGAAGGTAGCGAAAACGAGATCAAAATCGACGCTCAAAGCGGAGAAATTCTAAAGACTCAAACGCAAAAGAAGCTAAAGCCTAGCAAAATAGATTATTCGCAGGTCAAAATCAGTGCCGCAGACGCTCGCGCCAAAGCACTTAGCGCAAACGTCGGCTGGTATTTTCGCGAGGTCGATTTGGAAAGTAACGGCGGTAAGCCTGTATACGAAGTCAAACTACGCCAAGGCATGAGCAAAAAAGAGGTGCTAATCGACGCCGCTACGGGCGAACAGATCTCGCAGCGTCAAAAATAAGCAAAGGCGTGAGATGAAAAATCAAAGCTTAAAGGGTGGAGCAGATAACTCCGCCCAAACTAACGAGGCTTTGGATGCTAGGGATTTTAGCTTAAACAAAAACGCTGACTATGGCGTCCAAAATGCAGACGCGGCTAAAAATTTAGATGAAAATGCGCAGGATTTTTCGGCAAATTTAGCAAGCGAAACAAGCGAGCGGAATCTCACGTCCTGCGAGCAAAATTCTAAAGATTTTTCCAGCGTGGAATGTCGCGAAAACCGAAAGAATTCTTCGGAAGCGAAAGATTATAAGGACGAGCGGAATTCTTCGCAGACGCATGACTTATCAAGTGCGCAAAATTTCGCTAGCGAGCAAAATTTCGCCGATACACAAAATTTTTCTGATACAAGTAATTTCGCAAGCGCGAAAGATTCTGCCAGCGCAGCAAGCTGCGCGGAGGTTTGTAATTCTTGCAAGCCTGTGCTTTGTAGCCGCTGCAAACGCGAAATCGCTAAGCAAAATTTCAAGCTTGGTTGCGTAGGATTTGGGCTTTTTGCGTTAAATATCGCAGCAGGCGCGCTAAATTTTTTAGGGCGGTTAGGAAGCGTAGCGGATAAAAAGGCAAGCGAGATTAGAGCTAGGCAAAAGGCGTCTGCGAATTAACGGGGCTTCAACGCTACTGAAATTTAGCGGTGCATAAAGCGAGCGGGTTTACACATCCAAAGCACCGCGAAATTTATGCGTTTTTGGCTAAAATGGCGGATTAGAATTAGCAAAATTTTAAAGGAGTGCTTTGAAAATTTTACTTGTCGAGGATGAAAAAGATCTAAATCAAATCATCGCAAAATGTCTGAAAAAGGACGGCTACAGCGTAGATTGCGCCTTTTGCGGCAAGGAAGCGCTAGAGTTTTTGGATGTCGCAAAATATGACGCTATCGTGCTTGATGCGATGATGCCTGTGATGGACGGCTTTGAGTTTTTGAAGGCGGCACGGGCGCGCAGACTGGGCACGCCGGTTTTATTTTTAACTGCGCGGGACGCCAAAGAAGATATCATTGCAGGGCTTGATCTGGGCGCAGACGATTATATGGTTAAGCCCTTTGATTTTCGTGAGCTTTTGGCGCGACTTCGCGCAATTATCAGGCGCAAAAACGCTACTGCGGATAACGAAATTATCATAAGGCAAGTTCGCCTAAATCTAAGCAAAAAATCGGTCGTCTGCGCGGGCAAGGTAGTGGAGCTAACGGGTAAGGAATATAGAATTTTAGAGCTTTTGATGCTAAATCGCGGTGCGATTTTAAGCCGAGAACAAATCGGCGAAAGCATTTGGGATTTTAGCGGCGAAGCAAGCTCAAATGTTATCGATGTTTTAATCAAAAATATCCGCAAAAAGCTAGGCGAGCACGGCGATATAATAGAAACGAAGCGAGGGCTTGGCTATGTCGTGGCAAAATAGCAAGATTTGGATTAAAATTTCGGCGATTGCGAAGCAGATTTTTGCCGCTACGGCGCTTTTCATATTAAAATTCGTGCGAAATTTTAAACAAAATTTTACGCATAATTTTGCGTGTTTAAAGAAAAGTTGCAAGAAAAATCCCACGCAAAATATTGAGTTAAACCGGGCTCTAAATTCTACTCAAAGCCAGGCGTCAAATTTTAAACGGAATTCCACGCAAAATCCGGCATCAAATTCCGCGCCAAATTTTTCTGCTACAAGCACAATGCCTGATCTAGCGCAAAATTCTAATAGCGTCCTCGCGCAAAGTCAAGAACAAAATTTCGCGTCTAAAATCTCGATAAGAAATTTTACTCAAGCCTTAGTCCTTGCATTCTCAACTGCTAAGGAGAATTTTATCTCACGCGCGCTACCTATCAGCCTACGCGTGACGCTTTATTACAGCGTATTTATTTTGGCGCTTGCAGGCGCTATTATCGGCATTTGCGGCTATATTTTAGACGAAGTATCAGGAAGCTCCGTTAGCCAAAAAAAGCTTGCCCGCTTAGTGCAAAAAGCCACGCGCGAGGGAAAATTTAAAAGCTTTGATGACGGTGTATTTTTCTACGAACATGACGGACAAGGCGGCGTGATCGCAGGGTTTGTGCCTAAAGGCTTCGAGCCTGCGATGCCGCTCTCGCCTCAAGGCGCGCGCGAGGCGGAGCTTGACGACGATGAGTTTTTCTATTATGACGCGCAGATCAAAGGACGCAGCGCATGGATACGCGGCGTCATCGCAGTTAGCGAGTTTGAGCTTGCGATGAAGCGCGTGATGCTAATCGCTCTTATCCTATCGCCGCTATTTGTAGTGCTCGTCATCTACGGCGGCTACGCGATCATAAAAAGAGCGTTTAAGCCCGTGCGCACTATGTCGCGTACAGCTAGCGAGATCGGAGCTAGCGGCGATTTTACGCGGCGAATAGAACTACCGCGAGGCAAGGATGAGCTAAGCGCGCTCGCAGCTACGTTTAATGAAATGCTAGCATCACTGCAAAGCGCGTTTGAGCGCGAGCGGCAGCTAAGCGCCGACCTTTCGCATGAGCTGCGTACGCCCGCTGCCGTCATACTGGCTCAAAGCGACTACGCCCTAGCCTACGAGCAAGACGCGAGCGAGGCGAAGGAGAGTTTCGCGGTCATCAACAATCAAGCGCGTAAAATTTCGGCGCTAATAGAGCAGATTTTAGAGCTTGCCCGCTTGCAGCGCGGCGCGCGTTTGGTACCCGTAAGCTTAAGTAAAATCGCAAACGAGTGTACGCAAGACTTTCAACTTTTGTGCGCACAAAAAGGGCTAAGTTTTAGCTCGCAGATAGCCGAGGAAGTGCGCGTAAACGGCGATGAGCTGCTTTTGATCAGGCTGATTAACAATCTTTTAAGCAATGCTTTAAAATTTACGCGCAGTAGCGTCGCTTTAGAGCTTTGCGTGAGCGCAGACGCGTGCGAACTTAGCATAAGCGACGATGGAGAGGGCATCGAGCCTGCTTTGCAAACTAAAATTTGGGACAAGCTCTATCAAATCGAGCGTTCCAGAAATCGCGAGCAAAATAGCGGCGCAGGGCTCGGACTAGCCATCGCCTCACAAATCGCAAAGATCCATGGCGCGCAGATTTCACTACGTAGTGAAGTAGGACGTGGAAGCAAATTTAGCGTAAAGTTTAAGAAGGTTTAGGCGGTTTTGTGGGCTTGGCGGCGTAAAGAAATGCTGGGCGGCGAAATTCTTAAAATTTTATCGCCTATTGTTGCTTAAAATTTAACGGCCATAGCCGTATATAGGGGCGATGGTATAATTTTAAAATTAGGCCGGCGTCGCCAATAATATCGGATGATTTTTGCGATAGTCGTACGCTTTTTTAATTTAAATGGGCCAAATTTTAAAATTTAGTTTTACCGCGAAATTCCGCGGCGAATTAATAAGGCAAGGCGCGGCATTTTATCCTTGGACGAAGTGATAAGGCGAGCGCTTTAGAGCTTAAGTGGGCTGGCGCGGGTAATTTAAAAATTTTAAGGTATGCGGCAAAATAAGCCTTCGTTGAAATTTCACGGCGCAGTATTACAGGATAAACCTTTGCTAAAATTCTAAGACGTCACATTCGGTTCTAGAGAATTTAAATTTAGGAGTATCTAGCGACCGAGTAAAATTTAAATACAGAGCAAAAAAGACGGACTTGAGATTTAAGGTCGCCTACATAAGCAAAATTTTGTCTTTTTGCCCGCTTCGTCCTCGTAGCTTACGGCGATATAGCCGTTTGCCTTACCTCACCCTATGAGGCAGCCCCGCCGTTTATTAGTATGACCCTACCGCGCTCGTCGGTCTCGTAGTCGTAGTGGGTGCTATAGCCAAATTTTACGCGGATCTTGCACAGCGGTAGGTTAAATTTTACTATATAGCGACGGGCTACTTTTTTGCATCGAGCTTGTCGCGAAACGTCGCGCTTTAGCCGTGCGCAGTGCTATTCAAAAAGTAAAATTTCCTCGCCCGTTTTCATGTATTTGATTGCGAACTTGCGAAGTATGAGCTCGTCCTCATAAGTCCGCAGGGATGGACTTTTCTAAATTTTTAGCCCTGCCTAGGATCGTAATCGCTTTGCGCTTACATATATTTACGCACCTGTAGCAAAGCGTGCAATCATCGCCGAATTGCGCCTTTTTGCAAGCGAGCTTTATGTTTCGCATCGGGCAGGGTTTGACGCAGGCCCCGCAGCCGCTGCATCGCGATGGATCAAGGCTCGGTTTGCGCTTAGCAAAGGGGCCTTTATCCCAAATTTTCATCCAAAGTCGCTGTCCTAAAAACCCTGCGATACGACAGAGCGCGCCCAGCCCCTCTTGTGGCGGACAGCCTGCGCTAAGTGCCTCCGCAACGCGTCTGACTTTAGCGTCCGCCTCTTTGATTATGCGCTCGTTTTTCGCTCGCGAGTAGCCAAAAATCGCCACGTCGAGGATGAACGCGGGCATTTTGATATGAGCGCCGCCCGTTATGTTTGCGCCGAATCGTTTTAAAACTCTAGCCGCGCACCCTGCCCCATCGCCGCTGAAAATCTCCATCGTAGCGAGGATAAATACGTTTTTGCCGCTAAAGCTCGCGCCGTTTCGGTAGAGGAAGTCGCGCACGATACGCGGTAGGTCGCTAAAATAGACGGGATACGCCAAAATAACGTCATTGTGGCATTTTAAAAGCTCGCCGCAAGCCTCGCTCTCGATCGAGACGCAGACGCCGCCAAGATGAGCGATGAGCTTACCCGCGCAATGCTTCGTGTTGCCCGTGGCGCTAAAATAGATCGCTATCATACCCGTCTCCCAGACTATGCGAATTTCGGTGAAATTTAACCCTTACCGAACGAATAGAATTTTACGCTTTTTTGCATAAAATTTTAAAATTTAGACGTGACGGCGAAATTTAAATATGCCGTCGCGCCCTAAATTCAGATATTTTCTGCCGCCACCATGCCAAAAACCATACAATCAGCCATGCTCATAGTACCGAGCCTACTTGCGCCGTGAACGCCACCGGTGATTTCGCCCGCAGCGTATAATCCTGCGATCGGCTCGCCGCTAGCTGCGTCGATAACCTGAGCTTTGGTATTGATCTGCACGCCGCCCATGCAGTAAAGAATTTTCGGGCTTGTTTGACACGCATAAAATGGAGCTTTTGATACGTCGATACCGCCTACGTCGGCTTTTGTCAAAGGCTTGCCAAACTCCGGGTCACTTCCTGCTTTGACGTAGCCGTTAAAATCCGCGACGGTTTTTAAGAACGGCTCCAGCGGAATTTTATAAAATTTTGCAAGCTCTTCTAAGGTATTAAATTCTTTGATTGAGCCTGCTTCTACACCTTTTGACGTATAGACCGGATTATTTGCATCAACTGCGGCTTGA
Organism: uncultured Campylobacter sp.; assembly: GCF_937973075.1. Classification (GTDB taxonomy): domain Bacteria; phylum Campylobacterota; class Campylobacteria; order Campylobacterales; family Campylobacteraceae; genus Campylobacter_B. The sequence goes on from NZ_CALBWL010000068.1 coordinate 7,057, forward strand.
TCGCAGATATTTACGGGATAGTTGTCGTTATTTTCGCTCTCCGCCATGCATTTAAAGATCGCTTCGGTTTTGATCTTGCGCCCGGCGTGCTCGTTCATAAAGCGTTTGCCCGTCTTTGGATCGACGGTTAGACCATAGTCGTTAGCACAGTGGTTTGAAAATAGCGCAGAAGTACCAAATCCCTTCTCGCTAGGATTGGTATAAGGATTTAGTTGAATCCAGCTGAGTTGCAAAGGATTCGCACCTAGCTTCATCGCCGCGATAAGCGCACCTGCGGTAGCGCCTGGTTGGCTTACGGTTTCGATATTGTCTTTTAGATACGGCACTTGCTGAGCGCGAAACCATTTATCTGAGCTGTATCCACCCGCAGCCAGAACGACGCCATCTTTGGCTTTAAAAAATTTTACTTCGCCACTTTTGTTTTCCCTATCGTCGCTAGCAAGCTGCGGATCGAACTTATATTCTTCGCGACACTTTACGCCTACGACGCGACCGCTGTCATCCACGATGAAATCATCAAATTTAGTACGCTTCTTGATTACAGCATTTGCATTTTCCTCGATCGCCTTATGCATCGGCTGGATGTAGCCCGAGCCGCTAGCATTTTTGGCCTGTACGGCGCGCTTTAGCGAGTGTCCGCTAGCAGATATCACCTTGCCCGAAAACTCCACTCCGATGCTTTTTAGGTATTCAAAAGCGTCGCCTGCGCGGTCGTAGATGACGCCTAGCAAATCTACGTGATTTAAATTTAGCCCGTCTTTTAGGCAATCTGCGATGAAAGCATCTTTACTATCCGTGATGCCCGCGGCTTTTTGGAATTCGTTATTTGGTACCGCCATATTGCCGGCGTTAATGACGGAATTGCCGCCCGCACGACCCATCTTTTCGATCATAAGCACTTTTTTGCCGCGCTTAAGAGCCTGAAGCGTCGCCATCGAGCCTGCAAAACCGCTACCGATAACGACAACGTCATATTCTTCGTCAAATTTTACGTCTTTGGCGTTTTGCGTTGCACTAGCACTGCTTGCAGCCAAAGCCAGAGCTCCCGCCGCGCCGATTTTAATAAAATTTCGTCTTGAAATTTCTTGCATTTTTTGCTCCTTGCGTTGAAATTTTATAGATTATACACCCACGTAGCGAAATTTAAAATTTAACGTAAAGACTTAGTGATAGAATTTTAAAAATTTAGAAAAGAAATTTTAAAAGCGCAAATTTAAAGCGAATGAATTTTACTCCGCTAGCCGAAGTCTAGGCGTAAATTTTAAAATTTACGGCGCACGGATTTGCTCGCCGCCTGTGCGAAATTTTGCCGCCGCTATAAAATTTTAAAGTGCGCGGTATTCAAATTTAAAACTCGCGCCGCAGAATTTTAAGCGCTTTAAATTTTAAAATGCTTTGAAATGCTACGGCACACTTTGCGGCTCTACTTTGAAATTTTAAAGACGCACATAGTATTTCGGCGCAAAGCACGCACCGCTACTTCGCGCCGAAATTTAACAAAGCGCGCGTTGACAACCGCTTCGCGCCGAAATTTCGCGGGCGCTAAATTTAAGCCCCGATTGTTTCGCCAGCGATCATTCCGAAAACCATACAATCAAGTATCGCGTAGGTTCCGAGCCTACTCGCGCCGTGCACGCCGCCGGTTACCTCGCCCGCAGCCCAAAGCCCTGGGATCGGCTCGTGAGTAAGGCTAGAGATGACCTGAGCTTTGGTGTTGATCTCAAGTCCGCCCATCGTATGGTGCACCTTCGGCATCGTGCGGCTTGCGTAAAACGGCGGCTTGGAAACGTCGATGCCGTCCAGCTTATCGACAACCTTGCCAAATTCCGGATCTTTACCCGCTTTGACGTAAGAGTTATAATCCGCGACGGTCTTTAAAAACGGCTCCAGCGGCAGATTGTAAGCCTTCGCAAGCTCCTCTAACGTGTCAAATTTCTTCACGACGCCCGCTTCTAAAGGACGTGAAGTATAGACCGGGTTACGCGCGGCGACGGCTTGGGAGTCGCAGACGTTTACCGGATAGTTGTCGTTTTTCTCACTCTCGGCGATGACCTTGAAGCAGGCATCCGCCTTGATCTTGCGTCCTGCATGCTCGTCCATAAAGCGCTTGCCCGTCTTTGGATCGACGGTAAGACCGTAGGTGTTGCAGCAGTGGTTGGTGAAATTTACCGCAGCGCCGAAGCCCTTCTCATCGGGCGAGCAATATGGAAGGAACTGAATCCATGACGTTAAAAGGGTAAATGCGCCGATTCTATTTGCCGCTAGCATCGCTCCCGCCGAGCTTCCCGGGTGGTTGGTGCTATCTATGCTAGGCACTACGCGCGGATCTTGGATCTGGCGGTACCATAGATCGCGTCCGTATCCGCCCGAAGCCAGCAAAACGCCGTCTTTGGCTTTATAGCTCTTTTTCTCGCCGCTTTTGTTTTCCAGATCGTCGCTAAAGAGTTTCGGATCAAATTTATACTCCTCGCGAGCTTCTACGCCCACGACGCGACCGCTGTCGTCCACGATGAAATCGTCAAATTTCGTGCGAGTTTTGATCGTGACGTTAGGATCGTTTTGAAGTTTACCCATCATCGGTTGGATATAACCCGAGCCCGAGCCGTTGGTCGATTGTAAGCTTCTTGCGACGCTGTGGCCGCTCTCAAAGATCAGCTTGTCGCTAAATTCCGCTCCGCAGCTAGTTAAAAGATCCACGGCGTCGTTTGCGCGATCAAACATCACGCCCAAAAGATCGGTGTGATTAAGTCCGAGTCCGTCTTTTACGGCATCGGCGATAAAAAGCTCTTTGCTATCTTTGATACCTTGTGCGACTTGAAATTTATTCATAGGAGCTGCCATATTTCCGCCATTGATGACGGAATTTCCGCCCGCGCGGCCCATCTTTTCTAAGATAAGCACCTTTTTACCGCGCCCACTAGCTTTAATCGCTGCGGCAAGTCCCGCAAAACCGGTGCCGATGATGACGATGTCGTATTCCTCGTCGAATTTTACGTCCTTGGCGTTTTGTGCCGCACTTGCGCTACTAGCTCCCAGCGCAAGTGCCCCCGCACCCACTGCGCTAATCTTTAAAAAACTACGTCTTGATACATCTTGCATTTGCAACTCCTTTAATTGAAAGTGTATATTTAAAAGAAATGATAACTCGAATTTAAAGGTAAGTCAAATAGAATAACGTTATAAATAGATAGTAAAAAGCTATAAAATATGGGCGTTGATATAAAATTTTGAAATTCGGCTGACGGGCGGGATTGAAATTTTAAAATTTTATCAGGCGTCCGTTTGCAAAATGCTTGTGAACACAAAAGCGCACTCGGCGTGAAAATCGCAATAAATGCAAAATCCGCGCCGAGCTTTAAAGCCGCTACGCCTTAGCGAGCGACTTTAAATTTAAGCGTTTGCAGATCGTAGTTATTTACCTGCTCGTATTGCATATCCTCGATAGAGATCGCAGGAAGCGCGCACGAGCCTGCCATAATCACGTTTATCGGAGTATAGATGACTCCGCTGCTATTCTCTCCATCTCGCGGATCATAATAGAAATAGCCGCTTTTTGGGAAGCGAAGCACTCGGTCATACAGATACTCCGTGTGTTCTAGTGCCACGCTGTCTTGCATGCCCTCGACTCTAGCCTGCGCAGCTGAGCCTAGGCGCTCATTGACCGCTTCAAAGCAGCTAGGCATCGCCTCATCGATTACGAAATTATAAAGATAATAATTCGCTCGCCAGCTGATCTTAGAGTAAATTTTCTGCCCTACTTTAAGCTTGTTTAGATCGACTATGTTGCCGCGAGCATCTATGAATTCGCGGTAAATTTCAATCCTTTTGCTATCCATAGAATGAGCGTTTAGGCTCTGTATGCTCAAAACCTCATGCTTTAAAGGCGCGCTTTCATATCCAAAGCCAAGAGCGGTAAAAAATAGCTCGCCATTGCCGCTCATCGGCGTAAATTCTATCGCGCCGTCTTTTACCGCTAGTTTGGTATCTAACGGCGAATTGAAATTTTTCGCCTCGCCGTCGTATTTTAAAGCAAAATGGGCTTCTTTTTTCGCATCCTTAAAATACGCATCAAATCCGCGTATTACGCTTGCTCGCTCCTGCGTGTTGTTTATATTTTTTAGATCGCGAATGATCGCATCGACCGTGCGAGCCGTGCTATCATCTTTGATGCCAGCCTTGCCGAATGCATAGAGCTTAAAGGCAGCATCTCTTATGTCGCTAGCAAATGTCAAACCTGCTCCGTTATCAGCGTAATCGTAATTCGCCTCATCTATTTTTTCGAGCATAAATTCAAACTCAGTCGTCATATTGTGCTTTTTAAGTATCGCAGCCAAGGCGATACTAGCCATCGACGAATCTTTATAAAGATCGTTGTCGTAAACGAAATTTATCTCATCATCGTCCAGTTTGCCATATTGATCTAGCACGAAATCCGCATATATGCGGAGCGTATCCTGATCTTTGTAGCTTGATTTTAGCGCACTAAAAATTAGCGATCTTTGCTTATTGCTAAGGAATTTATAGCGCGCGTCAAGCTCTAGTAAAACGTCGCTTGCGTAAATTGAAGCATAGTAGTTAGTAACGCCGTGAGCACTCCAGTAACCGAAATCGCCGTTAGGTTTGAGGCGAGATAGAATTCTACTCGCATACTCGTTCACGCTGTTGGTTAAGGTTTTATTGGAGTCTTTGCGTGCGACATAATCAACCGCTATCATTCTTGAAGCAAGCTGTTCGGTGCAGCCGTAAGGATAGAGATATAGCTCGTCCGCTAGGCTAAAAGCGTTAGGCGTAGCGCTGATGTGAGCATAAATTTCTTTATAGCTCGGATCGATTTTGAGCGTTACCGGCTTATCGCCGTAGCTTACGTGAAATAGCTTCGAGCGCGGGAACTGGCTGATTACGTCAAATTCCACATCGTTGCTAAATTTCTGCCCATTTGCGTCAAGATCAAATTTAATGTTCGCATCTGCAATATCAAGCGCGCTCGCGGTGAAGTTCGTGTGCTTGACCTCAAGCGGCTTGAGCGTGAAATTTGCCTCACCGCCACTTATAGCGACCGAAGGAGATGAGCTGATTTTTAAGACCGCCTTTTGCTCTTTGTCGGTGGTGTTGATGAGCGTTAGCGGCACGGAAATCTCATCGCCGCGCACCATGTAGGTTAGATCAGCAGGCTTTATGATCACGTCGTCTCGGACCTTGGCTTCGACGTTTGCCGAGCCGATCGTAGCCGCCTCTCCGATAGCCATGGCACTTAGACGGATCGTGGAGTTAAAATTTTTCGGCATCGCAAGCTCAAATTTCGCCTCGCCGTTTGCATCCGCTTTTGCGATCAGCATTTTGATAAATTTTTTCTGCTTTTTGTTTTCGACCGGGCTTAAATTTCGTTTAGCTTTCGCCATCACGCCGTCGCCGCCGAAGCTTAGCTCTTTAGCAGTAGTTTGATACACGCTAAGATCGTCGTAAATGTCGAAGTACCGCATCGCAAAATACGCGCTAACGTCAAACGCCTTAAATGCATCAAGCTCCTCTTGTGAGACGATATCTAAAATTCCAAGATCGACCGCGTATAGTATGATCTTGGAATTCGGCTCGCTTTTTACGCTGATCTGCGCGTTTTGTCCGTTTTTGTAGCTTTTCTCGGCTAAAATTTGTACGCCAGCCTTGTGCGAGCTCGCATCTAGCGCCACCGGCACGTTTGCATAGGCTCTAAGCGGCATCGCAGCGGGTGTCGCAGCGCGCGCGATTACAGCGTTGATATGTCCGCCGACGAAATTATCCGGCACGCTGAGCTCAAATTCCGCGCTGCCGCCTTTGACGGATAGAATTTTATAGTCGTAAACTTGCTCGCCTACGAGTGAGATATTTAGCACGCCGCTTTCTACCGGGGAATTGATGACGCCTTTAATTTTATCTCCGGCTTTAACCTTATCGCTTGCGAGTTTGATTTTAGCGCTTTGCACGTCTTTAGCGTTTACCCGTCCATAATATCCCCAGCCGCTTACATCGACGCGCACGCCAGCGCTTGCGCCGCTTGAGTAATCGTTTGCGACGATTAGATAATTGCCGCCGTTTTGGAATTTATACTCAAACTCGCGCGCATCGGTGCTAACGGCGCTTACGAGATTAAAGCTTTCTTGCTCGACGTATCTGTTGCCGTCATAAACGTAAGTAAAATCGTCGCGGTAAATTTCAACGTCGATCTTGCCTTTGACGTCGGTTTTGGTTTTGGAATCTAGCAGCGCAAAGCCGAATTTTACGCTATCTCCGCTTGATATGAAATCCTTACTCGCGCGAATTCCTACGATACGATCATAAGGCAGATAGCTCAGGCTGCGATATGCGTTTACGTTTTTGCCCTCCTCGGTTACGCTGAAATTTAGTAGAATATTTATGGCGTTAGAGACATTAAGATCAGCTGCTGCCGGCGAGAGTGCAAGCTCTTTTTTGCCGGCGGAGCTTAGCGTAAATTCTGCCCTGCGAAGCTGCGTAGCGCCCTTTTTCTTTAAGCGATCGTTTAGAAACGAAAAGCCCTCGTAGCCTTTAATTTTCAGCTCTTTTTCATAGGCGTTTGCTTCCAGCGAGCCTTTCAAATCTCCGGCCGGCGCGCCTGCAAGATAGTTTGAGCTTAGCTTTAGCGTGATGATCTCATCTGCGCCGTATTCATCTTTGGCAGTGAGAATTTCATTTTTAATGCGGTTTGGGACGAAATTTTCTACGCTGAAGCTTTTAGAAGCGATGATTTTGTCCTCATAGATGAGATCCAGGCGATAAGTGCCGCTTTTCTCGCCCATCAGCTCGTCGATTTTAACGCTGCCGAACTCATCGGTGTTTTGCGCGCGCGTGATGACCACAGTGCCACTAGGATCGTAAATTTTAAATTTAATCGGCGTATTTTTTAAAGAGCTAAAATCGCGATTTTTCATCACGATCGTGCCTAAAAGCCGCTCATTCGGGCTTATCAGCTCGCTCGCGAGATAAACGAACGGACGCTTCGCAGTAATCGTTTTCTCGACGCTTGCAACGGCGTTATTAAATAGCACGAACGCATGCTCATCGCCCTTGCTAATCTCGATAGAGCGCGGGTTTTTGGCTAAAATTTCCATATTTTCTAATCGTAAAATTCCATCTCCGTCCGTTTTATCCTCTACGATTAGCTCGTTTTTATCGCTGTAAATTTTAACCTTCGCTCTACTTAGCTCCTCGCCATTACTAAGCCTAGAAGTATAAATTAGTGCGCCGCGCTCAAGCAGCACCACTTGAGCCGTAATGTCACTAAGATAGGCTACGCGCGAAACCTCTTGCATCTTTTCGCCCACTTTGTAAAACGCCGTGATTTTATAAATTCCATCCTCGTAGCCTTTAAAATCCATCGCGATTTTATGCTCCGCGACGGCGTTTTTAGCGCCTCCTATATCAAAGCTCTTAACCGCGATCTCGCTAGCTAACCCACCTACGCTATCTTCGTTGCTTTCAAAGTTTAAAAAATACCTAAAATTTTGCTCAGGGACTTTGGCAATCGAAATTTTAACTTCATTTACGTTTGAGCTTTTAAATGCCAACGAAGCGGATTTCGGGATAAAATTTTTCTCGTCGCTAAAGGCTACGAAAGGCAGCCTGTCGCCCATTTTTACGCTTTGTTTTATCTCGTCACGCAAGATATATGAGCTATCTCCGAAGCCCTTTAGCAGCCTAATCTCGTAGCTTTTATTCGGCATAAACTCGTCGCTTACTATATCTGCATAGTAGTAGCATGAAGGATCGTCGCTTTCGCCGCCCTCTTCATCTTCGTCGTAATAATAATATCGCGGCTGAGTGAGGCTAAATTTACTCACACCTGCGATTCTTACGTATTTGGCGGACAGCTCGTCCATATAGTTAGGAAAACACACTCTAGCTGCGAGCGAGCCGTCTTTTAGAGCCGCAGGACGAATCTGCACGCCGCTTAAATTTGAAGCGTTAATGCTATCATTAAAAGGCTCCTCGTCCGTGCGCAGCTCCACCGGATTTTGTAGCTTTGCGCCCGCTTTTGAGGTGAGGGATTCTATTTGCAATACGACATTTTGCGCCTTAGGATCGAAGCTAAATAAAAAATTCCGATCATCGTGCGAGCTAAGCTCGTAGGATATGTCGTTTTGGGCTAAATTCTGCGCGCGATAAATTCTAGTCGCTTGCTGTAGTGCGTCCTTGCTAACCGCATCGTTAAATTTAATTGCCACTAACCCCGGACGCAGAAGCGCGATATGCTCGGTGCTAAAAGGCTCTGTCTCGAACTCAAAGCGCACCCCGCGCGCTTCGCACGAATAATTAACCCCGGCGCTAAGCATCGGCTTTGGATAAAGCCTGATTGAGCTCTCGCTCACGCTTTCGTAGGTGCCCGTGATTTTGGGAGTGCATTTTAAGATCTGCTTTTGCGTGACGCTAAATCCAC
>NZ_CALBWL010000069.1 GCF_937973075.1 uncultured Campylobacter sp.
GACAGACCGACGCTGGACGTGCGTGCGGCTAAATTTGATGAAATTAGCGCTTTGGGGAGCAATGCTGATATGTTGACGCCAGACGCGCGCGTTGCGCCGCAAAATCTAAAGCTGCGCGCGCCCGATGTGTGGATCCACTCGCGCCGCAACTCTTATAATAAGCCCAATAGCAACTTCAAGCGGAAAAGAAAAATGTATAGCGAATGCGTCTGCTAGAAGCGAAGTAAAATCGGTACGATAAACGAGAGTAAAGTAAAAATTAAGCGGGCGGCAGGCTATTTTTTAGAAAATCAATGTACCTTAATAATCGCAAACAACAATCTGCGTAGAGCAAAAGAATAGCGAATTTATAAAATAATGAGCACAACAGGTGCGCGAATAGACTAAATTTTAACTTTCAATGTAGAGAGAGAATAATAGCCACCCTTATAGGCGTACGAAAGCAGAACTTCGCTCCAGCTTGCGCTGCAGCCGCATTAGCGAGACCATGCGAAAGCCCATCTCTAATAATACCCAATCCGTTACTCATCTTTTACTCCTTCTTCTGGATTGTTTTTAATCAAAATTCTATCTGAAAAATTTATAAAAAATATCAATAAAAGTAGAAAAACTAACACTTTTAAAAAGAATTTAAACTGTGCGGTCATCAAATATGGTCTTAACAATCTATGATCGAAATTATATCCCTTATATATCTTTCCATCTTTATTTTCAAGCTGTAAAATTTCATTATTACCTAATATATCTGGGCTCGGCTCGCCGTAAATTTTGATTTTTTGCCCTTTTAGCTTTTCATAAATATCGCTATCACTTTTGCTTATTTCATAAACTTTTTTCTTGCCGTTTTCTAGTTCTATATGTATTCGTCCGCCGCTTCCGCGAAAATTATAATAAACGTTTCTTAAAATTCCGGTATCTATCTCAAGCTCATTTAACTGCTTAGGCGACGTATCCGTTCTATAAATAGTAAAAAGCGTTCCGCACAGGACAAAAAGCAAACCATAACAGCCTATGCTAGCCACCTGTGCCGGCGGATGCGAAACTCCCCTGATAAAAACGCGTCTGTAAAATACATCGTAAAAATAATAGAAGAACCTTTTTATATATTTTGTATGAATTTCATAAAATTTCCCTTCATATTCTTTTGGATGTTTTATTGAGCCGATAATAAATTTGCTCTAAATTTACAAAATCTCCCGCTTTAAATTTTAAATCTGAAGAAATTTTATAACCAAGCAAAATTCAAAGATTAAATATACAAAATCGCCACGGCAGGGTTCCCACCTGCGTAGCTATAGCTCAGCGCCGTGAAGTATAAAATTTCATCCGCCCTACTCCTCAAACAGATTTCTCTCCGCAGTCTTTAGCACGCGACCGAGCGCCTCGCGCGCCTTGTCGGTTGCGATGCGGCCTTTGGCGGTCTTTTCAATGTAACCATTGGCGAGCAGATAGGGCTCGATGACGTCCTCGATCGTGCCCTCATCCTCGCTAAGCGCCGCTGCGATCGTGCTAAGCCCCAACGCACGGTGCTTGGCGTCAAATAAAATTTCCAAATATTTTATATCCATCTCGTCAAAGCCCTGCTCGTCCACGCCCAGCGCTTCAAGCCCTTCGCGCGCGCGATCGTGCGAGATAGCGCCCTCGTCGCGCACCTCAGCAAAATCGCGTATGCGGCGCAGTAGCCGTAGCGCGATACGCGGAGTGCCGCGGGAGCGGCGCGCGATCTCGGCACTGGCGTCGGCTGCGCTCTCCTTGCCGAGTTTAACCGAAGCGATCTGCACTATCCGCGCAAGCTCGGCGTGTGTGTAAAACTGCAAGCGAAACTGCATGCCGAAGCGATCCCGCAGCGGCGCCGAGATCATGCCCGCGCGCGTCGTGGCGCCGATGAGCGTGAAGTGCGGAATGTCGATCTTGATGGTCTGCGCGGCGGGACCCGAACCGATGATGATGTCGAGGCGGAAGTCCTCCATCGCCGAATACAGCACCTCCTCGATCGCGGGGCTTAGGCGGTGTATCTCGTCGATGAAAAGCACGTCGCCGCTTTGCAGGTTCGTTAAAATCGCCGCCAGATCGCCCGCCTTTTCGATCATCGGCGCGGCGGTAACCTTAATGGCGGCGCCCATCTGAGCGGCGATGATGTGCGCTAGCGTGGTTTTGCCAAGCCCCGGCGGCCCGTAGAAAAGCACGTGATCGAGCACGTCGGCGCGCTTTTTCGCCGCGGCGATCGCGATAGCGAGGTTTGATTTGATCTTTTCCTGCCCCACGTAATCCTCGAAGCTCGACGGGCGCAGCGAGCTCTCCACGCTCTCATCGAGCTGCATCTTTTCGATCTCTACAATTCTGTCCATAATCTCTCTTTAATCGTTTTTAAAATTTTAGCAAGTGTAGCGAAAAATGGCTAAATTTTGACAATTTTAAAGGGACGGATATTTGCGGGCGGAATAAAATTTGCCGCACGGAATTTTACGGTACGCGCTTGGGGCTGGGCTAAAAAGCAAAGCACCCGTCGCGAAAGACTGCGGAATTTTACCGCGGCGTTTTAAGGCTACGCTCATGCCGCCGCGCCCGCTATGCCTTGGTGCGGAATTTTATTGTGGCGGCTCCCAAACAGCGCGCTGAACGGTAACTGCGCTAAATTTTACGGCGCGGAATTTAATGCGTAGAATTTAAGAGGCTCTAGGCGTTTGCGAGCGGTGATTGCGGAGCGGCGGCGCGAAATTTGAGCGCGTAGAATTTAGCGGCGAAATTTAGCCGTTTGAAAAATACGCACGGAATTTTACGACGTAAAATTTGGCGCTTGGAATTTTGTGATATTAAATTTGGCGTCTGGAATTTTGCAGCGGAATTTTGCGACAAAATTTTGTCTCGTAGAATTTTAATGCGGATTTTGTTTTGCGGCAGCGAGACTTTAAATTCCGCGCTTCACGCTCCACGGCACGCAGCAGGTTAAAATTTCGTCTCACGTAGTCGGTTAAAATTTTGCAAGAAATTCTGTGTAGAATTTTATGCAGAATTTTGCCTTGCGCACTTGCGCGGCTAGGTAAAATTTCGCGCGAAATTTTACCTTTCAAAGCCGCTTAAAATTTGGCGCAGATATAATTTACCGCCAAGCCCAACGATAGCTTATGCGGCAAATTTAGCGCGAAATCGCGATTAAATTTAGCCGCACAGCGTCGCAAGCAATCCATCCCACTCGCCGCTACGTTTGGGGATGCTAAGCGTTATTTCGGTATCGCTAAGCTCTTTTATCGCAAGCTCCTTAACGCCCTCCAAATTTAGATATTTCGGGATACGAAGCGCTAAGGAGTTGCCGCTTTTAAATACTTTTAAAGTTTTGTCGTTAGCTGCTTTGACTTTCATCTATGCTCCTTTTATTTATTGATTTTGGAATATAAATTTTTAAAATTCCGACCTAAAATCCCACTACTGCTTATATTCAAACTCCTCGCTCGGGAAGCCCCCCTCTTTGACTTCGCGCGCATATTCGCGCACCGCGCCTTTTACCAGCTCGGCGCCGTCTAAATAGCGCTTAACGAATTTTGGCCGAAACTCCGTGAAAAATCCGCACATATCGCTCCACACGAGCACCTGTCCGTCTATGCCCGCGCCAGCGCCGATGCCGATGACCGGCACGTCGGTGCCGAGCGCTACTTGATTTGCGACCGAGCAGATCGTCCCCTCGACCAGCAGTAGCACCGCGCCCGCCTCGGCAAGCGCTCTGGCGTCGCTTAAGACCTCGCGCGCCCCCTCCTCACCGCGCCCGCTTACTTTGTAGCCGCCCGCAAAGCGCGAAAATTGCGGCTTTAGCCCGATGTGGCTCATCACGGCGATGCCGTTTCGATTAAGCAGCGCCACGGTATCTGCCATATGCGCGCCGCCTTCGATTTTGACGGCGTCGCAGCCGGTACTCTCATAGACTTTAGCGCAGTTTTGTAGCGCAAGCTCTGGCGTCGCGCACGAGCAAAACGGCATATCTACGACCATATACGCTCGCTTGAGCCCCCGCCTTACGGCGCGCGCATGATATATCATCTGCTCTACGCTTACGCCCAGGGTCTCGGAGTGCCCGCCGAAGCTCATATTTAGGCTGTCGCCTACGAGTACCATATCGACCTCGTTGTCGAAAATTTTAGCAAAAAGCGCGTCATAGGCGGTGATCATCACGATCTTCTCGCCAGATTTTTTCATCTCGTATAATTTAGAAAGCGTGATTTTTGACATTTTGACTCCTTTGCTCGGTTAAAATTTCGATGCAATTTTAACATAAGCCGAATTTGACATTTATAAAATTTTGAAGTAAAATGCGCGCGCATTCTTTCGGGGGTGACTTGGCTTCGACGGGAACGGATGGGTCAAGGCGGCATGTCGCTTTGGATACAGCGTATAAAATCCAAACTAAATTTAAACGCAAACAACGTTAAATTTGCTCCTGCTTACGCTAAAGCTGCGTAAGTCCAGTCGAGCCCTGCTCTGCGCCGATACTATCTAAGCGCGGCGGCGGGTAATCTGTGATAGCGTAGCTCTGCGGCGTGACGAGCCGCAGGGTGAAATCCTAGTCTTTGCGCCGGCGGTCGTTTTGGAAAGTGAGCGAGCCTGCGCGAGAACTTCACTTTTGCTAAACATGTAGAGGCTTTGGTCGTTTGTTTTCGGACTGCGGTTCAATCCCGCACACCTCCACCAATTAAGCTATCTTTAAGTTCCAATCACTTCTTTTTACTTCCCGTATATAGGTGCTTATCTTATATTTCGATTATTTTTCTCTCCTTTTGTTT
>NZ_CALBWL010000070.1 GCF_937973075.1 uncultured Campylobacter sp.
CGCGCGCGCGACGATGGAGTATTTGGAGTTTAGCTCGCGGGTGTAGTTTTGCTGATCGTAGCCAATGAGCCAGAGTAGAGCGAGCGAAACGCCCACGGCAGCGAGCGCGAAGATGAACGTGATGGTGTAAAAAATCGACGATCTTACTTTCATTAAATTTATATGATCCTTAAATTTTTAAAATTTCAAAGCTTTGAAGCCGCGGGCTTGCTTTGCTTTAGTGCGCGTACCGACTTATTCGGCTTTAAATTTACGGCGCGTCTTAAAGGCACGGCGTGTAAATTTTAAAATTTCATCGCAAAGCAGGGCACTTTTAAGCTTTTGAGCCGCGCCGCTTTAAATTTTTAAAATTTACCCTTTCGCTGCCCTGGGCTCTGTTTTTTATAACTCGTCTTGCGCGTAGAGCCGAATTTTGCTGAAATTTATAACGATGAAATTTCACGCCCATTTAAAATCGCACGCCAAATTTATAACTACAAAATTTTATCGTAAAATTTTAACGCTTCAGTTGCGGCGCCTTAAATTTAAACGACAAGATCGCGCGGAACGGCTTGCGATTTCAGTTTCGCCGCGCGGGTGTCTATTAAATTTAGATCCGCGAGCGGCTAAATTCTATCACGTCGCCCATACGGCGCAAGCCCGCTCATTGTATCAGCTTATAGCCCACGCCGCGGATAGCGTGGATGTAGCTGGGCGCCTTGGATGTTTCTCCAAGCTTTAGGCGGATGCGACCGATGATGACGTCGATGCTTTTGCTCGAGGATTCCTCACTTATGGAGCTGCAGTTGTAGATGAGCTCCTCGCGGGTGATCGCGCCGCCTTCCTTTTTGATGAGATACGAAAGCACGTCGTATTCGGCGATGGTGAGCGATAGGGGCTGTCCTTTGAAGCTGATGACGTGGCGGAAATCGTCCACTTCGAGGTCTTTTTTGGGCTTTGCGGCGCGCTGGATGGAGTTTATATCGTAGCGCTCGATGTGGCGTTTGATGCGCGCTAAAAGCTCTTGTGGATTATAGGGCTTTGGCAGATAATCATCCGCGCCGAAGTCGAAGGCGTTGATCTTATCGGTCAGATCGTGGCGGGCGCTTGATATTATGATCGGTATATCGGTGTTTTTGCGGATCTCTTTGCAGACCTCAAGCCCGTCCATCCCAGGAAGCGTGAGATCTAAAATCACGAGGTTGAAATTTTCTAAATTTAGCTTGGAAAGCCCCAAAAACGGATCGTCCGCGACGGTGATATCGATATCGTATTGTTGCAGATATTCGCTTAAAATTTCGGCGAGTTCTAAATCGTCCTCTATCATTAAAATTTTAGTCATAAAAAGCCTTTGAAATTTTGCGCGGATTATAACAAAATATAGTTTATATATTTTAAAGCGGCGGGCTGGGGCGAAATTTTATAAAAATGAGGCGCGGATGGGCAAAATTTTGAAATTTTTTGAAATCCGGTGAAATTTCAAAAATCAGCCCCAAAAATATGGCGAAATTTTAAAATTTAAAGAAGCAAAATCTGAAAAATTGACGAATTTGGGCTAAATTCGGCTAAATTTTGCCGATTTTTGCGTTTTTTTCTTAAAAAACTATTGTATTTTTTGCGAAACTATTGTAGAATACCGCCCAAACCACTTTATTTTAAAGGATTAGCATGAAAAAAGCTGATTTTATCCAAGTAGTTGCCGAGAAGGCAGGTCTTTCTAAAAAAGATACCGTTAAGGTAGTTGATTCTACGCTTGAGGCTATCAAAGAGCTTTTAGTAAAAGGTGATGACATAAGCTTCATCGGATTCGGATCTTTCGGCATTGCAGAGCGTGCAGCTCGCGAGGGTAAAGTTCCTGGCACAAACAGAACTTACAAATCTCCTGCTACTAAAGTAGTAAAATTTAAAGTTGGCAAACAGCTAAAAGAGGCTGTTGCAGCTGCAAAAGGCAAGAAGAAAAAATAATTTTCTTGCTCCAAGCCCCGTCTTCGGGGCTTATCTTTTTTTAAAAATTTATACAATCATAACTTTTCAAAATGCCCGAGTGGTGAAATTGGTAGACGCACCAGACTCAAAATCTGGCGAGGGCGACCTCGTGTCGGTTCGATTCCGACCTCGGGCACCATAAATCTTCTTTAAATTTTGTCCGTAATTTCAACCGCCTTTTGCAAATTTCAACTTGATATAAAATTTTTTATACTATTATTACCGCGGTATTTCTTTAAAAGAGGCAATTATTTATGATACGTAAAATTCTTATCGCTAATCGCGGCGAGATCGCGGTTCGCATCATTAGGGCCTGCAGAGATCTGCATATTAAAAGCGTCGCGATCTATACCAAACCCGACATCGATTGCTTGCACGTAAAAATCGCCGATGAGGCCTACGAAGTAAGCGCGGACGCGCTAAAAGGCTATCTGGACGCTAAAAAGATCGTCGAAGTCGCCAAAGAGTGCGGCGCCGATGCGATACATCCTGGATACGGCTTTTTGAGCGAGAATTTTGACTTTGCAAGAGAAGTCGAGGACGCGGGCATTATTTTCATCGGTCCGAAACCCGACGTTATCCGCAAAATGGGTAACAAAAACATCGCTCGCTATTTGATGCGCAAAAACGGCATTCCGATCGTGCCGGGTACCGAAAAGCTAAATCACGAGAGCATGGATACGATCAAAAAATATGCGCGCGAGATCGGCTATCCCGTGATCTTAAAGGCTAGCGGCGGCGGCGGCGGGCGCGGTATCCGCGAGGTATGGGAGGAGAAGGATATGGAGAGCGCCTACGATTCGTGCACGAGAGAGGCAAAAACATTTTTTAATAACGATGAAATTTTTATGGAAAAACTCGTCGTCAAGCCGCGCCATATCGAGTTTCAGATCATCGGCGACAATTACG
>NZ_CALBWL010000071.1 GCF_937973075.1 uncultured Campylobacter sp.
TTTGCAAGTTTTATCTATGAAGCCATATTTACCGTCTTTTTTGACCCAAGCTAAGCCTTCGTAAAAGTACCAAACACTATCATAAATACAAGGAACAACCTCTTTACCGGTTTTGTCTATATAGCCATATTTACCGTCTTTTTTGACCTGAGCTAAGCCTTCGCGAAAGTATTCGACTTCATTATAAATACAAGGAGCGATCTCCTCTTCTCTTTGATTTATAACGCCCCATTTTCCATCTTTTTCTACTGCAACTAAAATCATCTCAATCCTTCGTTTTAAAATTTGATTTCCGCATAAGCCGCTTTTAGCTTCTCAAAAAGCGGAGCGAACGAAACGCCGTTTACGCGGACGTTTGCGATCGTCGTGATGAAATTCGTATCGCGCTGCCACCGCGGCACGAGATGATAGTGTACGTGCTCGGCTATGCCCGCACCCGCGGCAGCGCCGAGGTTCATGCCGATATTCACGCCGTTTGCGCCCAGAGTGCACTTCAAAATCCCCACTCCGGCGCGCACGTAGCGGCTCATCTCCGCCCACGCATCGTCGCTAAGGCACTCGATATTATCGACATGCTCATAAGGTATGACCATAAACGCGCCCGGGCTGTAGGGGTAGAGGTTCATCACCCCGAAGCAGTGCTGTGCGCGAAAAAGCACGCCGTTGCGATCATCGAACGCCGCATCCGCCGCCGCGTCGCAAAAGGGACAGCCGCTTCTTTTTTCGGTAAAATACTCGCTTCGCCAAGGGGCGCAAAGATAATCCATCTCTTTTCCTTTCCGAAATTCCAAAATTCTATGGAATTTTAAAATTTGCCTTTCGCAAAATTCTATGAAATTTGGAATTTAAAACTTCTAAATTTCATAAAATTTTATTTACGCAGCTCGCGTTTGCTCGCACGGCGCAAAGTTATGCGCGCGGGGTACGCGCCCTTTACAAATCTCGGGCTGCGCAAGACGCTTCGGTGCTACATACGCTTCGCAGATCAAAGCGCACGGCGGGCGATATTAAATCCGCGGCAGTTTGCGTGCGGATTATAACAAAACCTTGACGCACTCACAGGCACGATACGCGATGCCAAACCTGCGCCGCAAGCACCGTCGCGACACGCGGTAAAATTTAACGCGGTGCGGTCATAGCGCAGCCATAATACAGCCGAGGCTCAATCGCGTCATATCGCAAGGTATCGCAGCCCTGCTAGCCCCTACGCCGTCTGCTTTTACGATAGCTCGCTTTGCGCAGTTATCGTACGCGCAAGCTCCTCTGGGCGGCTTAGGTCGCGAGCTGCGATTAAATTTACGGCGCCGCGCAATCACCAATACTGAACTTGAGAGCGCGCTAGGCATACAAGGCGCTACGATAGACTCGCAATTCTCGGCGCTCAATGCTACAAGCGCAACCCCGCCCGCGCGAAGCTTCGCAAACGTAAAGCTAAATTTAAACCCGCGCTTTTGCACCAGCTCGTGATGCGACGGAAAGCTATACAAACGAAAGGCGTAAATTTAAACCTCACTCCGCAAGCCGTTCGCACGGTGCGCGGTAACAAACTCACGACGCCAAAGCGCAGCGCAGATACTTGCGCGGCGTGCGATATTGATCGCGTCGCAGCCGCTAAATTTAAAGAACTGCTAAATTTTAAAGTCTGTCGAATTCTACGAATTTTAAAATTTACCGCCTTAGAATTTCGCTCTCTTCGCTAAATTTAACTTCTCGTTCCGATCCAGTCTTGCGCAATCAAACAAGTGGGTTTAAATTTCGCCGCCCGCGCCGAACTTTATCTCGCGCAGTGCCGCGCCGACGTCATTTTGACGCATAAAATGCTCGCCGATCAAAAACGCATCGACGCCCGCCTCATGCAAGCTTAAAAGCTGCTCGTGCGAGTGCAGACCGCTTTCGGCGACGATGATCTTGCCGTTTGGAATGAGCGGGATTAGCCGCTCGCTCAGGCTCGTATCGACCTCGAAAGTCTCTAAATTTCGATGGTTGATGCCGATAATATCAGCCCCCGCAAAGACCGCCTTTTTCAGATCGTCCTTATCGTGGATCTCGCATAGCGCCCGAAGCCCCAGCCTGCGGGCAAACTCGAGCAGCTCTTTTAACTCCTTGCGCTCAAGCGCTTTGGCGATCAGCAGGATAAAATCCGCGCCGTAAACCAGCGCCTCGAGAATCTGATAGCGATCGACGATGAAATCCTTGCGCAAAATGGGCGTATGCGTGTAGCGGCGGATCTGAGCGATGAACTCCAAATCGCCTCTGAAATAATGCGGCTCGGTAAGCACCGAAAAGGCGCTCGCACCTGCATTTTCATACTCCGCAGCAAGGCTTAGCGGCTCAAAATCCTCGCGGATGATCCCCTTGCTCGGGCTTGCCTTTTTGATCTCGGCGATGATGCGCAGCGGGTCCTTCTCATCGCTTCTAAGCGCACTTATGACGTCACGCGGCTCGTAGGGATTGGCGCTTAGCGAGCGACCGAGCAGATCCTCGGGCAGCCTTTCTTTACGAAGCGCCAGATCCTCGCGAGTGCGCTTTAAAATTTCGTCTAAAATCATCGCTACTGCTTTGGCGTCTGGGTTTTAGAGCCGGTAGGCTCTTTTGACGTAGAATTTTGCTCTGGCATAAAATCCTGCCTCGATATGGAATTTTGTCTTGACGAGGCAGAATTCTGCGCGGCGGAATTTATGGGCATCGCTAAATTTTCAGACGCCGCAGAATTTGGTGTCTGATTTTGAACTGCGGAATTTGTAGACCCAGCAGAATTTTGCAAAGCGGAGTCTTTTGGCGTTAAATCACGCGCTGCAGCGGGGCTTGGACGCGCGGAATCTAACGCAGAGCTTCCGGGCGCCGTAGATTTTATGGAATCTGGCGCAGGAGTTTTTATTGCCGGACTTTGCGGCGCCTGATCTTTTGGCGCGGAGCTTTTTATCGTAGCGGGATTTTGCGATATAGAATTCTGCGGCGCTACACCTGTGCCCGCGGCGCACGCATCGATCGCCTCTAAATGCTCTTTGCCTTCGGGGGAATTAAAAAATTCTGCGTCTTTGATCTTAGCCATTTCATTTTTAGCCTTGTCGCACTCGCCAAGCTTGTAGTATCCCCAAGCAAGCGAGTCTAGATAATACGGTGAGTCGGGGTCTTTTTGCAGGGCGCGGCGGACGAGCTCGATGCCCTTGCGAACGTCCAAATCGTGATCTATTAGGATGTAGCCGTAGTAGTTTAGATGCACGGGGTCTTTAAGCTGCGGCGCGATATTTTCAAATTTTGCCACTACGCTAGACAGGGTTTTGGCGTCCACATTCTTGCCCGCACTTTCATATTCGTAGATCGCCTCGATCGCCAAAAAGTCGTAATTTTTGGTCTTCATAAACTCATCGCGCGCCATTTTAATCGCGGTTTTATAGTCTTTTTTATGCGCGTAGGCATCGATTAGAAGCTCGCGCTTGTAGTCGTATTTTTTCAAAAGCTCGATTATTTTATCAAAGTCGTTTGAGTAGTAATAAATCGCTATCATATCGTCTAAGAATTTATTATCTCCTTTGGCTTCATACAGCGCTTCATCGATCTTAGCGACATCCAAATAGCGCTTATTCGCGCGATACACATCAGCTAGCAGCTCGCACGCCATACCCTGGGCGCAGCCGTAGATGCGCCTGTGCGTCTCGATGATGCGGATCGCTCCGTCCGAATCATCGAGTTTATTTAGCAGCACGTCGCATAATCTGATGAGATTTTCGTCGGTTTTGTCTAGCTCATAGGCTTTTTCAAAGTAGGTTTTGGCTAAAGTAAAATTCTCCATCGCATAATATGTCGCCGCTAAGATCGCATAACTACGCGAGACGGGATCTACGGTGACTAGCTTAAGAGCAGCGGTATTAGCGTTTAGATTATCTTTAATGCCTAAGTAGTAGCCGATTTTTACTCGCAGATACTCGGAGTCTGAGCTTAGGCTCTTTTCGCCGAGCTTTAAATAACGCGCCGTATTTTTACGATCCTTAATCGCAAAAGCGGTCTTTAGCGCTTCTAGCAGATAAACGGACGAGCCCGTTTTATTGTATGCCTTTTCGTATAAAAACATCGATGCGACGGGATCTTTATGCAGTAGCTCCAAAGCTGTAAGCAAATCGAAATTTAGCTCGGCGTCCTCTTGCGCTCGCATCGCGTGATTTAGCTTTTCTTTGGTTATACTTTTGGCGCTTACGCCGCGATTTATCAAGCTCTTTTTAATTGCATCTTTTGCACCGTTTTTTGTGCCAATGCTGGAATTCTTATCAGACGCCTTTTTATCCGTAACGGACTGCTTCGCCGCTGCAGCATTCGTCCCCCTCTCCGCACTTAGATACTGCGGCGCCAAAATCATCGCCGCGATTAAAATTCCGCTTAAAACCTTACCCCGATACATTCTTCCTCCAATTCTTTAGTATGCGTTTTAAAATATTCCCAAAACGGGAAGCTACGGCACTGCTTAGGACGCAGCTCGTAAATCCCGCAATTGCGCTGCGCTTCGTCAAAAAACACGCACGCGAAACCGCCTTCAAAGGGCTTTTCTTTTACGCTAAATCTAGCGCCTATTTTTTGTAAATAAATTTCTTTAAGCCTTGCGGGCGAAATTTTAAATTTCACCGCCAGCGCCGCAATCTCGCTCTCATCTATCCAGATGTAGCCGCTCTCTCCGGTGCAGCACTTGCCGCCGCAGCGCTCACACGCGCTCGCATCGAAGCTAAAGCCAAACTCACTCATAATCCACGCTCGTCAGATCCGCGCTTTTGTAGATCGCATGGGCTTGCTCGGTGCGCTTTCCGTGCGCGCTAGCATAGATCGGAAGGACGATCTCACAGGGCGAGCGCGAGTTCTTACGAGCCTGCAAAAGCGCGAGCTTAGCGGGCTTTGAAATGTCGGGATAGACAAAACCAAGCCTCGTCAAATTTAGCCTAAACTCGCCCAAAAGCTCGCAAATTTTAGCTAGCTTGCCCGCCTCGTAGCAAAAAATAAGCGTACCGCCAGGCTTAAGATGAGCATTCGCAGATCGCATAAAATCCCGTAGGCTAAGGCTTGCTGCGCTCTTACTAAGCGCCATATGAGGCTCTTTGCTAAGCGAAATGCGCTCTCGATAAAAGGGCGGATTTGAGACGATAAAGTCAAAACGCTTCTCGCTTCTAAACTCCGCAAAATCCGCGTGCAAAATCTCGGCAGGTAGATCGTTTTGCAAAGAATTCAGCCTTAAGATTTCTAAATTTCGCTCTTGAATTTCTAGCAAGCTTAGATTGATGCTTTTAAAATCGCGTTTTAGCAAAAGCCCTAAAATTCCACATCCTGCGCCCACATCCAGCACGTCGCCGTATATCGCTCGCGGATTTAGCGCGCCTTTGGGGCTACGCTCATTGCAAGCGGCAAACCCGCCGTCACGCAAGCACTCCACAGCAAAATCCTTGCGCGCTTTGGCGTCTTCAAATTTGCTCGCGAAATCTTTATCGTGCGTCTTTTTAGATTCTAAAGGCTGCGCGATTTGCTCGTCACAAATTTTAAAATTTTCACCGCTTGCGATATCAGGCTTTAAAGTATGCCAGGCTTCGTCGCTTTGAAAATCGGAATTTTTGCAGTGCTCGCTTTGAAATTTCTCCTGAAATCCCGCTTGAAATTCCTTTTTAAATTCCGCCTGGAATTCGGCACAGCCTTTACCTCCAAAATCACGATCATTCCTCGCGCTATGGTCAGCGGCATACGACTCTTCTTTGCTAAAAGCGCAATCCTTGGCGCAAAATTCCACCTCGTCGCCTGCGTAATCTGCGGCGCAAAACTGCGCATTAAAGCCTCCATCTGTCGCGCCTTTAAATTCCGCGCCACAGCCCAGCGCCCAAGAGTCATTTTGTGACGCTACGTCAGCTTTACGCACGCCTGAGCTTCTTATAAAATTCCACAAAAAAATCGTATCGCTCGTGTAGCGATAACCCTTTTTTGGCTGATAAAGCCTCATCTGCGGATATTTTTGATGATGGTATGGGCGTGATTTATCGCCACTACGATCGATCCGCCGCTTCTACTGATGAGATCTCCGCCGACGTAAAGCCCGCTAGTGGCAGTTTGAAGATTTTCATCCACGATCGGCACGCCGTTTTCATCGTAAGCGATGCCGCATTTTTTAAGAAAATCAATCGGGCTCGTGCCGCCGATCGCATAGATCACGCGGTCAAATACGAGCTCGGTACCATCATCAAATTTCACCAGCACCTTGCCGTTTTCATTCTCAAGAGCCTCTATATCGATACCTAAGCGCAAGATGATGTTGCCGTATTTGGTCTCGCGCATTACGTCGCTTTCATTTGTCTCGTTTAGGCGGGTAAATTTAGGCTTGCGATAGCAAAGCGTTACGACATTGGTCTTGCATAGCGCTATAGCATATTCAGCGGCTGAGTTACCGCCTCCAACGACTAGAATTTTTTCATTGATCGTGCATTTATCTAGATTGAAATTTACGCGTTGCGTGATCGAAGGCGGAATTTTATAAGCGGGCTTATTGGGCTTGCCCATCCTGCCAATTGCGACGATGACATTGCGCGCGCGATATCCAGCCGAGCTAGTCGTGATATAAAACTCATCTGCGTGCTTTTCGATCTTTTCGACCTCGCTTTTGAAATTCGTATCGATTTCGTCGCTATCTAAGAGCTCGTCGAAATAATTTAGCACGCTCTCTTTTGTGCCGGTTTCAAACGAAATAGAGCCGCGCGTCTCGCTATCAAAGCCCTTATATTCTTTATCGACGCGCTTTTTATCTTTGTAAAACTGCCTAATCGTTTGAGAGTGGTTGTCGCCTTTTTCAAGCAGAAGCACATGCGCAAGCCCGTTTCTTTTGGCTTCTACTACGGAAGCGATGCCGCAAGGACCGCCGCCGATCACCGCCAAGTCGTAAACGTCTATCATAAATTTCCTTTAATCTTTTAAATTTCATACGAAATTATAGTAAAAATTCCATTAAAATCAATGGAATTTCCTAGCAATTTCGCAGCTTAAATTTAAAATTTTAACGCTTTAAGATGCTTGCTTAGCTAAATTTGAAAAGACAGAATTTTCTCCGTTTAAATTTTAAATTTCACGGCGCCAAAATCCGTTTATAAAAGCTCATGCGGCGGAGCGACAAAAGCGGTAAATTTTAAAATTTCACTTCGCCAAGATAGAATTTTGCGAGCTAAGATAAAGCGGCAAGAGCGGTAAAATTTTAAAATTTTACCGCTCCGGCAGAAGTTTTAGTAGAAGCTTTAAGGCTAGTTGAAATTTAGCGTATATTTTATGCTAAAGTTAAATTCCATATCCTTTTCGACCTTTGGAAAGCTACCTTTGGTGCGCTCGACTGCGCTTAATGCGCCCTCATCGAGCGAATCGACATTCGAAGAAGACGTAACGCGAAGACCCTTAACATCGCCGCTTGCCGTATATGTAAAGTGCACGCCTACGACGCCGATTTTACGCATGCGCTGGGCATTTTTAGGGTAGTGCGACTGCGCGTAGCGAGAAATGATGGCGAAAATTTTCTTGCCGACATCGCTATTGCTAGGATCGCCGCGGCTTGTTATAGCGTCGCTACCGCCACCTGCGCTACTGGAGCCACCTCCCCCACCGCTACCTAGCGAAATAGGCTTTGTCGGGTCAAACTTTGCCGTTAAATTCCTATCGCTGCTTTGAACTTTATGCTCTTTTTTAGGCTTAGGTTTTTCAACCGGTTTTGGTTTTTCTACCGGCTTTGGCTTAGGCTTTTCGACCGGTTTTGGTTTTTCGACTACGGGCTCTGGTATAGGCTCCGGTTCAGGAATCGGCTCGGGCTCCGGTATCGGCTCCGGCTCAGGCGGAGTTGGTTCCGGTTCGGGTTCAGGTTCAGGCTCCGGCGGAGTGGGCTCTGGCTCAGGATCCGGTTCGGACTGATCAGAAGGAGGCGGGATATTGGGCTCATCGGAGATATCGCCCTGCTTGGCCTCATCCATTATGCTATCAATGGAAAAGGCTATCATATCGGGCATGCTAGGCGGCTTCGGTGCCGACGATAAAATAACAAAAACACCCACAGCGATGATGCAATGCAGCACCAAAGATACGATGAAGCCTACTGCGCTATCTTTATTCATTGCTCTTTTTCGGTCACGATCGCAAATTTCTCATGGCCCGCCTTTTTTAGGACATCCATGATCGAAATGAAAGAGGAAAATTTCGAATCCTTATCGTTTTTCAACACGACAAGATCGTTTTTATCGAGTGCGGCAATTTTTTTCTCAAGCTCATCCTCGCTTATTGCAATATCGTCTAGGTAAATTTTAGATTCGCTATCCACTTTAATGGTAACTTTTTTATCCTCTTGCGGGTTTTGCGAGCTTGAAGAAGATGGAAGATTTACCTTAATATGCCCCTGCGCAATGAAAGTCGAGACACTAAGCACGATCGCTAACAGCACCAGCATAATGTCAATGAACGGGACGATATTTAGCCCGTCTCGTCTAGGAATGCTCATTTATTTAACCTCATCGTAGCGGTTTAGAAGCACATCTACCTTGCGGACGAAGCCGTTGTAGATGATGAGCGTAGGTACGGCGACGACTAGACCGGTAGCCGTAGCTTTAAGGGCAAGCGAGAGACCTTGCATGATAGCCTTGGTATCGATACCGCTTGCAGTACTCATATCAAAAAATGTGATCATAATGCCGATGACAGTACCTAAAAGACCGATGTACGGGGCATTTGAATAAACAATATAAAGCGTCGTTAAATTTTTTGTCAGAGCCTCTTCATATAGCGCTTTGCTTTTATAATCGCTCGCCTTAACCTTCGAATAAAAAAGCAGCCTTTCGATACTGAACCACACGACTAAAAAGCTCATAAATCCGAGGATCGCAAAGATAATATAATCCACGTAATGCGCTAAAAATTCCATAATGCCCATAAGCTCTCCTTAAAAATTTTAAAAATTTTTATAAATTCAGCAAAGTGCCTTGCCAAAAAATGAGCGATTTTATCAAAAGTAAATTTAATTTTTACTAAAATTTTGATGATCGATATTTAAATTATATTTTATCATTTAGCTTTATTTAATGATAATAAAGCATTCGGTGATAGAATTTTAATGATTTTAAAACGTCTTGATAATTAATATGAAATAAAGGATTAATTTTATATTATTTGCCGTTTTTTAATCTCATTATCATTTAGGAGTTTCGTATGAAAAAATTTCATCTGGCTTTGTCTTTGTGCGCGGTTCTTTGCTTAAGCGCACAAGCAGACGAGAAATCAAGCGCTACGGACGCGTCCAAAAGCAAGGATTCAAATACGCAAAGCTTAGGCGTAATCGAAGTTACTAGCGATTCTAGCACGCCTAGCACCGTGGATGATGTCAAAATCAACACCCGCAATGCCACGCTCGTCAAAGACGTATTTCGCGACATCCCAGGCGTTTATGTGGGCGGCACCAACGGCATGAATCAAAAAATTTATATGCGCGGCGTAAGCGATCGCGGTCTAAATATCACGATTGACGGCGCGAAGCAAAACGGCAATACCTTTCATCACAACGCCGATTTACTAATCGATCCGGATCTTATCAAAGCCGTAGAGGTCGATGTAGGCGCGCGCTCGGTCGTGAACGGCTCGGGCGCCTTGGGCGGCTCGGTAGCTTTTAAGACGGTGGATGCTTCTGATCTGCTTGAGGACGGTCAAAATATCGGCGCGAAGCTCAAAGTGGGCTATACGAGCAATAACGAAGGCTACTCGCAAAGCGCGATGCTCTACGGCAGGGCATTTGATAGCCTAGATATGCTTGCTGCGTTTAAGCACTACGGATACGGCTTCGGCGAATCGGGCAACGGCAAGCCTACGGGCGGCGACGGCAACGATATAAATTATTTATTAAAAGCGGGCTATAGCTTTTTGGATTTTCATAAAATTTCGCTCTCTACCGAACATATGCAGTATAAAGGCTTGTATCCTTTGCGACCGGAATTCGGCTCATGGCTAAACGGGCAGCTGGATAACCGCAAATACGAGCGCGATACACACACGATCAAATACACGTATAATCCAAGCGACTTGCTAGAACTCGACATCACGGGATATTACACCAAGCATCAACGCATCGGATCGATTTCGACGAACGTAAAATGGGGCGTCGAGACCAAAGGCGGCAAAATCGGCGCTAAGAGTAAATTTGAAACGGGCGATCTGGCTCATACGCTGCGCTACGGCTTTGATTACTACCGCTCCGAAAACTACGTCAAGCCCGGCAATCTACGCCCCGAGAAGGTCGATAATTATAGCTTTTATATCGAGGATGCTATGCGATACGGCGGGCTTACGATAACTCCGGGCATCCGCTACGAAAGGCACGAGCTAAAGACCTACAACGGTAGCGGCGCCAACATCTCTAGCTACAAATATAAATTCGACGAAGTAAGCCCCGCTTTAGCGCTTGATTACGAAATCGGCGCGGGATTCGGAGCGTTTGCGAGCTATGCGCGAGTATTTAGAGGACCAGACGTAATGGAGAGTATGATGGCTGCGGGCACGAGCCGCGGCAGGGTGCTAGGCTGGCAGGCTAACGAAGATCTAAAAGCCACCACGGGCAACGCCTACGAAATAGGCGGTCGCTACAAAAGCGAGCTGGGGGAGAACTCCTCGGTAAGCTTAACCGCAAAATATTTCAGGACGGAGTATAAAAATCTCATCGTAGATAACAATGCGGCGGGCGGAATCGTCGGCTGCCCGGGAGGCGCGCAGGGCACCTTATGCAGGGCTAATGCAGGCGGTGCAGATATCGACGGCGTCGAGCTTTACGCAAGATTAATATTAGATGATTTGAGCCTTGCTGCGGGTTACACCCACCAGCACGTAGAATATAAAGACCGCGTGCGCAGCGGCTCGGGCTATCTAAGCTCAAACATCATCGGCTACCGCGACTATGGCGATAAATACACCTTCAATGCCGAGTACGCAATCTCTGCGGCGGATCTACTGCTAGGCTACAACTTGCTATTTTTCAACTCCAAAAACGTAGTTGCCGCAAATAGCGACGAAAAAACAAAAGTGCCTAGCTACGCGGTTCACGATCTATACATTACCTACGCTCCGGATAGCGGGCGATTTAAAGGGCTTGAGATCAACGCGGGCGTTTACAATCTCTTTGATAAAGCCTACGCGTCGCACTCACAGCGCAGTGCCGATTTCACCGGAGATTCAAACGCTATCGACTGGGAGCCGGGACGAAATTTCAAGCTAAGCGTGGCGTATAAATTTTAAAGCTTACGCGAGAGACCGTACGAAATTTTGCACGCTAAAGCGGCGAAATTTTAAAAATTCAAAGCCCTTGGAATTTCAAAATTCCGAGGGCTTTCTAAATTTAAAATTCTTAGACTTAGAATTTCAAGCTTTTAAATTCAGTTAACAGAAATTTTCTCGTGAAATTCTTGCGAATAGTAAAATTCTCATTCGTAATGAAATTCTAGCTTACGGCAAAATCCTCAAAATTCAAAGCGATATCCGCAACGCTTCACATCCGAAGTTCGTTTAGAATTTATAAAATTCCTCCCGCTTCAAGCGCCGTCCGTTTACTCTTCATCGTTAAAATTCTGTTTTAAATTCTACTTAAAAGGAGAGCCTTTGTTAAATTCTACTAAAAACGCCATTCGCGGGGCGTTTTGGACGAAACCGTTCATAGTTTTAGTGCTGCTTTTGCTGCTGCTAATTCCGCTAAGCTTTATCGATAACCTCACCTACTCGCGCTCCGAAACCAAGCAACTCGCGCAGGATTCGATCCTCACGCCGGTGGGTGGAGAGCTGCAAATCCAGGGCCTTGCGATCGTAGTGCCCTACGCAGAGATAATCGAAGCGATAGACAAAAGCAACAACGAGCTCGTAAAAAGGCGCGTAGAGAAAAATTTCATCATCGTGCCTAAAAACTACTCCCTCGCAGCGGAGATCGACCCCACCTATTTAAAGCGCGGGATTTTTCGCGTTCCGATATATAACGGCGACTTCGCGCTTAAGGCAGACTTTGAGGCAATAAACTATACCGAGCTCGGCGTCGATCCTGCGCGGCTAAATTTCGACGAAGCCGTGCTAGTGCTCGGCGTAGGCAATCAAAAATCCTTCACCGCCTCCCCCGCTTTAAGCCTAAACGGCAAGGAGCTTAAGCAATATCACGGCAACACCGAGGCTAAAATTTTCGATCGGAGTTTAATCTACAAGCTCCCCGCTTCCGCGCTGTCGTCTGATTTTAGCATCAGCGGCACGCTTAAAATCCAAGGCGGCGAGGCACTTCATCTAGCTCCGATCGCGCAAAATAGCCGTTTTGAAATTAGCTCTACTTGGGCATCGCCTAGCTTTGGCGGCGGCTTTATCGCCAAATCGCGCGAGGTAAGCGCTAGTGGTTTTAAAGCTTCGTGGGAAGTTACGGGCTTAGCCGCAGGCATTGCTCCTGCGTGGCTTGCAGATCAAGATGACCGCGTCGCTATGACGAACTGGCGCAGCAACGACGATAGAAATGATGCTGTAAGCATCGGCTTCATCGAGCCCGTGAATAACTACTCGCTGATTAAACGCTGCACGGATTACGCGCTGTTATTCTTAGCGGTGCCGTTTTTAGCGATCTTTTTGTGCGAGGTTTATACTCACGAGCGCATCCACCCGATCCAATATCTACTAATCGGGCTTGAGGACGTCGTTTTCTACCTGCTTGTGCTTTCGCTCTCCGAACACATCGGCTTTGCGATCAGCTACGCTATTTCGGCGATCGCAGTCAGCGCGATAGTATTTTTCTACGCGAGCGCGATTTTTAAAGGCGCGCGCTGGGGCATTTTCATCACTTGCGTTCAGCTCGTTTCATACGCGATCCTCTATGTTATCTTAAATTCCGAAGACTACGCCCTACTAATGGGAAGTCTGATGATATTTGCGGTGATTTCGCTGGTGATGTATTTTACGCGCAAGCTCGATTGGTACGACACCGCTATCCCAAGCGGCGAGAAAAAACAGGAGACCGAAATTTAGCCTTTAAATTTAGCGATAAATTTAATCGCAACGGCCTTTGGAGCTTTAAAATCCAAAGGCCTTTTTAAATTCGCCCGCCAAATTTCGACTGCTAAAATTTCATCTATTTAAAATTTTACCCGCCGCGGCAGACAAACCGCGACGCGGAAGCAAGGGTGCGCGGCGGCGCGTTTTAAATTTAATTCCGTTAGCGCACCGAGCCGAAAGGCGAATTTTAAAATTTAGCCTCGCGAGCGCGAACATATCGCGACAAAGACAAAATTTAAAGCGCGCCGTTTTAAATTTTAAAATTTCATCTGCACTGATTTTTGAGTATAATGAGCGAAAAATTTTAAGGATTTTGTGTGATACTTGCTATTGAGAGCAGCTGCGACGACAGCTCGGTCGCGGTGATGGATGAGCGCAGTTTCAAGCTGAAATTTTACGAAAAAATAAGCCAGGAGGCCGATCACGCCAAATACGGCGGCGTCGTGCCCGAGCTTGCCGCGAGGCTGCATACTGAGGCGCTGCCGCGAATTTTACAGCGCGCAAAGCCCTATTTTAGAGAGCTTAGCGCCGTCGCAGCGACCAATACCCCGGGGCTCAGCGTGAGCCTGATCGGCGGCGTGAATATGGCAAAAGCGCTTGCGCTTGCGCTAAATTTGCCGCTCATCGGCGTAAATCATCTCATAGGACACGTTTACTCGCTGTTTTTGGACGGTGAGGCGCGATTTCCGATGGGCGTTTTGCTCGTTAGCGGCGGACACACGATGGTTTTGGATATCGATGCGGCAGGTGATATCGAAATTTTAGCGACCACCGGCGACGACAGCTTCGGCGAGAGCTTCGATAAGGTTGCAAAGATGCTAGGTCTTGGCTATCCGGGCGGCGCGCTCATCGAGGAGCTCGCAAAAGGCGGCGAGCCGAGGTTTGAGCTGCCCGTGCCGCTAAAGGGCGACAGGCGGCTGGAGTATAGCTTTTCGGGGCTTAAAAACGCCGTGCGCGTGCAGATAGAGAAGCTAAAAGAGGCGGGCGAGCTGGATGAGCGGACGATGCGCGATCTGGCGCGCTGCTTTGAGGACGCGGCGTGCGCGCACATACTGGATAAATTGCAGCGGATCTTTGAGCTGCGCCGCTTTGCGCGCTTCGGCGTCGTGGGCGGAGCGAGCGCGAACATGCATCTGCGCGGACTTCTAATGGATCTGTGCGAGCGGGCGGGCTGCGAGATACTTTTCGCGCCGATGAAATTTTGCTCCGACAACGCCGCTATGATCGCGCGCGCGGCGATAGAAAAGCTGCGTAAAAAGGAATTCACGACGCCCGCAGAGCTGCAAATCATTCCGCATCTAAATCTACGCTCGGCGTTTGAGTGAAATTTTAAAATTTACAAATAGTCTGCGCCCGCTAGCGAATTCTCGCGCATTGGGCATTTGAGTAAAATTTTATCTCGCGCTCGCTCACGGTTAGGTTTTTGGATAAAATTCGCTTTGAATTTACACATCGCGTTTAAAGCTCGCGCCGCGTTTTGCTAAATTTTCGTACTCGCACCGCCATCGGTACCGCTGCGCACGTCCTCGCCACTTGCAGTATCTGCTAAAATTTGATCGGCTTGTTTACCAGTCATTTTTTATCCTTTCTTAATCGTGCAGAAAAGTTACGACTTCATGTTCTTTTGGTAAATTTTCTCTACCATCAATACCGCGATTGCCATATTCCGCTAGAGCTTCTTTTAAAATTTTATAAAGCTCGTCCAATGAAATTCCGTCAATACTAGAATTTATATTTTCTAGCTTATATTTGATAAAAAACGGATTATCGACTAGCATTTTACTTGTGGTTTCGTCATAGACCCATCTAATATCAAGCTCAATAACATTGCCCTTATAACATAAAATATAAATCTCCTCACCCGTAAATCCATCTCGCGGATCTGGTAAGTGCGGATCACACACAAAGATAAACCAGATATTCCTCTGCCTATCGATGATCCAATCAAGCTGCTCTATACGTTGATCGCCCAATGGAAGTTCACCAAAATTTGCTCTGGAGCTATTTACTATGTCAATAACGCCATATTTCTTAATATCCTCTTTAGAAATATATTCCGCAACAAACGCCATTTTATTTTTCCTTTCTTACATCTATTAACGCTACACTAAAATCATCCTTATCCTCCCAGCCTGGTCTAAATTTAAAATCAATCAAAACATCTCTCAATATTTTAATAACTTCATTATCTGGAATAATAGAATTTATAACATTTACCTCGATAATTTTCCACACCCTTTGAAATTTGCGTCCATCCACTTCTTGATCATATTCGTAGTCCAAAATAATATCTAAATTATTTCCTTGAATATAAAGCCTCCATAGCTTTTTGCTCCCATAACCATAATCATACCCTTCATTTGGTAGTCTTTCAATTAAAAGAAACCAAATATCTTTTTGTCTATCAACAACAAAATTTCTAGGTAGTTCTTCATAATACGGACTATATTGATAAAAAATTTTGCTCAACCCGTACTTCTCATCATCCTCTTTGGTGATGATTGCATTTTCAAACGCCATTTTATTTTTCTCTCCCATCAACTAAATCTTGTAATTTCATAGTGAAATTTTCAATCTGTCCCCAAGCGCCATCATATCCATATACATTCAAAATTTTATTTAAAAGCATAAGTATTTGATTTTTTGAAAGGGATTTAGTTTCTTTTGGCTTTAATTCTAAAAGCTTCCAAATTCTATGAAATTTTTCTGTATCCGATATATTTTGTTTTCATAATCAAGCGTAACCTCTATTATCTATCCTTTATAATATAAAGTCCAAACCGATTTCTTAAGATATGCATGATCGTATTCCGGATCTTGAAAAAATTTAGTTTCCATAAGCCAGCAATCTGCATTTCTATCGACGACCCACGATTTTCCATCGGGTAAGGTTTTATAAATGGGGTTAAATTGATAAAAAATTTTGCTCAACCCGTACTTCTCATCATCCTCTTTCGTGATGATCGCATTTTCAAATGCCATTTCCTACTCCTTAAAATTTGATTCTATGATTATACCGCGATATGTTTATACTTGCCTATGCGCTAATAAATATAGCGTAGGGATTAAATTTATAATTAATTTTCGCCTCAAACCGCATGCAACGCTCGCATTAAAATTTTTCAAATTCCGAAGCGCAGTTTAAATTTACAGCCACAGCTCGGCGCGCGCCAAAGTGCAAGCCGCCGCATGTTTAAATCTAGCCGCAAATCATGCGGCGTTTCAAATTTAAATGCTATGCGGATTACACGCTATGCGGGCTCGGTAAAATTTAACCGCGTCGCGATTAAATTTCGCCGCGGCGCGGTTAAATTTTACCGCGGCACGCCTAAGTTTCTATCGCGTAGGGGATTTTATCTTTCGCGCCGGCGCCCGCAAAGCCTTTAAGCCGCAGCAGGCAGCTGTCGCAAAGCCCGCACGCAGCGTCCTCGCGCTCGTAGCAGCTCCACGTAAGCTCTAGCGGCACGCCGATCTCAAGCGCCAGCGAGACGATCTGTGCCTTACTAAGGTGCACGAGCGGGGTTTTGATGCGCGGATAAAAGTCGCGGCTCGTACCCAGATCGAGCGCTCGCTCAAACGCGCCGATGAAGCCCGCGCTGCAGTCGGGGTAGCCGCTACTGTCCTCCTGCACCACGCCGATGAAAATCGCGTCGCAGCGCTCCTTCTCGGCGAGCGCGGCGGCGATGCTCAAAAATACGCCGTTGCGAAACGGCACGTAGGTGCTCGGCAGATCCGAAAACACGCTCTCGCCGCCTTGCGGCGGAATTTTATCGCTTTGGCTTTGCGATGAAATTTCACCCTCTGCGCGCTTCGATAAAATTTTATCGCCCTGCTGCGACTCGGCTCCGCTTTGAAGTGAAATTTTACCTTCTTGAACCAGAATTTTGCTGCGCTGTGATGAAATTTTGTCGTCGCAGGCTAAAATTTTACCGCCTTGCGGCGAAAGCTCATCGTCCCTTTGCGATGAAATTTTATCTTTCCGCAACGGCTCGTCGGCATCACTTTGCGTCAAATTTGCACCGAGGAAAGCACTCGCAGCGCAAACGCCGTTTCGGTCCACATCGAAAGAGCCCTCTACGGAACAAACGCGGTAGTCCGCGCCAAAAGAGTTATCCGCGCTGCTGTTCGGTACCAAAATTTCAACGCCGCTTCCGTCGCAAGCTGCGACTCGCTCTAAATCACAAGCTGTTTTGCGAAGGTCGTCAGCAGCTTGCGCACAGAGTTCAACGGCGTTAAATTTAGCGCCCGCAGATTTTACCCCGTCGCTTGCGTTAGAATTTGCGGCATTAAATTTCATCCCAACGGAATTTGCCGCGCCGCAAAGCTCTGCAGCACCTTTTCTGATCGACAAAGCGCCGTCCGTAAGGGCGCTGCCGCCAATTTGCGCGATGAAGCGAGCGTCTAAAACGAACCTCTTTTCGACCCTCAAATCGTCGCAAATTTTACCGAAGCACTCGCGCTCCTTGCCCATCGTGCGCTGATTATAATCAAAATGCAACGCCACGATCTCGTAACCTTCGCGCTTCGCGATATAGGCGCAGGTCGCGCTGTCCATGCCGCCGCTGATCACGCATAAAGCTCTCATTTTCGTCCTTTTTTTGCTAAAATTATACGAAAATTTTATAAAAGAGGGGTAAAAATGATACTTTGCGAGCAGCCATATCCCGAAATTTTGGACGCTATCGCGGCGGAGCTGGGCGGCGGGAGCGTCGAGCTAATTTTCGTGCGCGGCGAGGAGATGCGGCAGCTAAATGCGCAAACGCGCGGCATCGATAAGACGACCGACGTGCTGAGTTTCCCGCTCGATCCTGCGGCGTTTGCGGGCTTCGGCGAGGATTTGAGCAAGGAAAATTCCGCGCATGAAAATAGCGACGATAAAATTCTAAACGCTGCGAATTCCGCTAGTGAAAATACAAGCGCCGCAAATTCTGCGAGCAAAAATTCTAATACTATAAATTCTGAAAATTCCGAGGGCGAAAGTCCTAACGACAAAAATTTAAAGAATGAGAATTTTGACGGCGGAAATTTCGCCCCCGCGCTACTCGGCTCGGTCGTGATAAATTTAGACCTCGTAGAGCTGAAAGCCGCACAGCTAGGGCACGGTAGGGATGACGAGACGGCGCTGCTTTTTACGCACGGAATGCTACACGTGCTAGGTTACGACCACGAAAGCGACGACGGGCAGATGCGCGCCAAGGAGTGCGAGATCATCGAGAAATTTCGCCTTCCAAAAAGCCTGATCGTGCGAACGGAGGGAAGTAGGGAGTAAGCGCCGCGAGGATAGCAAGCTGCGCGGTAAGCTCTATATGGATCACGAAGTAAAGTTTATATTCGAGCAATAAATTTGAAGTGTCGAGGCATGAGTGAGAAAAATTTTGCGATATATATTGAAAAAGTTTATTTGACGTTAGCAGAATGAATTCCTGCGCGTATTTTTAAGTAGAATTCTTATCGCATCAGACATTGCGGAAACATTATACGACATATTTATGCCCCTTTTAATGAATTTTTATATGCTTTATTTAGTTGAAAAAATGTAAAAAATAAAACTAGCGCCAAGATAATTCCGCTGAATAAAAAGAGTTTTTGTTCAAAGAAATTTTGCCTAAGATCAACTTCGATGATTACTTTATTATCACAATCTCCAAATTCTACGATATGAAGATTTATCATTTTTAAGATTACGCATTTATTATTAATGTATCTACTAAATATAAAATCACAAAAGTATTTTTCTTGATAGTCGTATTTATTTGTATCAATATGAAAGTCGATAAATTCCCAAGAAAAGATTTTGCCATTTCCCGCTACGGATATCTTGCAACCATTACCGCTTTTATAACTATGAAATCTGGAAAATTTCTCTACTGTTCCGGAAAAAATATATGGATTCCGCAAGGACTTCTCACTAGGTGCAACTGCATAAGCAGCCAAAAAACATATAGGCATAAAAACCATAGAAAACATGGCAATCATTGCTAAAAAATTATGCTTTTTGGCAAAGCCGAATTTGATTAGATCATTACAATAATCCACGTAACGAAGCGGATTTTTCATTGTGTTCCTTTAGATAAACATAGATGGTAGCCCAAAAAGCGCACGCTATCGCAAGTTCGGTAATTAGACTTAACGGCTACCCTCGATATCCGCAAAGTGCGAATGGGCGCACAAAATCTAACTGCATTTTCATTAAATTTCAAATGATATTTACGATATATTGTATTGTGCGGCGGATTAAATGCTGCTTAATATTTTTATTACAAACGCGAAATAAAAAGCCTAGAAATAAAGGTTTGTACGAACTAGCTTCTACATCGCAATTATCAAATACCTTTTCTTGCAGCCCTCTTAATATTTAAGACCGCTATCTTTCGTAGTAAAATAAATTTCTACATTCGAAAAATAGGCAAATCTCGTAAATTCTCTAATTCTACCTTATATATGCCCTTTTGTAGGGGTATGCAAGCGATTGTAGCACTACTTGTGCCATAGTGTTTCTCACCTATATAAATTACTTGTTTGCATATACATGGAGCGTAAATTCTTTATGCCTGCAAACACGGGTTTTAGTTTATAATAAAAATACTCCTTTCCGAGCCTAAATTTATTCTACTCGCTATCTATTTTATATATCTTTAGGCTTAGCGATATTTTGATGCCGTGCAGCTAGGGCATGGCAGGGATGACGAGACGGCGCTGCTTTTTACGCATGGCTTGCTGCACGTGCTAGGTTACGATCACGAGAGCGACGACGGGCAGATGCGCGCAAGGAATGCGAGATCATCGAGAAATTTCGCCTTCCAAAAAGCCTGATCGTGCGAACCGGAAGGAGACGAGGAATAAGCGCTGTATATCAAAAAGAGGCGAGCAAGGCATGTGCGGCGGCGTAAAATTCTAATCAAATTTTAAAAACGCAGATTGAGGAGCAAAAACTGCAAGCCCAAAACCGCGGCGATAAAAGGATCTTTTAGGGTAAATTCGCCATGATTTCCCAACCAAAATTTCGCGTGCTCAAAGTTATCAACGGCAACTGAATGCATTGCATGTTTTACTCGTTAATGGTAAATTTTCGTATTTAAATACAAATTTCTACAAACGGATGTTTGCGAAACTTTGTCTTTAAATTTACTAATTTGAATAGAAACCGCTTTAAGACCGTTTATTAAATTTACGGAATCGATAAAAAGCAGATAGTCTTTATCCTTATATTTTATCGGTCCAAAATAAATCAGGGTGTTTCTTTCAATTTTATTTTGATAATCCTCAAAATCTGCCCTGCTATGATATGAATCGCTTGAAAGATCTTTTGCGATCTTACTGCATTCTTGCGGATCTAGAATATACATAAAATTTGCAAAAGACATCTCGTATAACCGAAAATCTCTATATGTCATAATATACAAAAGCTTATTATCAAATTTATATAACGTAAATCCTCTCCCGATAAAGCCGTCCCTAATCGTTTTATTCATATCCATATACCAGCAATCGCCCATATTTTTCTTTAAAACTGGGTTATTGTAATCCGTCGTATCAAAAACCAGAGGTTTGATTATATTTATATTTTTCCATTCAAACAAATCATTGTAAAAGTCGTTGCAGAAGTCTCTTTCTTTTGATAAATGCTCTTCATATTCTTTTTTGAGCGTTGTATTTCTATCTATTTGCCAAAAGCTAACGGTCTTTCCATTGAAAGTGGTTTCTCCTTCTATCATACCGGAAGCATTGCTTCTGACTATTTTCTTATCGTGAGCCTTCCATAAAGCTATTTTTAAATCAAAAGGAATTTCTGTATCGCTCGCATCGTATGCATTCGCAAATAGTGCGAATACGATCATTAAGATAAAAATATGAATCCGCATAACTAACTGCTCCTATTGATAAAGCTTGGTGTTTAAATACGAATTGCTACAAACAGGCATTTGTAAAATACCGTCTTTAAATTTCCTGATTGCGACATTGAGCAATTGACCGCTATGCGTATTGTCGAAATCTATGAAAAGTAGATAATCCGTATCTTTATAGCGTATCGGCTCGGCATAAAACATGCGCGGTTTATATATAATGTTTTTTAAACTCTCCAAATTTGCCTTGCCACTAGGATCTTTTGTGATTTCACTGCACTTTTTGGGATCTAAAATGTAAGCAAGATTTGCGAAATCATCCGTCTGATATATATAAGAAGTAGTTTTGTAAATCATAATATACAAAAGCTTATTATCAAATTTATACAATGTAAATCCTCTCCCCGTAAAGCCGTCTCTAATCGTTTTATTCATATCCATATACCAGCAATCGCCCATATTTTTCTTTAAAACTGGGTTATTGTAATCCGTCGTATCAAAAACCAGAGGTTTGATTATATTTATATTTTTCCACTTGAACAGATCGTCGTAAAAGTCATTGCAGAAGTCTCTTTCTTTTGATAAATGCTCTTCATACTCTTTTTTGAGCGTTGCATTATCTTCTATCGTAAAAAAATAAAAACTCTTGCCATTAAAGGTAGTTGCACCCCGAATCATAGGTTCGTGGAGGGCTTTTCTTACAACTTTTTTATCTTGAATTTTCCATAAAATAGGTTCCAGTTGCCATGGCACCGATGGATGCTTTATATCGTCCGCTTTTGCGAACGATACGGCAAACAAGATCGCTAAAATAAAAGCACGTATTTGCATCCCTCGCTCCTTAAATGGGCCTTTGGAATCTTAAAAGCGTTTTTTGTTATCGGTTGTATAAACTTATACAACATAATTACTTAATCTAAAGTATAAAATACATTATCGTATCCGCACAAATATGAATTTATGCATATACCGCCGATCTATACGGCAGGCTTTCGATGTTTAAATTACCGATCAATTTTATTCACATTCATGAATATATGGATCTTTTAGGGTAAATTCGCCATGATCTCCCAACCAAAATGTCGCATACTCAAAATTATCAATAGCAAATGTCGCATGGTGCTCGCTATACACCCTGCGCGACCTGCATTTTTTGCCTTTGTAATCATAGTGATCTGATAGCTTTTTATAAAATTCGATGCTTTCGTTATCAAAGTCGTAGCCTAGCGCGATATCTTGATTTCGCCCGTCGTAAAAATAGATATAGTCAAAATCGAGGTTGTAATAAACCTTGCAATGACCATTTTCGCCGTTTATTATGGCATCGCTGCAATATTTTTCTAGTTTTAATTTCTCTTTTTCAAACTCATGCCTTAGCTTGGTTTGCTCAGACGGGTCTAAATTTTGTGTTTTCTCAGTAAAAAATTCCTCTTCATACCTAAGCGCCTTCTGCAATAAAATAGCCGCATATTCGGCTCTTTTGGAATAAAAATATAGAAAATAGGAGGTGTATAACATAAAGATAAAACCCGCAAAAATCATAAAATTTCTAAGTAGTTTTTTCAAATCGTTGCCTTTCTATATTCTATATCGGTGCAAATAGTTTCGCCTCTTTCAAAAAAAAAGCGATGACTTATTATATCCCGTTAAGATTAAATCGCATTTGCAATTTGATATTATATTTTGATTTTAATCTGATATAAGAACGACGGGACGTAAAATTTATCGTCGTATCATGTAAATCCCGCGAGCAAAATTTATGTGAATAAAATTCGCTTAACTGCACGCCTAGCCAAAACACACGGAGTCTATATTTGTTCCTGCGGACAAACCCTCAAGCGCGCCGATTTAGAATTTAAATTTCTTAAATTCTATCTTTTCATCGAAAACCGACATCGTGCGCCGTAGCTCGTCTATATCGACGTTTAGCACGGCTAAGAAATACTCCCGTAGCTGCAGGTATTCATCTTTGTTTGCCATCAAAATATTCATTATATCGACGTTGGCGTTTTCTTTATATAGCACGAGCTGATCGTGAATGCCGAAAAATCCGAGGCTGTCATTATGTAGATGCATAAATATCTTAGAGCCGTAAAGCAGGGTAAGTACCATAGTAAAAATACAAACTATATTTCTAATATTAACACTCACGCTTTCGTCGTCTCCGCCAAACTTAAGCGCGAGTAAAACCCAAACGGCGATAACGATCTTAAGGGCTAACGGCATTTGCTGCCTCCAACTCCATCTGCAATCGAAGCTAATCGCCATCGCACCGATCTTTTGTAGCTCAAAAAATTTCACAATTTCGTCCTTTTTATAATACGCGACGGTAGAGTTCGTCATCACGAAATATGCTTCGCCCTCGCGTCTAGCCGCCTCTATGAGTGGTAAGGGCACTAGAATAAACATTCGCAATACGCCTAGCTCGGGCGGCCCTACCACGATGACGGCAAAAAACAAAAATATTAAAAATACGCAGCACATCGCAGGGAACTGATATTTAATGTAATCGCGATAAAGATGATCCGTGATGATTAATGGGGCTCTGTCATAATCTATGATTATGGTATTATCCTTGCTCGAAAGGCTCGCGTCCTTGTCGGTATATGTTTCTGCGCTATCATCTGCAAGCTCCGAGCCATCTAGTTTTAAATCCCGTTTTAAATTCAGATCGCAAGCATCAGGCTTATCACTATCCGTCTGCGATCCGCAAGACGCCTTCGCGCGCCTTCTGCGCAAGGCCTCTCTTAGCTCATCTAAATTATCGCTCAAATCGTCTCCTTAAATTTTGCCCGAAATTTTGCCACTCTTTTTTAGCCCGTTCCGCAAACAAACGCTGCAAAAAAGCGTCCGCGACGAATAAAATTTCGCTCGAATTTTAAAAGCTCCGTCTAGCCGAAGTTTACGGGGTCCATATCGATCTCGACGGGCAGATGCTCAAGCGCGCGCGCGGCGTTGATCAGCGGCATGTGCGAGCTGGCGCGCAGCAGAATTTCAAAACGAAATTTCGACGCGATATAGGCGATACCCGCCTTGCCGTAGCCGATGATCTCGAAGCTCTCGCTCGCCTTCTCTTTCAAATACTGTGCGGAATTTTCGGCAAGATTTTCGGTTTTTAAATTTATAAAATTTTGCGCAGTGCTCTTTCTTTCAGGCTTTAAATTTACGCTATCGGCGCCTCCGTCGCAAGCTGAAATTTGCGCGGTATTTTTTAAATTTGAAGCGTTTTTTTGAGAGCCTAAATTTACATCGCCCGCGTGCAGATCCGAGCTTTGAAATTTAAAATTTGATATTTGCTTGCCGCCCTGCTGCGCAGAATTTTGCAAATTTAAAGCGCTTAAATTTGCTCTCCTCGCGTCCAGCCCATCATGCGATACAAACGCGCTACTTCTCGCCTGTTTGCGGCGCAAAAGCTCAAGCGCCACGTTCATTATCTCGCTCGCCGCCTCTTCATTTTTGTGCGAGACCAGCACGCGCAAAAGCCGCATATACGGCGGATAAAGCCCCTCGCGAAACTCAGCCTCGTCGCGCAAAAAATCATCGTAGTTTTCGATATAATTCCTAAAAAAGCCGCTCTGGCGCGTCTGTATGACGACCCTACCCTGCCCCGAGCGACCCGCGCGGCCAGCCACCTGCATCGCAAGCGCCAGCGTCTTTTCGCGCGCCCTAAAATCGGGATAGCTCAGATGCTCGTCGATCCCCATTATCACCGCAAGATCCACGCCGTGGTAATCGTGCCCCTTACTAAGCATCTGCGTGCCTACCAAAATGTCGATTTTATGGGCGTTAAAGTTATTTAGCAGTGCCTCGAGCTTGCTCTGCGTGGTGATCTCGTCGCGATCAAATTTTGCGATGCGGGCGCTTGGAAAACGCGCCGCAAGCTGTGCGGCAAGCTCGCCGGTGCCGATCTTGCGCGCCTGCATCACTTCGCCGCCGCAGTTTTCGCAAGACGCCCTGTAAAACGTGCTAAAGCCGCAGTAATGGCACTTCAGCGCCGCAGCGTCCGCGTGATAGCTCATCCCGACGGCGCAAAACGGACAGCGCACGATCTGCCCGCAGTTTTCGCAGACCATATATTTGTAGTTCGCGCGCGTCGGCAAAAACACGACCGCCTGCTTGCCGGCTTTGAGGCTACGCTCGATCTCGGTTAAAATTTTAGGACTCAGCCCCGTCTCGCTCTCGTCGAAAATGAAGCGCTTGGCGCTGCTAAAATAGGTGCCGCGCAGGCGGAAATGCGGCTGCTTCGCGTAGGTGCTAAGCGCTGGCGTCGCGGAGCCCAAAACCACGCGTATGCCAAGCTTTTTGCCGACGAAAATTGCGGCGTCGCGGGCATTTAGACGCGGCGCGGCGGCTGATTTATAGCTGTCGTCGTGCTCCTCGTCCACGACGATGAGGCCCAGATCGCTAAAGGGCAACAACAGCGCCGAGCGGGCACCCGCGATGAGCCGGATCTCGCCTGCGTTAAATTTCGCTAGAATTTCACGCTTTTTTTTGGGCGAAATTTTGGAGTGCCAGACGCCGAGCCGCTCGCCGAAATAGCTTTGTAGCCGCTTCGTCATCTGCGGCGTGAGCGAGATTTCTGGCATCAAAAACAGCGCCTGCTTGCCCGCAGCGAGCGCCTGCGCGATCAGTGCGATATAAATTTCGCTCTTGCCGCTGCCCGTATCGCCGAAAATAAGCGACGTCTCGTTGGCTTCAGCAAATTTACGCGCTTGCTCCTGCGCGGGGGTGAGGTTTGGAATTTTACCTATTTGAAGCGGAGATAACGACATTGAAGCGGGGTTTTGAACTACGGCGAAATTTTGTGTGGCACTAAAATTCCCGTCAAAAGCAGAATTTTGTGCGGTGATGGAATTCTGCTCGGAAATAAAATTTTGTTCGCGGGTAGAAGTTTGCTTGCAAGCTAAGACCAACTCACTAACGGGAATTTGCTTGCAAGCGTAATTCCGCTCGGTAGTGGGATCCTCCTGCGAATTCCGCAAATCCTGCGTCGTCTCGCTTGCAGGCTCGAAAATCCCAAATGCAACGCCCTTTTCGCAAACATAATAACGCGCGATAAAATTTGCAAGTGCGATCTGAAACGGGCTAAATTTAAGCTGCGAAATCTCTAAAATTTCCTTAGTTTTGAAGCTCGGCTTTGCAACCTCGCGCAGGATCACGGCGGATTTGACACTTGATTTTACGGGAACGGATACGATTTGATAAGTTGGGATTTTAAAATTTGAACTATAAGTAAGCGGCTTTAGGCTAGCGCCCAAAACCGCAACTTCATAATAGAGCATTTAGCTATTGAGCTAAAGATTGGCAAAGCTCGTCTTTGTGATCGCAGTCAAATGAGCCTACGTTTCTACCCGCTGCCGTAGCCAAAGCCGATGTCGGATAGTAATCAAAAGTAGTTCTTTTTCCTGCCACTCTAGCGATATATGTAGATGTTGCATTGGCATTGCCGTTCGTAACCAAAGTCCAGCCGTTCCTACCGCCATCTTTCATAGGATAGATAGGTTGCTGCAAAACGCCTTCAAAAAGAGTGGCATTGTCTGAACCCTCCAAAGCAGGCCACGTAGTCACGCCCCTCATCATATTCTCGCTTCTAACTAGAGAAAGTCCGCTTCTAATAGCAGCGATATCCCCACGCATCTTAGCGATCGTAGCATCATCGCGCGTAGCGGCTAATCTAGGCACCGCGATGCCCGCCAAAATACCTAAAACGACGATGACGAAAACAAGCTCTATCATCGTAAAAGCTTTTAAATTTTTCATGTTAAATCCTTTGATTTAAAGTAAGATGATTATAGCCAAATTTAAATAAAATTAATTTTAGTTAAAGAAAAAATCCTGCATTTTAAATGGAATTTTGTGAAATTTCATTAAATTCTGCGATTTTTTGTCCGAATTTTACGGACGTATCAGTCGGGGTTTCAAATTTCAAAAACTCGCTTTGCGCTACAAGTACGATCGTCGAGCCCAGCTCAAAATTTCCCAAATGATCGC
This sequence comes from uncultured Campylobacter sp., assembly GCF_937973075.1. Classification (GTDB taxonomy): domain Bacteria; phylum Campylobacterota; class Campylobacteria; order Campylobacterales; family Campylobacteraceae; genus Campylobacter_B. Next base: position 26,874 of record NZ_CALBWL010000071.1, read on the forward strand.
CCTTTTTGAAGTTTAAATTTTCATATTCGTAAAGCGCCTCAGCTCTACTTGCGCATGCATTCGTTTGTATTCGCGCATCGAAATCAAATCTCATCTTGCCGACGTTTAAAGCACCCACGAAAACCATCCACAAAATCCCGCGGCTAGGCATTTTGCACTTCAAAATTACGCGCTCGTTTTTGGCGTAGAGGTTTGGAATCTTAAGTAAAAATTTCTTCGCCACGCTGTAGAGATCAGCGGGTATGTAAAGCGCCTGCAGCACGCTTAGATCGCACGGCGCGTGATAATGATGATAATCGCGCGGACTTAGATAGATGTTTGCGTAGCTTAAATTTACGCCCTTTGTATTTTCGCCGCCTTGGGCGTCCTCTGCGCTCGTTTCGCGGTTCGCACCGCTTTTATCGCTATAAATTTCAGCTCGCACGCCGCTCGCGACATAAGTTGCGCCGTTTTCGCCGCTTATGATTTTCACTTGCGCGGCGCCCGCCCCGTCATCTAAATTTTTAACCGCTCCGCCGCTTTCGCTTGCCGTAAACGTGCGCCCCAGCAGCTCGCTAAGGCTGTATTCGCAGCCTTTTACGCTAAAAGCTCGCATATCGGCGCAGCATCCGCTCTCAAAGATCACGCCGTCGCTAGGGCTTATGAAGGCTCGCTCGTCCGTCGCTATCTCGCGCGGACACAGCAAGCGGCGGGTAAAAAGCGCGTTTAGGCTCACGTAGCTTTGCGGCGGATCAAATTCGCTCATATCGATTTTAAAAAATTCTACATATTTGCGGTTGATAAAATTTTGTATAAATTTGGGGAATTTTACCGCGGCGATAACCCCAAAAATCCTCGAAATAAAACTTCTCATCTATGCCTTTCTAAGCTTAAGCAGCGCGATCTCTGCATCGGCAAAGACCCTTATCGGCGGGCCCCAAAACCCTACGCCGCTGCTTACGTAAATTTGCTTCAGCCCGTCGTTATACAGCCCGTAAAGATACTTCTGGCTAAGCAGCACCAAAAGCGTCCACGGAAAAATTTGCCCCGCGTGCGTGTGCCCGCAGATACACAGATCGACCTCGTCGCGCACGAAGTCCACGACGTATTTGGGCTGATGCGCGAGTAAAATTTTTGGTTTATCGGGGTTTGCCTGCGCTAGCGCAGCGTTTAGATCGGGCTGCATGTATCCGAAGCGAAAGCCGCTAAGATCGTGCACGCCCATTAAATTTAGCCCCTCAAATTCCACGCTTTCGTTTTGCAGCACGCGCACGCCCGCTTTTTGCATCGCCGCGATAAGTCCGCTTGCGTCGCCGCGGTAATACTCGTGGTTGCCCGTGACGAAAAAGATAGGTTTTTTAATCGCCTCAAGGGGCTGCAAAATATCCCCGAGTTCATCCGAGCGTAGATCAAACATATCGCCCACGATCAGCAGCGCGTCATAATTTAGCGAGTTTATCTGCGCTACGACGCCTTGCAAAAATTCCTTTTTCAAAAACTCACCCAGATGCACGTCCGAGATGACGGCAAAACTTAGCTCGCGAGCTAAGTTTTTGATTTTTATTTCGCGCTCGGTGATTTTTGGAATTTTTAGTGCATTATAAAGCCCCTTAAAAATATAGCTAAACGCCATTATTACAAAGGTTACGTCTATAAAGGTTTTTAAAAATTTCCGCCTGTTTTCGCTAAATTTAACCACATGCGCGGCTGCGCTTAGCACATCGTAAGCAAGGCAGATAAAAAAGAGCGAAAAGGACGCCGCCATGCAAAATACACATAGTTTATAGAGTAGCTCGTTTTTAAAGCTTCCATTAAGCCCAAAACCCACAAAAAATATCGCATCTAAAATCGCTAAAGCTACGCAAAGCAAAATCAGGGCAGGGCGAAACGTAGCGAAGCCTTTATATGGCGTAAAGCGCGCGCTGATCGATCTGTAGACGTAAAGATTAAAAAACAGAAATAAAACGGTGCCGACGATCGGAAAAATATAGGCGCTTTTCAAACTCTAGCCTTGGATATACTCATCCAGCTTATCTTTATCAAAGCCCGTGATTTCTTGCTTATCGTCCAAAATTAGCGCACCGCTCTTTTTAAATTTAGTGATCGTGCGCGAGAATGTCTCGGGGGTGACATTTAGAATTTTAGCTATTCTGGTGTATTTCGTGCTCATGAAAATATCAAAATTCTCGCTGATAAACTTAGCGATCTTGCCGTCGCAGTTAAGCACGACTTGATTATCAAAGACCGCATTTAGCGCACGGATCTTCTCAGACATCGATTTTAAAAGCTCCAGGCAAATCTTTGGATCGCTCATAAACTCGTTTTTAAATTTTTCATAATCGATCTTTAGCACCTCGCCGTTTGTCGAAAACACGCCGCTTGCAGGATAGCTCGTCTCTTCGAAATTTACCATCTCCGCCACGAGCGAGATGGGGCGGATCTCGCGCATATGGATCTCACGCCCCTTTGCGGAGGTTTTATAGATTTTTAAAATCCCTTTTAGCAGGATTAATAGATACTGCGAGCGCTCGCCCTCGAAAAACAAAATTTCGCCCTTTTTGTAGCTTTTATGGATGCTAATCTGCTCCAAACGATTGATTTGCGCTGTGCTTAGAGCTTTAAAATAAGGAATTCTCTCAAGCATCGCCGCGACCTATTTTTTAAGCAGGTCTCTTATCTCGGTAAGAAGTTTAATCTCTTCGCTAGGCTCGGCAGGTGCGGCAGGCTCTGGCGCAGGCTCGGCAGGCTTTTTAAGCTTATTGATCGCCTTGATCGCGCAGAATATACAAAACGCGATGATTATAAAATCGACCGTTACTTGGATAAACGAGCCGTAGTTTATCGTAACGGCCGGGGTCTGCCCCACCGCTTCTTTTAGCACGATCTTAAGATCGGTAAAATTCATGCCTCCCGTAAGAAGTCCTAAAACCGGCATCATGATGTCGCTTACGAGCGAGGTTACGATCTTGCCGAAAGCCCCGCCGATGACGACGCCCACCGCCATATCGATGACGTTGCCTTTCATTGCAAATTCTTTGAATTCCTGAATGAAACTCATATTGTCTCCTTAAATAAAATGCGCCGATATTAGCCTATTTTTGCTTTGTTTTTGCTTTTTATCAGGAAGTAAAAAGTATAATCCCAGCTTAAATTTAAACCCAAAGGACCTAAATTGTATCGCTTCGCTCCGTCGCCCACCGGCGATATGCATATCGGAAATTTACGCGCGGCTATTTTTAACTATATCTGCTCGCTGCAGGATAAAAGCGGCTTTATTTTACGCATCGAGGATACCGACACTGCGCGCAATATCGAAGGCAAAGATCAAGAGATCATCGAAATTTTAAAGCGCTTCGGCATTGAATGGCAGAGCCTGTATTATCAAAGCAAAAATTTAAAATTTCATCAGCAGTTTGCTGCCAAGCTGCTCGCCGAGAAAAAGGCGTTTTGCTGTTTTTGTAGCGAGGAGGAGCTTGAGGCGAAAAAGCAAGCCGCCAAAGACGCGGGAGAGGCGTATCGCTACGACGGGCACTGCGAGCATTTAAGCGACGAAGAAGTTCTAAGCAGCGAGAAGCCCTTTACTATTCGCCTTAAAAAGCCTGATCACGCGCTGGAATTTACCGACGCGATCAAAGGTCGTATCACATTTGAGCCGCAGAATATCGACAGCTTCGTCATTATGCGCGCGGACAAGACGCCAACTTATAACTTCGCCTGCGCCTGCGACGATATGATGCAGGGGGTGAGCTTCGTAATCCGCGGCGAAGATCACGTATCAAACACCCCGAAGCAAAACTGGATCCGCCAAAGCCTCGGCTACGACGGCGAGATCAAATACGCTCACCTGCCGATCATATTAAATTCCGAAGGCAAAAAGATGAGCAAGCGCGAGGATAGCTCCTCGGTAAAATGGCTGCTTCAAAGCGGCTACCTACCCGAGGCGATCGCGAACTATCTGATCCTGCTGGGCAACAAAACGCCGCGCGAGGTCTTTAGTATGGATGAGGCGGTGGAGTTTTTCGACATCGCTAAAATTTCAAAAAGCCCGGCTAAATTTGACGAGGACAAACTCGCCTTTATAAACCGCGAGCATATCAAAAGAGCGAGCGAGCAGCGCCTAGCGGAGCTTTTTGAGCTTGAGCCGAAATTTGCGCCTTTGATAAAATTTTACACTCAAGAAGCGAGCCTTATTCCGCAGATCAAAGAAAAGATCGCAGCGATCTACGGCGCGAAAGATATCCCACAGGAGTGGGCGACGCAGGCGCAGGCGCTACGAGAGGCGATCTTAAATTTATTAAGCTCAAACGGCGCAAGCGCGGAATTTAATGATTTCAAAGCGGCGCTTTCGCAGGCTACAAATTTAAAAGGCAAGAGCCTGTTTATGCCGCTTAGGTTTTTACTGGCCGGCGCGCCGCACGGGCCGGAGCTTAGCGAGCTGTATCCGCTGATCTGCGCCGATTTAAAGGAGATACTCGATGCTACTAAATAGCGTATTTTACGGCATTTTAGTGAGTATTCACTACGTGATTCAAGCTTATATGATGCTAATTTTCGTCGCCTGCGTTTTGAGTTTCATCCGCCCAAATCCGTTCGGTAAATTTTATAAAATCGTCCGCGCGATCTCTGCGCTTACGGAGCCTGCGTTTGCATTGGTGCGCCGCTATCTGCCTACGACTTTCGGCGGATTTGATCTTTCGCCGCTTCTTATCCTACTCGTGCTTAACTTCTTTGATAGCGCGATAATCTATATCATCAATAGGACGGTCATTTGAAAATATTTCTGAAATTTAGCCTTGTTTTAGGACTGCTGTGCGCCGTAAGTAGCGGTAAAATTTTAAGCTACGAGGAGATCAAAAACGAGCCAAAATCCCTAGCCAAGGACTATTACATCTATCGCCTAATAGATGAGACGAAATACAACAAAGCGGAGATTAAAATTTTAAAACAAAGTATCTTTCGCTACAAAGGCAAACTAAAAGAGAAGCTAGATAGAATTTTCGGCGCCATTCGCCCTCCTAAGCGTCCGGATCGCTGCGCAGGAGTAACGGCGGCGAATATTTTAGATGCAAATTTAACCTGCAAAAAGGCGCGCTCCTATCCAAATTTCATCGCCAAGCTAAGCCCGTCGGTACGCGAGACGCTCGCTTCGCAGCTACAAAGCTACCAAGACGCGGCAAGTAGAAACGCCGTAAATTTACTGCGCGGATTTAACGACGAAAATCCGAGCGAGTATTTTATGCAGAGCCGCAACGCGCAAAACTACTTTTTATATTACGACTACTTAAAAGGTGCGGGCAAAGACGCTCTAATCGACATCGACGCCGACGCAGCCTTCGTAAGCGAACTGGCTTCGCAAAAAGGCTTCAAAGCGGTTCTCAACGACGCGCTAATCAACCGCAAATACCCGCACTTGCGCCGCTCGCTCACGGGCGTCGATCCGCTAACCGCGGAGAAGGACGTAGCGTTTATGCTGGGCGTAAATGCCGTAATGCAGGGCGATGAAGGGGCTGCGCTTGCATTTTTTAGCCGCGCAGCAGCGAGCTTTGAGAAGCCTCACGACGTGCACAATGCGAAATTTTGGATCTACCTGCTAAATGGAGATCAAAACGTCTTGCACCAGCTTGCTAGCAGCGATTATTACAGCCTCTACGCGCTTTATGCTAAGGAGGTCTTAGGGGATAGGAATTTAAACATCATCATCCCAAACCCTGCTAAAAATTCCATCGAAGGCTACGATATCACCGATCCTTTCGCTTGGGTTCGCACGAAAAATAGCGCCGATAGAATGTCTCGCGAGCAGCTTTTAGAATTTGCAAAAAAATTCGACACCAAGCAAAGCATCGGCGAGTACTCATACATCATGAATAAAGCAAGCGGCGGCAAGGACAACTTCTATCCGACGCCGTTTATGGAATACATCGGTGACGGTGACAATCGCCGCAAGGCGCTAATTTTGGCACTCGCACGCCAAGAAAGCCGCTTCGTGCCCGCATCGGTATCTACGTCGTATGCACTTGGAATGATGCAATTTATGCCGTTTTTGGCTAACGAGATCGGCAAAAAGCAACTCAAAATCGACGGCTTCGATCAAGACGATATGTTCCGTCCGGAAGTCGCCTACCGCTTCGCTAACATCCATATCGACTGGCTGGAGCGCAAAATTTATAGCCCGGTTTTCATCGCATACGCTTACAACGGCGGGCTCGGGCTCGTCAAAAAGATGCTTCAGCGCGGCGATATGTTTAATAAGGGCAAATTTGAGCCGTGGCTTAGTATGGAGCTCGTGCCGTATGCCGAGAGCAGGGACTACGGTAAAAAGGTACTCGCAAACTTCATCATCTACTCGCAGATCCTAGATCCGCGCGCGAAAGTCTCGGTGCAACAGGAGCTACAAGATCTACTGATCCCCTCTCACAGCGATAACTTTCGCTAAAGCTAACGGCGGGTTCGGAGGATGATTTTAAAAAGCGGCGAGTGCAAAAGATAATTTTCAAATGCGGCGAGCGAGGAATTTTAAAAGCCGCCTCAACAAAAGCGCAAAATTTGCCCGCTAAGGGCTTAGACGGGCAGATCGAAACGGCGAAATTTTACCGCGCGAGTAGGAATGTGCTATAAAATCGTGCGGAATTTATTTTGGTTTCAGTGACAAAATTTTATCTCTTGATGCTAGCCAAAGGTTATTTCTGCCCTACACGAAAGGCCGCACGCCATGCAAATTATCGCGACCGCAGTTCTCATAGTAGCCGCCGTTTTGTGCGTATCGTCGTTTAAAGACGAAAAGAAACGCTCCGCAAATTTAGCGGCTTGCCTGTTTTTTATGGCGTTTGCGTATTGCATGCAATTCGGCGTAGGAGACGATAGCTACACCCGAGCGGGCGGCGCGGCGCTAATAGTCTTTTTTATCTTTGCGCTTGCTTTTTTCGAGCTTTATTTCTGGGGCGACGAGCTTTAAAATTCAAAATTCATTGAAATTTTATCGCGGCGTTCTGTGAGCGATTAAATTAGCGCCCGAGCGTAGAATTTTAAGTGGTGTGAAATCAAAATCGGGCGCTTTCTGCTATGAAATTTAAACAGATAAACTATCTACAGCTTACCCGACGCAAAGGCTGCGGCGGGTTTAAATTTAGCCTCTTTTGCGGCCCATTTGCGACGCTTTAAAATTTCGTAACTTCAGATATGCAAGCCGCTGTTTTAAAATTTCGGCAAGTTTTAAATTTTAAATTTGCGCTTGCCGACTGCGCCGTTTTAGCTAAATTAACCGCGCGGCGCAGAGCTCGCGAGCGCAAGATGATTTAATTTTACAATCTTAACTCCGCGCTCCGCGCGAGCTTCGGCGGAATAAAATTTAGCGATCAAATTGCTATTTAAAAAGCCCTTTGATCTTGCCAAAAAGCGACTTCTCACCGCCTGCGGAGGTTTCGTCTTCATGATCTTCCGCGGCGGAATTCTCACTGCCGTCTTCTATCGTATCGCCGCTGCACGGGACGGAATTCTCGCCGCTTGCCTTAATTGCGCCGCCGTCCGCTTCCATTGCACTGCCGGCGCCCGTCGCATTGGCGCCGCGCAAGGTAAAATTCTCTCTGACCATCCTAACGCCTCCGACTGCCTTGATGCACCCTATCGCCTCGCCGATCTGCCGTGCGGCGATTTCCGCGTAGATCAGCGCGCCCTGAGTATCGCAATTAAAAAGATTTGAAAACGACTCGGACCTATTAAGATCAATCGGATTGGGCTCAACCACCTCGGTAGCCTCAAGCAGCCCTACTTCAAGCTCGCGAGCCAAATTTAGCGCCTTTAAAAATACGGGCAAATTCTGCGCGTAAAACTCATCTATCGCCTCTTTTATCTCGCCGTCCGCTTCATAATCGCGCAGCAGCTTCTGCACGTTATCGGCATTTAGATACGCGCCGCAGCAGTAGTTTTCGACGATCTCGTTGTGAATTTGCCCGCTAAATTCCGCTAGAAATTCCGCCGGCAAAACCTCGTGCCAATCGCTTATGTAGGGTTTAAATTTAGAGCTTTGCTCCGCCAAAAAGCTAAACGCCGTGCCGCGCGTGTAAAAATACTCTCTAAAATAGCCCTGCGCCACGGCAAGGTGAAATCCGTGCGTTTTATTAAAAATCCCCTGCGTGCCGTACTGCAGCGCCGAGCGGAAGCCATCCGCGTATTTTTCTGCGTAAAATTCATCCACCCCCGCTTCGCGAGCGATTTGGGCGATAGCCTCAAAATCTCCCCTCTGCGCGAGCTTTAGCGGCTTAAAATACCACTGCGAAATTTCATCTTTGCCGATCGCATGGTAGCTTATGTCGTAACCCACCCTCTCTCCTTTAATCTTTCAGATCGATCTGCGGCTGCCAATACAGCGACTTTGAAACTTTACGAAATTTCATCGTGGCGCCCAGATCATTTGAGGTGCGGTAGCTAAGCACCAGCTCGTCCTTATCGCTCTTAGGCGCGGTGATCTTGTAGCGGCTCGCCCACGCGATCTTAAAAAGCTCCTTTTGCAAAAGCGGATCGCCGTCGCTCAGTGGCACTACGTTTGCGTTTGCGCCGTTGATCTGCACCGCGCGGATCTGAATCTCTTTAGGATAGGAGGTGAGCAAAAACACCTCGTCTCCAGCGGCGTTTCTAAGCTCGGGCGCGATGGGATTTAGATATGTAGCGACGCTTAAATATCGATCGCCCGCGCGCACCGATTCAAATTTTTGCGTGTAGGCCAAAAACTCGTTTTTAAGCGGATCGTGACGGGGATCGTTTGCGGAGCAGGAGTTTAAAAATAGCGCTAACGCAGCTAGGAGCGCGCCCTTTAGCAGGCCGTTTAGCGCGCCGCTAAAATCAAATTTCTTCATCGATCTTCCTTTGAAATTTTAGGCGCATTTTAACGAATTTTGCTTTTTAAAAGGCTAAATTCGCTACAATCTGCTCATCTTAAAAAGCCGGATTTTAAAAATGAAAAGACTTGTTATCGCATTTTCAGGCCCTTCCAACAGCGGCAAAACGACGCTAATTTGCAAGATCGCTAAAATTTTTATCGCTAGCGGACTGCGAACTGCGATCGTAAAGCACGATCCTGGCGATAAGGCGCGCTTTGACGTAGAGGGCAAGGACAGCGCCAAATTTAGCGAGCTCGGCGCCGAGACCGTCGTGATGAGCCCTACGCGGACGAGCTATTTTTCGCAGCGCTGTATGCAGATTGACGAGGTCGTGCGGATGCTTGGAGATTTCGATATCCTGCTCGTAGAGGGGCTAAAGACGCTACCGCTGCCGCGCATAAGCCTGTTTCGCGACAGGATCGATCCGGCGTATCTGCCATTTTCGGACGCGATCGCTTCAAATTTAAGCAGCGAGCAGATGGATAAATTTTGCCGCGTAAATTTCGACATCAACGACGCTGCGGGTATCAGCGAATGGATCTTAAAAAACGCCAAAAAAATGTAAAGGAAACAGAATGCAAGAGATCGTAAAATCAATCCAAAATATCGCGCTACAAATCGCCGAGGAGCTGAAATACGCTGACTTCGGCTACACCGATCATCACAACAGCACGGGCGATACGCAGCTCAAACTCGATGTAAAAAGCGACGCCATAATCGAGGCGGAATTTCGCAAAAATCCGCTCGTACGCGCCCTAATCAGCGAGGAGAAAGAGGAGGCGCTGGAGCTTCGAAAAGACGCGCGCCTAATCGTTGCCTACGATCCGCTCGACGGCTCGAGCTTGGTGGATGTAAATTTCGCCGTGGGCTCGATATTCGGCATCTACGAGGATGAAATTTCGCCCGCAAGCTTAAAAGCGGCGATCTATTGCATCTACGGACCGCGCCTTGAGATGGTCGTTTGCGAGGACGCGCCGAAGCTATACCGCCTAAATCGCGAGGGCAAATTTAGCTTCGTAAAAGACCTGCGCCTACAGCAAAAAGGCAAACTAAACGCCACGGGCGCGACGCAAAAGGGTTGGAATGAGCCGCACCGAAAGCTTGTGCGCACGCTGTTTGATGAGGGCTACCGCCTGCGATACAGCGGCGCGATGGTAAGCGACCTGCATCAAATTTTATTAAAAGGCGGCGGACTTTTCAGCTACCCCGCTACTAGCGATCATCCGCGCGGTAAGCTTCGCGTAACCTTCGAAGTGCTGCCGTTTGCATTCATATTCGAGCGCGCCGGAGGCGCCACCAGCGACGGCGAAAACGGCTCGCTTTTGCAGCTTAAAATCGAAAAGATCCATCAAAGCAGCCCTTGCTTTTTCGGCTCGAAGTACGAGATCGCGAAGATGCATGAAATTTACGGTGGTAAAAACTGATGGCGGATACCGAGGTCGCCGCGCCGCGCGACGTTTATGACGAAATTTTGGATAAAAGCTTAGCCGCTCTGCAAGCGTGCCAGGCGGAGCACAACCTCACCAGCTGCCTGGAGTGCGAGAAGCTGCTAGACTGCGCGGTGCGCGACAAATACGTCAAGGCGGTTTATGAGAGCATGTCGCACGGCGCGACGGGGGATTTTTCGTTTTAAATTTAGCTATTGCGACGCGACGAGGGATTTTTAGGAATTCGGGTAATAAATATACTACCGCCTTCCTCTTGCGTCGTGGGGTTTTGCAAAGCGAGCTTTGCGCGCAAGATCTCTGCAAACCAAGCTGCGGCGCGGAATTCGCTCTGCGGCGCGGAATTCGCTCTGCGGCGCGGAATTCGCTCTGCGGCGCAGATTTAATCCAGCGGCGCGCAGGTTCTTGCTTTGCAGTGTAAAATTTGCTCCGCTGCGAAACGATAAAATTTACGGCGCGATTTGGCGTCGCGGCGAGATATGCTCTGTGGCGCATCTGTTTTGCGGGCCAGGTTTTGGGGCAGCCGATAAAATTTAAATTGCGAGCGTAGCCAAATTACGGGCGTGCGGCTAAATTGTGAGTGCATGGCTAAATTTAAAGCGCACATACGGTTAATTCGGCGCGCGGCTAATTGAAGCGGACAAACGTTGATCTCGGGCTCCGCGGTCGGATTTTTAAAATTTGTGGATAAAATTTTAAGACAGGCGGAACGGCGAGATCGGAAGAGCGTATCCTTCGTTGAGTTTTTAAAATTTACGGATAAAATTTTAAGGCGCGAAATTTCGCTTCGTAAAATTTCGGCTGCGATTTATAAGCGTGGATATGCAAATGCCCAAAATCCGCAAAGCAAAATTTCGACGGGTTAAATTTTATCGCCGCGATCTTTAAATTTACGTGACTAAAACTTACCGACTTGCGCGAGCCGCCGTTCGTCACCGATCTTTCGCCGGTTTAAATTTTGCCTTGCGAAATTTGGCTCGCAAACTTAGCGGCTCAGCAAAACGGCAAATTTTGCCTCACAAAATTCGAGCCGTAAATTTAAAACGCAAATTTAAATCGCGATCCATGCGTTAAAATTTAAAAACTAAATTTGAAGTCTAGTGAGCGGGTCCACCGCACGAATGCTCGTATAAATTTCAAGCACATAATGCTCATATTGAAATTTTGCGACTGAGCGTGTATGTGAAGCGCTCGTTAAAATTTCAAAGCCGAGGCGCATGCAAGTGCATACGTCAAAAATTGTAGAGCCGAGCTCGCTATGACGCTCGCTTTAAAATTTCAAAGTTAAGGCGCGTATAGCGGCGTTTGCGTTAAATTTAAAACCGATCGGCGGTCGCGCGAAATTTCAGGCTGGTCTATTCGCAAAGCCACGTCCATAGGTTTTTTCGCAGCGCCGCGCGTTGAAATTTTTGAGCAGATTTGGGGGATGTAAGCAGAGGGATGCAGCCGTTCGTACAAGGGGTTTTGATGGGCCTAGGCGTTAGCGTGCCGATCGGCCCGGTAAACGTGCTGATAATGTCCTACGCGCTGCGAAGCTACACCAAGGCGCTGTGCTTGGGCCTCGGCGCCATGAGCGCGGACATGCTATATCTGGCGCTATCGGCATTCGGCATATCGCAGTTAGCCAAAATCCCGATCGTTTTTGCCTGCATATCGGTATTTGGCGCGTGCTTTTTGCTCTACACGGCGTACAAGATCTGGCATGGTGCGGCTAGCTCGGTGCAACCTGCAAGCGTCGAGGCTTGCTCAGGCGCGGCGCTTTACGGCAAAGGCTTTTTGATAAATTTACTAAATCCATACGTCATTATGTTTTGGCTCAGCGTCTCTGCCGGCACCGCGCGAGCAGATTTTGCGCTTGCTCTTGCGGGGCTTGTAAGCGGAATCTTAGCTTGGATCACGCTTTTTCCGCTTGCGATATATCTAGCCCGCAGCAAGCTTCCAAACATTGTAGTGCGGGCGTTTGCATATATCTCGGCATTTATTTTGGTATTTTTTGCACTAAAGCTTTTATACGCTATAATTTTTGCTAAAATTTAAACCAAAGGATGGCTTATGAAACCGATTGAAATTCTAAAAGAGCTCATCAAATTCCGCTCGCTCACGCCTAGCGACGACGGAGCTTTCAACTATGTCTCGATGCTGCTGGCAGACTTTAGCGAGGATAGATTCGAGCTAAACGGCGTAACTAACGCGATTTTTACCAAGCGCTTAGGGCTTGGTCCGCATCTGTGCTTTGCCGGGCACATCGACGTCGTGCCGCCTGGCGAAGGCTGGGCGAGCGATCCGTTTATGCCAGTAGAAGCGGATGGCTTTTTATACGGGCGCGGCGCGCAGGATATGAAAAGTGGCATCGCAGCGGCGATCTGCGCGCTAGCGGCGGCACGCGATTTTAAGGGCACGCTGAGCCTGCTGCTAACCAGCGATGAGGAGGGCGACGGCATCTACGGCACGCGCGAAATGCTTTCTAAATTGCGCGAGCAAGGTGCCCTACCCGACTTCGCAGTCGTTGCGGAGCCTACATGCGAAGTGCGCTTCGGAGATACCATTAAGATCGGCCGTCGCGGCTCGATTAACGGCATCCTCACACTCACGGGTATCGGCGGGCACGCAGCCTACCCAGATAAATGCATCAATCCTGTCCACATTTTGACGCCGGTTCTCGCAAGTCTTGCAGGGCATGATCTGGATGCGGGTAGCGAGGATTTCGCCCCGGCTAAGATAGTCATCACCGACATTCGCGGCGGTTCGCAGGTCGTAAACGTAACACCCAAGGACGTACGCGTGATGTTTAACGTTCGCGGTGGCGTAGGATTGGGGCTAGAGGACGCGCGAGACTACGTACTGAGGTTATTTGAGTTAGATGCAAAAGACGCGCTGTGCAGCGAAAGCGAATCCTGCGGCAAGCTAGAAATGAGCTGCACCGCGCAGCTACGAGCAGGCGCGTCGCTACACCTTGCGCTAAAAAGCTCCTCAAAGCCTTTTTTAACTCAGCGAAACTCCAAAATCGTGCAAAAACTAAGCGCTAGCGTGCAGAAGATCTGCGGCGCAGCAGCCGAGCTAAACACCGCAGGCGGCACGAGCGATGCGAGATACTTCGCGGAGTTTGGCGTGGAGACGGCGGAGTTTGGCGTGCGAAACGACACAATCCATCAGATCAACGAACGAGTAGAGATTAGCGACGTCGAAAATTTAGCTAAAATTTTTAGCGATCTAATAGAAAATTTTGGCTAATTTAAGAATTTGGCAAAGCTACGTAGATTTGATAAAAATTCTTCGTTCTACCAAGCTTTGCTGAATTTGCTGGGTTTTCGCTCGTAGTTGCTTGGCAAATTTTATCTTTGCCGTGCGTATTGCGTAGAAATTTCGCCCTGCGCCGCTTTTGCTAAGAATTTTTATCTACAGCACGCTTGCCACTTTTACAATTACTTTGCTATGCAACGTCGCTTTCAAAGGCGAGCTTCGCCGACGAACGCTACCGCTACTAGGAATTTTTTAAAAGAATACTGCTTTTGCGCGAATTTCAGCAAATAGCGCGGTCTTTGCGCAAAATTCATCTCGCTCTCTTTGCGTAGAATTTCATCTTCGTCAGGTGACTCTAGCGGCATACTGCTGTACTTTGCCGTCTCCGTGAAAAATTTTATCTTTGACGCGCCCGCTGCTTACGCAAGAAGCTTGGCTAGGACAATGCCGTTTCTGCTGGGATACCGCCCGCTTCGTGGATTTATAGAATTTTGCTTAGTCACGTTGCCGCTGAGATAAATTCTGCCCCGCTTACCGCTTCTGCGCGGATTTTAACCCTGCCTGACAAGCGCGATTTAAGAATTTTACTTTGCTTTGATACGGCAATGTGAAATTTTGTCCGTACGGCGTAGAACATAAAATTTTAACCTATGCAAAATTCCGCCTCAAAATTTACTATCCTTGCCTATCTGCACAAAAGGATCGACAAAATTTTGCTGCTTTACGCGCTGCCGCACTAAATGCATGCAAGATGAAAATTTATCGAAGGACTTCAGCGCAGAATTTCGCGAGGCTAAATTTTACCACCGCGAAAAATTTCAACCACTCATAGCAAGCATCTACGGCGCGATAAATTAAAATTAGGACTTGAAAGCAGGCTTAGCAGGCTTAGCAGGCTTAGCAGGCTTTGCTTCTTGCAAAATTTCAACTATCTTGGTCGCCGCAAAACTAGAAATTTACAAAATCGCTTTATGAAATTTCGCAGCATCTCGCGGTAAAATTTTAAAATCAGCGCCGTGCCTGCAAGGCATAATTTAACGGAATTTTACTTGCCAAATTTGGCTAAATTTTCTCTTTCGAAGTTTAGCAGCCACGCTTTGGTCGCTACGCCGCCCGCGCCGCTGTATCCTCCGAGCCCGCCCGCAGCTACGACGCGGTGGCACGGCACGATGATGGGAATTTTATTTTTGCCGTTTGCGCCGCCTACTGCGCGGCTTGCGTGCGGTCTGCCGATAGCCCGGGCTAGCTCGCCGTATGTTACGACCTCACCATAAGGGATCTCTAAAAGCGCGCTCCACACGGACTTTTGAAACTGCGTGCCGTTTTGGCTCAGTTTAACGCTAAAGCTTTCAAGCTCGCCCCTGAAATATGCGCCAAGCTCGTCGGTGCAAAGAATCAAATTCTTTCTTAAATCGCTAAGCCTTAAATCGCGTCCTTTATCATCCGCTGCACGCACAAAGCCGAATTTAAGCTCTGCGTCGTGTTTTTTAAAGATCTCATCATTGGACCCGCAGACAGAGCTTTTGACCCAGTCGATACTGCAGATCCCGATCTCGTCATCACAAATTTCAAGCATTCCAATAGGCGAATTAAAAAAGGCTTTTTGCATCTCAATCCTTTCAAATTTTTACTGGTTTGATCAAAAAAATTTTAAAAAGCGCTTGTTGCGGTGCGAGCTAAAGCTCGAAAACGATGGAATTTCATGCGGTAACGCGAATTTTTTAAAATTTACACGCGAGGCGCCGCAAAGCCTCTACTCAAACCGCATGATGTTTACTAAAACCCCGTCGAAAACGTCTTGCTTAAAAAGCTTGATCTCGCGCACGATATCTGCATTGTCGTCGTCGATGACGCCGTTTTTGACGAGGCTGTCCTCGATGAGCTTAAAGATAAAGGCGTGGTTGCTGACATCGGAGATGCCGCTTTTAAAGCCCATTTCAAGGCGTACCGGCACGCCTATGCGCACGCCGCGCAGATCCTTGGCGATGTAAAGATCAGCGATCGTGCGCACCATCTTTTTCGCCATTTGGTAGCTCGCCGTGGACGACAAAATATCATTAAGACCGAAATTCTCCATCAAAAGTGGAATACGAACGCGCGCCAAAACCCCTTCGCCAGGCTCGCTCGCGCTCTTTTTCAAAAACGAAATTTTAATCCTGTGCGCGATGCCTATGAAGCGCGGCTTAAGCTCGATGAGCCTAGCTCTAGGCGTTTGCGGTAGCGAGATAGGACGCGAGGTGCTTGCAATAGGCAGAGCCTGCGGACGCCCCGTCAGGCTCGCGCGCTCTTTCGTAGGCGCTTTGCGCGCAGGCTTGTCATAAAAATTTACTGGCTTAGTCGCAAAAGTTGATTCGCTCCCAAAAGCAGCAGACGCGGGCTCATCACCAAGCGCCCCCTCCGCCATAGAAGAAGCAAACGTAGAATTCTCGCCCGTTAACGCAGACTGCGCGGATTGCTCAAATTCGGGCGCAAATTTATTTCCTGCTTGCGGTGGCAAATTTAAAGGCTGCCACTCTTGTGTGGAGCTTTTCTGTGCTAAATTTTGCTCGTCGGAATTTTTTAGCGCGTAATTTTGCCCTTTTGCCAAAAATATTGAATCCTCACCGACTAAATTCTCATCTTGAGGCGCGAATTCCAAGGCATTTTCTGAGGCAAAATTTGCGGCACGGCGGCTAGCAAATTTAGCGCTTTGATTCTTGGAGAACTCGAAGCCTTGAGACTTGCAATCATTTGCGCACTTTATATCAAGCGCAGAATTTGCGAAGGTGGAATTTTTTGATGCAGAGCTTTGTGCCGTAGAATTTTTACTTCGTAAGTCCGTGCCCTGCTCTGCTACAAACGAATTTTCGGCTACAAAATTCTTCGTTTGCGCCGTAAAATTAGAATTTTGTGCCTCAAATGCGGAATCTTTCACGAGCGCAGAGCTTTGCGCGGAAATAAAATTTCGCGATGCAGGAATGAAGCTTTGCTCTTTGGCAGAATTCGCAGGCACAGAGCTTTGCGGCATAAATTTTTCACTCCTCGCATTTGCGCTCTCTTCGAAACTAGCGGCGAGCCCCACGCTAATGTCATCATGCGCAGTATCATTTTGCGAAATTAAATTCTCGCGCGTCGTATCCCACGCGGTATCTGCGCAAAATTCCGCCCGAGTTGCACCATAAAATTCTACTTGCGAAGCATCTTGAAATTCTGCTCGTGAAGCAAAATCTCGCGCACTCTGAGCGCTGCGCGCAGAAAAATCTCGCTCGCCGCGCCTTGCGTTTGTAGCATACGAAGTCTTTGCCAAGCTGCCGCCAGCCTCGGACGAAACCGCGCCCGAATCTCCGCCGCAAAAGCTACCAAAATCGCAGGCGCCGTCAAACTCCGCATAGCCATCTGCCGCGCGGAGACGATCTGCGCGGGCTTTCTTTTTGGGCGTAGAAGAGAGCGTGAGCCTACCTGCAAGCTCGCGTCCGCCGGAGTTTAAAATCCCAAAAATTCTAGCTCTAAAGCGCTCAAACTGCTCGCCACTGAGCGAAATTTTGTCGTTTAGGCTCTGCACGCCGAAGTCTGCAGCGGTAAAATTTACGATCGCTCCGTCCCTACTCGCGACGCGCACGCGACCTTTGACCGAGCCTTTTAGCTTAAAATCGCTGCCTGCGAGAATTTTTTTCATTAATTCCTTCGGATTGTAGGGCATTTTAGCGCTCGCCAAAAACCACTTCATTAAATTTAGCGACGAAGCTTAGCGGATTGACGCTCACGCCGTTGATCGCGATGCCGAAGTGCAGATGCGGGCCGCTGACTCTACCGCTCTCGCCCGAAAGCGCGATTTCATCGCCTTTGCGAACGTGATCGCCAAGCGTCACTTTGATCTCGCTTAGATGATAGTACTGCGAATAGATGCCGCCGCCGTGATCGATCACGACCGAACCGCCGGCGTAGTAGCGGTCTTTGGCGATGACTACAATGCCGTCGTTGGCAGCGCGCACCACAGTGCCTACCGCGGCACGATAATCGGTGCCGCTGTGATAGCTTTTAAGCTCGCCATTAAAGGTGCGGGCATTGCCGAACGCAGAGGTTATTTTGGAGTTTAAAGGCAGCTCAAACGGCGTCGAAAAAAGATAGCGCGGCGTGGTGATCGCATAGATCGCGTTGGCTTCATCGAGCTCTTTTTTGATACGTGCGGCGGCTTCTTTGGGCGGTTTAACCTTGCCCGGAGCGACGCTTAGAGCCTCTTTTTTATACTCGCCATTTTTCAAAGCGACGATCTGCTCGTGACTGCCGCTTTGATCTACTATTCGCAGCGCGAAATCTCCCTTAGCACGGTAATTCGCTGCTAAAACGGCGATTTTATCGCTAGAATTTGGCGCCTCGATGAGAGGGATTTTCTTTGAGCCAAAGCTCAACTCGGTTGTGCTTTTATCTAATTTTAAGATAACAACATCACCGTTTACTATGTCTAAAGCGAAAATTTTGATCGCCAAAAGTGCAAAAATAGCTAGAAATTTCATAAATTTTCCAAAATTCGTTATTTTTCATCAATTTTTTGTTAAAAATTAGCTAAAACAAATGAAATTGCTGTTATAATAACGAAAATTCAATTTTAAAAGGATTAAATGATGAAAAAGTTTTTGCTTCTAGCATCTGTTGCACTTTGCGGTCTTTTGCACGCGGACGTCGTGGCAAATCAAGAGGTTATAGCGGCGACTAACGTCGTTAGATCTTTCGTAGCGGCTAATAACTTCGGCACCGATGAGCGCTATCTAACCAGCGCCAAAGCCGTCGCAATCCTAACCGACGTAAAACGTTTAGCTGCGGGCGCATCGCTACAATACGGCGATGGAATTTTTAGCGTCAAAGGCGAGAACGGCGAGTGGAGTTCGCCGATTTTTATCAAATATAAAGGCTACGGCGTGGGCTTACAGGCAGGCTACGAGACGAGCGACATCGTGATGATCTTTCATACTACGAAGTCATATCAAGACATTTTTACCGGCACAGACACCCTTGAGATTAATGTAGGTGCTGCGGCAGGCGGCGTAGGTAGAAGAACAGGTCGCGCAACTGATCTGCCTGATATTTCTGCATGGATGGTAAGCCCGGGCGAGCAAACAGGCGTCTACCTAGGCGTATCGATCGACAACGGCAGAATCACTATCGACGATCAGCTAACTAACGACTTCTACGAGAGAATTTACGACTACGAGGACATCTTAAATGACTCTCCACGCGCGAATAAATACGCAAAAAGATGGAAAGAAGTGATGAGGAAATATTTTACAAACGGCGAGAAATACGGCGCTAGCAGCAGTGCGGCGATACCTGTAAATCACGTGCAGAAAAAATACCCTGATGGTAAGCCAATCATCTCAAACCGCTCTCCTAGAACTCATGCTAAGGCTACGCGAAGCAAAAAGGCTAAAAAAGCAAAATAAATTATCGAGCCAAGCCCCGTTTATGGGGCTTCTTGCTTTGGCTTTGCGTTGAGTTTGTGCAAGAGCGCTTAGACGTGAAATCGAAGCGCATAGGTTATTTTTAAAAAGATTTATTGATTCTTGACTAAAGTATTTTATTTAATTTTTATGAGTCATTGGATATATAAAGATCGATATAATTTTATGAAATTTAACGAAATTTTTATAAAATTTAATCAGTTTTTTATATTTTTATCACTACAATTACAGTTCTTGTCTCGTTAGCTCAGTTGGTAGAGCATCTGACTCTTAATCAGGCGGCCGTAGGTTCGAATCCTACACGGGACACCATCTATCAAATT
>NZ_CALBWL010000072.1 GCF_937973075.1 uncultured Campylobacter sp.
CCCCCTTAAAATCCCCCAACCCCTGGCACGCTCAAGGGGCGAGCCTTACGGCTCGCGTTAAATTCTTTTTATTGCGGCTTGCGCCGCATAAAATTTTAGAATTTAAAATTGAGCTCTTGCGTTTTAAATTTTTAAAATCCTAAGTTTAAATTTAAAAGCTTTATAGCTTCGCGGGCGTAAAATTTAAAATCCCGCGGCGAAATTCTACGTTAAAAGCACCCATGCTTTTGCAAAACCTCGGCGAAGGCATAGATGAAATGGGGCGAATTCCGCATCGTTCGCGCTGGCGTCTGAAGCGAAAGGGTCTTCGAGCCTAAGTCTAAAGCGAGACGACCTTTGAGCCGAAGCCCCCTTCTGCGGGCGTGCCGTCGCGAAAGCCCTTGACGCTGGGGTGCGATTTTAAAAACTCCTTGACCGCGAACGCGAGCTTGCCCGTGCCGATGCCGTGCTTGACGATGATCTCATCAAAGCCCATCACGAGGCTTTGGCTGATAAATTTATCAAGCCTGCTGATCGCTTCCTCGGCGCGCAGGCCGTGCAGATCGAGCACGAGCGACGCGGAGGCGGGCTTTTGCACCTTGATGCTGATGTTTTTTGCGGGCGCGGGCGTCGCACCGCTGCGCTTTAGCTCGCTAAGCGGTACGCGCAGCCTGATACCATCGCTTAGCATCAGCGCCTGAGTTTTGCTGAGCGATAAAATTTCGCCCTTGATCTTGCCGTATTTTACGCGATCGCCCACCTTGAAGCTTTGCGGCTCCGGCGCGATAAATTCGGGCTGCTGCACGGCCCGTGCAAGCTCGTTTGCGCGGTTTATGGCGCGCTGCTTTTCGCGCACGTCGCTTAGGCTCACGCTGCGTTTGGCCTCCGAAATTGCGCGGTAGTATTCGTTTTGCAGCCTTGAAAGCTCGGCCTTAAGCTCGCTTTGCGCGCGCTCGCGCCGATCTTTTAGAGCTTCGCTCAGCGCATCCAGCTTCTCCTCTTTTTGCTGCGTCTGGGCTAGCTTTTGTTTTAGCTCAAGCTCTAAATTTATCGCTTTTGAGATCGCTTCGTTCAGGTTCTCTTTGTTTTCGCCGTAGTTTTTGCGCGCCGCGGCGATCAAATTTTGCGCTATACCGTAGCGTAGCGCGGTTTCAAAGGCGTAGGATTTGCCGATCGTGCCCTTTAAAAACTCATACTTCGGCGCGCTGTTTTTCTCGTCGTAAAGCGCCGCCAGCAGCTCCACGCGCGGATCCTTCGCCAGCAGCATCGCTAGGCGCTTGTGATGGGTGGTGATGATCATTTTTACATCGCCGCTTATCAGCTGCTCGATCATCGCGCCGTATAGGCTCGCAGCCTCCTCAAAATCGGTACCCAGCTCGATCTCATCGACGCCGATTAGAATTTCTTTGCGCCCGAACAGCTTGCTAAAGGCAACCATCCTGCCTGCGAAGGTCGAGATGTCGTTTTTGGAGTTTTGCGGATCCTCCATTATGAGCTCGAACTCCTTAAAGGTGCCGATGCGGCTGCCGCTTGCGCGAATAGGCATCGGAAGGAGGTACTTAGCTAGCAGCGCCGCGCTTAGAATGCTTTTTAAAAGCATCGATTTTCCGCCCGCATTCACGCCGGTGATGAGTAGAATTTTGCCGCAAAACTCCACGCTCACGCGCTTTGGATTTTTAAGCGCGGGGTGGGCGAAGCTGTCTAATACGATGTCGCGCGAGGGCTCAGGCAGGATGAACTCATAATCGCTCGCTCTTGCCATCGCAGCGCGCGCAATCAGCGCATCGATCTGATCAAAGGCGGCGTTTATAAATTTCAGAAAGGCTAAGCTTTTATTAAAAATCGCGCTGATCTGCTTGCAGTGCTCGAAAACAATCTGCTCTTTTTTATCCAAAATCGCGCTTTGAGCGGACTTCAGAGCCGCGATCGCATCGGGCAGCACGTAAAAATAGCCTCCGCTTGAGCGCGCTACGACGCTGCCTTTTAGCACGTGATTAAAGCCGCCGCGCACCAGTAGGGCTTCGGTGTCGCTTATGTAGTGGATCTGCGTGTCGGCGAGATAGGGCGAAAGAGCTTTGGAATAAATCAGCCTTTTTAGCGTCTGCTCGATCTCGTCACGCTTTATCTTAAACGCCTCGTTCAGCGCGCCGAAGCGCTCGTCTATCGCGTCGCGAAAGCCGCCCTGATCGTCGAAATAATCCTTTAATTGCGCGATGGGCTCTGGAATTTCGATCTTTGCAAGCCAAGCGGCGAGTTTGCCCTCAAAAGGCTGCTTTTTGAGATACAAAAAATATCGGATGATCTTGCTAAACTCGTAAATTTCGCTGATATGAAGCACGCCGTGCTTTGAGATACGCATCAGAGCGTCGTCTAGGTTCGCGACGCTCTCGCACTGCGCGAGATCAAATTTCGTAAGCTCTGAAATTTTTTCAAAATTTAGCTTACTATCGCCGCTTAAAAACAGCGGCTTTTCGCGCGCCAAAAAGCTTTTAAATTTGGCTAGATACTCGCTCAGATCGAGGCGCGTAAAGAGTTCGTCACTGATCATAAACGCACTCTTTGATCTTGTAGGTTTTGCCCTTAAACTCCGCGCCCGCACTTTTTTTAGCGATGAAAGCGCCCAGTGAAAAGGAGTAGGTGAAGTTTTCTCGCGTTACGATCTGCGCGGAGGCTTGCATGGAATTTTGCTCGGCTGCGTTAAAATTCTGCGCGGAGCTTTGCGGATCAGAGGTTTGCGTATCGTCTCGTTGCACGGAATTTTGTGAGGCAGAGCTTCGCGTACTTCCTTGGCTCGCGGAATTTTGCTGCATGCGGTTCTGCGTATCGTTCTGCTGCGTAAAATTTTGCGAAGCTACGTCTAAATTTTGAGTAGAATTTTGAGATTTAAAATTTTGTCCAGGCTCTGCGGAATTCTGCAAAGTAGGGCTTTGTGCGGAATTTTGTCCGTCCGAGACGGCGCCGTTTATTTGTGCAGCGGAAGTATGCTCGTTCGTTTGCGCGGTTGAACTTTGAGCGGCGGAAGCGGCCTTGTCCTGCGCGTTTAAATTTACTTCGTCCTCTTGCGCGCCCAAATTTTTCGCATCCACGCCGTGTTTTTCGGGAGAGGAATTTGCCGCGTCGCGTGTTTCAGAAGCGAAATTTATCGCGCCGCCGCATCTTAATCTGGCGCCTGCGTTAAATTTAAACACCATCTCCTCCTCAAGCTTGGCGGAGCGCTCGCTCGCGCTTTCGTAAAAATACGCCCCCGCGCACAGCAGCACGATCAGCGCCGTGGCGATGATTTTAGCCCTTTTGCTTAAAATTTCGTCCCGCACGAAAAAGATCGCCGCGATAAATAAAAATGCGAAAATAAACACCAAAAATCTCAAATTTTATCCTTGTCCGCCCGTAGCGGAGTTTGTCTAATAAATTCGGCGAGAGTTTTCAAGCTTAAAATTCTCCGCGCAGCTGATAGGTGATGTCGCCTGCGCCAAATCCGATCACGAGCCCGTCGTTTATGATGTGGCGGACGCCGAAAATATCGCTAAATTCTATCCTCTCGCCGTTTCTAAAGACCCGCTCGGTAAATAGCGCTCCGAGCCCCTTAAATTCCTCTTTCAGATCGATGCCGTTACTTGGCTCGCCCGCGGCGTAAACGGGTAGCACCACGAGCTCTTCTACGCCCGCAAAGCACTCTTTAAAGGCGTTTAAATTCGCCTTAAGCCTACTGAAGCGGTGCGGCTGAAAGATCGCCGTGATCTTGCTAAGCCCTAGCAGGCTAGCGTATTCGCGCGCGCTTTGCAGTGTCGCTCTGATCTCGGTGGGGTGGTGGCCATAGTCGTCGATGAGCACGAAGCTAGGAGTGGCGCACAGGATGTCGAAGCGCTTTTTGATCCCTTTGTAATTTAGCAAATTTTTACGGATCTGCTCTAGCCCTGTCTCGCACGCAGCGGCTAGGATCGCTAGCGACGCATCGATCGCGATGTGTCTTCCGAGCCCGTAAACCTCGAAGCGTCCGAGCTCTTTTAGATTAAAGCTCATAAACGGCTGATGATCGCGTAGCAGCACCTTCAGATCCGTTATGTCGCGCGAAGGAAATAGCTTGATACAGCCGAGCTTGATGGAGCTTAAAAACTCATCCTCGGCGTTTATCACGCGGATCTTGGCGCGCTCCAAAAAGCCGCGATACGCCGCGTGAAATTTATCCAAATCGTTGTCGTAATGATCCATATGCTCGGGCTCGGCGTTGGTCACGACCGCGACGTAGGGGTTGGAATTTAAAAAGCTCGAATCGCTCTCATCGGCTTCGAAGATGATGTTTTCGCTGTTTTCGTACTTCATATTCGAGCCGAACTGCTTGGAGATTGCGCCGATGATAACCGAGCCGTCTATCAGCGCCGAGGTTATTGCGCTCGTGGTGCTTTTGCCGTGCGCGCCGGCAACTGCGAAGACGCGCTTGTCTTTTAGCACGAAGGGCAGGGCCTCCTTGCGCGAGAGGCAGACGATCCCCTTTTTGCGTGCGGCTTGTAGCTCGACATTGTCCTCTTTGATCGCAGCGGAGTAGATGACGATCTCCTGATCTTTGATCGCCGAAGC
Source organism: uncultured Campylobacter sp. (assembly GCF_937973075.1). Classification (GTDB taxonomy): domain Bacteria; phylum Campylobacterota; class Campylobacteria; order Campylobacterales; family Campylobacteraceae; genus Campylobacter_B. The sequence goes on from NZ_CALBWL010000072.1 coordinate 4,555, forward strand.
GTCGTGCGGCGTGATGATCTCCATGCCGTCCGCTCTTAGCTTGTAGGTCGTCTCACTCTCTTTGATATCAGAGCCTGAGATGATAAAATTTTTCTCGTGTAAAAATCTCGCTAGCGCGGAGATGCCTATGCCGCCGATGCCGATAAAATGAACCTTTTTCACCTTTGTCCTTAAATAATATAATAGAAAATTGCGTTTAAATTTTTAAATCCCGCTTGCGCCGGCGAAATTTAAAAATTTAAACCGTTTTGCGCGCCTTGAAAAGCGCCTTTAAATTTTACGAGCTCGCAGCGTCGTGCAACCTCGTCTCGCTACTTTCGAAAGCGCTTTTAAAATTTGAGCGCTCGAAATTTGCCGTTTTGAATTTCGCCTTTTAAAATTTAGCGTCCGAAATTCCGCGCTCAAATCCGCTTTGAAACGGAGCGCTTAAAATTTTACGGCTCAAACTCGCCGTTAAAGCTCGCAGCGAGCGAGAAGCTGTTTGCCGCCGTACCTGCCGCATCGTATTGTGCACCGAAGCCGCGTAAATTTTAATAAATTTCATCGCGTTCATCGCGCGTCCATTATTTAAATTTAACGTCTGAAATTTCACCGCTTAGGCTCTGCGCAAAGCCTATTTGCCGCTTTATGCTTTAAATTTAGCCCATAAATTTAGCCGCTAAATTTAAAATTTCGTCAAAATTTTAAATATCGGTGCGCCCGTTGATCGCCTTTATTAGCGAGAGCATATCGACATTGTCTAAGCTCACGCCCGTAGGCACGCCCTGAGCGAGCTTGGTAAATTTCAAACCTAGATCCGCGAGCTTGTCCTCGACGTAGAGCATGATCCCGTCGGAGTTGATGCCGGGCGTCAGCGCAAATATCAGCTCGCTTGCGCCGTTTTGCTCCACCATGTCGCGCAGCGCCGCGATTTTATCTTCGTCGGCGGCGTCTAGCACGAAGTAGCGGCCGTTGTAAATTTTATTGCTCTCTAAAATAAAGATATCTTTTGGGTTTTCGACGATGCAAATTTTATCGCTTTCGCGCTCGTCGTCGGCGCAGTATTCGCAGATCTCGCCCTCGCATACCGCACCGCAGATGCGGCATCTGTGCAGTCCACGCACCGCCTCCTCGATATTGTGCGCTAAATTTAGCCCCAGAAAGGAGTTTTGCACGCTTACGTAGTACGCAAAGCGCAGGGCGGATTTTTTGCCCACGCCGGGAAGCTTTTCAAAGCTTGCAACGAGCTCTTCGAACCTGTCTGTGCCGCTCATATGGCGCCCTTCGGCGAAAAGACGATCGAGAAGTAGTGTGTGCCGTCGCTGTAATTGTACTCGAAGCGGAATTTATGCAGCTCGCAAATTTTATCGATGATGTAGAGTCCCAGCCCCATGCCGGTGGCTTTCTCGTCTTTATTTCTAATAAAGGCTTGCTTATAGTGCTCGAATGACTTCGCAAGCGCTGCGCCGCGGTTGGCGACGCTTACTTTGTTTTCATCGCAGATGATGCGGACTTTTTTATCGCTGGAGTATTTTAGGGCGTTATCGATTAAATTTTTAATCGCTAGCGCAAATAGCCCGAAATCCACGTTTATCACCGCATCGCACTCGATATCCGTGCTGATGAGCTCGTCCCAGTTATCGAGCATCGACATATCTTTTACTTGCTCTAAAATGAGGCTGAAATGATAATCCTGATAGTTGAGCGAGTAGCTTTTTGAGAGCAGTTGCTCGATTTTGGCAAACTCGTTGATTAAAATTTCAAGTCGCTCGAAGACATTTACGAGCCGCTCTTTTTGCGTTTCGTCATCTAGCATTTCGGTGATGAGCCTGCCCTTGCCGATCGGGGTTTTAAGCTCATGCATGATGGTGCGTAAAAATAGCTGGCGCGAGCGAATGAGCTCTTGAATTTTAGCAATCGCGTTGTTAAATTCCTGCGCGACTTGCCCGATCTCATCCTCGCTATGCGTGGCGGCTAAATTTACGTCCAAGTTGCCCTGGGCGAATTTTTTGATATTTTTGCTTAGTTTTTTTAGTGGCGTGAAGCTTCGCACTATCGATAGATAAAGTGAGATCAAAACCGCCATCGTAAGCAAAAACCCGACCCAAAGCGGATCGTTTAAATTCTTCGTGCCAAGGCTTTCGAAAACCACGACGAAAGAGTTGTTTTTTATATTTAAAAACAGCGAATTATTATACTCGACCGAGCTAAACTCGCCAATAGAGGTGTCTTGAACGAAAAAAATTTTACCGCTCGTGATGATGTTTTGGATGATATTTTTGTCTTTTACAAGCTCCAAGCCATAGCTGGAGAAGTAGCGCTCAATATCGCTGGGAGGTGCATTACGCTTGTATAGCTCAAGTAGATTATTGACCGCGTTTATTTGATTAGCCTGCATGCTACCTAGGGCTCTATTCATCTGCATCCGTGCGAACGTGATAAAAAGCACGCAGACTAAGATGATCGCGATTACAAAAAAAACCGAAATTTTAGTGATTAAGGAGTGCTTCATCCGATGAGCTTGTAGCCGATACCGCGAACCGAAAAGATATGCTTAGGCGCCTTGGAACTGTCGCCTATTTTGGTGCGCAGACGCCCGATGATGACGTCTAAGCTCTTTGAATCCTTGTCTTTTAAGCTTTTGCAGTGATATACGAGCTGCTCGCGAGAGACGGAGAAGCTGTGCTGCTTGATGAGGTATTCTAAAATTTCATATTCCGCAGGCGTTAGCACGAGCGACTCCTCGCCGAAGTAAATTTCATGGCGCTTGTCGTCGATACGAAATACGCTATCCGTGGCGGTTTCTTCCTTCTCGCTAGCTTTTTTATAGCGGCGGATGAGGCTCATGATACGTGCGTGCATCTCTTTTGGATCATAAGGCTTGGGTAGATAATCGTCCGCGCCGATCTGAAGCCCCACGACGCGATCGCTCACGTCGCTTCTAGCCGAGCTGATGATTATCGGGATGTCGTATTTTTCGCGGATCTCTTTGCAGACTTCAAGTCCGTCCATCCCGGGAAGCGTAAGATCCAAAATCAGTAGATCGTAGTTTTTGATCCCTGCGCTAATGCCCAGATACGGGTCTTCGAAGTTTGTAACTTGGATGTTAAATTTAGCCAGATATTCGGTTAGAAGCTGTGCGAACTCGCTGTCGTCTTCTATCATCAATACATTTATCATTTTTTATCCTTTGCATCGTTGATTTGAAATTTTAAATATTACATTATACATAAAAATAGTTAAGTCTTAACTTGCGTTTTATTAAATTTAGATAAAATTGCCCCTTTTGTATAGTTCAAGGAGAATTTCGTGGAAGAAGATTATTATGAAATTTTAGGCGTGGCGCGCGATGCCGACGCCGAGACGATAAAAAAGGCGTTTCGAAAGCTCGCTTTGGAATTCCACCCCGACCGCAACCAAGGCGACAAGGAGTCGGAGGAGAAATTTAAAAAGATCAACGAAGCGTATCAAATTTTAAGCGACGATCAAAAGCGCAGGATGTATGATCGCTACGGTAAAGAAGGCATCAGCGGCGCATATAGCGGTGCGAGTGGCGGCGGATTTGATTTTAGCTCGATTTTCGGCGATTTTTTTGAGCAAGCATTCGGCGGAGGCGGTCGCTCACGCCCTAGCGATCCATACGGCATAGATACCGAGCTGGCCGTAACGCTGGAATTTAAAGAGGCTTTAGAGGGCGTTCACAAGGAGATAAAATACAAGATCAAAAAGCCGTGCTCCACCTGCGACGCTACCGGCTCGAAGGATAAAAAAAGACATACTTGCTCTGCTTGCGGCGGCACGGGGCGCGTCGCGGTCAGGCGCGGATATATGAGCTTCATCCAAAGCTGCTCCGAATGCGGCGGCACGGGCGAGATCGTAAAAGACAGATGCAAGGATTGCGGCGGCAAGGGCTTTACAGAAGAGGACGTGAGCCTTAAATTTGACATTCCCGCAGGCATAGACGACGGACAGCGCGTGCGCCTAAGCGGCAAGGGCAACGTCTCTAAAACCGGCGAAATCGGTGATCTGTACGTGATAGTGCGCGTGAAGGAGGACAGCCACTTCCTGCGCGACGGAGACGACCTGTATATCGAGGTGCCGGTGTTTTTTACGCAGGCGATCTTGGGCGAGAGCATCGAGGTGCCGACGCCGCGCGGCAAGTCGGAGCTGAAGCTCAAAGTAGGCACGAAGGACAAGCAGCGCTTCACGATCTACGGCGAGGGCGCGCCAAATATCCGAACTAAGAAAAACGGCGATCTGATCGTGCAGGTAAACGTCCAGACGCCTAAAAAACTCAGTGAGAAGCAGGAGGCGCTTTTGCGCGAGCTTCAAGAAAGCTTCGGCAGCAAGGGCGGAGACGACGAGGGGATACTTGATAAAATCAAGAATTTTTTCAAGTAAGCTGCTTTGATTTGTCTTGATCTGTTTTGCGCGGCGATTGTTTAAACTCTAGTTTGGCGGGCTTCGGAATTTTAAATTTAGCCGCTGCTACCTTCTGCTGCTTGTTTAGTCGCTCGTCGTCGTTCGGTGAGACGATTATCGTTTAGTGGTCGTTTGCTAAGCGCCCTCTGCCTGATCGTCGCAAACACTGCGCGGCGATTTTATGCGTAATGCTTGCGAGTAGAATTTTATCTGTGCCATCATACATTCTTTGAGTGCTACTGCGGCGTTAAACGACGGCTCGGAGCGGCTCGCGCGACGCAAAAGCGACTACAAATTTAAAAAGGACGAAAATGGATCGCAAAAATGAGCCTGCAAATTTCAGATCCGCAGATGATGAGATGTTTGCGTTTTTATCGAGCTTGGGCGATCGCTGGCAAGTAAGCGAGGGTGGAGTGAAATTTATAGAAGAAAATTTTACCTTCGTCGGCTCCAAGCCCGTCTTGCGGGGATTGAAAGATTATGCGACTGCGGACTGCCTGAGCTTTGCCGGTGCCGGGAACTTCATAGACGCAAACCCCGCGGTAAAAGCGAGGATTTTGAGCGGCGAAATCTGCTATCTGGGCGATAGTCTAACGAGCGCCGAGGTTAAATTTGCGCCCGAGTACTTTCACGATTTTTTAAAATTTATAATGGAGCAGGTCCCCGAACACCACTATTTTTTCAGCCCTACCGCGCGCTGGCTTCTGCTGGTTGCCATGGAGAAATACGTGGAATTTGCGGCTTTAGATTAGCGTTTGCGCCCGCGAAAATTTGCGAAATTCCGCCGATTTAAGGCGTAAAAAATTTTATCTAGGTATAGATAGGCGCATATGAGGGTAATTAAAATTCGCTTGAGCTAAAAAATTTCATTTTAAGATTTGCGGAAGTAAAATAACAGATCAAATTTAAAGGCACCCCATGAAAAATCCTGAATGGCTAGGCAAAGAAATTTACCGAGTAGAAAGAAGTAAAATTTTTGGGCACTTAAGACCGTATTTATCGTATGCGGTATTATTGTTACTAGTATATACCGGTTGGTATAGGGGCGATATTATTGGTATTTCTATCTCATTTATTATATTTTTAATGCTCATAATGCTATTTACAGAGCAGACGTTTCGAAAAATTATATTTTATGAAAATGGATTTGTAATATCTAATTATTTTACGAAGACATTCAAATATGATGAATTAAAATTAATATATTTGCAATTTTCGTCTGGACTATTTTTTAAAGAAAATGCTCCGCTTATAATAAATTTTGGCTTCAAGAAATTATGGATAGAGGGACTTATCTTTGACATCAATACATCGTTAATACAAAAAATGAGATCGAAAGAATAATAGAGATTTTTAAATTAAAAGAAGTTCATTATGACGATAGTGCAAAAGCAGGGATATAAAAATAGGCAAAATATTGCTATTGCAAAAGTTCTTTGAGGCGGTCTTTACCCCTTGCCTAGCTTGATACGCGCCCTAAAATCGGGCATAATCTGCGCAATGAGCGCGTAAAAATCCGCTCCGTGATTTGCGTGGATGAGGTGCGCGAGCTCGTGCAACACGACGTATTCGACGAAGCGCGGATCCCGCTCTATCAGGCTTAGCGAGAAGTTGAGATAGCCCTTAGCGTGGTTACAGCTGCCCCAGCGCGTCTGCATTTTGCGCACCCGTACGCGCGCGATTTTGCGACCTATTCGCGGGGAAAATTTCTCGATATAGCGTAGGTAAAGCTCAAGCGCAAAGGCCTTTTTAAACGCCGTAAACTCACCCTCGCTCTCGCAAAAGATCACGTCTCGTGAGATAAAAATTTTATCTTTAAATTTAGAGCTTTGGATAAAATTTTTGATCGTAAAATCGGACTCGTCGCGCTCCGCCGCTTGCGCGCCTTGTGCTACATTTTGCGGCGCGTTTTCGCTCGCGGATTTTGAAATTTTTTCGCTAGCGACCGAAATTTCTTTGCCTACGACAAAGCTAAAATTTAAAATTTCTTCGCTTACGGCGGGTTTAAAATTTGAAATTCCCTCACCCGCGACAGGATCAAATTTTAAAATTTCACCGCTTGAAGCGGAGTTAAATTTGCCCACATTGCTACTTTGCGAAACGCACCCGTCTGAATGAAATTTTAAATTTTCGCCGCAGGATTGCTCGAAAACATTTTGCGCGGCTGTATCTATAAACCCGCCGCTTTGTCGCATTTCGCTCTGTTGCACGAGCCCTTGCGCTGCATCGCCAGGTAGGTCAAATTTCAAACCCTCGCTTGCCGTGCCACTTTGCGAGGTGTGTTCGCTTGAGTGAAATTTTAAAATTTCGCTTCCTGCACCGCCGCCTGCGCCGTCACCCATGCCGCCCGAGCCACTACTCGCATTGTCATCTACGCGGCTCCGCGCGCTGTCATTATATAAAACTTCATCCGCGCCGCAATTTGTACTGAGCTTGACCTCGCGGCTAAATTTTAGTTTGTAAATTTTGCTTAAAATTCTAACCTGATCGCTCGCTAAAAGTTTGCTTTGCAGTCGCGCCAGCGTTTGGCGGATCCAGCTTTCGTGCTTTAGGATGAAGTCTTTCGCTTGCGCCGCGGTGTAGGAGCGAGGCACGCTCACGCTGATTTCGCAGTCCTTGCTAATGCGGATGCGCGCGTATTTCATCCGCTTAAAATGCAGACTGATCGGCAAATCTAGCAAATTTAGACTAACTTTTTGCTCTGCCATTTTTTGCTTATCCATCGTGCCGTATTGGCGCTGCCGCGCAGCCACTCGTCGCAGAAAAACCCGATCCAAACGCCCAAAATTCCATATCCCAGATGAATGCCCAAAAGCCAGCCCACGGGGATCGAGACGCCCCACATAAAGATCACGCCCATCGCAAAGGGAAACCTCGCGTCGCCGCTTGCGCGTAGGGCGTTTACGAACACGATATTAAGCGTCCGTCCGAACTCAAGCCCCAGCGTGAGGTAAAAAAGCGGCCGCATGACCTGCTTGTGTGCCTCGCTGAGGCTCAGTAGCTCCATGATCTGCTCGCGCGCTAAAAACACGATCGCGACGAAAAGCGCCGTCGCCCCAAGGCCAAAGCGCAGTGCGGTAAAAGTGTGTCGGTACGCCTCCTGCGGCTTGGCGGCGCCTACGAGGCGGCCTACGATCACTTCGTTTGCCATACTGATCGCGCTTCCGCCGAAGAAGATGAATGATGAAATTTGAAAATAGATCGTCTGCACGGTAAGGCTCGCCTCGCCCATGCTCGCGACGAAGGCGAAGGCGACTAGATACTGCACGATCCACAGCATGTTTTCGCCAGCACTCGGAAGCCCTACGGATAGAATTTTACGCAGCGTGGCGAGCTTGATCTTTAAAAACATCGTGAGGTAAAATTTTATCTTTAGCACTTTCGTGATGATGAGGAAGAATAAACATACGCCGATCATGCGCCCCGCGATGGTGCTCACGCCGATGCCTTCAAGCCCGTAGTACGGCAGTCCGAACGGCCGAAAGAGCACGACGTAGTTGCCCGCGAGCGTTACTAAATTCATAACCACGGAGACCGCGATGATGAAATTTGCGTATCCGTAAACGCGCACGATGGCGCTAAGCACGATCGCGACGGCGTCTATCGCAAAGACGATGCTGATGACCTTAAGATAGATCGCGCTTTCGCTCAAAAGCTCGGCGGGCACCTGTAGCGCGCGGAGTAAAAACGGCGCGCAGCTAAAGACGAAAACGCCGCTACAAAGCCCCACTAGCGCGTTAAATGCGATGCTCGTATGGATCGCGCGCATGGCTAGGACTTTGTTTTTCGCCCCGAGCGCCTGCGCTACGAGTACCGAGCAGCCCACGGCGAGGAAGCCGAAAACGGTGATGAAGAGCAAAAATATCTCGTTGCCCGCCCCCAGCGCGCCTACTATCGAGACGTCCACGCGCGAGATCATGTAGGTGTTGATAAACGTGGTCACGAGGCGCAAAAACATATCGATGTAGATTGCGAGTGAGAGCCTTAGTAGCGAGATTTCTTTCATATTTTGCCTTTATTTGGGGGAAATTGTAGCCGAAAATTCTTTTAGTTTTGCTTTTGTATCAACATCGGCTATTTTGTGCGTAATCGCTCTTTTAGATACTTTACCCTTTGCCTATTTTTCCTTAAAATATTCCATCCACAAAAAAATATTCGTACGGCAAGTTCGATAACATGGAGTGCTAAACTTTCGCTGCATAATTCTATTAATTTGGCTGTAAAGTTATAAATTTCAATTAGTAGAATTTTGCAATTTTACATTTTAAAATTTTTGTTTAAAACTCTAGTTGTGTAAATCCTGATTTTGTTGAACGTACTATTGCGTTTACGTATAGATGAAATATCTTGGGGGCGGAAAGGAGGCTTAAATTGCGAGGTCGCTCCCCTTTCCGCCCCCAAACCCCCACCTAACCCCCGACGACGCTTTATAAGGGGCGGACTACGTCCGCGCTAAATTCTATGCGCGGTAGGGCGCGGTGCGTAAATTTAAACCCAAATTTAAAATTCTAACCATTTACCGCAATTTGATATAAACTCGGCAAAATTTTCCCAAGGATCCCCGATGCAAACGCTTGATTTTCACGTCCATCTGCTAAGCAAGGAGGTGCGCTTCGATCGCCCTTACGACAGGCTCGCGCTGCGCCTTTTCGGCAGGCGCTTCGGCATAGACGTATCGCGCGCGATCAAAGAGCCCTATGAAGCCTATGTGGACGCTCTGCTAGGCGGGCTTAGAGCTTCGAAATACGTTAAAAAGGCGGTGCTTTTCGGCGTGGATGCTAAATTTAGCGACACGGGCGAGCTAATCCATCGCGATAAGACCGTCTGCGCGGACAACGACAGCGTGTTTGAAATTTATCAAAAAAATCCGGATCTCATCGTGCCGTTTTTTAGCATCAATCCGAAGCGAGCGGACGCGCTAGATGAGATCGATCGCTGCTTTGAGCTCGGATTTAAGGGGGCGAAATTTTTACAAAATTATTGGGATCTGGATACGAGGCTGCCTCGCTACGTGCCGTATTTTGAAAAGCTCGCCAAGCTCGGCTTGCCGCTGGTGATCCATGTTGGCAACGAAAGCTCGGTGCCCAGCACTCGCCGCTGCGAGGCGCTGGAGATGATCTATGCGCCGCTTGAGTTGGGCGTCACGACGGTGTGTGCGCACATGGCGATTAACTACGAGTATTCGCATATTTTTCGTGCGCTTTCGCGCCGCCCGCGAAATTTCGGACACGATTATTTCGCTCTTCTGGCTCTTCTACGCACGCACAAGAACCTCTACGCCGACGTTTCCGCGCTAATGACGCCGGTGCGCGCCAAGGCTCTGCCGCATCTAGCGAGCCAAACGGACGTGCACTCGCGCCTGCTTTACGCTTCGGACTTTCCGGTGCCGTATTCTGCGATATACAACACCTATGATCTGCGCCTGTCGCAGCGTATCGCGCTGCATAAAGAGCCCAACCCTTTCGATCGCAACGCGCGCGGACTGCTCGTGTATTTCGGCGAGGATAGCGAGCTGTGGAGCAACTACAAAAAAATTTTGCCCTTTGCGTAGACGGTAAAATTCGATGAAATTTAGGAGGCGGGCGTGAATTTTATAAAATATTTTTTCTCGGAAATTTTTAGGTTATTTAAGCTTCTCGTAGGCACTGCGCTTGTGCTAGCTGCGGGGTTTTTAATCTACAAACTATTCTTTTCGGAGCCGGATTTAGCGCAAAATTACGAGCAAAATCGCGCTCAAATTTTATCCCTGCGCGATTTTGCGCGCGAGATAAAGCCCAAAGGAGTTTCTTTTGACGCCCGTTTTAGCGGCGACGAGGTCTCAAGCATGATAGCCGTGAATAAAGACAAAAACCAAAGTGCGAGTTTTTATAGTATAGACGAAAATATGAACGAGCGCGCTGTTTTAAAAATCCTAAGCTGGGATTTTGGGACTTTTAATGAACTCAAAGCCAAAACAAAAAGCGCAAATGCCCAGGGTGTAAGTATCTGGGAAGGCGAGGGCAAAACCGCTATTTATTACAAAGACGGGTTTGTGTCGGAATTTTACGAGATTTTCGAGGGTCCTGCGAGCGAGGCGGTGAAAAAAGACTACGAGATCGGCTGCGACGATAGATTTGCCGCAGACGGCGTGGTGATGGCGCGCGACGGAGGCGCTACTACGAGCTTTATATGCGTGGATAAGGACGGCTACGGCATCAAACGCAGGTAAATTTTACAGCGGTTTTGTATGAAATTTTAGCGGGAATTTTTGTAGGAATTTTTACCGTTGCTGCAGAGATTTTGCAAGAATTTTTGCTGTTATTGCGAATATTTTAGGGTTGTTAAGAATACTTTGCAGCGCCTGTTTTGTCGCGCCTGCCGCTTGACAGCCGCTCAGCTAAATTTTAAAATTTAAACCGAGCGGCACGTATCGTAGCGTCAAAGCACTCTTTGGCGCAGTGTAAATCTTGAAATTTCAGCGGTACAATTTAGTTCGCAGTTACACTAAATGAAACGACGAGATCATACGTGGCGGCGAGTTGCTGTTTAAATTTAGCTTGCAGGTGCGCTAAATCCTAGCCGCGACATGATTTGCTTTAAATTTTATAACGACGGCTTGCTTTAAATTTTAAACCGCTAGCGCAACCTACAAAAATTTAGCGACATCTCGCCTGAAATTTGCATTACGCTGTGCCGCCTGTGTCGCAGCGACGAGCTGCCGTATGATTTACGCTCAAAACCGATTTACACTTATCAAAGCCGTTAAAACACCGACGATGCGCTGTGTCATTCACGCCGAATTGCGCTGTACCATTCTTGTCGCACCGCTTGCGCTATAAAATTTTAATGCGAGTTTGTTTTAAATTTCATTGCATCGCGCGAGAAATCGTTGCGCGAGAAATTCTAACGGCGGCTAGCTTTAAATTTGCGCTTCATGCCGCTTTTCGGCTCGTCTATTTCAATCTATCGCCGCTCTTGTTCTGTCGCGCCGTGAAATTTTAAATTTCCCCCGAATTTTAAGAATTTACGAGGCTTAAAAGCGCCTTTGAAATTCTTGCGATCTCATCTTGCATATGCCCGCCCGGATTTTGCTCAAACTCCGCTCTTGCGCCCGCACTGTGGCATTTTGCGATAAAATTTCGCGCAGTCTCGCCACAGAGTGCCCCGCGCGGATTTTTCGGGTTCATTTCGGCCTCGCCCAAGGATGCGTAGACGTGCGCCAGCCCCCTTTGCGGCGAGTGCGCGGCAACGAAGGCGTCAAAGCCGCTAAACCAAAACGATGCCGAGACGCAGGCGATCTTTTGAAATTTATCGCTCGCAAACGCCGCATACGCGCTAAAAAAACCATGCCAGCGAGTATCCCGCGCACGCTCGCCACGCAGGTTTGCCCGCGCCGAATACGTGCCGCTCGATACGCGGGATCAACTCGTCCGTAAATTTTTCTAAGTGCGCCGCGCCGCCGCCTGCGAAATCGCGCACCCCCTTAAACGGCGATTTTGCCTCCCACGGGCTAAGCTTATCGCCCCACTGCGCCTCATTTAGATAGATCGCCGCAAGCACGAAATCCGCACCGCTTTGTCGCGAGACGAACTCGTAAATTTCGCCCGTGCCGGTAGCGCCAAAGTCCAAGGCGTGCAGGTAGATGATCGGCACGGCACCCAAGCGGGGAGAGGAGGTTTGTGCGGACGCGGCGGGCACTATATTCGGCATCGATGACTCGGGCGAAATCGAGTCGGTAGTCGCCGTAAATTCGGGTGCAGTATCTAGCACGGACGGCGCAGCGGGTTGAATGGCTTGTGTCTTAGGCACGGCGAGAGAGGAGCGCGAAACGGGTGCAATGGACGTAATGAGCGGTGTATTCGGTGCTGCAGACGCGGGAGGCTCAGGTGAAGTAGCTTGTGCGGACAGACCGAACGAAACGGCGGGTGGATCATCCTGCGCGAATATGGGAGGCGTACCAAGCTCGAACGAGACAATCTGAGCGGATGCAGAGGTGTCGGGCAGAGTATCCGGCGTGGATTTGATAGGCTGTGCGTGCGTAGCTGTCCCAAAAGACGGCGCGTGCGGAGCGAAAATTTCTACGCGCAGGCCGCTGGATTCAAAACTTTGCATCGCTAAACCTTTAAAAGTTATTAAAATTTAATAGAATTTTGTGTAAAATCACCGAATTTAACACTAGAGGAACTTAAAATTGGCTTTGATCGAGCTTATCGATGTTACGAAAAAATTCGGCTCTCACGTCGTTTTAGACGGCGTAAATTTCGCACTGGACGCTAACGAGCGCGTTGCCGTGATCGGCAAAAACGGCGGCGGTAAATCCACGCTGATGAAGATAATTGCGGGTCTGTGCGAGATCGACGAGGGGCGTGTGATCACTCAAAACGGGCTAAATATCCAGATGCTCGCTCAAACGCCGAAATTTGACGAAAACCTCTCGGTCAAAGACGCGCTGCGAAGGGAGCTAGCTGAAATTTACGCCGCCCTTAGCGAATACGACGCGATCTCGAGCGAAATCGCCGCACATCCCGAAAACAAGGAGCTTTTAGCGCGCCAAGACGAACTGATTAAATTTATCGAGGCCAAGGACGGCTGGCAGATCGACAATAAGATCGAGCAGGTGCTGCAAAATTTCGGACTTAAAATTTACGAAAACCGCTCTGTCTGCACGCTTAGCGGCGGCGAAATTCGTCGCGTGGCGCTGGGCGCGCTGGTGCTTAAAAAGCCCGACGTGCTGCTGCTGGATGAGCCCACGAACCACCTTGACGTCTATATGGTGAAATTTCTAGAGGACATGCTGCTTAGCTCGAAGCAGACGATCGTTTTTATCAGCCACGATCGTTACTTCATCGACCGCTTGGCGACGCGCAGTATCGAGCTCGAAGAGGGTAAAATTTCAAATTTCGACGGCGGATACGAGAACTATCTGAGACGCAAGCAGGAGATGCTTGCTTCGCTCGAAAAGTCCCACGAGACGCTGCTTAAACAGCTGCGCGCCGAGGAGGAGTGGCTGCACCGCGGCGTAAAGGCACGCCTTAAACGCAACGAAGGGCGCAAGGCGCGTATCATGCAGATGAGGCAGGATGCGAAGAAAAACCCGGGCGCGATCCGTCGCGTGCGGCTAGAGCTGGAGCGCGCGAGCAGGAGCTTTAACGGCACGGGCGGCGACAATCGCAAAAAGATGCTTTTTGAATGCACGAATATCGGTAAAATTTTAAACGGCAAGGTGCTTTTCAAGGGCTTTTCGGCGCGAGTTTTGCAGGGTGAGCGCATCGGTATCGTAGGCGCTAACGGCGCGGGCAAAAGCACTTTGCTTAAAATTCTACTCGGCCGCAGCAAGATCGATGCGGGCGAGATCGAACGCGGCGAGATCAGGATCGGCTACTTCGATCAGACCCGCAGCGGCATCACGGACGATAAAAGCATAATCGAAATTTTTTGCCCCAACGGCGGCGATCACATAAGCGTCCGCGGCAGCTACATGCACGTCTATGGGTATTTGAAAAATTTCTTGTTTCCGAAGGAGTTTTTGGATAAGCCCGTGGGCGTGCTTAGCGGCGGCGAAAAGAACCGCCTGGCGCTTGCGAAGCTTTTTACCGAGCAGTACGATTGCTTGATTTTGGACGAGCCGACGAACGATCTTGATATCGCAACGATCAATATTTTGGAGGATTATCTGCTAAGCTTCGAAGGCGCGGTAATCATTGTAAGCCACGATCGCTATTTCATTGATAAGATCACGAATAAGCTTTGGGTTTTTGAAAAAAATGGCACGATCGATCAAATTCAAATGCCCTATTCGCAATATTTGGAGTTTGAAGACGAGATGGCGGAGATTGATCAGATCGAGGCCGACGCTGGCGCGAGCGCGAGCGCAGAGGAGAGTGGTCGCGAAAATAAAAAGGAAAAAACGAGCGCCGCAAAGCTTAGCTACAAACAGAATAAAATTTTAGAAGAGTACCCCGCTAAGATCGAGGCTATCGAGGCACGCATAAAGGAGCTAAATCACGCGCTCTCGACGCCTGAAATTTATCAAAAGCTCGGTATGCAGGGGCTTTTTGAAGAACTTGAAGAAAAAAGAGGAACATTAAACAGTATGGAAAATGAATATTACGAAGTACTCTCGCTCGCCGAGAGCTTAAAGTAGGCGCGATGGTTTGGTTTTTGATCTTTTTATACGCGCTTTACACGATTTATAAAATTTTGCTCGATCTGCTTGAGTTAAGCTTCATCCGCGCCAAGCTAAAAGAGCCTGCGGTGGTGCTTAGCGAGGAGGATTATCGCAAGGCGGGCGAAGTCGGCGCGGTAAATTTAAAATTTAATATATTTTCGCACTGCTTTTCTTTTGTGGTGGCGCTTATTTGGATACTTGCGCTCGCAGGCGCGTTACAGCGCGCGATATACGATCTAGCTGGCGACGGGATTTTTGCGCAGAGCTGCTTCGTAACGGCGTTTTTGATCATCGGCGGCGCGATATCGCTTCCGCTTGAGATTTACAAAACCTTCGTCAAAGACAGGCGCTTAGGCTTTTCCACGATAACGCCCGCCGTTTTCGTAAAAGACTCGCTAAAATCGCTCGTACTCACGCTGGTTTTTGGCTTTGCGGTAGCCTCTGCGCTCGTTTTTTGCGTAAATAGCTTGGGTGCGCACTGGTGGGTCTGGGGCTTTCTGCTAAGCTTCGGCGTAGTTTTGCTGATAAATCTGATCTATCCGACCGTTATCGCGCCGCTGTTTAATAAGATGCAGCCGCTAGAGCACGGCGAGCTAAAAGAGCGCATAGAGGGGCTTTTGCAGCGCTGCGGCTTTAAAAGTAGCGGCGTTTTTACGATCGACGCGAGCAAGCGCGATAAGCGCCTAAACGCCTACTTCGGCGGCTTCGGCGCGACGAAAAAGGTCGTGCTTTTCGACACGCTCATAGAGAAGCTGAGCGAGGATGAAATTTTAGCCGTTTTAGGGCATGAGCTCGGGCATTTCAAACACGGCGATGTTTTGAAAAATTTAGCGCTTAGCTTCGTGCTTTTGGGCGCGACGTTTGCGGTATTCGGAAACCTCCCCGGGGGCGTATTCGGCGCGCTGGGGCTTAACGCGGGCGGCGGCGCGACGCTGGTTTTTATGATTTTGTTTGCGCCGATTTTGCATGCGTTTTTTGAGCCGGTGATCTCCAAGCTTAGCCGCATGCACGAATTTGGCGCGGACCGGCATGGTGCGAGCATGCAGGATAAAAAGAGCATGATCGGCGCGCTAAAGAAACTGGGCAGCGAAAACAAGGCGTTTCCGCTCGCTCATAAAATTTACGCCGCGGTGTATCATTCGCACCCGAGCCTGTATGAGCGCATAAGAGAGCTTGATGAGGATCGCTGAGGCGCTAAGATGGGGCTTGGGGCAGTGCGGCTCAAAATACGTCGCGCGCGAAATTTTAAAATTCTGTGAGCGACTTAGCGGCGAGCAGCTCGTGCTAAGATGCTCGGAAGAGCTCGCGCATGAAGCGGATTTTCGCGCGAAGATAGCCGAGTTCAAAGACGGCCGTCCGCTTGAATACATCACGCAAAGCTGCGAGTTTATGGGCTTTAAATTTTACGTCGACGAGCGGGTGCTGATACCGCGCTGCGAGACCGAAATTTTAGTGAAAAAAGCTCTTACTTTGGCGCAGAGCTTGGGCGAGCCGCGCATTTGCGAGATTGGCACGGGCAGCGGCATAATCGCCATCTGCTTAAAAAAGCTCATGCCCGCTTGCCGCATCACGGCTAGCGATATCAGCGCGGATGCGCTTGAGGTGGCGCGTGCAAACGCCGTAAGCTTAGGCGCGGACGTCGAGTTTGTGCACTGTGCCTACGCGGATGAGATCGCGGGTGAGTTTGATCTCATCGTCTCAAATCCGCCCTACATCGCAAACTCCTACGCATTGGACGCGCGCGTGCTGCAAGAGCCGAAACAGGCGCTGTTTGGCGGCGAGAGAGGGGATGAAATTTTAAAACATATCGTGCTGATCGCTGCACGGCGCGCAAAATTTCTAGCCTGTGAGATGGGCTACGATCAAAAGCAGAGCCTATCGACGTTTTTGCGCGAGCAGGGCTTTAGGGCGGAATTTTACAAAGATTTGGCGCAGTTTGATCGCGGATTCGTCGCGCGAAATTTAAACAGATCGTAGGCACGCCGTGCAAAGCTCGCAACTACGCAGACTGCTTTATTACAAAGCGTTCGGATACCGCTACGTAAGTGCCGAAATTTTAAGCGGCGGCGCGCGATTTTTCAAGGCGCTGGACGCGCTAAAATCCGCTACCGCCGAGTGCAATCTCTGCGAGCTTGCTAAAACGCGCACGAGCTCTAGCGAGCAAAATTTTAAAAATTTTAAAACTATCAAAAATTTTAAAGCTCCCGCGGACGTAAAACTTATGATCGTAGCTCTTGCGCCGGGCTCTAGCGAGGGTGTTAGCGGCGGCTTGGAGGCTGAGGTAGCAGCGGCGCTGGATCAAATTTGCGCGCCAGAAGAAATTTATTTTAGCTTTTTGATAAGGTGCGCGGTGCCGCAAAATAGGCGCATAAGCTCGGAAATAATTTTAAAGTG
>NZ_CALBWL010000073.1 GCF_937973075.1 uncultured Campylobacter sp.
GAGCCACAGATAGCTATCTTCGTGGCTTTTGGCGATTTTGGCTAGCGGATGGTTGCCGTTGCCGATGTAAAAATATATAAAGCCGTTGGCAAACGCAAGGCTTAGCATATCGTTTAGCAGAAGCGCGTCCTCCAGGCTATTTACGCCGCCGCGGTAGAGCGAGCGCAGCGAAAAAAACGGCAGTAGCGGGCGAGAGTTGGTCGAGGAGTTGATCTTTTTGATGATGTATTCGCTAAACCAGCTTCGCTCATCGTCGCAGATGACGATGAAAGCAAAGCCGTCGTGGAGGAATTTTAGCTTTGATGCTAAAAGCGGCGTCCAGTCCTCCTTGCGATCCTCGAGCCACTCAAGTCCGGGCTCGGAGCGCATCGCCGTGACGCTCCAAGTGTGCAGATCCTGCATTATTTATCCAAATCGTAGGCTTTATGCAGCGCGCGCACGGCGAGCTCGCCGTATTTAGCCTCTACGATCATCGAAATTTTAATCTCGCTCGTGGAGATCATCTGGATATTTATCCCTTCGTCCGCAAGCGTCTTAAACGCCTTGCTGGCTATGCCGCTGTGGCTTTTCATACCAACGCCCACCAAAGAAACCTTTACGATGTCGGCGTCCGATTCGATGATGGAATTCGGATTCGGATTTACCTCTTTCATTACCGCATAAGCCGTCTGCAGCTCGTTTTGCGGCACGGTAAAGCCCAAATTCGTCTCGCCGTTTCGTCCGATATTTTGTACGATCATATCGACGTTGATCTCCTTGCTCGCGAGCGCGGAGAAAATTTCAGCCGCGACGCCGGGGCGATCCTCTACGTTTCTAATCGTGATTCTTGCTTGATTTTTATCCAGTGCAATGCCGCTAATTACCGCATCTTCCATCTTTTCTTCTCCTGTTATGAGTGTTCCTTCATGATCGTTAAAACTGCTTCGCGTCACCAAATTTACGTTTAATTTCTTCGCAAGCTCGACGCTTCGATTTTGCAAAACCTTCGCCCCCAAGCTCGCAAGCTCAAGCATCTCGTCGTAGCTGATGTGATCAAGCTTCTTGGCTTTTGGCTCGATGCGCGGATCGGTCGTATATACGCCGTCTACGTCGGTGTAAATTTCGCATAGATCGGCATTCAGCGCTCCTGCAACGGCGACTGCGCTAAGATCGCTTCCGCCTCGCCCGAGCGTAGTTACTTCGCCTGCGGTGCTAATACCTTGAAAGCCCGCGACGACGACGATTTTGCCCTGCTTTAGCGCCTCTTGCATACTTTTTGGATCGATAGAGACGATGCGAGCTTTGGTGTGAAAATTATCCGTCACGATGCCCGCACCTCGCCCGCTAAATGCGATCGCAGCATAGCCCTTAGCGTTTAGCGCGATAGCCAAAAGTGCACTCGTAACGCGCTCGCCCGAACTTAGCAACACGTCCATCTCTCTGCCTATGGGAGTTTTAGTAAAAAATTCCGCCTGCTCGATGAGCTGATTGGTAACGCCGCTCATCGCAGAGACGATTACCGCGACATCGTGTCCTTCGTTTTTAGTCTTTATCACGCGCTGCGCGACCGCCTCGATCCGCTCTAGCGTACCGACGCTCGTACCGCCGTATTTTTGAACGATCAGCATTAAATGTAACCCTCCTCCTTAAAATATTTTAAAACCGTCGCGTAAATCGGCTTTTTGAAGTGATTTACGTGCCTTAAAACCTCATTTGCGCCTACGAATTTAAATGCGTCGAACTCCGGAAGTTTAGTATTGATGTTTATATCGGCTAAGCTTCGCAATCTCACCAAAAAATACCTCTGAATTTGCCCGTCGTATGGGCGCATCTTTTGGGCTACCCCATCGGGAAAGTCGTAGCTAAGCCACTTCGGGCACTCAGCGATGATATCGACTTTGCTTGTTCCAATCTCCTCGCCTAGCTCTCTGCAGATCGCCATCTTAGGCGTCTCACCATCGTCGATACCGCCTTGAGGAAACTGCCAAGCGCCTTTGATGTCGCTTCGTTGCGCGATCAAAATTTCGCAATTAAACGGATACGAGGGCGAAAGTACGATTGCAGCGACATTCGGTCTGTAATTTTTCTCTTTTTCCATCTCGTTTTCTCACAAAAAATTTCTCAAAATTCTACCTAAAAATATTAAAATTTGCGTTAAGAGGCTTAAAATTTATATAAATTTTCAAATTAATTCGCTAAATTTTGCGACATAAATTTAGCCCATAGGACCGCCCTTGCACATCTACATCCACGTGCCGTTTTGCACCTCAAAATGCCCCTATTGCGCCTTTGGCTCCTTCAGCGACAAATTTAGCCTCGCAAAAAACTACTTTCGCGCGCTAGAGTTTGAGGTGCGCGACTTTTTGGCGAAAAATCCGCACGCGCAAATTTCGACGCTTTTTATCGGAGGAGGCACGCCAAGCGCCGTGGATGCGGGGCTTTATGATGAAATTTTTGCGCTGCTTGCGCCGCATTTTACCGCCAAAGCCGAAATCAGCTCGGAAGCTAACCCGAACTCCGCTAGCCCCGCTTGGCTTAGGGCGATGCGCGGGCTCGGCGTAAATCGCATCAGCTTCGGAGCGCAGAGCTTCAACGATGCCAAGTTAAAATTCCTCGGTCGCGCGCACAGTGCAGCGCAGATTTTTCTCGCGGTACAAAATGCCAAAGCAGCGGGCTTTGGTAATATAAACTTAGACTTAATCTACGCGAGCAAATTTGACGATAAAAGGAATTTAAAATTTGAAATGGCCGAGTTTGCGCGCTGCGAAGTGCCGCATCTAAGCGCCTATGCGCTAAGCCTTGAGGAGAACACGCCCTTTTTTGGGTGCGAAAGCTTTAAAAAGGAAAGCGCGGCTCTAGCTAAATTTCTCTTTGCTCTTGCGGCGGATAGCGGCTTTAGTCAGTATGAAATTTCAAATTTTGCCGCGCGCGGACTGCGCTGTAAGCACAATCTCGCCTACTGGCGCGGCGAGGATTACGCGGGACTTGGGGCATTTGCGGTCGGAACTAGCGCTCAGGTGCGCCTTAGCTCGCCTAAAAATTTGCGAGATTACATCGCAGATCCGCTGCAAAAACAGCGCGAAACTCTAAGCGCGCAGGATAAAAAGCTTGAGCGCATATTTCTCGGGCTGCGCTGTATTTTGGGATTTGAGGCGCAAATTTTAGACGCTGCGGAGCTAAGCAACGCGCAGCTGCTCGCACGCGAAAAAAAGCTAAAATTTACCGAGGGCAAATTTTATAATCCCAACTTTTTGCTCGCCGACGAGATCGCGCTTTTTATCACGCAAGAAAGCCGCCGCGGGCGCTAAATTTAAGATTAATGAAATTTTAGTTAAAATACGCCATTTTTTACGTTAGGAAATTTTATGTTTGGTATCAGTCTGCCTGAAATTACGATCATTTTAATCATCGCGATAATCGTGCTGGGGCCCGAAAAGCTTCCAAAAGTGCTGGTCGAGCTCGCGAAATACTTCAAAGTCATCAAAAAAACGATCAACGACGCAAAATCGAGCTTCGATCAGGAGCTTCGCATCGCCGAGCTCAAAGAGGACGCCAAAAAATATAAAGAGAGTATCACGCAAGCAAGCGAGGGCGTGCGCAAAAAGCTCACGTTTGAGGAGCTCGACGAGATCAAAGGCGGTATGAACTCCGTCAAAGAGACGCTAAATGCGGGGTTAAAAAATATAGAAGGTTCCGTAAAAGACACGCTAAATTCCGCAGAAGTCTCGGCGCAAAAACAGAGCGAGACGGCAAATTTAAAAGCAAATTCGAGCGGAGAAAATTCCGCGCAAAGCTCGGGCAGCAGCGCAAACTCTACGCAAGGCTCCGCCGGCAGCGCAACAAATTCCGACGCTGAAAGCAAAAGCGCGAATTCTGGCGCTGGAAATAAAGGCGAAAATTCCATGCCGAGCATGGACGGCGGTGCGGGAAATTCCGTGCAAAATACAAATGCAAGCGGCGAAGCGAAAAACGGCGCGCAAAATTTGAACGCAAATTTAAACGGCGATGCGCAAAATTCTATGCAAAATTCCGCGCAAAATAGCGATACGCAAAAATCATAATGAGAGAGAAATTTAATGTTTGAAGAGCTAAAACCCCATCTAGCCGAGCTTCGCAAGCGCCTGGTGATCTGCGTGCTGTCCGTCATCGTCCTTTTTATCGCGTGCTTCGGCTTTTGGGAGGATATTTTAGGCTTTATGACCCGCCCGCTAGTGCGCGTACTTCCCAAAGGCAGCGAGATCATCTTTACCCAGCTTGGCGAGACCTTTTTTACTGCGATGAAGGTGTCGTTTTTCACCTCGTTACTTCTAGCAATGCCGATAATTTTCTGGCAGGTGTGGCTTTTCGTAGCGCCCGGACTTTACGACAACGAGAAAAAATACGTCATCCCTTTCGTTAGCGGCGCGAGCATTATGTTCTTTTTAGGCGCGGCGTTTTGCTATTTTTTCGTAATCCCCGTCGCGTTTAATTTCTTGGTAAATTTTGGTGCCAAGCAATTTACTGCGATGCCTACGATCGGCGAATATGTAGGCTTTTTCGCTAAGCTCGTCGTCGCATTTGGTATCAGCTTCGAGCTTCCGGTGGTGACCTTTTTTCTCGCTAAAATCGGGCTTGTGACGAACAAAAGCCTGAGTGATTTTTTCCGCTACGCAATCGTCATCATTTTCATCTTTGCGGCAGTGATGACGCCGCCGGACGTGCTTAGTCAGTTTATGCTCGCAACTCCGCTAATTGCGCTTTATCTACTTTCGATCTTTATCGCCAAAATGATAAATCCGTATAAGCAGGAGGATGACGAAAGCGAAAATTCCACGGACGTAGCGCAGGCGTAAGATGGCGGATCTAAATTTAGTTGGCAGCTACGATTACGAGCTTCCTAGCGAGCTCATCGCAAGCGCGCCCGTGATGCCCAAACAAAGCGCGCGCCTGCTGATCTATGACCGTGCCAAGGAGCAGATCACTCACGCGCACTTCGGCGATTTGGCGGATGCCCTGCCGCCTTGCGATATTATTTTTAACGACACGCGGGTGATTAAGGCGCGCCTATTCGGTCATAAAAACAGCGGCGGCAAGATCGAGCTTCTGCTAAACTCGCCGCTTGAGGGCAATAAATTTAGCGCCTATATTCGCGGCAGCGTCAAAGCGGGCAGCGAATTAAAATTTCAAAGCGGTCTTAATGCGCGCGTTTGCGAGCTGATAGAGGGCGGGCTTCGCATCGTGCAGTTTGAGCAGGGCGGTAAAGCTTTAAACACCCATGATGTTTTTGAAATTTGCGAACGTATCGGCCACGTGCCGCTGCCGCCGTATATCAAGCGCGCCGATACCAAGCAGGACGCGAGCTGGTATCAAAGCATCTTCGCGCGCGAGCAAGGCGCCGTCGCCGCACCCACCGCGAGCCTTCATTTTAACGATGCGATGCTAAACGATCTACGCAAAAACCACGAAATTTATTTTATCACGCTACACGTAGGCGCAGGCACCTTTAAGCCCGTGGAAGTAGCGGATCTGCGCGATCATAAGATGCACGGCGAGCTCTACTCTATCCCGCCGCAGACCGCGCAAATTCTAAAAAGCGAGCGAAAAATTTTAGGCGTGGGTACGACGGTGACGAGAACGATCGAAAATTTTGCACGTAACGGGCAAAGTAGTGGGATCTGCGAGCTGTTTTTGCACCCGGGCAACCCACCGATAAGACAGAATTTTTTGCTTACAAATTTTCACCTGCCAAAATCCACGCTGATAATGCTCGTAGCAAGCTTCATCGGCCTTGAGCGCACGCTTGAGCTCTACCGCATCGCAGTGGAGCAAAGATACCGCTTCTACTCCTATGGCGATGGGATGCTTGTACTATGAAAGCCGTGGTTTTAGGCGCGCTAGCAATATTGGCTGCGACGGCAGGCTTTGTGGTAAGAAATCTTTTTGCTAAAAAGCCCGCCGTAAGCGGCAAAATTTTCTCCGCTGCGCCTAAAGTCAAAGAAAGTAATTCCGTCGTGCCTAGACGCGAGGATATCGCGCAGATCGATATTTTAAAAATTTTAAAATTTCAAAGCGAAATTTTATTTGAGGAGTGCACGAAATACGATAGCACGCTCTATCTTAGCTTCCCGCCGCAGTTGCCGCGTATCTACGGCGGCGAGGTGCTAAATCTCACTAGCGCAGTCTTTGACGCGTGCGAGTTTTTCCTGCAAAATATCGCTGAACCAATCCGCGTAAGCGTGGAATTTAGCAGTAAGGAACTTAGAGCGAATATGAGCTCTATCAAGCTCGATGTTCGCGTAGGCATCGATCGCGAGCTAAAGGATCCGCGTACCTATGCGCTTAAAAGTGCACTAGAAAGCGCTGCTAGCACGGATGATGAGTATCTTACTTCGGCACAGACCCATTTGCGTGCACTCGGTTCGCATCCGAGTATTGGAGCCGACGGGCGCGGGACATTTATCAAAATGGATGCGGTACTTAGCTGCTTCGCGCAGCAAAGTTTTAGCGCCAAAAAATACGACTACAACGTCATAATCACGCATAAAAACCGCGCGATCTTTGAGGAGCTGCGAGATTTTTTAAGCGGGCTTGGTTGCGACGTGATGCCAAACTCCAACTGGGAGAGCGCAAAGAGACATCTAAACGACTTCATCTACGTAGCCGACGTCGTCATCCTCGACGCCGAGATCCTGCGCGCAAATATAAGCGAAATAAACTACCTCAACGCGCTGGAAAAAGACGGGGTATTTTTCATATTTTTGCTTAAAAACAAACACTCGCTCAAGGTGCTGGAGGGGTTAAATTTTAAATTTTTCAAACTCGAGATGCCATATTTCTACGATGAGTTTTACGCCACGCTTGATCTCATCGAAAAGATCAAAAATGATGAGAATTTCTTGGGGCTGTAGCGAACAGGCAGCGATAAATTTAAAACCTAAGAGATTGAAGTGCTGTATTTCGACTTAGATTGGATCAAGGGCAATATAAACGATAGCGAATATGCCTTAAGGCAGCAGCGGTACGAGGCGTATTTGGCAGGGCTGCATAAAAATATGCATACGCTAGAAAGAATTTTTGCGGGCATAAGCTTCAACGATGCGCTATTGCTACCTAAAAAGCAAATTAATGAAAAGTTGCATTTAAAATTTTACATCGGAGATTTGCAAAATGGATATTATGAACTAAAATGCGTTATGAGCTCGGATCAAAGATGCGACGCAGCGCCCGGAGAAATAATAACGAGCGAGATATTTTACGAAAATGGCAATTACCGCTTCTCTTTCATCCTCGCTTGCTTGAAGGAATACGCCGTTAATTTCTCCAGGATAGATAGCCTTAAATTTAACGCGATTTCGCAAAGAAAATATAGCCGCGAGTTTAAGAAATGGAAACTTTCATAGTAAATCCAAACCTCGGTTTTTTACGTATAAAATTTCATCCGCTAAAGATTGCCGCCTCGGTATTTATCTCATTTACAATCCAAAATTAAAAATATTAGCTAGCGAAGTTTTGGGAGGTATGGATTTTGATTTAGGCACGAGCTTTCTGGTAAACTATGCGAGCTTCGGAGGTATAAAAATTTTAGTTTTTCGTGACTTAGAATGTGTCGCGTACTTCAGGTCAAAGCGTAGCGATGTGGGATAAAATTTTGCTCGCTCGAGTGCTGAGGCATTATGCTTTTAGAAAAGGCACAAAGTAACGTAAATTTCGCTGTGTCTTGTAGCTGAAATCCATTAAATTTAAGCCAGAGTCATTCGGCGGCAGTGTCATTCGCCAAACCCTCTAAGGCAAAATCTTTAAATTTAAGTTCTGGACATCATATGCAAGCAGATTTCCTTCTACCCTTAAAGCATTCAAATCATATTAAAATTTGAGCTTCCAAACGAACCTAAAGAAATTTTGACAATCACTACGTTGCATTTAAAAGCGCGCTCGATAAGAGATATAAAAAAAACTAGCAAATTTTAAAATTTAGCCAGGCAAACCTTTGCTTGCGATTTAAATTTTATCTTCTGCCCTCTTTTTTAGCCCTGACCGCTTCATAAAGCTCATCGATCGAGGTTGCGGACGAGCCCGAATATTTCTGTGACGCTTGCATAGTTTTTTTGCCCCATTTACCGTCGATCGTCACGCCGTAGCCACCGAACATCAGACTGCGTTGGATATAATAGACTTTATCTTGCTGCGTCATATTTTGTTGCTTCTGCACTTCGCGCTCAGCATCCTTTGCCTGCTCACTTTCATATACGGAAGCACCCGCTAAATACCCTAGAACTAAACCTCCCAAAATTGGTACGACAGACGCAATAAATCTATTATTTACGCTAGAAGTCAAGCCTTCTAAAAATGCCTTTGCAATGCAAAACACTATAAAGCCCGGAATAAAAGCGAGAACGGCATTGAAGCCACTACCTATCACGTATACGAGCATACAGACTAAAATAATAGCTACAAGCCCCTCACCCAAACCGCTACCGACGAGGAAAGCTAGGAAAAAATTCATAATTTATCCTTGAAATTTAAACGACATAATTTTCTGATTTTAAATTTAACCGAAAATTATGAAATTTAATCACCGATTAGACAACAAAATATAAGCAAGGCTATTCGACGTGCTTCATGGTCCTATGAAATTGCGGACTGTGATCTCGCGCCGCCACTAAAGCACCTATAAAGGCCAATATGCCAATAACCCAGACGATAATTAATAAAGTAGTATAGTCTTTAGCAAAAGCCGTTCCAAAAAAGAGCCAAAGTATAGAAAAAAAGAGTGTTCCTATCCACGACCTGCTATAAGAGATCTCCGCCTGGCACCCACCGCATACGATTGCTCCGTATTTGATGTCGTCTTTGCCACAAAATGGGCACATTAAATGATCCGGATGTTCATTCTCTGCCATAATTTCTCCTTTGAAAAAATATAGGGGGAATTATATATATAAGAGCGGGCTTAAATTTTAAAATTTAGAGTTTAAAATAGGGGGAATTTTAGCGGCTTTGTACCGCTAAAATTTAAAGATTTTCGAATGGATTTGTGACCACGTCTTTGCGATCGACGATGTAAGGTATGAGGGCTGCTTGACGCGCACGTTTGATAGCCTTTTCTACCATCTCTTGGTATTTTTTGCTAGTGCCGGTTAAGCGGCGCGGCATAATCTTAAAGCGCTCGCTTAGGCAGTGCTTTAGCAGCGCCGTGTCCTTATAATCGATAAATTCGATCTTTGCTTCCGTAAATTTGCAATACTTCCTAGTATATTTTCTCTTATCTGCCATGATTTTTCCTTAATTAAAATGGGATCGTGTCGTTGCCATCATCGTATTTATCGGCATCGACGTCGACTTCTGGAATCGTGCTTTCGTAACTCTGCTCTTTTTGTTTAGGCGCATTGTAATCGTTTTTTGTGCCTCTGGAATTTGAGTTTTGTCTATTAGCATAGCTATTTCCGCCGCCATAATTACCGCCGCCGCCATAGCTAGAATTTCCTCCGCCGTAACCACCGGAGCTTCCGCTATAATTGCCGCCCTCGTAATTACCGCCTTGATTATAGCCGCCGCTTCCACCTTGATTGCTTCCTAGCATCTCCATAGTATCTACGCTGATGGAGTGCTTGCTTCGGTTCTGTCCGTTTTGATCCTGCCACTGATCTAGCTTCAAGCGGCCTTCGATCAAAATTTTACTGCCTTTTCGCAAGTATTGGTTTGCGATCTCGGCCGTACGACCGAAAAAATCTATGTCTATAAAGCACGTTTCTTCGCGTTTCTCGCCGTTTGAGCTATTATATCTGCGTGTGACGGCGATGCCGGTTTTGCCTACGGCGGTACCCGTTTGCAGATATCTAAGCTCGATATCTCGGGTCAAATTACCTACCAAAACTACTTTATTGAACATATTTTATCCTTTATTCGCCCTCTTTGGCTGCTTCTTCAGGCTCTTTCGGCTCTACCGGCGCTTTTGGCTCGCGCTCTTTTTTCGCAGGGCTTAGTTTGATGCCTTTGCTTAGCTTGTCCCAAGCGGAAATTTCACGCTTAGTCTCATATTTGACGGTCAAAAATCTAATGATATCTTCGGTGATGCGCAGATTTCTAACAAGTTCGGAGATCAAGCTCGGCTCGGCCTTAAAATAGATTACGAAATAAACTCCGCGTTCATATTTGTCGATCTTATAGGCCAGCTTTCTAACGCCCATTTCGATCACGGAAGCGATCTCTCCGCCGTTTTTGGTTATGATTTCTTTGACGAAATCGACTTTTGTTTTAACTTCATCGTCGGTAAGCGTGGGCTTAACGATGAATAAAACCTCGTAGTTTCTCATAAATTCTCCTTATGGATTTTAGCTCGCAAACAGCGTCTGCGGGCAAGGATTTTGCAAAAAATGCGAAGGGATATTACTAAAATTTCACTTAATATTTGCTTTTTGTCCGAGCGAACTTAGCAGCATGCGCTGCAACCTCAAAAACGACGCAAGCAAAAGCTCGTCCTTCGCCGCGTTCTTTTCGCTTTTTAGTTCAAATTCCAAATCGTTTAAGTGAGCGAAAATTTTATAAAACGTCCTCGTAGAAAAGCTGGTGGCGTAGCGCTGCATCTGTGCGGCCACGGAAGGGGGCGGCTGATAGCCTAAAACCGCCTTAAAATCAAATCTGCCGTTTATTTTTACGTAAGCATGCAGGCGAAAAATTCTATAAATTAGGCGGTAGAAATAATTTATCAGCTCCATCTCATTGTATCCGCCGCCCAGAGCCATTTTGTAAAAATCTACGCGAAAATCGCTAAGGCTGAAAATTTTATCGAAAAGCTCGTCATAGCTTACCTCGCTAAGGCCATAAACCATCAAATTTACGTTTTGCAGGCTAAGCTCAAGCCCCAGACTTGCAAATTTTTCTATCTCGCTCGCGCTTAGGCTCAGGCTTTCGTTGTGGATGGCGTAGATCCTGCTAAGCGCGGCGGTGTTTGCAAAAAGCCCGCACATCTCGCATTTTTGCGCAAGCAGCGCTATGGCTTCATTCATGCCCGAGGGTTTGAAAAATCTCACTTCGTTTCGTTCAAATTCCTTGATAAAATCCGCGCTCACAGAAATTTCGCTATCGTTTAGCTCATAAATTAGATGATTGTTCGCGTCCGACTTACACAGCGCGATGAGCCTTCGCAGCTCCTCCTTTTTGATGAGCGAGGCGATTTTGATGTGAAGCGTGTTGCTGCCGCCGAAAAGCGAGGGCTCCAAGAAGCTTCGCGCCGCGTCAAAATCATACTCCAAAAAATACAAACTCAAAAAATTTTCCGCGGCGAAAATTTGCTTCAGGCGCTGCGCGTAAAGCTCGTTTGAAAAATCGTCTCCGCCGCGCAAAAGCACGAAATTCGGCACCCTGCCGCTTGCGATAAGCCCGTCAAATTCTTTCCTATACATCAGATCTTCTTTACCACCCTGCCTAAAATCACTCCGCTAGCGATGTTTGCGTCCGTAAGCTCGACTAGCACGGGCGTTAAAATATCGCCGGCGAAATTTGAAACTAAAATTTTAGCCCCTTTTAGCTTGTCGTCGAGCTTTGCGGTGACGGAATTTCCATTTTCGTCGATATAGCAGCGGAATTTTTTGCCCAAATTTTCCGCGGCCCAGCGCGCAAATTTTCGGTCCATAAAATCAAACGCGACCTTATCCGCCTCGCGCTCTAGCTCGTTTAGCCTCGCGCACGTAGCGTCGATGTTTAAAAGCAGGTAATTATAAAATTTCTCATCCCCCCTCATCTGCGCCTTTAGCAAGCGGTGCAAAATGAGATCGGAATAGCGCCTGATCGGGCTTGTGAAGTGCGTGTAGTTATCAAATCCGAGCCCGAAATGCCCGCGCGATTCGGATGCGTACTCGGCGCGTTTTTGAGCCTTAATGATGAGCTTATCGACCTCCTCGCGTATCCCCATAGCATCGGCTTGCGCTTGGATTTCGCCGATCATCTTAGCAAGGTTGCTCTGATACGGCGCGTCGATGCCAAACAGCGCTAGATCGTCAAGCAGAGCGTAAATTTTTTTAAGCTCCGCCGAGCCGTGATTTCTAAAAACGCCCCGCTCGATGCGCGCCGCAGCGGCTTTGTTGGCTAGCAGCATACAATCCTCGATGAGCTTGTGCGACGGAGTGTCGGTCTCAAAGCGGGTGGAGCTTATAAAACCGCGCTCATCAAGCGTGATGCGAAGCTCCTTGGTGCGGAAATCAAATCCGCGCTTTAGCCTCGCGCGGCGCAGGCGCTCGCAAATTTCATTAAGCGGCAAGAGCCAGCTTAAAATTTCGGGCTCGGCCGCCTCGCGAGTGCGTAAAATTTCATCGACCTCGTCGTAATTGTAGCGGCGCTTTGATCTTATGATCGCTTCGAAAAGCTCCTGCTTTTGCGGGTTTAAATTTTCATCCAAAGAAATTTTAAAAACAAAAGCCAGCCTCGGCAGATCAGGCATCAGCGAGCAGATATTTTCGCTAAGCTCGCGCGGCAGCATCGGCACGGATCGGTGCGGGAAATAGATCGAAAAGCCGCGAAATTTCGCCTCCTTATCGATCGGCGAGTATTCACTTACATATTCGCTCACGTCGGCAATCGCGACGTAAAGCGTGCGCTCTTTTACGTCAAAATAGATCGCGTCGTCGAAGTCCTTGGCGTCGATAGGATCGATAGTGCAAAAGGGCAGATGCTGCAAATCCACGCGCTGCGGATACAGCGCCTCGTCCACTTCGCTGCCGAAGCTCGCGGCTTGCTGCTTGCACGCTTCGTTAAATTCGTCGTTTTTATCGTAGATCGCTAAAGAAATTTTCTCATCGACGAAGGGATCGGATAAGCTTCCGATTACCTCGGTAATCTCGTTCGTTAGATTATCAATCTTTAAAAGGGTATTTGCGGGCAGCTGCTTTAGCGATTTTTGCGTGGCTTTGAGCGGATTTGCGAGGCCGGTTTTAACGTTCACGCCTAAAATTTCGCGCCCGAATCTTTTGGTGTAAACCACGCTCGTTAAAAATGCGGGCTTAATACACATCAGCACTTTTGCGTGCAGACGGGACTTTCTTGAGCTTAAAATTTTTGCTAGGATCAGATCGCCCAGATGCACGCCGCTTAAATATCTGTTTTCGATGATAAGATCAGCTTTGAAGCGGTCGTCGAAGCTTTGCAGATAGCCCGTGCCGTCGCGCGCGATATCGAGCCTACCGAAAACATAGCCGTCGTTTAGGTAGAGCTTGCCCTTGTGCGCGCTGATAGCGCCGATATTTAGGAGGTTGCGCGCAAGCTCCTTTTGCTCGCCGCTAAGATCCTTTTCAAATACGCCAGAGTTAAAGGCGCGCAGGAACTCTTTCATATCGAAATTTCACCTTTCGCCTCTAAAAACGCCTCCTGCTCGAAGCCGAACTCGACTAGTAAATTTAAAGCGTTGTCGATGCTAAGCTCGTCGAAGTGATGATAGATATTGACCGCGGTTTTGGTGATCTTTAGCATTGCATAGCGGGATTTGTTCTCAAAAGGCGCGTCGTCGGGGGCGTTTGAATACAGCGCGTCCTGTGCGATCTGCTCTAGCCCGAAATGCGCAAATAGCGCGTGCGAGACGCTCTCGCGGTTTGTGCCGGTAAATTTCATCTCCACATCGGTAAAATCCTGCGGAAAGATCGAGCCTTTGATGGCATGGTAAAATTCCTCCGCCTTGCCCGCCGCACACACCTGCTCGTCGATAAAAACCCGTCCAAACTCCACTAAAATCACGCTTGAGAGGATGCTTTGCTCTATCTGCGGGTAGGATTTGATCCACGAAAACATAAGCAGATTTCGCAGCAGCGAGACCTGCGTGAGCTTTTCGCGATCGATGCGATACGCCTGCAGGCTCGGCTTTAGCATCTCGTCAAATACCGCGAATAGAAAAAACGCCCGCATCTGCTCGCGCCCGTAAAGCTCAAACGCTCGCTGTAAATTTAGCGTTTTTAGTGCCGCGGCGCCCTGCTCTTGTCCCCGCTCCTGCGCTCTGCCCCATTCTTGCTTCTGTTTTTGCTTCTGCGCTTGCCCCTGCTCCTGCTCTCGTTCTTGCTGTTGCGTTTGTGCGGCTCGCGTAGAGATGCTCAAACCTAGCGCGCAATCAGCTCTCACGGCGACGTGCTGATTTTGCTGCTGCGTATCGCTCGCGGCCTGCGAGGGGTTAAATTTAAAATTCTCGTCGCTGTAGTTCGCGCCGTTTGCGTCATTTGAGTGATTAAATTTAAGACTATCGCCCCGCCCTACTAAATCTGCGCCCTTTTGCTCGCTCGAGGCGCACTCATTTTGCTGCCGATCGTTTGCGGCGTCTTGCAAGCTGTGTTCTATGGACTTTGCGCCTTGTAGATCGCGCCGCTCATCTGCAGTAGCGAAATTTTGCCTCGCGAGCCCTTCGGCGCTAAATTTAGACAAACCGCAAAAGGCTAAATCTAAAATTTTATCCGCCAGGGGGGCGTTTTTTGAAATTTGCATAGCGAGCTCGATGTCCGAAACGGCCGCGTCAAACGATGCTAAAATTTTTAAAATTTCATCGCTAAAGCCCGCGAGCGCGCCTATTTTTTGGGTTATAAATTTATTCATTTTGAAAAGCCGTTCAATATAAATTTCGCACAATCATATCAAATTTTAACTCAAATTGCAAAGCAAAACGCCGCCGTTGCGTCCAAATTCCGCTTCGGCTCGCGGGCTTTTGAAGCGCTTTTTTTACGCCAAAAAATCGCGGATCAACCTGCCCGTTTATCGCGGCGGCAAAACCGAAATTTCAAGCGCCGTTTTATAAAATTTTAATCCCCTTTCGTATAGAATGCATCGAGATTCCGTTTATAAAGAGCTTGATTTGGATAAATTTGAAGTCAGCACTGCGCTAAGAAAAGAAAGGACTAGGGACTACGATAAAGAGCCGCTAGTTTTGCGGGATTATTCTGGCTTTCCTTTAATTTTACACTATTTGATTATTTTAGTATTTTGGATTACTGCTTCTGGGTTTTGCATTAGTTGCTTAGACGATTTCGAAAGCGGTATTTTAGATTTTGACGACACAAAAGGAACGATAATAAAATTTGGCTTTGCAATAGTTGTATTTTTGATATTTGATTGTTTTAATATTATAAATTCAAAGAAAAAATATACCTATTTTTATAATTCAAAAGTTGCATATTGTGATCAAAATTTTAAAGAGACTAGCAGTGAAGATATAATATTTAACAAAGATACAACTTTTAAGGCAATCTGGTTTTTAGATATGATATTTTCAAGTATTTTTGGTAAGGTATTTTTAGTTAGTTTTTTCATAATTAGCTTTATTAAAGGAACTTTTGGCATATCTTTAATAGGTGTATTACTTTTAATATTTATATTATTGTTTGCGGAATTTTTAGAAATTATAGTTTTTTTGGTAATTTATAGATATGAAAATAAAAGTTTTAAAAATTTTTGGAAAATATTTCCAAAATTTCAAATAAATCTTGAATATATAGAAGAAATACACTGGTATGATTATAGGTGGGAGAATCAAGGACTTTATTCTATACATATATTTTCTTTCAATGAAAAAAATTACAATAAGGTAAGAGATTATATTTTTACGGTCTTTAATATAGATATAAATAAAAATTTAAGTAAATAACATTTTTTTTTGATAAAGGATAAAAAATGAGAAAGTTTGAGGCGCTAAAAACATATGCAGAGCTAGCATGGGCGGGGTATAGGGGATTGAACAATTAACAAGCTGTGGTATAAAAAAGACTGCTATGGATTTTGGATTTAACCGAGGGCTAATTCAGATCAAACAGATCTAAATATTAAATTTGCAAATTTAAATTTACTTGTTGCTTGAATTCAAAAGCAATAGCAAGTTTAAATTTGTGAATTCATAAAATTCAGTATCAAACGATACTGACCGAGATTGAATTTACTAGGAAATTTTATAAAAAGGATCAAATTTGGTAAACGATGTTTTTAATAAAAACAAAAATTTAAGGGATTATGATAAAGAGCCGATTATTATAAAAGATTACAAACCACAAGTAAATTTGATTGGTATATTTTTAATGATTTTAGCTTTTATTATTTTGTGTATCGCAAAACCAGAAAAAGTCAATGGTTTTACGATTTTATCTCTCATGGTAGCAATTCCTTACATTATGAAATTTTTGGGCAAAAATTATTTTATTCTGAAAAATGAAATGATAAGCCAAATTAAAAATGATAAATCTTTTGATTTTATGCAAGTAAAAAATATTAAAAATGTTAAATTTAGCGTTGATTTTAGAGATGGAAGCGAACAAATTTCACTAGTTGCCAAAATTTTAATTTTGATTATTATTTCTACATACATATACGCAATTTTTGCATTTAATGAGCCTATTATTTTGTTTTTTATTTTTGCACTTATCGTTGTATTTTATACAATTCCAAAAATCATAACTCATACAATAAATGGTGGCAAAATCAATGATAGCGTTTATGATTGTCTTACCATTTACAGCAAAAATGGAAAAGTGATGAATATTATGATTTGCAACGACAAAGAATTTAAAGAATTTAAAAAATACTTTTTAGAAAATGTGAAATTAAATATTTCAAATGCTAAAACTAGCTTTGGAATTTTTGATAAAAATTTTTATAACACAAGGAACGAACGATGAATTCAACAGGTAGCAGAGAAGCGAAAGCAAGAGTTGCTTTGGATAAAGCTGAAAAAATTATTATTGAAAAATTTACTAAATTCAATCTTTCTGAAAATAGTAAAGATAATTTAGAAAATATTCGTAAAATGTGGAATAGTGCAAGCAGTGGTTATAGTATTGCTGAAAATTTCACTGATATACCCGAAAAGATTTTAAAAAGCAAAGCTAGGGCTATTGTTTTGTTTGTAGAAACCGCAGCAGGAAATGTGTTAATTGATAGCACTATGGGTGAAAGCAAAATGAAACAAATGGTTGGGGCGTTAGGAGATGCAATTATTGCTGGTGCGGCATTATTGACACCGCAAGGTTGGATAATTACTGGTGTAAATTTGGCATTATCTCTTGTTGATTGGGATTTGGGAAGTATATTTAAGAAAATATATGGAGAAGATAACGATAATATAAATATTACCTCAAATGGCTTTATAGAAGTTAGGAATAATGATGGTTCTATTTATACAAGACCATTATCGACACAAGCTAGAAAAATTTTAAACATTAATGGTGAGCCAAGTGGTTCTATATTTGGCGATAGGAAAGGCGATGTATTGTTCGGCGGTAGCGCAGATGACTTGCTTCAAGGCAGAAATGGCGATGATTTGCTTATTGGTGGAGCTGGTTATGATACATACTTTACCGACGGCAAAGACACTATAAGAGATGAGGATGGAAAAGGGCAGGTATATTTTTATGGTCGCAAACTAACAGACGGCACTCAAATAGAAAAAGGCTCAAACATATATAAAACAAAAGACAATATAAAATATGAACTAATTGATAATAAGCTTATAGTAAATGATAGCCTTATTATAGAAGACTTTAACCCATACCAAGAGTATCTTGACATAACCCTACACAAAGCAGATGAGATAGCTGTAAATGTATCAAATGCAAATGCGGTAGAAAAAGCAGGAAAGATGAATTTTACAATCTCGCTTAGTAGAGAGTTAAAAAAAGGTGAATTCATAAAAGTAACCATCCCTGCCATAAACGGCAATGAAGCAAAAACTTATATGTTTATGCACCATAGCAACCCAAACTATACGCTAGGAGCAGCATAGAGCATGTATTTGGTAGCACAAATTATGAATATTAACAATATTCTAGCCCCTTCGAATGTTATTTCATCGGCATTACCTAGAGCTTTGATTAACTTGTCGCCTTGCATATAGTGATAATGTCTATGCGTTTTAACCGTTCCGTCTCTAGATAGCGAGCTATAAAATTTAACGGCTATAAAATCATCTAAGACTTCGACTATAGTGCGCTTATATTGCGGCAAGATAAAATTCCTGACTACTTTATCAGGGTCTGATTTAAAAATTGGATTATCCTTAATTTTGGTAAAAACTTCTGTCATCTTTCTTCCTTTGTATAGTAATTTTAGGCAGATTATAGAATTTCCTCAAAGGATCAACAAGGCGAGAGCGCAGAAAAAGCTACTATACAATTTTTTAATATACAGTAGTTTTTCTTAAAATACATGTATCAATCGGTAGTTTTAAGTATTAAGAATTTTTTAAGAGCAATTTTAAAATTCCCAAAAATAGGGCTTAAAAATTATCTAAAAATTCAAAAAGACTAAAAAATAGGGAAAATTTTAATAGATGGTGCGACCGACGAGACTTGAACTCGTACACCTTGCGGCACTACCCCCTCAAGATAGCGTGTCTACCAATTCCACCACGGTCGCATAAATTTTAAAGCTTGATCTTAAGCCTTGAGTTATATAAGTTTAAAGCCCGATTTCTCGGGCTTATGATTAATTTGCAGCAGCCTTTAAGCCTTCTGTCAAAAAAGGGTTTGCAAAAAGCAAGACGAATGAAACAACCAACGCATAGATAACCTGCGCTTCGATCATCGCAAGCGAGATATACATTGTAGTCGATAGTTTGCTAGCTACGCTTGGATTTCTAGCGATACCGTTAAGCGTCGCGCTAGCGGCATTTCCCATACCTAACGCGCCACCCAAAGCGGCTAGACCTAAAACAACTGCAACGGTAATTGCAGAAAAAGAAACGATCTGAGTGTAAGCGCTTAGCTGCTCGCTAGCGAAAGCCGCGCCGCAAAGCGCAAATAACAATACAAGAACTTTTTTCATAAAAGTCTCCATAAATAAATTTTAAAACGAGTTTCGGCTCAATACCCCCTACTCCAACGTTTTAAGTGTGAAATATTATTAAAATTTTGCTTTTGATTTGTTTAATCTAGCGGAATTTGCGTTAAATTTAACAAATCCCGCCGAGCAATCTAACGTTTAGCGTCCAAATATGTATTTAGCGCCGCAACGTAGGCCTTTGCAGACGCCAGCATCGTATCTACGTCAAGTCCTCTGCCGATAATGGCGCCCTCGCCCGCAAATTCCACCTTAACGGTTACTTTCGCCAGCGCGTCTTTACCCTGCGAGACTGCTTTTACTTGATACTCCTTCAGGCTACCGCTGATGCCGCTGATGCGGTCTATCGCTTTAAATATCGCATCCACGCCGCCGTTTCCAAGCGCGCTGTCGCTTAAAATTTCATCCTTATACCTTAGCGTAAGCGCAGTGCTAGCGTGTCCTTTGTTGCAGCTATTGGAGCTTAAAACTAGTACTTCATAGGTCTTTTCGGCTCCCACGAACTCGTCGTTTACGAGCTCTCTAATATCCTCGTCGAAAACGTCCTTTTTGCTATCGGCGAGCGCTTTAAATTTATTAAACGCGATCTCAATCTGCTCGTTATTAAGCTCATAGCCCAAAGATACCAGCTTGTCTTTGAAGGCATGGCGGCCGCTGTGCTTGCCCAGCACGAGCGAGTTTTTATCAAGCCCGATATCCTCAGCATGCATGATCTCGTAGGTTTCTTTATGTTTTAACACGCCGTCCTGGTGGATGCCGCTTTCATGCGCAAAGGCGTTTTTACCCACGATCGCTTTATTAGGCTGCGGCTCGATGCCGGTGATGCTCGCGACTAGGCGGCTGGATGGGTAAATTTCTTTCAAATTTATATCGGTATAAAGCGGCGCAAATTTATCCCTGCGCGTCTTGATCGCCATTACGATCTCCTCTAGCGCCGCGTTGCCCGCGCGCTCGCCGATACCGTTTATCGTGCACTCGACCTGTCTGGCTCCTGCCAAGATGGCAGCCAGGGAATTTACGGTAGCCATTCCCAAATCATTGTGGTTGTGCACCGAAACTACGGCGCGCTCGCCGATAAGCTTAACGATCTCGCCTATGCGCGCAGTGATCTCATCTGGATAGAGATAGCCTACCGTATCGGGGATATTTATGGTGGAGGCCCCTGCGCTTATCGCGGCGTCGCAGATCTCTTTTAAAAAACCCATATCGCTTCTACACGCATCCTCGCAGCTAAACTCCACGTCATCGCATAGACTTTTTGCGTATTGCACAGACTCTACGGCGCGCTTTATGACCTCTTGCGGCTGCATCTTAAGTTTAAATTCCATATGGATGGGGCTTGTGGCGATGAAGGTGTGGATGCGTCCGAGCTTCGCGCCCTTTATCGCTTCGCCCGCGGCTTTGATATCTTTTTCTAAAGCGCGCGCAAGCGAACAGACGCGAGCCTTGCTAACGGCACCCGCGATCTTTTCTATCGCGTCAAAGTCCCCGGGGCTCGCCGCCGCAAAGCCAGCCTCGATAACATCTACGCCCAGCTTTTCAAGCTGTAACGCAAGATGGATCTTTTCGTCCGTATTCATCGATGCTCCGGGGCTTTGCTCGCCGTCACGAAGCGTCGTATCGAAGATTATGATTTTATTTTTGTCCATTACAGATCCTTTCAAATCGTTAAAATTTGGCAAAATTATAGCCGCGCAAGCTTAAAACAATCGCGGCGATAAACATATCTGAGATTATTTCGCCGTTTCCTCGAGTTTGTCTTTTTTATGAAATTTAGCCGCGCTTAAATTTAAAGCTCCGCGAACCAAACCGTAAACGATATAAACCAAAGTGAGCACCGCCGGAAATTCCAGCCTGAAAAGATATAAAAGCGAGAAAAATACGACGATTAGAAGCACTAAAATTTTAATCGCGTTAGGGCGCTTTAGGCTAATTTTTTTAAAGCTCGGAAAGCGGATGTTGCTGACCATCAAAAACGATAGCGCCGCCATTGCGATGATCAAAAATACGCCAAATCCTTTGGAGAGCTCATATTTTAGATAAATTCCGATCCAAAACGCCATCGTAATCGCCGCCGTTGGTATCGGCAGCCCGATAAAAACGCTAGGCTCGTAGGTGCCCGTAGTGACGTTGAATCGCGCCAGCCTGATCGCGCCGAAAACCACGTAAAGCGCAGCTACAAGTGAGCCGACCTTACCGTAATCGTGCCCGACCGCGCAATAAAACAGCAGCGCCGGCGCGACGCCGAAAGCAACGATATCCGCAAGGCTATCAAATTCCACGCCGAATTTCGACGTCGCATGCGTTAGCCTCGCCACGCGGCCGTCAAGCCCGTCGCAGATCAAGGATAAAATGATATAAAAGATCGCGGCGCTGAAGTTGCCCTTTATCGTAGAAATTATGCTGATAACCGCCAAAAATGCACTTGCCGCCGTGAAAAAATTCGGCAATATATAGATTAATTTTCCCTTTTCCTCTTCCATCTCTCACTCTTTAAATTTTATTTTTGCACCGCTTTTCATTCGGTGCCGCAGATAGCGCATAAAGCATTTTAGCGCGACCTTCTTAAAATTTAGCCCTTAAGTTCTTGTCCTGCGCGAGGCTTTAAATTTAAGCCTCGCTCTTTGCGCTTTCGATATCATCGTTAGCACCCAAATTTCGCACTAGCCGGGTAGGCATGCTGTTATCTTTTTCAAATTTAGAGATGATCTCCACGATCTGCTCGCCAGAGACCGTCTCCTTCTCATACAGCGCCTTCACCATCTCCTCGATCGCCGGAGCATAAGTCCTTAGTGTCTCTTTTACTGCCGCGTAGCGCTCATCCAGCGTCTTGCGGACATATTCGTCGATCTTAACCGCCGTAACCTCGCTGTAATCCTTGATGCTCTGTCCGCCGTTTAGGAAGGAATACTGCTGCTTTTCTAGCACCGCAAGCCCGAGAGCATCGGTCATTCCGACCTGAGTAGCCATAAATTTAAGCATATCGGTAGCGCGCTGCAAATCATTACCTGCTCCGTCGGTGATCTCGCCTAAAAACACATCCTCCGCCGCGCGCCCCGCCAAAAACGTATCGATTTCGGCAAAAATTTCA
Organism: uncultured Campylobacter sp.; assembly: GCF_937973075.1. Classification (GTDB taxonomy): domain Bacteria; phylum Campylobacterota; class Campylobacteria; order Campylobacterales; family Campylobacteraceae; genus Campylobacter_B. Next base: position 21,839 of record NZ_CALBWL010000073.1, read on the forward strand.
TGGCGCTGATGCAGATATCTATTTTCAAACGGAGAATTTAGTGTATATCCCGCGGCACTCAATCCGCGCGGCACGATAGTTACTTTAGATACCGGCATCGCGCCTTTGGTAAGCTCGGCTATGAGCGCATGACCGCTTTCGTGGTAGGCGACGATCCGCTTTTCGATAGGGCTTACGCGGCGCGATTTTTTAGCCAGTCCAATGCCGACGCGTTCAATCGCTTCGAGCAGGTCTTTTTGCTCGACCTCCGCCTTTGCCTCGCGACCCGCTAAAAGCGCGGCTTCGTTGATGATATTTGCAAGATCGGCTCCCGCAAAACCCACGGTAAGGCGCGCGATCTCTTCGATATCGATATCGCGAGCAAATTTAACGTCGCGCATATGCACCTTTAAAATTGCCATTCTGCCGTCAAAATCAGGTCTATCAACTAGAACCTGCCTATCGAATCTGCCCGGACGCAGAAGCGCCGCATCCAGCGTCTCCGGGCGGTTGGTAGCCGCAAGGACGATCACCGGGCTTGATTCCGAGCCGAAGCCATCCATCTCGGCAAGCAGCTGATTTAGTGTCTGCTCGCGCTCGTCGTTGCCTCCGCCGATACCGCCTGCGGTTCTGCTTTTGCCGATCGCATCGATCTCATCGATAAAAACGATCGCCGGAGCCTGTTTTTTAGCGTTATCAAATAGATCGCGCACCCTGCTGGCGCCCACGCCTACGAACATCTCAATGAAGCTCGAGCCCGATACCGAAAAAAACGGCACGTCCGCTTCGCCCGCAACCGCCTTGGCTAGCAGCGTCTTACCCGTGCCCGGAGGTCCAACCAAAAGAACGCCTTTTGGAATTTTAGCCCCGAGGCTGATATATCGCTCCGGATTTTTTAAGAAATCTACAATCTCCTTAACCTCCTCTTTCGCCTCTTCGACGCCCGCGACATCGCTAAATTTAACTTTCGGCTTTTCGGCGCTTACCAGGTTTTTAGAGCTTCCGATGCCGAGCACACCACCGCCCATATTGCGCTGCATACGATTGGCTAAAAACATCCAAATTCCAAAGAAAATTACGAGCGGCAAGACCCAGCTAAAGAGCAGATCGGTCAAAAAATTGCTCTCATTATACGCGCCGTATGGAATTTTGCGCGATTCTAAAATTTGAACTAGCTCGGGATCATCCACGCGCTTGGCGGTGTAGATTACGTTGCCGACTTGCGCTTTAATCGTGGAGCTTCCGATGGAAACCATGCTTACTTGGGAGTTTTTGATCTGCGATTTTAGCTCGGAGTAAGTTACGTTTCTACTCTCGCCCGAAACGGAGCCCAGCACTCCACCGCTATCAAATCCGCCGCTTGGGGATATCGCTTTAAACACCACTATCAAAATAAGCGCGAAAATTATAAAAACGCCGATCGGATTTTTATTGAAAAAATTGTTTCCGCCGCCGTTTTGAGGGGGTTGATTATTTGGGTTGTTATTCATATTTTCCTTTCATAAACGAAGCTAAGCCATTCGTTTTGCTTTTTCATCTGCACGAAATTTAAATCCGAAAAGGCTTGCTCGATCCTATCTTTATATTTTTCTAAAATTCCCGACAGCACGAGCTTGCCGCCCGGTTTTAGCGCTTTTTTCAGATCCGCGCTTAGGATCAAAATCACGTCGGCGATTATATTTGCGACGACGAGATCAAACTGCGGCTGCGCGCTTTCGCTTGAGCCTTGCTCGCTTAAACTAGACGCCTGCTCACCCAAGCTTGAAACGCTGCCGAGCCAAATTTTATCGATCTGCACGCCGTTTTTCTCGGCGTTTTGCTGCGTAGCTGCCACCGCCTGCTCGTCGGTATCGCAGGCGCTTACCTTTGCGCCCAGTTTTTTCATCGCGATACTTAAAATTCCGCTGCCGCAGCCTACGTCAAGCGCGCGCATGCCCGTGCGAGCAAGCTCGCTAAGTAGCGCCAGGCACATATTGGTGCTTTCGTGATGACCCGAGCCGAACGCCAGCGCAGGATCGATCAGCAGATCGATTAGCGCGCGATCTTGCGATCTTTCGCACCAGCTCGGACGGACGTAAAATTTACCGACCGCCACGGGCGCGACGCCTTTTTTATATTCGTCGAGCCAGTCTTTGTTTTGCTTTTTTGAAATTTCGATCTGCAGATCTGCGTCTAAATTAAGAGATTGCGAGAGCCCCTTTTTAAACTCTTCAAACGCAAATTTTAAATTTTGCAGATCCTCTTCGTCGCGGATTATGAAGCGCTCGCCGCGTTCTTCGACGCAGGTAACGCCGAGCTCAAACGCAAAGCTCTTGAAAAGCTCGCTTGCATTCGCGCTTTTTACGATCATCTCATAAAAAAAATCTTTCATCGCCTCACATCGCCTTTAAATTTTAAAATTTGCATATTACTAAAATTTAGTTCAAACTTTGCTTACGCTCGGGCGTTTTTATAGAGCCTCAAACGCCTTTTTAAGATCGAGCATACCCTCGTAATACGCCTTGCCGACGATGACGCCCGCGATGAGCTCTGCGTTTTTCAGCGCGATTATGTCATTCATATCTTTCACGCCGCCGCTTGCGATAGTGTCGATGCCGCTAGCTTTCGCGATAGAGCGGCTAAATTCTACGTTTACGCCGCTTAGCATACCGTCGCGCGATATGTCGGTGCAGATGATGGCGCAAACGCCCGCGTCCGCGTAGTCTCGCGCCAGATCGGTCGCTTTTACGCGGCTTAGCTCCGCCCAGCCCTCGGTCGCTACTAGCCCCTCTTTTGCGTCTATGCCCACGACGATGCGGTAAAGCTTCGCCATCCCCCTTACGAAATCCGGGTTTTTTAGCGCCGCCGAGCCCAGGATAAATCTATCGACGCCTAAGTTCAAATACTCCTTTATACGCGCTTCGTCGCGGATGCCGCCGCCCACTTCTACGCGCAGACGCGTGCTTTTTACGATCCGCTCAATCGCTTTGAAATTTACCGCCTCGCCCGCAAACGCGCCGTCTAAATCAACTAAATGCAGCCATTTAGCGCCGAGATCTTCAAATTTTTTGGCTAGCTCGCAGGGGCCTTTGGAATAAATTTTTGCGCTTTGCATCTCGCCCTTGCTAAGGCGTACGGCGCATCCTTGTTTCAGATCGATCGCAGGGAAAATTTCCATCACAGCTCCGTAAAATTTTTAATGATTTTTATACCCGCATCGTGGCTTTTTTCGGGATGCGGCTGAAAGGCAAATACGTTTTCGCGCCAGATCGCGCTTGCAAACTCATAGCCGTAAAACGTGGTCGCAAGCGTGATCTCGCGCGCGCAAAGGACGTGGTAGGAGTGCACGAAATACAGATACTCAAACTCGCCTAGGCCCACGTTTACCGGCGAGCGCTTGATAAAATGCGCGCTGTTCCAGCCGACGTGCGGGATCTTTAGGCTTTCGGCGCTGATAAAATTTTGCCCGCTGCGCGCGCT
>NZ_CALBWL010000074.1 GCF_937973075.1 uncultured Campylobacter sp.
TCATTAGGAAGTGCGGGGCTTTTTAGCAAGCGATCCAGATCATCGCTGCCAGTAGCTGCAATCGCATTTTTAAGCTTTTGATCGCCGCAATTATACGCCATTAGCGCTAAATACCACTTGCCAAAATTTTGCTTCAGATGCAAAATATACGAAAACGCAGCATCCGTAGAGGCTGCGGGATCGCGACGCTCATCTACGGCGCTATCTACTCTAAGACCGAAATTTTTCGCGGTCGCCGGCATCAGCTGCCACATACCGCCCGCGCTAGCGCCTGATGTGACCGTATTTTTAAGATGAGATTCGACCATTGCCAAATACAATAAGAATTCCGGAGCTTCAATGTTATCGACCTCGGATTTGACTAAGTAGGCATTGTGCGACTGTGAAGTCACGATATGCTTAAACTGCTTGCGATCGCTTGCATTGATCGCACGGAATATGCCTGCGACTACATTTTTGCTCGATTCGTTATTTTCAATGCCGAATTGATTTAAAATATAGTCGTGATTTGCGCGCATCAGACCGGGCTGGCTCGCAAACGCTTCGCCCATTAAAAGCAGGGCTAGCAGTATAAATTTTATGGCTTTCATATCTCTCCTTTGATTTTATCGCCAAAAAGCCTACAGGCGTTTTGAGTCGTTATTGCTTCAACCTCTTCTACGCTTAGGCTTAAAATTTCCGCGACTTTTTCTACCACGAGTCTCGTAAATGCAGGCTCGTTGCGCTCGCCGCGATGCGGATGCGGGGTTAGATAGGGTGCATCCGTCTCGATTAAGAGGCGCTCTTGCGGAATTTGCGGTAAGATCTCAGCTAAGTTTTTTGCATTTTTGAATGTCAAAACTCCGCCGATACCGAAGTAAAATCCGTATTCGCTAAGACCTAGCAAAAGCTTGCTGGCATTGAAGCAGTGTAAAACACCGCCGCATAAATCGCCAGCGCGATCTTTTAGAATTCCAAAGCTATCTTCGTTTGCTTCTCGGATATGGACTATAAGTGGTTTTTGAAGTTGTGTTGCTAGATCGATTTGCGAGATGAAGGCGTCTTTTTGGCGGGAGATTTCTAAGGCTTTGGCTTCCTTGCTCTCTTGCTGCTTAAGTCTGAAGTAATCAAGCCCGCATTCGCCAACGCCCACGCATTTGGGATCGTCAGCATACCGCTTCAGCACCTCCATATCGAAAGAATCTATCTCGTATGGATGTACCCCTACGGCAAAATACACATTATTCCGCGCGTGCGAAATTTTACATGCCTTATCTAGGTCTGCTACATCGGCACCGGGAATGATGATGCTGCGCACGCCTGCAATCGTGGCGCGCTCAATCACCGCGTCCAAATCGGTATCGAAACTAGCATCGTCTAAATGGCAATGTGTATCTATAATCATAAAACTCACTTGATAAAATTTTTCGAAGCGGATTTTACGTCGTTTTGCAAAATCACACTTAAATTTAAATTAAACGCGGTATTGTAGCGAAAAATTTCAGATTTAAACTTAAGCTTAAAATTCCTTCAGCTTTGCCTTAGTTTTTTAGCGAATTCCAGGGCTTCTGCAGTAATAGTCTCGCCGCTTATCATACGAGCTAGCTCTGTTATTTTCTCATTTTCGCTTAATAACCTCACGCTAGATTTGCCGTTCGTTTTACTTACTAAAAAGTGTGACGCAGCCTTTGAGCTAAGCTGCGGCTGGTGTGAGATCGCAAAAATTTGATAAAATTTTGAAATTTTTACCAGCACGTTTGCAATACTCATCGCCTCTTTTCCGCTTAAATTTGAATCAATCTCGTCTAAGATTAAAATTCCCTCGCCGTTATTTGTAAGCTCCAAGCTTGCCGCGATGAAAGCAAGGCGTAAGCGGTTCGTTTCGCCTGAGCTTAAATTTTTAAATTCCGTCTTGCACAAGCTAACGCAAATTTCGTCCGTGCCGCACTCACTAAGCGCCGTAGGCTTAAAACTAAGCTCCACTCCGTCCATATAAAGCTGCTTTAGATAG
>NZ_CALBWL010000075.1 GCF_937973075.1 uncultured Campylobacter sp.
TCCATTGCCGTTTGCTTACTCATATTTTCTTTTTTGAAGCGCTTTCTCTTTTCCTGATTATTGTTGCCTAAAAAGCAATATTTACAGGCCAGATTACATTGTTCGCTTAAAATAAAATAGCATACGTTTATTTGCGGCTGAGGAATAACCGATTTTACAAAATTTAAAATTTTTTCATCATCGCCCTCTTTGACTAAAATTTTATACTTTATCAATTCATCGATTTCGCATTTTAAATCTTGTGATAATTTCACGTTTTTGTCAACGGTCTCTTTTATTTTCTTAAATTTGTTATCGCTTAAATAGATCGGCTTCATCCTTAAAGAGTTATATAATGCTACATCATTACCTACATGAAAGGCGAAGCCATATTTTGAAAAAATCATAAAAATCCTTGAAATAGTATCGGCGGATTTTGGTCCGCCGATAAATTTTTAGCATATTTCCCATGCAATTTTGTCGTTTTCACTTCTACGACCGCGGCACGAGCATACGCACATGCCACAACTGCATGAGCAAAAGCAAGCGCAAGTTCGGCCTGCGACAACTTCAACAATTTTGCCGAATAGCTTTTCATATTGATTTATAGTGGCGCTCATTTCTTCTCCTTTCTCTAGAAATTTACTAATTACTTATCCTATAGGATATAGATTTGAGGATTTTATCCAAATAAAGTTTAATTTTTACTTTACCTATAGGATAAAAAATGAGTGAAAATTTAGCTTTTTTTGACGGCGACGAGATACGAAATTTTTATCTGCAAATCTCCTCCAACGTCCGCAAACTACGCGAAAGCAAGGGTATGAGCCAACTGGATATGGCGCTAAGTATGGATATAAAGTCAGTCGCGTTTTACTCAAACTGCGAGAGTTGCCGCTACGACAAGCACTTCAATCTTGAGCATATTTATAAAATTTCAAAAATTTTAGGCATCGAGGTGGGCGAAATTTTTAAATTTGAGGCTTAAAAATTTATAAACTTGAAAGTTTGAATTTTTGGCAAAACAGACAATGATCAAACGCAATGATAAGTCTATCGATTTATGCTCAGATGTTTTTACATTTTTAGGTGCGAACCATGCGTGTATTATAAAAATTTTAACGCCCGTCCGGCGAGCGTTAAAATTTCAAACCGCCTTTTAATAAGCATCAAGAAAAAGCAAATTTTGCCAATATATTAAAATTTTAAAATCCGAGCGCTTTTTGAATTGCGAGCGTCTGGGCTACGACGCGCTCTAGCTGCTGCAGATTTAGCATATTCGGCCCATCCGAAAGCGCGTGAGCGGGATCAGGGTGCGTTTCGTAAAAAAAGCCGTCCACGCCCACGGCCGCCGCCGCCCGCGCGAGGTACGGCACGAAGCGCGAGTCGCCGCCGCTCGTAGCGCCGATACTAGGCATCTGCACGCTGTGCGTCGCGTCAAAAATAACCGGCGCAAACTCGCGCATAATCGGCAGCGAGCGCATATCGACGATCAAATTTCCGTAGCCGAAGGTACTGCCGCGCTCGGTGAGCCAAACGCCGTAGCGGCGCGCCAGATCGTGCATCCCTTCGCCGCTTGGCTGCGAGGCACTTATCGAGCCGTCTTGCGCGTTGCAAGTATGAGATAAGTTTCGCTGTGAGGCGCTTTGCGCTTCGTTATCGCTTCGTGCGACACAAGGCGTCGCCGTACCTTTAGCGGCATTTTCGGCACCGCTTTTAGCGCCGCAAGTATGAATAAAATTTTGTGCGTCCTGACGGGTGCTGCAAGAATTTTGTGCGCCTAGCGCCGAAGATCCGTCATTCGCACCGTCTTGGGCGCCGTTTTGCGCGCCGCAAATTTCTGTATCGCCGGAGCGGGTGCTGTTTTGAGCGGCCTTTGTATTGTTAGATACCGCGCCGCTTTGCGGAGTATAGGTCCGCGCGCTACGGGTTTGCAGCACCTTTTCGACACTGTGTTTCATCGCCTGCGGCGATAAAAACTGACCCTTTTTGATGTTTACTACCGCTTGCGTGCTAGCTGCGGCGACGAGCAGGTCGGTTTGGCGGCACAAAAACGCGGGTATTTGCAGCACGTCGGCGACGCGCGCGACGGGCTCTGCCTGGTAGCTTTCGTGGATATCGGTTAAAATTTTATAGCCGAATTTTTCCTTTACTTCCGCTAAAATTTCGCAGCCGCGCTCAAGCCCCGGGCCGCGGAAGCTTGAGATGCTGGTGCGGTTGGCTTTATCGAAGCTGCTTTTGAAGTAAAATTCTACCCCGCTCATTTCGTTAAATTTGCGCAAACTTTCCGCGACTTGCATTATCAGCTCGCGACTTTCGATCACGCAGGGTCCTGCGATCATTATCATGAAATATCCTTTTTTAAAATTTACGCGATTTTAGCGAAATTTTACTAACTCTTAATAGGGCTTGCCGAAAAATTTCTCGTAATGCTCGTAAAAGCGTTTGTAGTATGGGTTTGAGTAGCGCTTGCGCATGCCGTAGTTGTAGCACTCAATCGTGTCTTTGATATTTTTATTTTTGGCGTTCCAGCATTTGCGCAGGATCTTGGCGCATTTGGTGAGGTTATACATTGGGTTGAATATATAATCGATCTCATTTTGGCTGAAATTTACGGCGTTTAGCTGCCCGAGTCCTACGTCAATGCTAAATCCGTCCTCATACAGGTACTTGGCGATCTGCACGGCGTAAATTTCGTTTGCCGGTATTATCGTAACGACCCATTTGCTGGAATTTAGGCTGTAGTTGCTCGTCCTGATACGGATATTTTGATTGCGCAGGCTTGCAAAATAATCGGCGTTTGCTTTGTTTGTCAAAAAGGAGATCGTGTAGGGCTCGAAGTCGCTTTCGATTTTGACGATGGTGTAGAGGATCTCGGGCTTGACGCCTTCATTTTGCGCTACTGCGGCGATGGCGTTTACGATCTCGTTCGGCGAGTAAGCGGGGGCTTGAAGCGCTAAAAACAGGGCGAAAACCAACTTTTTCATCTAAATTTACCGAGCCTTTGATAAAATTTTATGTCGCAAGTATAGCACAATTTCAGTCTTTTCATCATTGTTTAAGTGAAAATTAATCGTATTGGATATATAATCACATTTCTTTTTTAAACCCAAATGGTCGCTTAGCTCAGCTGGTAGAGCGCCACCCTTACAAGGTGGATGTCGCAGGTTCGATCCCTACAGCGACCACCATTTTGAAATCCTTGGATTTCATACTTCTTTAGCACTTGTACCGCAAGTGTGATTTTTGGTGCGACGGTAGTTCAGCTGGTTAGAATGCCGCCCTGTCACGGCGGAGGTCGTGGGTTCGAGCCCCATTCGTCGCGCCACTTCTTACGATGTCTTGCTAGCTCAGTAGGTAGAGCATCTCACTTTTAATGAGGGGGTCGTTGGTTCGAATCCAACGCAGGACACCACCCACCAAATTTTCCCCCTAATTTTAGTTTTTTGATTTTTTTTAAAAGCCCTGTTTTACGGCTTTTTCAAATTTTTTCAAAAAAATTTCAAATGCTAAAAACGCTAGATTATACAGGCGGTTTAAGAGAAACTACTATATATTAAAAAATGTATAGTAGCTCTTAAGCTTGTTAAACTCTTTGGAAACTTTTATAATTTGTCCTATGAAACTATATTAAATTTTAAAGGATAAGTAGTTATGAAAGTTTTTTCTAAAATTAAAGACGATCCGGCTTTTAAAACGGACCCCGATAAAGTGATCAGAAATTTCTCCCTGCCTCATCGTAAAAATACTATGGTAGAAATGATAGATGAGCATATAGCAGTTAGATTTTACCGCTCATTTAATAAAAAGGGAGAGCAAACAATCCATAGGCACTATCACTATTGCATAGGCGGCAAGCTGATTAAGTCTTTAGGTAATGCAGATGAGATAAGCCTAAGCAAAGCCAAAGAAACTCTTAAAGGTCTAATGATAGATGATTCTGCTAAGCTAACTCCTGCTAAAAATACTCTGGCAAGCGTTTATAGACAGTTTTGCAGACATAACGGCAATGTTGCATTAGCAACCTCTAAAAGACGAGATATTAGCTTTAAAGCTTTAAGGGATATTTGTGACAAAGATATAAACAAGATAAGCAAAAAGGATATTATGCCGATACTGGATTATTATTACGATAATGAGAAGTACGCCTCCTTAGAAATTTTATTTAAACTCATTAAAAGACTATTCAGATATGCTCGTATAAGAGATATTTCTAAAAATCCATTATTTGCAGAAGAGGTGTTTAAGGACTTTTATAATATACCTCGCCATAGCGAATACCCATATATAAAAGATGACTTGGATTTAACCGTACTTATTAAATTTATCATGAACTATCCTCATCAAATAGGAGTCAAGAATGCTTTGATCTTTGGACTGCTTACGGGGCTAAGAAGCTCAAATGTAAGAAATTTAACCCATGAGCATTTAAAAATAGGTGATGATGGAGAATACTACTTACTATTTCCACAAGATGAGAATAAGGTAAAAAGCAATGGAGATGAACATCTGGGACTTCCTACAGAAGTAGGGCAATGGCTGCAAAGGTTACACGCTCATAATAGCAGCTGCCCGTTATGCTTTGCCAATACGCAAGGAGAGGTACTAAGCGATATGACTCTAGTTAAAGCACTTAAAACCTATGCTCCCGTAATAGCTAAGAATAGATTGGTCTTTCACTCTTTTAGAAAGATACTAGAAACCTTTGCATATGAAAAAATCCATGAGAACAAGCTAGATCCTTATAGCATTGAACGCACCCTTTTTCATGCACAAAAAGAGATACAAAAGATTTATAACAAAGCTACGAATATTGAGAATACGCGTAGGGTTTTAACATGGTGGCTAGGTTATTTAAAGGGGTTGGGGTTTAAATTTTAAGGAGAGAGAGGGGGGCTAAAGGATAGTTTCTTAGGGGGTTTACGCGATTGTTGATTGAACAGAATACATCTGGCAAGCTTAAAAAAGTAATATATACGGCAAATACTATAGATAATAGCAAAGCTCTTGCCATAAACGGATAAATACTATAAACATACAGAGGATTTTCTAATATAGCTAAGTCTATAGAAAATAACCGGGATGAGCTTACTACGTATTTCAGATATTCTAAAGCTATTAGTAAGCCCATTTAATTCATTAATTCCATAATACATGAGTTTCATATACATAGGCAGCGTAAATTTCTCAACTAAATCAGCCTTCTACCCATTACAGGGATATTTTCTTATAAAAGTCTTTCTAGTTAAATTTTAAACTCGTCTCTTTTATTTCTTTTAGGAGCATCCTTTACTAAAGCATTGCTCTTACAGATAGAGTAACCTCCATCTATCTCTTTATAGATATTTTATGTAAAACCCTACTTTAAGTATACGCAGCCTTGCTTTAATAGGAATTTGAGCATTGACAGGGGTATCAAAGATATTTAGGATATTTAAATCATCTAAGCATCATTAAGCATTAAAAAAGGCATTTAAATACCGAAGGCATCTATCTAGCCATTCCCTCTTTAATCAAACTAAGTAATGCCTATAACGAGCAATAGCAAGATCAAAGCGGATGCAACCGCAGCTTTTAATCAAACCTAAGTAATGCCTATAATAAAACCAAGAATGGCTATAATCAAACCAAGTAATGCTTATCCCATAATCCAATCAAGCCATCTATACTATAACCCAACCAAATAATGCCTAGTTATCTCCACTCTTGAATGCCCCATATCTATAGATACCTGAGCTAGAGCTTCTATATGACTCATACCCTCTTTACGCAACTCCTCATATCTTTCTTGAGCGAAGTTATACCTAAGCCCATGAGTTCCTCTACTATCCGCTCCTGATGCTTTTAGATCCTTTACGTACGCGTTTTTTGGGGCATAGTATCCAGATTCCTTAGCAAGCTTTAGCTGCCTTATAGTCTTATCGCTTAGCTTTTTAGTACTGTAGCATAAGCCGTTCTTGCTGCCGAGTATGGTTATACTATTATCGTCGTTGATTTCCCATTTGCTTGAGTTAATGGCATCATCTAGTCTTAGTCCTGCCTCTAATTGAAGCTTAGCGGATATATAATACAGTGAGCTTAATTGCATATTGCTTATGATTTTATATGGGTTTTCATAGGCTCTGTTATAATGCCTTTTACGAAGGTTCATCCCTTTTTTCTTAAATTCTTTCCGAACGTCCGTAATATCTTTTCCCGATACGTTTAAGCCTAGCTTACTGCAATTATCAAAGCTCTTAGCTAATGCAGATATATAGGTATTAAGTGTTCCGCCGCTTATTTCATTTGCTTTTAGCAGTAGCCACTCTCTTGCACTACCGGCACCAATATTTTGCGTTATTTTTTGACCGTGCCTAGCTTTAAGAAATTCTATATATTGAGTAGTTACCGCTCTTAAGTTTTGAATGCTTTTAATGCTATGGGCGTATGTGCTTTTTGTATGACCATTTTGTCCTTTAAGCTTGCTATTACGCCTTACGTTACTTTTAGATATTCCTATACCGTTTGCTTGCTTCATAATCTGAGAGATAATAGCTTTAGCGTTCATTCTAATATGTAGAGCCATGATATATACCTTTATCTTTTTAGTAATCTTGCTACGCTTGATTTACTGGTTTGTATGCCGTAGTTTTTCCATAGAATATCTGCTATTTTTTGATAGCTATGGCCGCTTTTATGTAGGGATTTTAAGCAGTCCTTATAATTTGCTATTTTTGATTTGGTCGGTTTTTTCTTTGGGCCTAGTAGCTTTTTATACTCTTTATTTACTACTTCGCTTAAGGCTCTTTTATCTACCTTCATATCTTTATAATAGTGCAATATACCATTAAGTGCATTATCCGCTCTTTTCTTATCATGCCTTGCTCTACTAATATATGAGATAAAGGTATTTACTAACTCTATAAGCTCATTCTGATTAGCAGTCTCTTGAGCTTTATCGTTAAAGACTCTTATGCCTTTCTTGACTCTTAAAAGATTTTCGTAATGCATATCTGCTCCTTTGTGATAGATTTTGTGATAAATTTAAAGATTACCGGTCTATTATAATGTAGAAAATAAAAAAGCTTGGAGATTCATTATTTTCATGCAGCTTTGTTATCTTAATAGCCTCCGTTGTTCTTTTCGGTAGTTTCATTATTTTCAGAAACCTTATGATTCATTGTTTCTTATAAAAAGGCTTGGTGATATAAGAATGGTAAAATCTGATATTGCGGATGTTATGAAGGGCATAATAGGAAAGGGGGGATGATGGATATTAAGCAAGGAAAGCGTTCAAGGTATTCGTTTTTAGGTTTCGTTTTGTGTGGAGGATTCCAGGGGTTGGTTTTGAGTGGGATGTTTTGGTTGAAGGGCGCGTGAAGGTTGGGCTTTGAAGACATATAGGGTGCGTATATGTTATAGTTTATGGAATCAACCTAGTTCTTTTCAGGATTTTTAAGAAGAGTAAAGGTCGCAAGTGTAAAAACTCCATGTAAGGATGGAGATGTTTGCAGAATTTTGCCTATACTCATGCAAGCATTTTAAATTTATCGTATAAATTTTAATCATTCGCCTTAATCATACGTTCGCTATGATTTTGAAAGATAGTAACTTATGAGGCGGCGTTTTAAATGTGCCGCTTCTTATAAAGTTTCTAACCTAAAGCGATATTCCGGCAAGGGGAATGAAATGCCGGCATAATTCTAAGACATAACCTTTAAAAGGTATAATCCTAAATAAATCTTAACTCATATAAACCTGCATATCATCCTTGCGAATATCTCTTTGGTTAAATTCCAAAGCTTCCGAGTTATCGGCGTAGACGTTTAGCTGCTCGATGATCTTGTTTACGGTATCTTGGCTTAAGAAAGCATTGTCTTTTAAAGCCTCTTCTTGAATAACACCCGGAGCGGAGTTTAGATCCATAGCATTGCTAACGCTAAGATTGGAATTTAGATCAGGGGTGTTTAAATTTGAATCATCGCAATACTTTGAAACGATAGCCTTTAGTTTGTTCTTATCGCCGCCTAGAACCATATCCCAGTTGGATTTGGAATTTAAGCTATGCTCATTAGTTTCTTTTGAGGTAGATGAGACTTCGTTTTCATCACTCTTAGCAGAATATACAGAGCCTCTTGGTGAGAGCGTTGCAGGCTTTACATCATCCGAGCTTTTAAAGAATAGCGAAATTTGAGCTTCGTTATCTATGTCTAGCAGCTTGGCATTCATCGCTAAAGTAGCAGGTTTGGCACTAGCAATATAGGTTTTGCCGAATGCTTTATAGATATCCGCTGCCTTGATATTTAGATATTTACCGATATGAAATTCCTCTATGACATTATCCCTGTTGCTAAAAAAGCCTTTTACTTCTAAGATATCATTTTTTGCGTTAGGATCTGCCGGAGTGATGATGAGCTTAAGATCGCTCGAACCATTTTTACCAAAGTCATAGCGGACTCTTTTTACGGGATTTTTATATATGACCTTATCGTAGCCTCCAAGATCCATTATAGTTTTTGCTCCTCCGTCATAAATAAATACATTATCTTCCTTGCCCCCCACCATAGTGTTTCCACCGTCGATAGGTTTTACTTGCCCACTAATAAAATCGCTTCCTAGAATTTTGCCGTCTTTGAATTGAAAATTTAAATTTGTCCTTACATTGTAGTTTTTGATCAAGACGCTACTATTTGATAGCTTATCCGAGATGAGTAACGAATTATCGACTAAATTTAGATTAAATTTAACCTCGTTGCTTCCTATGTTTTTGAATTTAATTAAGTCGTTGTCTTTGAAATTTTCCACCATATCGTTTCCGTCACCCCTAGAAAAGACGAAGGTATTTTTGCCATTCATGCTGATGTCGGGATTACCATAGCTGTCATAGCATCCTCTTAGAGTATCATTGCCGCTGCCACCTTCAAGGATATTATTAACTCCGTTGCCTCCTATTAGGATGTCGTCTCCATTGCCGCCTTTGATCTCATTATCCATATCGTTGTAGCCACGTAATTCGTCGTTTTTATCAGTACCAATCAAAGATAGTTTTTTAATATCGCCAAAGTTCAGTTTATCACCGTTTGCAAACTCAAAGGTTTGTATCTCCTGCGCATTTATATTATCATTTATTATATCCGCCAGCATAATCGAATCACCCGCTGAGTTACGAAATGAAATTTTTAAATTATCGCAGCCTCTAGCGTCAGTATTTACACATCTTTCTACTATGAGATCTTCTTTGTTAATGCCTTTACCAAATTTGATTTTGTTTTCATGAGTACCGGCATATATAGTATCGGCTCCATCACCTTGGTTATATACAAAGGTATTATTGCCAGAATAGCTTCCGTATAAGATATCGTCGCCCTTGCCGCCTATGATAAGATTATCCTGATCAGAGTTGCCGAAAATAGTATCTGCTTCATCCGTGCCGATCAGCTCCAATTTCTCAATATCCTCAGAGCTAAGCTCTTCGCCGTTAGCAAATTTTACCCTCTCTATTCCGAAGCGACCAAGCGAGATAGAATCATTCTTCGAGTTTTTAAATTTAATGATCGTACCTTCCGGCGTATGCTTTACTATGATATCGTCTTTTGTGATACCTTCACCCAATTGAAGCGTATCGGTACCCTCATAATCAGCTATAGTATCATTGCCATCACCTATATTAAATATATAAGTATTATTTCCCCAGCTTCCTTTTATGACATCATCTCCTTTGCCGCCTTCTATTATGTCATCGCCACTACCGCCATTTATAGTATCATTCCCTTCTCCACCATAGATAGTATCGTTTAGCTCTCCTCCTTGGATCTCGTCATCTCCACCCAAGCCGTTCATAACGTTATTTATATCGTCATAGCCATATAGAAGATTATTTGTATCATCACCCGTCAATGCTAATTTTTTAATATCCTCAAAACTTAGTCTATCGCCGTTTTCAAATTCGAAATTTTCTATAGTCAGATCTTTATTGCTGCATTTATCTATAATATTTCCTCTAAGGAAAACGGCGTCGGTATCATTATTTTTAAATCCTATCTTAATATCCATTACTCTATGAGTATCATCATATTGGCTCAACTTCTCTTTATTTTTTGATACTGATATTACCAGATCTTCCTTCTTGATGCCTTTGCCAAATTTTAAAGTATCATTACCCTCAATGTCGTAAATATAATCTACTCCATCGCCTTTATTATATACATAGGTATCATCTCCGCTGCCACCGTATAGATTATCGTTTCCTCTTCCTCCAATTAGAATATCATTACCTTTTTCTCCATTTAATCCATCATTACCATCTCCTCCGATTAAGGTATCATTACCACTATTTCCACAAAGGATATCATCCCCGCCATTCCCTTCTAAAATATTATCGCGATGGTTATACCCGGATATATTATTGTCTTCATCGTTTCCGATTAAAGATATTTTTAAAATATCCTCAAAGCTTAATTTATCTCCATTTTCAAATACTAATGTTTTGTGTGAGTATTTTTCATAGATACCGCCATCTTCGGATATAATATACTCCATAGATATACTTCCTTGCTTTCCTTTAAGCGATATAACTAAATCTTGATACCTTGACCTTGTATAACTATCATATTTTACTTCGCCTTTAGTTACAACGATATCTTCTTTGTTTATACCTTTACCAAATTTTATGATATCTTCTCCTTCATAATCATGGATTGTATCGTTGCCATCACCGATATTATAGATATAGGTATCGTCTCCTCTACTACCCCTTAAATGATCATCTCCTTCTCCACCGATTAAAATATCATTCTTATTATCTCCGTAAAGCCAATCATTTCCACCGTTGCCTATAAGAGTATTGTTTGAATCCTCAAAGCCATTTATTGTTTCTCCTTCATTAGTACCCACAAGAGATAATTGCTTGATATCTTCAAAGTTTAATTTTTCTCCATTGGCAAATTCAAAATTCTCTATGGCGCCATTAATTCTGGTTTTATTTTCAGTAAGAACATTTTTTAAAGTTATAGAATCGGCTTCATTATGTTTAAATTTAATGATTATATCTGTTGCATTATTTAAATAAGACCACTTCTTATTTATATTAGTTGAAACAATTAGATCCTCTTTTTGTATGCCTTCGCCGAATTTAATTGTGTCAATGCCGTCCCACTCTTCTATTATATCATTACCATCACCTTTATTGAATACGTAAGTATCATCTCCCACATCACCGTTTAAAGTATCGTCGCCTGTTCCGCCAATTAGAATATCGTCACCTATATCCCCGTTGAGGGCATCATCTCCTTTGCCTCCAATCAAAGTATCGTTGCCGCTACCGCCTTCTATTAAATCGTTTCCGTCTCCACCGTACATAGTATCATTCCAGCCTTGCCCGTAAAGCTTATCGTCTCCGCCTTCTCCTTTGATAATATTGTGTGTATGAACATAACCTACAATGTTCTCGCTACTGTCGGAACCAATCAAAGATAGCTTTTTGATATCTTCAAAGTTTAGCTTACCACCATTGGCAAATTCAAAGGTTTCAATAATGTTATTTTCGTTTATCGCGTTACTATAGGCAGCATCTCTTAAGGTTATTGAATCATTTGGGGAATTTTTGAAGAATATGGCTATATCCGAATATTCCTTTCGTTTAGTATCATTGTTCATTCGTGCAACTCTTTTGACGATGAGATCCTCTTTGCTTATTCCTTCGCCAAATTTTATAGTATCGGTTCCTTGATTGTCGGTTATAGTGTCGTTGCCGTCGCCTTTATTAAAGATATAGGTATCATCGCCGTATCCGCCATTTAGGATATCACTATCTTTTTCTCCAATTAAAGTATCGTTACCTCCATCGCCGTTAAGTATATCATTGCCTGACCCGCCGTTTAAAATATCGCTTCCATTGCCACCATTAAGGATATCATTGCCGTTTTCCCCAACGATAGTATCATCTCCATCCCAACCATAGAGCTTATCATCGCCATCTCCACCGTTTAGAGTATCGTTCCCATTACCGCCGCTCAAAATATCGTCTCCTTTATTTCCATAAAGGATATCGTCACCTTCGCCACCATCTAGTTTGTCATTGCCATTCCCGCCGGCTATAGTATCATTGCCGTCTTCTCCGCAAATTTCATCATCTCCGCCTAGGGCATTAAAATTGTCATCTCCGTTGCCAAGACAAATTTTATCGTCACCCTCGGTTGCTTTTATAGCTGAATTATCAAGTATAGCTTTATAATCCCAAATAGAGCCGTCTTTAAAAATTATATTTTCTATGGCATAGTCATATCCATTATACGCATTAAAGAAGTCGTTGATAGTTATGACATCTTTGGATATTTTAGAGCTTATGATTAAATTTTTAAATTCTCTTTTTAAAGTTATATCTTCGGCATTAAAATCATTAAATTTAATAGTATCTTTGCCGTTTTCGTCGTATATAGTATCGTTACCGTCACCCTTGTTAAATATATAAATATCGTCTCCATCGCTACCTTTTAGAATATCATTACCGCTTCCTCCGGTTAAAGTGTCATTACCATGGTTGCCAAAAAGCCAATCGTCTCCTTCGTCTCCTTCAATAATATCGTTACCTTTACCTCCTATAAGCGAATCGTTACCGCCCCCACCTTTTAATATACTATCTCCATCATAACCGTAAATAACATCGTCATCTTGGGTACCTACAAGGGATTTGGTTTTTATATCGTTTAAATTCATGAACGTACCATCGGCGAATTCAAACCTTTCTATATAGGTTAGATTATTTAAATCTATATAGGTTAGATTATTTAAAGTAATCGTATCGCCTGGATTATTTTTAAACCGTACTATTGTATTATAAGCATTGCGTCTAGATATTATTAAATCTTCTTTCGAGATTCCTTCGCCAAATTTAATAGTATCGTCGCCTTGATCGTCGTCTATAATATCATTCCCATCACCTTTATTAAATATATAGGTATCATCGCCGTATCCTCCACAGAGCACATCGTCACCGCTACCTCCAATTAAAGTGTCATTACCACTATTACCTCGGAGAACATCATTGCCTTCATCACCCTCAATAATATCGTTACGCCTGCCTCCGATTAAAGTATCGTTACCACCACCTCCTTTTAATATATTATCTTCCTCGTCATATCCGTAAATAATATCATCGTTTTGAGTGCCTATATTGGATTTGGCTTTTATATCGTTTAAATCCATAATCGTACCATCGTCAAATTTAAATTTTTCTATATTTCCCAAATTTATACGATTCAGAGTAATCTTATCGCCGGGATTATTTTTAAATTGCACTATTACATTATAAGCGTTACTTCTAGATATTATTAGATCTTCTTTTAAGATTCCTTTACCAAATTTGATAGTATCGACCCCTTCATCATCGGTTATAATATCATTTCCATCGCCTTTATTAAATATATAGGTATCATCGCCGAATCCACCATAAAGAATATCATCTCCTTCTCCGCCCGCTATCGTATCGTTGCCATGGCCGCCATAAAGCGTATCATTTCCGTTGCCTCCATTTAAAGTATCGTTGCCATCATTTCCATAAAGGGTATCGCCTCCTTCTCCACCATTAATTATATCATCTCCGTTGCCACTCCAAATTTCATCGTTACCTAAGCCTGCATCAAAGGTATCGTTGCCGTCCGTTAAATAAAGCTTATCGTCTTTATCAGTAGAGCTTAGCGGAGTAAGCTCGAGGATTTTATTGAAATCGTAAACGGTTCCATCGGCAAAAGTTATCGTTCTTACGGTGTTGTTTCCGATTTCGGGATTTATGGAAAAGAAATTTTGGATAGCTATACTATCATTGATAGTTTCCCCGTCGCCTTTTATTGAGATTATAAGCTTATCCAGTTCTCTTTTGAAACTTATATCTCCAGGAGCTATGCTTTCTCTGAATTTTATTTTATCGTTGCCTGCTGTATCGTAGATAGTATCCGCTCCGTCACCTTTATTAAATATGTAGATATTATCACCACTTCCCCCATAAAGTTTATCGTTACCTTTGCCACCGCTAATTGATTTGGTGTAATCATTGCCTCTAATGATATCGTTGCCATTATCTCCTTCTATAATATGAGGAATATTTATACCTGCACGAATGACATCGCTTCCTTCGGTTCCTGTGATTTTTATAACATTAATATCATTGAGATTTAGAATCTCTCCGCCTGCGAATTTTATATTTTTAATATTGGCTTGATTGATGATAATACTATCATTGGAGCTGTTTTTAAATGAAATTTTTAAATCCGAAGCGGAATTGATCACATTAAATTCCAAATCGCTTCTAGAAATTCCTTCGCCAAATTGCAAGGTATTGATTCCGCCGCAATCCGTTATAATGTCGTTGCCATCGCCTTTATTAAAGATATAGGTATCATCGCCGTAACCACCGTTTAATGTGTCATCGCCAAGACCGCCGTTTAGTGTATCGTTGCCATCTCCACCTTGCAAATTGTCACCGCCTATGCCACCAATTAAAGTGTCATTTCCATTTTCTCCGTAAAGTGTATCGTTGCCGTCTCCTCCAAATAGTTGGTCGTTGCCACCATCTCCATGCAGCTCGTCATTTCCGTCATTTCCATTTATGGTGTCGTTGCCATCATTTCCATAAAGTACATCGTTTCCTTCATTGCCGCTGATGATATCATCTCCATTGCCGCCCCAAATTTCATCATTACCAAGACCTGCATCGAAAGTATCATTGCCATCAGTGAGATATAACTTGTCGTCTTTATCGGTAGAGCTTAGCGGAGTAAGCTCAAGGATTTTATTTAAATCATAAACGGTCCCATCGGCAAAAGTTATAGTTCTTATGGTATTGTTTCCTATTTCAGGATTAACGGAAAAGAAATTTTGGATAGTTATGCTATCATTATTGTTTTTGATAGATATTATAAGCTTATCCAGTTCTCTTTTTAAGCTCACATCATTATGAGTTATGCCTTCTCTGAATTGTATTTTATCATTACCCATTGTATCATAGATAATATCGTTACCGTCGCCTCTAGCGAATACATATGTATCATCTCCGGCGCCACCGTTTATGGTATCTTTACCTTTACCTCCTACTATAAAATTATCTTCGGAATTTCCGCTAATGACATCATTACTATCTGTTCCACTAATATATGCATTAAAGCATAGAGATAATAATTTATCATCATTAACACAAAAATTCGATAGATTTTCTTTTAAATTCTCTTGAAATATAGGTTTATATGCACTAGTATCCCTTACATTATCTATTAGCTTTACAATTTCATTATATTTCTCATCTTTATATAGCTGCATAAGCTTAGAATTTAAACCATCAAACTTATATCTTAGCTTGCCATTTTCTCCTAGGTGCATAAGATCTAAGTTTAGATCCATATCGGAGTATGTCGTTTGAAGCTCTATGGTTGAATAGACATAGCGTTTAAAAATATCGAATCTTTCTTTAATGATATTGGCAGATATCGCGATATTTGAATCATTGGAGCTTCCATGCCAAGTAAAAGGCTTACCCGTAAGCTTTTCATAAACATTTACAATCCTGCTATCGATAGAGGTAGTTCTAGAGTTTGGATGCATATCGCTAACTCCAGCCCATTCATAGATTAGCTCATCGATATGCTTCTTTCTATCCTCTGGGCTTAGCATCAGATATAAATTTATTATTGTAGCCAGCTTTTCGTTCTTACCTGCCGCGACTCTTAAAGAGTTTAAATTTCCACTTGCTATTACTTGAGGTAGGGCTTGGACTTCTGGCGAGAGCTTGCTTTGATCTATTATCTCTTCGGTTTTGTTTAAATTTACTTTCATCCATACGTCGTTAGCATCTAAGGTGGAGCCGTCTTTAAGAGTAACTTTAGAGCTTTGTTTTACGGTGTTAGAATTCTCATTTATCGCTATCTCTTTATAGTTTAGATCGATACTTTTGATATTATTATCCGCAAGCGAGCTTAATTCTCCTTCGTCGGTAATGCCGTTAGAATTCTTATCCTTCCAAATTTTAAGCTTATTAAATATCTCATCCTTTTCGTCTATTGCGTTGTCGCCATTTAGATCATAGGCCTTTAGAGCCTCATAGCCGTTGGTTGCTTTTTTATCGGTATATCCGTAAGCGGTATTTGAAATGGTGTGATTTCCGAATAGTTCATTTCCATTGTCTATTTTACCGTTATTATTTTTATCTAGTGCCAATAATCCGTCATCTTTTTCTACCCAGGCAGTAGCTTCGGCAAAGCCATTATTGTCGTGATCGAAATACACCGTATTATCAAGCCTAGTGGAAGTTACGCCGTTTTTATTAAAATCTATTACGATAGGATCGTATGTTTCAGGTAGATCCTCGTTAGGATCGCGGTCGTCATCGATGATAGTGCCATAACCATATTTTGATATCCTGGCTCTTAATTTATCAGAAGTTTTAATTATTCTAGGTCTTATTTCAAATTCTCTATCCTCTCCTTTGATTGTATTGCCATTCCATTTGTAGGTATAAGTATTTCCTCGTTCGTATTTTGCTAAATTTAGATTATATTTTTTGATATATTCTTCACTTGGATTACCGAAAAGATATTCTTTATCTCCTACTCCCAGTATGAGGAACTCCCCATCCGTAATATTACCTTCTAACAAAATATTAAAATCTAACGATTGTCCAGGAGTATCTCCTTCGCTAGTTTTATTATCACCTATTTTTATACTTATCTCATCAGGATCTAGCAATTCTATACCCAGGCTATTATTTTCTTTATGGAAATTCTTAATAGTTAGTTTCTCCATACCTTTGTATACCGTTAGAATCTTCTCTCCCTCAGATAATTTATATGTTATCTTCGGATCGTTTCTATCTACATAAGCTCTTATGGTTTTATCATATTTTCCACCAACTAAAAGAATGTTGTTAAAAAATACCTTTCCTATACCATCGTTATCATTAATGGTGTCCCAGTTGCCGGCGTAGTAGGTATCATCTCCTTCTTCATCATTCATAGTATCCATTCCCCCTCGCCCGCAGTAAAAAGTATCATTTCCGACTCCTCCCTGCATCTTACTATAGCCGCATTTGGCAGTACTTCCATATAAGAAATCATTACCTCCTTTGCCATCCAAAACATCATTGCTTGAGTAATGCGCAGGAATATCATCTTTTTCATCTTCCGCATATAGGTAATCCGTTCCCGCTCCACCGATGAGCGTATCGTCCCCCGCTCCGCCGTATAATCTATTTTCATTTAATGATGTATCGATTGAACCTCTCGCAGTGTCATCGGCGTATAATGTATCGTTTCCTTCTCCTCCATAAATTTTATCATCTCCGCCTCCGCCGTAGATAGTATCGTTATCATCTTCGCCATAAATTTCATCCATGCCTTTAGAGCCATAAACAATATCATTACCAGCTCCCGCATGAACCGTATTTTTTACACTATTATCCTCTTGATCGTATTTTACGTCTATATTTGCATTAGTATAGATGGTATCGCTACCTTTGCCTGTGGTTATGGTGTCTGAGCCCAGGCCGGATTCGATGTAGTTATTGCCATACTTATATACTATAGTATCGTCTCTATCGTAACCGTATATTCTTCTATCTACCGCCGAAAGCTCCATAGACGGATTTTTGCCGTCCACAAATACCACTTCGGTATTGGCCATATCACCGCTTTTATTTAGCTCATTTCCTGCGCTTTTGATCACTTTGCCGTTTTTTACTTCCGTAAAGTACTCGTCTCCGCTCGGCGAATTCCCTATTCGCTCGCTTACGACTAAGCTAAAAAATTTAGCTCTATCCTGGATATGCTGTTCGGAATACTTGGTCAGCTCTTCATATTCTGTAGCACCTTTATGCCCTTTTAACGCATAACCCTCCAAATATTGTAAGCAATAAGAAGCTGCTCCTCTTACCTCTTTTCCTTTAATTTCTACACCGGCCTCCTTGTCGTTAAAGTCTTTTTGGGAGGTCAAATCGCTCAAGATAGAGGCTGTATTCGAACCGTAATCGGAAAGATAGTTTGCGACAATGACTTTCGCATCATTGCGGTCATCTCCTTCGATTATCTTTAGAATATCTCTTTGTTTTACCCGCTTTAAAATTTCAATTATATAAGTATCTTTGGGATCATCAAGTCTTAAGGACTTAATGAATTTTGTATCCGTTTCATCCTTTGGATATTTTCTATAATAAACTATATTGTTCTCTGGCATATCCTCGCCCTCTTTTAGATCCTCCGTTTTTATGATGGTTCGCTCCAATGTTTTCATGTCGTTATAGATATTATTCCAATAGTGATCTAGGGCGTTACCCAATGTATCTTGGATAAGATATTTTCTCTCTAAAACCTTTGTATCATGTTCGCTTTTTGTAAAATCTATAGTAGCGAGCTGGGCACCGAAAAATTTATCAAAAGCCTCGCCGGTAATTTCCGATATAGCGATACTTTGTATGAAATTTCCCGCGAATTTTACTAATTTACTTGTGGCCTGACCTGCAAGCTTTACTTTTTTACCGATTAAAATTTCGGCCGCACCCGTAACTAAACCTTTTAGTACTAGTTTACGGAAGTGAATATCTGGTTTGGCGTAATACTCTTTTGTGGCACCGCTTCTGTTTCCACTATCTAAAGTAGTTTCTATCGTTCCAGATATCAGATCAAATATGATACCTACGCCCGCGGATTTAACTTCAAAAGCATTTATTTCGGTTAATTTATATTCATCCATAGCCTTGATGAGGCTCCATATGGCGTCGTAAACTAATTTTGCTATCTTTGCAAAAGCGCCCGGTTTTATTTCGCCATTTTCCGTGATACCGAAGTAATCTGATATTGCTTTGACAAATTTTTGCTCCTGCTCTTCTCTGTTTTTGATATCCATCTCCTACTCCTTACTAAATAAATTTCTTTTATATTCTTTATAGTCGTTAGTTAGCCTCTCGACTTCCTCTTTAGATATATGGAAGTTGGGGTTTTTTATATGCTTTCTATTTGCTGCAAATTCTATTTTATCAATTTTTTTTTGCCCTACTACAAATAGTATATACTCTTTGATATTTTTAAAGGTAGCATTCTTGTCGGAACAATGTTTTTGTAAAAATGCCGAGTCAAACATACTTCCCATTTTATAGTATCCTACAGCTATATCATACCTATATTCTTCATAGCATTTATCATCATACATTCTTTTTAAAAATTCATCGTTTGGGATTCCGCCTATATCATATTGCAAAAGCAGATCTATCATGGCTCCGGGCTCGGGCACGTCCAGCAGATCGCCATATACCGATTTATAAAGCCTAAACTCCTCTACTCCATATCTTTTATGGGTATTCTTTATATTTCTATAGCTCGGTATCTCCTCTAGTTTATTTGAAACATAGACCTCTCCCATATTGAAAGTGGAGTAGGTATATGGTCTATAACCGCTCTCTAGCACCATTTTCATTATATCGTACATATTGTTTCTAACTAGGTGGCTGATAAAATAATATGGCTCGCCTCCGCCGCTAAAAAGAACCTCTTTCGTGCGGTAATGTATGATCGGAGTAGCGTTTTCGTCAAAGCTTACAGAATCTATCCAGTTTTCGACATCTCTAATGCCGTAGGTTTCTTGCACTATCTCTACTTCGTCAAACTTAACTCCGCTATCTAGCAAAAGCCTAACCGACTTAGTGGCGTTATTTTCCATAGCGTATGCCATAGGGGATAGCTCGTAATTGTCCTTCTTATGAGGATCGGCGCCCATCTCTATCAGCTTTTTTGCTGTCTTTTCGTCATCGTAAAAGCTAGCATACATCAAAGGGGTAACGCCGAAATGAAGAGGGGTATCCACGCTTATATTATTATCCTGCATAAATTTTAAAATTTTATCCGTATCTTTTGATTTTAAGCTCCTGCGCAAAAGTTCCATCGTGGGGTTATCTCTAACCTCCTCTTCGTCTATATCCCAATATCTATAGCCAACTGCGTTTATCTCCTTTTGCGTTACGTATTTAGCTAGCTCGGAGTTAGGATCTACTTTGGTATTTGCAGTGATGGTATAGTGGTGGGAGGTTGATGTAAATCTTAAGCCGATTCCAAATTTTAACTCTAAGACAATGGCGATTAGAACAATAACTATATAAGGAATGCTTTTAAAAATGTTTTTTATGATTTTAAGCAAGGTCTTCAAAAAGGTCTTCAAATTTGATCCTTCAGCCTTAAAACACTAGCCTGTAAAGAGCTTTAGCTTTTAAACAAAACCTAAAGCGACAACTCGTTTTATTTCCCCGAAAGTGCCGCGATTATATAACGATGAGGATTAAAGTATCTTTAAAATTTCATAGTTGTAGCAAAAATTTGTGACTAAACCGACTTTTTCGTCACTCGTATTACTGCGTTTGCTTCTCCGAAGCTAATTTTGACCCGGATATTTTATCGGGTGCCTTCCAAAATTTTATAATCTATCCGGCAGCCTTTCGACAGCCATTCTTTTATGTGCACTATTGTTGTTTAAACCCCATAATCTTCCAAATCCCTTAAATTTCTTTAAAATTCCCTCCGAATTTAAGCCCCGTTTCAAATAGACTTAATAGAATTCTTTCAAATTTCACTCAAAGGTATCCGATGCAAACCGCCCTGGGCTCGCTAGGTCTTATAGCTGCCGTAAATCATATCCCATTTGATGCCAAGGCGCTTATAAATAAATTTGCGCTAAGCAGCGAGGAGCCGCAGATCGAAGAGCTGGTGCGTATGGCTAAGCATTGCGAGTTTAAGGCTAAGATTAAAAAGCTAAATCTTTCAAATTTGATGCGATACAAGCCTCCCTTTATCCTTCAGAAAAAGGACGGAAGCTACTTTAACGTCCTAAAGATAGAACAGCGAAGTAAAGAGGATATTAAAGCGGCAAATGCTAGTAAGACGGCCACTGATTTAGATGGCGCAAATTCCAAAGACGCGGCAGATTCTAAGGAGATATTGAGCTCTAACAGCGATACGGCAAATTCTTTAAACTCATCTTCGTCTGCATCGTTATCTTCTAATGCGTCATCTTCTTCTAGCGCGCCGTTTTCATCCTACGCGGGCTCATACAATTCCTCCTCCAAAGAATCTAAAGCCTCCCGCCCATTCAAATCCCCTCAATCTAAAGCCTCGCAAGAGCCAGAAGCAGCTATTAAATTTATCGTATTTGACGGAGGCAATTCCGTAAAAGAGCTTAATGCTAGCGAGCTATTTGATCTTTGCAGCGGCGAGTTTATAGTGCTAGCTCATAAAACTCTGAATTCTCAGATTAAATTCGGCTTTGCCTGGTTTTACAAGCGGATGCTAAGTTTTAAAAGGGTTGTATTTGAAGTGCTTTTGGCTTCATTTATCATGCAGCTTTTCGGCCTAGTGACGCCCCTTTTTACGCAGGTAGTGCTCGATAAGGTTTTGACCCATCATAGCATTAGCACGCTAAACGTAATTGCATTTGCATTTTTGGCTACCATCATATTTGAGATGCTTTTAAGCCTAAGTAGAAATTATATATTCGCGCACACTACTACTAAAATTGACGCTAAGCTAGGTAGCGAGCTTTTTAGCCATTTGGCCTTGCTTCCGATGACCTACTTTGAGAACCGTAAGGTTGGAAACATAGTAGCCAGAGTGCGCGAGTTAGATAGCATAAGAGAGTTTATCGCAAATAAAAGCGTAAGCGTGCTACTTGATATTTTATTTAGCTTCGTATTTGTCTTTATGATGCTGCTTTACAGTGTAAAGCTCACGCTAATTGCAATCGCATTTATAAGCGTAATTGCTGCGATCTATTTTTTCATCACGCCGGTACTTAGAAGGAGACTGGAGGATAAATTTCAAATGGGAGCCGCTTCGAACTCCTATCTCGTAGAAGCGGTAACCGGAATGCAAACGGTAAAATCTCTAGCGATCGAGGGCAGTATGCAAAAGATGTGGGAGGAAAATCTAGGCAGATACGTCCGCTCATCTTTTAATCTTTCAAATTTAAGCAACGTCGCAAGCGGCTTTGCCTCGGCACTTCAAAAGCTTATGACGCTTTGCATTTTATATTTCGGCGTGGGGCTTGTGATCGAAGGCAAGCTAAGCGTCGGTCAGCTCATCGCCTTTCAGATGTTTGCGGGGCAATTTAGCGCTCCTGTAATGAGGCTAGTTGGTCTTTGGAATGAATTCCAACAAGCCCTTCTTAGCGTAGATAGACTGGGAGATATATTAAATACTCCAACCGAGCAGAGCACCGATAAACCGATTGCGCTAAATAATATAGAAGGGGATATAAAATTTGACGCCGTAAATTTTAGATACAGGCCGGATCTAAATTTAGTGCTAAAAGATATCAGCTTTCACGTAGAGCCGGGCAAAAGCGTAGGCATAGTAGGCAGAAGCGGCAGCGGCAAAAGCACGATTACGAAGCTGATCGAGCGGCTCTATCTGCAAAGCTCGGGCGCCGTTTACATAGACGGCATAGATATCAGGCATCTTAATCCATATCTTTTAAGGCAAAACATCGGCGTAGTCCTTCAAGAAAACTATCTATTTAGCGGCAGTATCAAAGAAAACATCGCCTTTGCCGCAAGCGGAGCGAGTATGGAGGAGATCATCAGGGTTAGCAAGATCGCAGGCGCTCATGATTTTATCGCAGAGCTTGCAGGAGGTTACGATACCTTCGTAGGCGAGCGCGGCTCTAGCCTTAGCGGTGGACAAAAACAGCGCATCGCAATCGCTAGAGCACTCATAAATAATCCTAAAATTTTAATCTTTGATGAGGCGACCTCCGCGCTTGATTACGAAAGCGAAAGCATCATCAATAAAAATTTAAGCGAGATCAAAAAGGGAAAAACCTTCATCATCATTGCCCATAGGCTAAATTCCGTTAAGAATTGCGACGAAATTTTAGTGTTAGATAAGGGCGAGATAGTAGAGCGCGGAAAGCATGAGGAGCTAATGGCTCTGGGTGGCTACTATAAGAGCCTATATGATAAGCAGCTGGGATAGGCCCTGTATGAGATGAGAGCTGCGAATGAATGTAGTTCCAATGAAAGGTTCATCTTTAAATTTGAGCGTATCCTTCTTAAATCCATATTTTTAATGCATTTGTTATACGCACAAAGCTTAAGAGCTTTATTATAAATTTATGGCATAATTAATTCAATTAGATTTCTACAAGGATAAATTATGCTTGCATCAATAAATATTCAAACATCGAACGCTAAAACGCTTAAAGCCATAGAGGATATAATCGCAGGTGATCCTACCGCCGTTATAAGCTATAATGAGCCCGATTATTTAAGCCCGCAGGATGAAGCTAGACTTATGGAAATTTCAGATGCCGACGATAGGGGCGAGCTAAAATATCGCTCGCACGAGGAAATGTTGGAGCACCTAAATAAACTTTTTAAAAAAATGGCCCGATAGATATGAAGCTTGTCTACAGCGAAGAATTTCTTAACGATCTGGATAAAATTATTATGTTTATCGCGCAGGATAGTCCCGAAAGGGCAGCTAAATTTGCAGATGATTTGATTGTTAAAATTTCAGATATTCCAAATCGCCCGTATAGTTTTAGAAAGAATCCTAAGCTAAATCGTAAAGATACTAGAGATCTGGTTTTTAAAGGCTATACTGTGCCGTTTCGCGTAAGCAAAGACGCCATAAAAATACTAGCGATATTTAAACGCAATAGCCATGCTATGAAATAAATTTATTGGATTAAGGTTCAGAAGCAGCTAGGCTAAAAAAATGATCGGATCTAAACAATGCTAAAAATTTTCAAAAGAATAGAAGATGATTCAAACGAGTTTAAGCCTCTTTTAATCGAGATAGAGGATGCTCCGCAAAACCCTTTGGGAAGATCTATCTTATGGATAGCTTGCGGGGCTTTGATATTTGCCGTGCTGTGGATGGTATTTGCTAAAGTAGATATCGTAGTAAGCGCTAACGGCAAGGTCGTGCCCGACGGAGAGATTAAAATTTTAAAATCTCTCGAAAGCGGCGTCGTCTCTAAAATTTTAGTAAAAGAGGGCGATAGAGTAAAAAAGGGCGATCATCTCATCCTGATCGATCCTAGCGTCTCTACGGTAAATTTATCCACCAAGCAAGAGAGCCTAGCCCTACTTGAATACTCGATAAAAAGGCTTGATGCTCTAAGCTCGGGCAAAAGCTTAGATGCCAATATCAGCGCGGACGAGCTTAGCTTATACAATACGCAAAAATCAAACTACGAAGAGAGCATAAACGTCTATAATCTAAAAATGCAAGCGCTGCAAATGGGGATAAACTCTACTAATTTAGAGGTCGAGAGGCTAAGCGGAATTTTAAAGATAGATGAAGCGCGGCTAAGCAATCTAAATAAAGTAAAAGATATAATAGCGCGCAGGGATCTATATGAGCTCAAATCCAAGGTAATCGAGCTAAGCTCCAATCTTAAAATTTCAAAAGAGAAGCTTGCCGAGCAAAGGGCAAATTTAGATGAGCTAGCCAAAGAGCTTGAGGCCTTTAAAAGCCAAAGCATATCAAAGTGGCTTGATGAGATGCTAGCCAAACAAAAGGAAGCAAGCTCGCTAAAAGCGGAGATCAACGCGATCTTGTTTCAAACCAGGCAGCAGATCATCTCCTCTCCCGTTGACGGCTTTGTAGGAAAGCTACTCGTAAATACGCAAGGAACCGCCATCACAAATCAAGAAAATTTAATCTCTATAGTGCCTAGCGATAAGCCTTTAATCATCAAAGCAAACGTGCTTAATAAAGACATAGGCTATCTGGAAAACAATCAAAGCGTAGCGATTAAGGTTCAGACCTTTGACTTTCAAAAATATGGCAAGTTAGAAGGCAAGCTCATCCACATAGCAAACGATGCGATAAATGATGAGAAGCTGGGAGAGATTTACGAAGTAAAGATCAGGCCCGATTCTACATTTTTGATCGTAGATGGGATCAAAAAGGAGATCGAGCCCGGTATGAGCGTAACTGCCGAAGTAAAAGTGGGCAAAAGACGGGTAATAGAGCTATTTATCTATCCCGTCATCAAATACCTAGACGAAGGACTTAGCGTAAGGTAGGGAAGGAGGGCAGGCGGCTATTTACCGTTTTTTATTTGTTCAAATATGACTTGAAATTTTAGAACGGATACAAGAATTTCTAGATTTTTTAGTAAGTAATCGTTTTTGCCGCTATTGGTCTTTTATCATAATCTATCATCAAATCCCCTACTCATATAAAAATTTGGCGCATTTCCCCCCTTTATTCTTATGAAGTATTTAAAATTTAAAATCGCTTTACCATATCGAATTTCAAGGTCTTTTGGCGCTCCAAATTTTAAAATTTTACTTCGCAGCACTGCAAAATACAAAGCCCAAAATCAAATACAAGACGCGATATAAAATAGGTAGCTATTCAAAGGCTAACAAACACTAAAGCAGCCATCCATCAGATTATGGAGCAAACAAATGGTATAGGAATATCAAAGAGCAACGAAAAGATAAAATAGCGAACAAAAGGATAAAGTAGACATCCTAAAAGCTTTATGCACCCATAACACTAAAAGCAAGCATCAAAGCTTAATAGTTGCAGCGAAAAACATCTCATAGTATTAAAAGAAGTCATAGAGAGCATTGCAACAACAAAGAACAATATCTTTTAGGCTTATAGCTTTTATAGTTATGATGATTAAAAAATACGCGGGTGTGTTTTTAAATTTACGTGTAGCTGTAATATACAAAAAATACTACCCAAAAAAGATAACCCTCATAAAGCGCTAAAACGTCTCAAACAAACCCAATGGAGCAAAAAATGGCGGAACGACATATCATATTATCCGTCAAGAGCCTATCGCCTCTTGACGGATATCCCCAGCCCTAGGGCATTTATAGCTTGCATATGGTACGCTTCATGGCGTAAAATGAGACGGGTGGGAAAGCAGATGGGACGATCGCTTTACGGAATTTGTTCTATTTGCTTGCCTATTTGCTATTGTGTTACGCTTTCTCTGTCATAATTTTCGCCGACGACGATATTCGAGATGCGCTCTTTCAATTCCGAGATCGTGCGCAAGAGACAGACGATCGCCATGATTTCGCTTGCGACGGAAATGCAAAAGCGATCTCCCTGTGGCACTCCGTTCATTCTGCCGCCGAGTCCGACGATGCTGCGCAGTTCGCGGTCGTTGAGATCGACGCACCGCTTCCACGAAATCGTGCGGGGATCTATTTTGAGTTCGTTGCCGTGATGAATGTGATTATCGACCAGAGCCGCAATCAAATTGTTTGCTATGGAAATCGCATGGATATCGCCGGTAAAGTGCAGATTGATTTCTTCCATCGTAACAATCTGCGCCCTTCCGCTACCGCACGCACCACCCTTTATGCCGAAGCAGGGGCCTAAAGACGGCTCTCTGAGCGCAAGCACCGTTTTTTCCCGATCCTATTGAGTGCATCGGCAAGCCCTATCGAAACGGTCGACTTTCCCTCCCCCGTACTCGTCGGCGTTACGGCGGTAACGAGGATGAGGCGCGCGCTTGCGTCCAGAGCGCGTTTTCGTAAAGCACGAAGCGTTTCTGCGATGAGTTTCGCTTTGTACTGTCCGAACGGTTCGATTCCGTCCGTATCAATGCCGATGCGCTGTGCGATGTCCGCGATCGGAAGCATTCGATTTTTTTTGCGCTATTTCGATATCCGACAACATAACATAATTATATGCGCGAACGCGGGCTTTTGTAAATCGCTTTACACGACGCTTTAAACTTGACAATGTAAAGTTTTTACGCTATTATCTTGACACTGTAAAGATTAAAAGGGAGTACTTATGCAAAAATTGAATTTGCCGTATCACCGCGAAGGATTAAAAAATCTTTTAATCGAAAAAGGTATCGAAATCGTCAATACCGACGGGCTACAGTCTTTTTCGCTGAGAAAAGCGGCGACGGCCTGCAAGGTAAGCCATGCCGCCCCATACAGTCATTTTCACAACAAAGAAGAATTGCTCAACGCGATGCAGCTGCACATCACTGAGCGCTTTTCGAAAACGCTCGAAGCCGCGATCGCCGAAAACAAAAAGCCTTCCGAATTGTTAAAAAATTTGGGCACGGCCTATGTTTCTTTTTTTATTGAAAATCCCGCCTATTTTCAATTTTTGTATTCAAAGTCGGACATAAAGGTCGATTTAACTTTATCCGTGCCGGATGAAGAAAACTATGCGCCTTTTATCCTGTATAAAAACAGCGTCCTGTCATTGCTTACGCAAAATAAAGTCCCGAAAAAAAAGCAAATCGATATTTTAATAACGATATGGGCTTTTATTCACGGACTTACGGCGTTGGCGACAATGAAAAACGTGTGCTACGACAAAAATTGGAAAGAAAAAATCGGCGATTTTATGGACGTGCTCGAGCCGTCATTTTTAAAGTAAGGGCACAAGAGGTACGATATGAACGGAATGTATTTCAGCGGAACGGGAAACACAAAATACTGTACGGAAGCGTTTGCACAAGCGACCGGCGGCAGGGCTTGCAGCATGGAATCGGACGAAGCGCTTGAAATCTTACGCGCATCGGATGAAATCGCGCTCGGTTATCCTATTTATTTCAGCGATATCCCGCGCATTGTAAAAGCGTTTATTTTAAAACATGCCGATATGTTCCGCGGAAAGCGCGTTTTTGTGATCGCAACGATGGGCCTTTTCAGCGGAGACGGCGCGGGGCTTGCGGCCAGGCTGCTCCGAAAATGCGGAGCCGCCGTTACCGGAGGCTTACATCTGCACATGCCGGATTGTATCGCCGATGTAAAGCTTTTAAAAAAAACGCCGAAAGAAAACAGGGGGCTCATAGCGGCGGCGCAAAAAAAGATTTTGCAAGCGGCGGAAGGCATAAAGCGGGGAATCTATCCGAAAGATGGCTTATCGTTTTTTCACAGAATCGCAGGCTTATTCGGCCAGCGCCTGTGGTTTAAAATGCATGCGAAAAAACTGACCGAACGGCTCAAAATCAAAACGGACCGCTGCATCGGCTGCGGCATATGCGCGGCACACTGCCCGACAAAGTCATTATATATCGAAAACAGTAAAGCCGTGTTTTATCCCGGAAACTGCACGATATGCTACCGCTGCATAAACAACTGCCCGGCGAAGGCGATCACGCTTATCGGTACGGACGTATTCGAGCAGTGCCGCTTTGACAATTATGCAAAAAAGGAAACACTATGAAAAAACTGTTCACTTTATTTTTATGCGCGATGATTTTCAACCCGTCGTATTCCCTGTATTCCCAAACGGCGGACGGCGAAGTGTTCTTTGACACGGAAATCGTCGTTACCGGCATAAAAGAAAAGTCGGGAACAATCGTTATCAGTATCCACGATTCCTCCGAAAGTTTTCGCAAACGTCTTCCGTATAGAACCGCCGAAACGGCAGCTGACGGGGAAAAGGCGGTATATCGCATACGGCTCAAAGCCGGAGAGTATGCGTTTTGCGTTTATCACGACGTCAACGGCGACGGAAAACTGAATACGAACGCGATCGGCATACCGAAAGAGCCGTTCGGATTCAGCAATTACGACGGCAAAGGCCCGCCCGGCAACTTCAAAAAACACAAGGTTTTTATAGACGGCACGGCGACGGTAACCATCCCCTTGGTAAAAATGAATTAATCCTTAAAATCAACGTTTCGGCAGTCGCACAATCCGCACTCAAAGAACAATTGGGCGTACAGTGCTGAAACGCGCGCGCAAGTTCTCAAATTCGGTATAGCAGTTCGATTTCGTCTTCGGAAAGTTCATGCCAATCGCCTTTCGCGAAGCTTTCGTCCAGCCGAAGCGCGCCGATCGCGATGCGCTTCAGATAGACGACTTCGTTTCCGAGCGCGGAAAAGATGCGCTTTACTTCGTGAAATTTTCCTTCACAGATCGTAAGCGTACATTCGTCTTTTTCATCGCCGCTGCCGAGCCACACGAGCTCCGCGCTTTTGCAGTCGGCTTCTTTTTCTCTTCCTTCAGGCTCCATGTGCATGCCTTGCGCACATTTGCAAACGTATGCCGCCCCTTCTTCGCTTCGAACTTTTTTGCTAGGCGCACAACATACGT
Organism: uncultured Campylobacter sp.; assembly: GCF_937973075.1. Lineage (GTDB taxonomy): Bacteria > Campylobacterota > Campylobacteria > Campylobacterales > Campylobacteraceae > Campylobacter_B. The sequence continues at coordinate 29,024 of NZ_CALBWL010000075.1, forward strand.
TTTTCCGTATTCGCTTTTCGGAGCAGTGATGCGGTGCGTGAGCGCTCCATCGGTCGTCAGAATAAGTAAACCTTCGGTATCGCAGTCGAGCCTTCCGATCGTATGCAGATTTTCTTCGAAAAAAGGCGTGCGGTATGGATCGCCTAGCAAATCGAAAACCGTTTCGTAAAGCCCGTCGCGCTTTGCACACACGAATCCCGAAGGCTTATGCATCATGAGATAGACGGCTTTGCGAACTTCGATTCTTTTGCCCCGTACGGCGACGACATCGTTCTCGTCATCGATGCGGATCGATGCGTCGGATACGCTGTTACCGTTTACCGTCACGGCGCCCGAGCGGAGCAGTTTTTTTACGGAAGAGCGGGAACCCAAGCCCCCGTGAGACAGTAATTTGTCGAGGCGGATCATAAGCGCCTACTTTATGCGCTTTTCGATCGGAACGTAATCGCGCACGTCGCACACGTTTTTGTACGCCGGCCGGTAAATTCTGCCGCCTGCGACGATCTCTTCGATGCGGTGCGCGCTCCAGCCCGCAATGCGCGAAATCGCAAAAATGGGCGTGTAGAGTTCACGCGGGATATTAAGCATCGAATACACAAAGCCGGAATAAAAATCGACGTTCGGGCAGATCTTTTTTTTCACCTTCGTGCACTTCGGCAAGCACGTCGGGAGAAATTTTCGCGATAAGGTCATAGAGGCGGAATTCCGCTTCGCACTTTTTTTCTTTTGTAAGCTTGGAAGCCTTTTCGTGCAAAAGCACCGCCCTCGGATCGTCGATCGTATACACCGCGTGCCTCGGTCTTTAAATTTTAAGACGGCAAACTTAAAATTTCCTCATCCGTTTTATAAAATTTTAATCCCCTTTCGTATAAAATGCATTAAAATTTCATTTATAAAGAGCTTGCTTTGAATAAATTTGCGATTACCCCTATTCTAATCACCTTGGCTTTAACTATCGGTGCGGATTTCTTAAACGCAGCGAATAAATTTAGCTCCGCTTCATCAAAACCTGCCTCAAATAAAACGTCTACTCAAAACCAAGCAGCCGCGCAAAACACTCAAAGCGCCTTAGAAAAATATCTCTCTACCCCGGAGGTAGGTTCTAAACAAGATAGCTCGCAAGACGCCTCTAAGAATTCAAGTTCCAAAGCTAAAGCCGAAGCCGAAACTAAAACCCCTACTAAAATTTATAGACTAGATAGATCAAAAATACGGGATATAAATCAAAAAAGACTAGACGGAGAACTTGATTCAAATTTTAAAGCGGGCCCAAGCTCCTTCTCCTTCGACGCCTTATTAGAGCATACTTTAGCTAATTCTCCGAGTTTAAATTTAACTAGACTCGATGTGCAAAGCGCACGCAACGAGCTTGAGTATCAAAAGGCCTCACGCTATCCAGAGCTTGGTATCAATGCCAATAGCGAATACGCCAAACGCTACGGCGCCCGCTATAATTCCGTGCAGATTGGCGACGATAGTCTAGTCTCGCAAAGCGGCTATGGAGATTCCCTCTCTTTAGTACTACGTCAAGATATATTTAAATTCGGCGCGGATGAGTTAGCCATAGAAGCTGCCGAAGAGAATATCAAACAAGCAGATCTTAAAAGATGCTCTTCGTATATGGACGGCTCGATTAAGCTTCTGGAGCTTTACGACGAGGCGCTCGGATATAAAAATAGAATAGAAATTTATGAGCGGTTAAAAGATGCCTACGAGATGCTTTATATCTACGAAAAGAGGCTATCGGGCGCAGGCGAGCTAAGCAAAACCGTCCTGGCAGATCAAGCCATAGCATTAGCCGATACTAGCTATGAATTATCTCAACTACAGCTTAATGCCAATAACGCCTTAAATAAAATTTACTCGCTTTCTGGAGTTAAAATTCCAAACGTGTTTTATCTCTCGGATCTGGGCGGGGCTAATAGTATTAACTCAGACTTCGTACCCTTTGAAGATAGCGTAATCGCTAAAGGATTTGATCATGAGCTAGCCGCAAATGAGCTGAGTATGAAATCGCAAGAAAGACTTTATTATCCTACCGTTTCGCTATATGGCAGGTACGATCTTTACGGCAGCGACAGAGACGACTTTAGTCGCGCAAGAAAGGATGTCAAAAGACATGGATATAGAGCGGGCCTTACGGTGCATATGAGCCTGTTTGACGGAGGCAAGCGCGCCGCGCAGATCAAAGAAAAGCAGATAAATAAAGAAAGAATTTTATCTAAAAAGGAAGAAGCTAGATTAGAATACGAAAAGCAGATCGCTGATCTTAAACTATTTCTATCCAAAAAGGACGAATACAATAAGATATTATCTAACTCCTCTAAAATTTCAAAAGATATCCTAACTATGCAAAAGAGATTAAATGCCGGTAACGAAAGCTCAAAGATAGATGTCTTAAACTCCCTAATAGCTTCTTTAAAAAAGGAGCTAGCTCTTAAAGAACATGCGCAAAAAGCTAGCTTTAATATCAAAAAGGCGGAGCTAATGTCAAGATATGGAAGGTGTGAGTAGGCGCTTGGTAGCCAAGTGACGGTTTGGCAGTTAGCCCAATAGATAGTTTAAGTGGTTATAGCGTTTTAACATAGCGTCTTGCATTTGGCTTTAGGCTTTTTATTTTGCTGCGCTGGGAAGTAAAATTTTAAAATTTAGAGTAGTAAAGAACCTTGAAATTTGATATGGCAAAGCAGTTTTAAATTTTAAATATACCGTAAGAATAAAAGGGTAAAATGCGGCGAAATTTTTATATGAGTAGGGGATTTGATGAGAGATTGCGATAAAGGGCCAATAGCAGCGAAAAGCTCTTTATAACGCAAGCGCTAAAACGGATAAACGCTCTGCTGAGCAAGCTCTAATAAAACAGATCCTACTTCCCACTATATATTTATGAGCGCATAGGCGGATATAAACATATCGCGGTATAATCCGAGAATTAAATTTTAAGGAGTAGAAAATGGCGTTTGTAGCGGAATATATTTCGAAAGAGGACTTGAAGAAATATGATATTATAAATCGTGTAGATCAGTGCTTGGCAAAATATCATTATAATCCACAAAAACCCTATCAAATAAAGTGGTTGAATTGGGTTATTGACAGGC
>NZ_CALBWL010000076.1:0-35000 GCF_937973075.1 uncultured Campylobacter sp.
AAATTTAAAAGAAACTCCGCCTCACTGATAAATCCTTCCGAATTAAAAGAGATGACTAAATATTTAGCCGGAAATTTAGACAATAAGGCAAAAAATTCATCTGCTGCTTTTGCCTTTTTATTAAAATTCGAGCGATTCCAGTCGTTTGGTATGCCCGATACCTCGCTTAAATTTTTAGGGTCGGGAGCCTTAAAATTTGTGATTAAATTTAGCATAAAATAGTTTGAGCCATAAGGGTGCTGGTTATACGGCGGATCGAAGTAAGCGATATCCAAAGGGGATAAAATATCCGTTAGCCTTAAGGCATCTTGCTGATAAACTTCAAATTCGCTCGTAAAATTTGAAAAAATTGGTTTTTGAAGAGTAATTTTACCTAAAATTCTATTTAACGCATTTTCTCCGCTACCGCCGAATTTTCCTACACCATCCTTGTCTTTGTAAAAGCCCTTAAATACGCCACCTGTATTTGAATGGATGCTAGCCTCGCTGAGCAGAGGCGCTATAAAAAAATGCCTAAAATCTAGATCTATTTCTTCTATTGCTTTACGCAAACCACCGATTATTAGCGCATTTTCACGAGAATAAAATACTCTCTCGCCGTGTTTTATATTAGCGTCATCTTTTGGAGCGTAAAGTTCGCTTATAAAGCTCTCGCTGGGTTTAAATTTTTCTAAAATTTGCTTAAAACTTTTGTCGATTTGCTCTTTGAGCTCTGGCGTGAAATTTGAAAGATAGCATGAGTTTATCACGCGCGAATAATCCTCTAAGTCGTTTGCAACAACGAGGCTCGAGTATGCTTTGGCTGCTCTTGCAACCACGCCTGAACCACTAAAAACGTCTACAAAACTTATCTTTTGTTTTTTTAGTTCGCTCTTTATCTCGCAAAGCACGTTTAAAATTTCGTTTAATATTGCGCGTTTATTACCCAAATAGCTAATTAGCTGTTCCTTTAAAAAGGCAGGATTTTCGGCAATTTCAATTTCTTTTATAGTATTCTTCAAGCTTTGCCTCGCGTATAGTCCTCAAAATATCGGTAAATCTTGCCCGATTTGATCGCCTCTAAAATGAGCGGCTTAGCCTCCGCAGGGCTTGCTACGACATCGGCGCAGTATAGCGCAAACATCGCATTTAGCACGACGATGTCAAATTTCGGCCCGCTAAGCTCGCCTTTTAAAATTTGCTTTAAAGCTTCGGCGTTAGCCTCACCGTCGCCGCCTTCGATATCGCCGTGAAATGCGCGTTTAAAGCCAAACTGCTCGGGATTTACGCGGTATTCTAAAATTTTGCCGTCCTTGACCTCGTGGATTAGCGTTTCGTCGCACAGGCTGATCTCGTCCATGCCGTCCATGCCGTGCACCACCAGAGCGTGCTTGCGCCCCAAAATCATCAGCGTTTCGGCGATGAGCCCGTTTACTTCCTCCAGATAATTTCCCACGATCTGATTGCTCAGGCTTAAATTCGGGTTTAGCAGCGGCCCCATTATATTAAAGACGGTGCCGATTTTTAGGCGGTTGCGAACTTCTTTGACCTCGGCGGTGATCTTGTGAAAAAACGGCGCGTGGAAAAACGCTAGCCCCGTGCGATCTAGCAGCACTCTAATCTGCGCCAGATCGCTAAGTAGCGGCACGCCCAGAGCATCGAGCGCATCGGAGCTGCCCGATCTGCTGGTGATCGCGCGGTTGCCGTGCTTGGCGACACGCACGCCGAAGCTTGCCGCGATAAAGGCCACAGTCGTGGAGATATTGATCGTCTTTAGCCTATCGCCGCCGGTGCCCACGATATCAAACATCGGGCTCGGATCGTCGTAGGTGATCGAGTATTTTAATATACTGCGCACGAGCGCCGTGAGACTGCTTGGGTAGAGCGATTTTTCGCTGATTAGCACGAGCAGCCCCGCAAGCTGCACGATGTCGTAATCCTGCTCGTAAAGCGCCTTACAAATGACGGCGTAATCGTCGCTATCTAGCGGGAAGCCCTTTTGTAGCTTCAACATAAACGGGGCGAAATTTACCACGAGTTTCTCCTTTAAAATTATCTTTTTGCCGTAATTGATGAAATTTTCGATGATCTTTTTGCCGTATTGAGTAAAAAAGCTCTCGGGATGAAATTGAATGCCGAAAACAGGCTTGCTTCGGTGCCTCATCGCCATTATAATGCCGTCGTTTTCGCTCTTTGCTAAAATTTCAAACTCGCGCGGCAGCGTAGCTTCGTCCACATAAAGCGAGTGGTAGCGCATCACTTCAAATTTACGCGGTAGTCCGCTAAAAAGCACGCCATCTGCGTAAATTTCGATCGACGAGCTCTTGCCGTGTAGCGGCACCTCCAGCTGCTTTATCTCCGCATCTGCCGCGTATCCGATCGCCTGATGCCCAAGGCACACGCCCAAAATCGGCACGTCCAAATCCGCACGCAAAATATCCAGGCAGACGCCGCTGTCTTTTGGATGATTTGGTCCGGGACTTAGGATTATGTGCGACGGGGCAAGTTCGCGCACCCGCTCTAGCGTTATCTCGTCGTTGCGGAAGTAGCGCACCTCCTCGTCGCTTAGCTCCAAAATGTATTGATAAATATTAAAAACGAAGCTGTCGTAATTATCTATCATTAAAATCAAAATTTTATCCTTTTTTAGGGCGCTTGCGCCTCTTTAAAATTCTAAATAGTTTAAATTTAACCGCTTTGCGGCGGCTAAATTTAGCGCCGTTTTAGCGCCTCTTGCGTGCTAAATTTAAAATTTCGCCCGCGGCTGCGGCATTACTACATCAGCTGCGACGTTACGCTGCTTTGCAGCCGATATGCATCTCGGCTTTGCAGCGCCGAATGAAGCTAGCCGTAAATTTTAACACTCTCGCAGCGATCGCGCTTTTAAATTTAGCCGAATCAAACTCGCACAGAAAAGCGGTGCGCCCGGCTAGCTAAATTTAAAGCGTCTAAACTTCCTCGCATAGCTCCTCGATCGCCTTGAGTGGGCTTTTGCGCTTTTTGCAGATCTCTGCGTATTCGCTCTTTGGCGAGCTGTCGTAAACGATACCTGCGCCCGCTCCGATAAATACGAGATTGTTTAGCCCTTCGCAGCCGAAATTCTCCGCGCTAAATTTGGCAGCCTCAAACCGCATCGCGCGGCTAAAGCTCGGCTTGCTTTCTAAATTTAGCGCCCCGAGGTCTGCGCGAGTTTTTAAATTTAATCTCGCGTCGCGCTCGCTCGCATGAGCTAAATTTTGCGCCTCGCCGCTGCCATTTTGCGCCGCAGCACCGCAAAACTCCGTCGTCTCGGGATTTTCACCGCTGCAAGCAGCGTCTAAATTTAAATAGGAATTTCGTTTAAAATTCTCGCCCGAGCAGGAATTTTGCGCGTCGCGATTGACGAAGATCGCCGAGCGAATCAAGATCGCCTGCATCACGTCGCCGCTAAAGCGCCAAAATCCGATTCCGCCGCCGTAGATGCCGCGCTCGTAGCGCTCCAGCTCGTTTATGATCTGCATCGCGCGAATCTTCGGGCTGCCGCTTAGCGTGCCCGCAGGAAAGATAGTGCCGAGTACCTCAAACGCGCTTACCCCGCGCGGCTTACTGCCGTAAACCTCGCTTACGATGTGCATCACGCTTTCGTAGCACACGACGCGCATCGCGTTTTGCACCCGCACCGAGGCGGGCGCGGCAAATTTGCCGATGTCGTTGCGAGCTAGATCGATCAGCATCCGATGCTCCGCAAGCTCCTTTTCATCGCTTAAAAGCTCGCGCTCGAGCGCCGCGTCCGCTTCGGCATTCGCGCCTCTGCTGCGTGTGCCCGCGATGGGAGCGACGAAAATTTCGTCCTTTTTGATCTCCATGATCAGCTCGGGGCTGGAGCCCGCGACGCAGCCGTACGGCGTCGGGAAGTGAAACATATAGGGGCTCGGATTGTTCTTTTTGAGTCGCTCGTAAAACTCCAGGCTGCCCAGATTCGTGCCGACTTCTAAAATTTCGCCCAGCACGACCTGAAACACGTCGCCGCTTTTTATCTTTTCTTTTGCAGCCTCGACCATCGCGCTAAAATGCGACTCCTCGGCGCCCAGATCGGTTAAAATTTTAAATTTAAGCTCTTTTTTCTGAGGCTCCCGCTCAGACGCGCTTTGCGATTTCGATCCGCCTTTTATCGCGGCGTCCGTTCTTACGGCGCTCTGGGGCGCAGCTGCTGTTTCGACGGCGACCTGTTGTGAAACCTGCGAGCTAAGCCCGCGCAGACTTTCGTAAATTCCAGTGTCTTTGCCGTAAAAATCGTAAATTTTGCTGATTTTATCGTAGTGCAGGTAGTTTGCGGCGTCGGCGTAAAAAAACGGCGGGAAGTCATACAGCGCCTGCTTCGGCGCGCCGATATTTTCAAACGCGCGGACGATGTCGTAGCCCAAAACGCCGAAAAGCCCGGCAAAGCTCGCGTTTTTAAACTCGCTCGCGCCTTCTTTTGCGCTTTTTACCTCATCAAATTTAAGCCTCAAAGCCTCAAAACTCATCTTAAATCCGTCGAAATAATCGCAATCGATGCCGATGATGACCTGAGCGTCGTCCTCTGCGAGGTAGCTTTGCGGATGCGTCTTTAAAATTTCGCGGTAGTAAAACAGCGGCTCTTCTAAAAGCATTTTTGTCCTTGGAATTTTTAGCGCCATTATACGCTGCTTAGCTTAAATTTGAGCGGGCGGCGCGAGCTTAAGCGGGCTTGAATGCAAGCAAAATTTTAGTAAAATGAGCAAATTTTAAGGAGAGCGTATGAAAATTTTATTTTCCCCAAGCGAGATGAAAAGCGAGCAAAGCGGCGACACGCGCATTTGCAAGCGAAATTTCATCTTTGCAGATCTTTACGAAAAGCGCCTGCAGATGCTGCGCGCTTACGCGGATTTCGTGGATAAAGCAAGCGAGACGGAGCTTTGCAAGCTTTTCGGGCTGAAAAAATGGGATGCGGTTCTGCGCGAAAATATCTTTGAAAAAGGCTGCGCGAAGGCGCTTTTGCGCTACACCGGCACCGCGTATCGCGCCCTAGGCTACGCGTCGCTAAGCCCCGGCGCGCAGGAGTTTGCGGAGCGAAACACGATAATTTTTTCAAACCTTTTCGGCCCCGTGCTGGGCGGCGACGCGCTGCCGAACTACAAGCTCAAGCAGGGCGAAAAATTCGGCGGCATAGACGCGGCGAAATTTTATCGCGACAGCTTCTCCGCCGCGCTGGATCGCTATCTGGCAGATGAGTGCGTCGTGGATCTGCGCGCGGGATTTTACGAAAAATTTTATGAGATGAAGCGCGAATATTTGAGTTTTAGTTTCATCAAAGGCGGCAAGGTGCTGAGCCACTACGCTAAGGCCTGGCGCGGTAAGGTGTTGCGCGAAATAGCTCTGGCAGGTGCTTGCAGCGAGGCGGAGGTGCTTGCGCTGCGATTGGGCGGCGCTTCCGTGCTAGAGATCAAACAGATTGGGCTAAAAAAGGATATCGTGCTGGAAATTTCATAAGGCGCAAAAACCGCTCGGAGAAATTTACGATAAAGCTTGCGGATTTAATGCGGATTTTTGCGTAAATTTAGCTCGGAAAATTTGCCGCGAGTTCAAATCCCACCCCATCCGAAGCAATTTTTCCGGGAGAAATTTGCGGGCGGAATTTCATCGTGAGGATTTTGCGGCGGCTTTTTAGTCTTTTGGCACTTTTTTAGCGGGTTTTGGACGGCCTTAAACGAGCTTTTAGCGGTGAAATTTCGTCGTAAATTTTGCAAAAAATTCGCGCTCTTTGCGCTTGCCCGCTTCGTATAAAATTTTACGGCGATCTTGTCTTGATTTTGCACCGTTTTTGCCGCGATTTTTAGGATACGGAACGCGGAAATTTCGCCGCAGAATTTTGTCTAAAATTTTACTTAGCGGAATTTTGCCGTATAAAATTTCGCCGCGATAGAACCCTGTCGAAAATTTAATCGCGGCAAAAAATATTGCGCCCGCGATATAAACGTAAAATTTTATCTCAAATTTACTCTGAGCCGCAGTCTGGGCGCAGAATTTTAAAATCCGCTGCCAAGCCGCAATACGAACAAACGCAGTCGGTCTAATTTGCATAAAATTTCAAGCCGAAATTCCACTCCTTAAAATCCCGTAAATTTTCAAATTTTGCAAATCGCGCGCTGAAATTTCGAGTCAAAATTCCGCTTGTAAACTTTCAAGCCAAGTCAATTCCAGATAAAATTTCAAACCAAAATTTGGGGCATAAATTTCAAACCGAAATCCCGCGATCAAAATTCCCCGTCTCAAAATCCCGCAAATCCCCCGCTTCCAAATCAAAAATTTCGCAAATTTAGCAAGCTTTAAATTTTAAAGCTATAAACTTCGCTTCAAATTTTAAGGATCAAAAATGCTAGAACTCCCCTTTGTCGGCGTCGTCGTGGGCTTCATATCGGGCTTTTTCGGTATCGGCGGCGGCACGGTCGTAATGCCCGTGATGATGGCTCTGGGATACGACGTCAAGACCGCCGCGGGCATCTCGGTGATGCAGATGTTCATCGTCTCGCTTTTTGGCTCATATCTGAACTACCGCGCGGGCAAGCTTCGCCTAGATAGCGGCATCGCGGTGGGGCTCGGAGGGCTGTGTGGCGCGAGCCTATCGGGCTTTATCGTAAAATACTCGCCAGAAATCGTGCTTGAGATCGGTCTTCTGCTGACGCTTGCGATCTCATTTCTTAAACTCTTTAGCACGAACGTAACGAGCGGCGGCAATGCCGATCCCCACGGCGCAGCGCTGTTTTTCATCGGCTTTGCTATCGGCGCGATTGCGCTTAGCATGGGCGTGGGCGGCGCGGTATTTCTAACGCCCGTATTGGTCGGATTTTTGGGCGTCGATATCAAAAGAGCGGTCTGCATGGGGCTATTTTTTATCGTTTTCGGCTCATTTAGCGCGCTTTTGAGCCTTTCGTACAACGGTCATGTGGATTACGAACGCGGCGCGCTGCTAGCCGTGGGCGGGCTTTTGGGTGTGTATTTCGGTACCTCTCAGGCTCGCCGTGCAAAGCGCGAAACGCAGAAAAAATGGCTACTCGTCCTCTACGTCGTGCTATTTGCGCTGGCGCTAAAAAAGGTACTGCAGTAGCTCCCGCTGCAGTAGCGCTGCAGCGATTGCCGCGCTACGTTTTGCTTTGCCTCAGTTTTGCTACAAGCGCGGTTTAAGCGTTCGCGCTGTTTTGCTACGCCACCCTTTTGCGTCTCGTAGTTTGCATTACCGTCCTCTTGCACTGCGCGCTCTTAGTCGCTATTTTGCGGCGGCGCGTAAAACGTCGCGTTTCGTCGCGCTAGTAAAATTTTAAAACGAAATTTCAAAAAGCGCGAGCAAATTTTAAAAGCTGAATTTTAACGAGCCGCGTTAAAATAGCGAAGTCGCACATCTTTCGTCTTATGAAGGCTAGATAGCGAAATAAAATTTACAAATTTTAAAAGGACTTGGATTGACGAACTTGATTTTAGCAGGGCTAGGCGGCTGTGTAGGCGCGATGGCGCGAGTAGGCCTAAGCGGAGCGATCGCGCGCGCAATGGATCGCGCCGGATTTTGGAGCGCGTTTCCGATCGCTACTTTTTGCGTAAATGCACTGGGAAGCTTGCTGATAGGGTTTTTACTCGCACTAAATTTAACGCAGAGCCTGCGGGTACTTTTTGTCGCAGGCGCACTGGGCGGTTTTACGACATTTTCTACGTTCAGCTACGATACGTTGCAATTATTGCTGGCGCGAGAATTTGCTATAGGCATGCTAAACGCGGTCTTAAGCGTATGCGTTTGTATGCTGTTTTGCTATGCTGGGATGCTTGCGGGCAGAGCGCTTGCAGGCTAGCCGTGGAGCGCATGAGCTTTAAAATTTAGATTGCCTCTCGCCTGCGTTTTTAAATCAAAATTTATTGAAAGTGCCTGCGCTACAGAATTTTATCGCGCGCATGTGCTGCAAAACTTGCGAGCGATGGGCACAATCCCACATGCCGTGCAGTTTTGCGAAAGGGCGCGCAGTAGCTTCGGCAAAGTGCAGTAGCTATCAAGACGAGTAAATCGTAAGACGAGCGAAAAGTAAAGCGAGCAAGAGGGATTGTAGCTAAATAATTGTGCTAGGCGTCGGGCGGGCAAAATCCAGATAAATTTGAAATTTGCGTGCATTCTCTGCGTATCTTGTTTGCCACAGCTTTGTGAAATTTCGCTATTTTGCGCTTAGTTATCGCGACGCCCTAAAAATTTCGCTGTCTTAGCGCGGATAAAATAAACCTAAGCCGAGCGATAAATTTTAAAAGCTCCGCGGGCAAATTTTAAAGCTTGAAGCTTAGAATTTTAAAATTCTCGCGTAAATTTTAAAAGCTAAATTAAAGCGCGCCGAAATCACGACCTTATGTGCCAAATCCTGTGGCGCTATCTTAGATTTATCGCAAGCGACTGCGAGCCCTCTTAATTTCGTTTCTGCAGATTTCATTAACCTGTTCGCCCTCGCTATTTCGCAAGATAACCTCGTAGTCCGTGATTTCGCGATCTTTGTTATATCCCTTGATATATCTGAATCTCGATAAAACTATTTTAAAGGATTCTACATCGTCTAAAGTATACTTATCGCGTAGCTTGACGTAGTTAAAATTACTACTAGTAAGCATATGAAAATTATTAAATTTTTGCTTTAAATTTAGCGTATAAATTGCCGTATGAGGCGTATCGTTATCGCAACGATTAAATTCGCTTTCATCGAAGGCAAGCGCGAGGCAAATTTCATCTCCGCAGATTACCTTTATATCTTTGGCGCTGCTGTTTATACGTATGGTCTGCCGCCATCCCTCGCCTTTGATCTCAAAGATATTGCGAGCAAGCTTTTTGGCTATTTCATCTCCGACATAACCTTCAGCTTCAGATTGATAAGCTGGGCCGAGCCCAGAGTAGTTCTGCTTTTTCGGAAAATCCGCAAGCGGAGTTTGAAGCTCACTTATAGCATTTAAATTTTCCTCGGTGCCTTGTGGAGCCGCAAAAGAGGTGCCCCTCATAGAGTGTAGATTAAAGAAGCCGATAAATTTCCTCACGACCTTATACGCCGTTTGAGAAAATATCTTGGCTTCATTTTTAAAAAGCGAAATATCGTAGATGCCGTAGCTATAATATCCAAGCTCTCTACTCACCCACTTTTCGTCCGGCGAACGATCGATCTCGTCGTATCCGTAGTAGCGCTCTGGCATATCTTTTTGTAGCAAAAAGTCGTCGCTATCGCTGTCCTCATACCTAAGCCAGACCCCAAAATCGTCCTTAATGTATAGATAATCAAACTTCGCGCCTCCTGCGAATTTTTTCTCGCCTAGCCAAAATACGGGTCTTTTGTCTAGACTCGGCAGAGCGGCGACGGGAGGCAAATTTTGTAGCTCTTTTTCAAATTTTTCATCGATATAATCGCAAGCGCTAGTGGGCATACTAGGATCGCAACCCTCGGGCGTATCGGATGAAAAAAGCAAATTTAAAATCACAAATATATACAGCACAAAAAGCACGCATGCAACGCTCACGACCAAGGCGGTAATTTTTAAAATTTTTATAAAAGTTTTCATATCTAAATTTTACCTCGTTGCACCTAAAAAGCATAAAATTTTGCTTTAAATTTGAAATCCTCCGCGTATTATCTGTACGCTTCGCCTATTGCTTCGCTAAGACTTTTTAGCAGTTCGTCCGTGGCTTCTGCTTTGTCGCGCGCGCCGCGATTTTTGCCGTTTGAAGCGCCGGATCCCGCCCCGCTTACGCAGTCTTGCACGAAATACCACCAAAAATACCCGCCCACGTAGTTTTTAGCGTAGCGCGGCATCGTATAATACCGCCTCATCATCGCCCTTTTGCTCACCTGCGTAGCGTCCGACGCCGTGTTTCCGCACTCGCCGATGCCGAGCTTTGAAGCGGGAAAGGCGCTTTGCAGATCTGTAAAAATTTCGCTCCAATCAGGCGCAAAGCCCTCGTTGTCGTCCTCGTAGTAACTTACGAAAAGATAATCCACCCCCTCTTTCATATCCTGCGGCACGAATTTTTGCAGCCACTCGCGCATCTGCGTTTTCTGCGCTCCGGGCGGCGTATAATATGCAGTAAGCGCCGTCTTGGCGCCCTTTTTGTGGATGAGCTCGAAGGCCGCGATCATCTTAGCGGCGATAAAATTCGCATCGTCCCCCAGCCATCCCTCTCCGTTTATTTCGTTGCCGATCTCCCAGATCGCGACGTGGGGCGCAAGCGCAGCGTAGGCGTCCGAGAACCTCTTTTCGTAGCTTTTCACGCTTTTGTACGAGCTCATCTCGTAGGAGTCCACGGGGCAGGCCATTACGTACGAAACCTCGCTAAGCCGCCTAAAAAGAGGCTCGTACTCGCGCGGAGCGATATCTTTTGACATCACGACGCGTACGGTGGGCTTTACGGGTAGGGCTTGCAGGGCGCGCACGATGCTCTGCAGCTTCGCGCCCGAGGCGTCTTGCGTGTCCTCGTACCAGCCGTCGTCGATCGTAACGCCCCAGATGAAGTCAGATTTAAAATTTTGCTTTGAAATTTTATTTGGATTTTCGCCGTAAAGTACGCCGCAAAACAGCGCTCCGCAAAATAGCGCGAGAGATATGTGTTTAAAATAGACCACGGCTTGCTCCTTGATTTTAAATTTTAAAAATTTAGCTCTTTGCCGGTCTTTCCACAACCAATCAAGCAATCAAAATTTATCTTTTGCCTCTAAGATCATAAGAATAATACGAACGAGAAAAACCCTCTACGCTGAACATAGCAAAAGCATTAAGTGCAAGAGCCGCTAAGCTGAGCAGCACCGTAGCGGGCAGTGAAAAGCGCGCCAAAAATGCATTTGCAATAGCAGCAAGTACAAGCGCGATAAAGCAATATGAAAATATCGCGACTCCGCTAGTATCGGCAAGCTCCTGATAAAATCTATAAAAAAACAGAAACGATGCGATAAATCCTAATGCAAGTAGTATTTGAGCGATGATGCCGCCCGCTAAAAATATAAATAACAATACGCCTATAAATATTGCCGCAAAGGCGATGGCTGCGTTACGCAAAAGGCTGCGGCTTGCGGTAAGCTTGGAGATATTATAAATGCTAAAGATAAAAAGCACGAATGCCGCTGCGCTTAGTAATACTCCCAATCCGCCGTAAATTCCTAATAGCAATAGCACCAGTTCGGCTATAGCTTTTAAGGCGCAGGCCGCGATGAAGGTGTATTTGATGAGCGCTACTTCTTTTTCTTGAGGGTTTGAGGGCTGCTGGCCTTGAGTGTGGAGGTAGTCGTTTAAGTCCATGGTTGCTCCTTGAAATTTATGTAGAAGTATATCTAAAAAACGAATAGGTAAAAATAAATTTCAAAATTTAGCGGCTCGCGGGCGTCGTACAAAGAAAGTGCCGCACAAAGGCGGGTAAATTTAAGAGGTAAATTTTAAAATTTAGATCGGAATTCCGGCGCTGACGCGGTGGGTAAATTTCAAGCGGGCTGTAAATTTAAAAAGATTTGAGATATATTTCGCGCGGATCTGCAAATTTAAAATCCGCAAATCCGCGCAAATTGCTACAAGCGGGACTCGTAGCGACGTAGCGTGTAAAGACGTTTAAGCATCTTTTTGCGAGCTGAAATTTTTTGCTTTTTGCGGACTTCCGTCATCGGCTCAAAAAATCGTCTCGCGCGAACCTCGGTAACGACTAGGTTACGATCAGTCTGCTTCTTAAAGCGTCTGTAAGCTTCGTCAAATGATTCGTTCGGATATACCTTTACTCCAGGCACTTTCCTCACCGCCTTTCAAAAAAATGAATCGTGAGTTTAGCGAAAAATTCCTTAAATTTGCTTTTGAAGCGCTTTTTTATACTTCCACACGCTTCTGTTATTGCGAGTATCTATCATCGAAAGCTCTAAAAGTAGGCTTTCGCTTGCCTGCGCGGTAGAATTTTTAGCTGCAGAATTTAAGCTTTTTGCTTTTTTAGATCCTGCCTTACCATCGTTTGCCGCAGCGGGACTTTGCGGTGAAATTTTACCTACCAAGATGTAATCCGGCGCGTAGATCGAGCCGCTTTCTACGGCGTGATAGCCACGGCTTACGCCATCGTTGCTAAATACGAGTTCATCTTTACTTGGAGCGTCGGTGACGACTGCTTTGCCTGAATGCAGCAGTGAAATTCTAATTTTTTTGCTCAAAAATTCCGCATCCACGCCGTGCGCGTTCGTCCCGTCCAGCGGTTCGATGCCGACGACGCTGAATCTACCGCCTCTCTTGCCGACGATACGCTTTGAGAGTAGATCAGCTATGCTTTCGCCTGCGATGCGCTCCAGATATGCGTTTGGATATCCTGCGTGGTCGATGCCTCCTGCAAGTGCCGAATTGCCCGTGCTTTTAGAGCCTTTAAGCGCAGCGCAGCCCGCTAAAAAGGTACATAGTAAAATCACGAAAAAACTTATTTTAAAATTTTTCATAGCATTTCCAAATTTTATAAAATAAACTTCGCGATTATAGCGAGATTTAGTTAAATTTCGTTTTTTATAAGCAAAATTTGTAACGGATATTCCGCTCGTTCCTTTAATTTTGAGTTAAAGATTCCTTGATATACTTTCTGCCAATTTATTCAGAAAATTCGCGGGGTTATTATGAAGAAAATCATTAAAAGAGACGGAAGTTTTCAAGAATTTCAATCCTACAAAATAAAAGATGCTATCAAAAAAGCCTACAAAAGCGTCGGTAACGAGTTTGACGAAAAAGTCTTTGATAACGTAATGAGCGCGATCGTTTTTAAAGATAAATTAAGTGTCGAAGATATTCAAGATTTAATCGAGAAAAAGCTCTTCGAAGCGGGCGATTTCGCCGTTTTGAAAAGCTTCATGATCTACCGCCACACGCACAAGATGCAGCGCGAGCACATTTTGGGGCTTGAGGAGGATACGACCTACATCAACTGCACCCAGACGGTCAATGAATATATCAGCAAGCAGGATTGGCGAATTTTAGCAAATTCCAATACCAGCTACTCAAACGCAGGCCTTATCAATAATACCGCCGGCAAGGTCATCGCAAACTACTGGCTAGATAAAATTTACTCTCGCGAGGAGGGCGCAGCGCACCGAAACGGCGACTATCATATCCACGATCTGGACTGCCTTACGGCGTATTGCGCGGGCTGGAGCCTGCGCGTGCTTCTAAACGAGGGCTTTAACGGTGTGCGCGGCAGAGTCGAGAGCAAGGCGCCGAAGCATTTCCGCGAAGCGCTGTATCAGATGGCCAATTTCCTTGGAATTTTACAAAGCGAATGGGCGGGCGCACAGGCGTTTAGCAGCTTTGATACGTATCTGGCGCCATACGTTTTCCGCGATAAATTAAGTGACGATGAGGTTAAAAAGGCGATCACTAGCTTCGTGTTTAACCTAAACGTTCCGGCGCGCTGGGGTCAGAGCCCATTTACCAACGTCACCATCGATATGACCTGCCCGGATGATCTAAAAACGCAGATCCCTACGCATAACAATGAGCATCTATTTAAAAATTTACACGACGAGGAGCTTTTGGCCGAGGCTAAAAGGCGCGGCAAGGACTCGCTTGAGGCTTTGACTTACGGCGATTTCGAGCCCGAGATGAATCGCATCGTGATTGCGTTTTACGAGGTTTTAACGACGGGCGATAAGTGTGGTCAGCCCTTTACCTTCCCGATCCCTACGGTAAATTTAACGGAGGAGTTTGATTGGGATACTCCTGCAGCCGACGCGGTTTTTGAAAACACCGCCAAGGTAGGCTCCAGTTATTTTCAAAATTTTATCGGCTCGCAATATATCACGAACGAAAAGGGCGAGCGCGTACCCAATCCAAAGGCGTATAAGCCTGGCGCTGTGCGCTCGATGTGCTGCCGTTTGCAGCTTGATCTGCGCGAGCTTCTTAAGCGCGGCGGAGGACTTTTTGGAAGCGCGGAGATGACGGGAAGTATCGGCGTCGTAACGATAAATTTAGCCCGCCTAGGCTATCTGTATAAAAATAACGAAGAGGCGCTTTATGCGAGGCTGGACGAGCTTTTAGAGCTTGCAAAATCGACGCTTGAGAAGAAGCGAAAATTCGTTACCGAGATGTTCGAGCGCGGTTTGTATCCATACACGAAGCGCTATCTGCCGGGCTTTAACAACCATTTCAGCACCATCGGCATCAACGGCGCAAACGAGATGATCCGAAATTTCAGCGGCAACAAAGAAGATATTACGACGGAATTCGGGCGTAAATTTGCCCTTAAAATGGTCGATTATCTGCGCGAGAAGATCCGCTCGTTTCAGGAGCAGACCGGAAATTTATATAATCTCGAAGCCACGCCTGCCGAGGGAACTACGTATCGCTTCGCCAAAGAGGATAAGAAGCGCTACGCAGATATCATCCAAGCGGGGTTTGATAAAAACATATACTACACCAATTCTACGCAGCTTCCGGCAAATTTCGGAAGCGATCCGTTTGAGGCGCTGGCGATGCAGGACGAGCTGCAAAGCTCCTATACAGGCGGCACGGTGCTGCATCTGTATATGAAGGAGCGCATAAGCTCGGCTCAGGCGTGCAAACAGCTCGTAAAAAGCGTAGTGCAAAACTACAAGCTTCCTTATATCACGATCACGCCGATTTTCAGCGTCTGTCATAAACACGGCTACATCAGCGGCGAGCATGAATACTGCCCGAAATGCGACGAGGAGCTGCTTGCGGAATACAAGGCCAAGCAGAGCAAGGGCGCCTAAATAGCGATTTAAATTTTAATCTTAATGAAAGGATGGAGAATGGAATTTCCAAAAGAGTTAGAAGCAAAACGCACAAAATGCGTCGTTTACACAAGAGTAATGGGCTATTTGCGCCCCGTAGAGAGTTTTAATATCGGAAAGAAGGGCGAACACAAAGAGCGCGTCTTTTTTGAAGAGAAAAAAGACAAAAAGCAGATCGCCTAGTCGCCGCTACCGGCCAAATGCAACAAACGCATACGAAGCCGCCGCAAGCCTTAAACCTGCGTAACGCGCAGATTTACGAGATCACGCCGTTTACGATGCTTGATTTTGCTGATCACATCGCCGCGATTGCGTGGTTTTGCGGCTGCAATATGCGCTGCATATACTGCTACAACCCACAAATCGTTACTTCTCAGGGTAAAATTTCAAACGAAGAGTTTCTGCGCTTTTTGGATGCGCGCGCGGGCAAGCTCCAAGGCATCGTATTTAGCGGCGGCGAATGCACCTGTGCGAGCGATTTTATCCCGCTGGCGCACGAAGTTAAGCGGCACGGCTTTTTGCTAAAGGTTGACACCAACGGCTCAAATCCGCAAAAGATCGAAGAGGCGCTAAGCCTAGGGCTGATCGATTATATCGCGCTTGATTTTAAGGCGCCGCGGCAGGATTTTGAGCTCATTACAAAGTCAAGCTTATACGATAAATTTCTGCAAACTCTTAGGCTTTTGCTGCGGCAAAATTTTAAATTTGAGGTGCGAACGACCGTGCATGCCGATTTTTTAAACAAAGCAAAGATTGAGCAGATGGCGCAAATTCTATACAGCGAGGGCTACCGCGGCGTTTATTATCTGCAAAACTTCCTGCCTACCGGCGATAATTTCGGCCATTTAAGCGCACCGCTTGCGAGTTTTGATCCGAGTAAAATCCGCACAGATCTAAAGATCGAACTTCGAAATTTTGATTAAATTTGCGCCGTAGCGCGCGTCTTGCTGCGATGAACGCGATGAAATTTTAATCTAGCGCGCATTGTTTGGCGTATATTGAGCTGCGATAAAATTTCGCCTTGTCGTTTGCCGCAATAGCGCTTGCCGCAGGCATTGGCGAAAAGTAAATAGATGGAATTGCACCGCATGCCTTTAAAATTTCATCATAAAATTTTACCCCAAAGCTTCGCCGTAAAATTTCATTTCAAAGCTCCAAGTATGCAGCCGGTATAAAATTTAGCTTTTGCACGCTTAGTCGCAAAATTCCGCCATGTGCTCCTGCCGAGCTGTGTGCGTCTTATAAAATTCCGCGCAAATTTTACGGGTGAAATTTCACGCTTTTAAATTTCACCTGCAAAGCCTTCGATAAGATTTTTTTCGTTACAATACGCCCTAAATTTTTAAAAAGGCAAAAAATGGATAGGAAAAAAATCTACAACCCCTTCTCCGACGAGACCCTTACCGATCGCAAGGTCTTCGGCGGCAATCCGCAGGGTATTTTAAATTTTACCAAGGCGAAATATCAATGGGCGCTGAAACTTTGGGATCTGATGGAGGCCAACACCTGGTTTCCTAAAGAGGTCGATACCACGGACGATGTGCGCGATTATAACTTCAATCTCACAAGCGCCGAGAAACGGATGTACGATCTCGTGTGGAGCCAGCTGATATCGATGGATAGCTTTCAGACCAACAATCTCGCCGATAATATCAACCCCTACATCACGGCTCCGGAGATCAACGCCGTGCTCGCTCGCCAAGCCTACGAGGAGGCCAATCACAGCAAATCCTACGCCGTCATGGTCGAGGCGATCTGTGAAAATACCGATCTCATTTACGAGATGGAGAAGCACGACGATATGCTCCGCAGGAAAAACGACTACATCTCAAGCGTCTATGAGGAGCTTGCGGGCGAGGTTAGCGACGATAAGCTGCTACTAGCGATGGTGGCGAATCAAATTTTAGAGGGGATCTACTTCTATAGCGGCTTTACCTCGATCTATGCGCTCGCGCGCGCGGGCAAGATGCTAGGCAGCGCGCAGATGATCCGCTTCATACAGCGCGACGAGATCACGCACCTGCTACTCTTTCAAAATATGATAAATTCCGTCCGCAAGGAGCGCGCCGATCTGTTTAACAAGCGCAACGTGGATAAAATTTACGAGATGTTCGAAACAGCGGGGAACTTAGAGATCGATTGGGGCAAATACATCACGGATAATCAAATCATGGGCTTTACGGACGACATCATCGAAGAATACATCCACTACCTGGTCGATCAGCGCCTGCTCGCCATCGGGCTTGAGAAACGATACGGCGCGAAACATCCGATAAAATGGGTCGATGATTTTTCTAAATTTAACGATCAAAAGAGCAACTTTTTCGAGAGCAAGGTCACGAACTACAGCAAAGGAAGCTTGAGTTTCGATGATTTTTAGCGGATTTTGTGGTTTGAAATTTTACTCTGCCGCATCGCGGGCTGAGCGCTTCGGCGGCAGTTTTAAAAATTTTATCGGCTCTGAATTTAAACAGAGCAGAAACTTTCGCGGCTTTAAATTTAGTGTCTGGTCGGGTGGGGGCGCGCTATGGTCTCGCTAGAGCGGCTTCGCTGCGAAAAGATGGCGAACGACATCGCCGAGCAGGTGAGCTTAAATCCTGCGCTTTTTGAGGCGTTTTGTAGCGTCGCTAGAAGTGAGTTTGCCCCGCTTGGAGCGCACGCTTTCAGCCTCAACGCGCAGCCCATTTTGGCCAGCCAGTGGATCAGCTCACCGCTGACGGTCGCGCGCATGACGATGGCGCTAAGCGTCGATCCGAAAGTCGAGAAAATTTTAGAGATCGGCTGCGGCAGCGGCTATCAAGCGGCTATTTTAAGCAGGATGGTTCACCGCGTCTTTGCCGTCGAGCGTGTCGAGCGGCTGGTGGGCGAGGCTAAAAGGCACTTCGCAAATCTCGGGATTTCAAACATCAGCCTGCGCCACGATGACGGCAACGCCGGGTGGAAAAATTTCGCCCCTTTTGATAGGATCTTGCTCTCCGCATGCGCCGAGCGGATCGACGAGAGGCTGTTTGCGCAGCTGGCAATCGGCGGGATTTTGGTCGCTCCGATGAATAGAGGCGGCTCGCAAAAGATCGTTAGATTTAATAAAATTTCGCCAAGCGAGATCAAAGAAGAGGAGCTCGGCGCCTGCGAATTCGTCCCGCTGGTGCAGGGTCGCGGATAGATCTAGCGCGCAGTAAATTTTAAAATTTCCTACCGCCTCCTAACGCGTAAATTTAATAGAATTTGCTTTCGGCTCCACTGCGAGATCAGAGTTTTATTAATTATTTATTTAAATTCAAGTACAATACGCAATTTTAATCTTTCAAGGATGAGTCATGCAAGATTTTAGCAAGGAAAAGATAGAGTCGCTGGTCGCCAGCTGGAAAAATCACAACAAAAACCAATTCTGGCTTAAAAAACAAACCGCGATCTCAAAGTATTTAGGCGAGATAAAGCGCTGCCTCGCAAGCTTTGATGAGACCGAGAACGAGTTTTTGCAAACTTTATATATAAATCTCAGTGACGGCAATCTTAGAAGCTGCAAAATTTTATCTTTGGGCGAGAAGTTCGCGCACGCCGAGTATTTCTTTATGGATCAGTTTTTTGATTCCAATATCAGCGCGTTTTATTACGATTTCGTTTTTAAAGACCGCATCGTCGGCAAAAAGGAGCTGTTTCCTAAAAATGCCGTAAAAAGCGTAGATAGCGTGCTTAGCGGCGAGGACAAAAACATCGTCTCGCTTTATGTTTTCATAGAAAATATCGTCAAAAATTTCAATAGCTATTCGCAGGAGCGCACCGCGCGCGATATTTTTAAACAAAAGCTAGTCAATTTCTACGACGAGCTTTACAGGCTTCTTACGGCGGTGGACAGCGCTTTGGCGATCGATTTTTTCGACGTCGCGCTGCATAATCAGCCCTTCGTGCTGATGGAATTTTTAAAATCCGCGATAAATGCCGATAATTTCTATCTAATCGATAGCTACCTAAGCGACGACGGGATGCTAAATTTAGGACTTGCCGAGGACGGCGATTTCGCACAAATTTCGCGCGAGAAGCTCTATCTGCTAGCTAGCATATTTGCGCAGTGCAACGATGAGTTTCCGACTCTCATTTATCGCGATGAAACCGCGCAAATTTTATCCTTGCTCTACGACGAAAAGGTTGAAATTTTTGAAGAATTTTACGAAGTAAGTTCGCGATTTATCGCGGAATTTACCCCGTATCCGCAGGACGTCGTGGGCGCGGCTAGGATCGTGTATTCGTCGCTATTTTTCGAATACGTCAAAAATTACAAGAGCGAAGAGGTTGCGAAAAATACGATATTTTACGGCGCGATCGGCACCGGCAAGACCCGCAGGCTGCGATCTTTGATCACCGAAAAAAAGCTTGCGACAAAAAATTTCCGCTACGTTTGCCTGCACGAAGGCTTTGAATACCGCGATTTTATAGACGGATTTTATGGCGAAAGTTTCATTAGCGGCGAGTTTAAGACGCTGTGCAAAGAGGCGCTAAACGATCCGAAGGGCGAGTATTATTTTCTGATCGACAATGCAAGCGCTGCGAGCTTGGATAAAATTTTTGGCGAGGCGGCGGTGCTTTTGGATCGCCGCTACGACGAGGAAGACGAGCTTTCGCTTATCCGCACGAAAAATTCCCACGTAATCGATGGCTTTGAAGATGGCGAGAAAGCGCGCGCCAGCGTCGTTTTAAAGGACGGCCGCTCATATTTTGCGGTGCCTAAAAATTTATATGTCCTATGCACTCTAAGTGAGCACAAATGCGTTTCGCCCTCGATCGCAAAGGCGTTTAGATGGATCAGATGCGAGTGCGATTACGGCGCGCTTGAGGATTATTTAAGAGATCGCGAGATCGTAAACGCAAGCGCGGTCGTTGCGGTTTGCAAGGCGCTGAATAAGTTTATCGCCGATGAGGCAAGCGGCCTTGGCGCGATCGGACACGGCGTATTTATGGGGCTAGCTCGCTATCAAAGTGGCGCTCAGATCATGCAAGAAGGGCTAAACGGCTTTTTTGCCGAGGTGCTTGAGCCGATCTTTAGGTGTGATTACGCAAATAAATCTATTGATTTTGCAATATCTAAAGAGCTCGTAGAGATTAAAGATATTTTTAAATTTTAAAATTTACAGGAGATTGGATTTCATAGAAAGAATCAATATATGAGTAATTTGATTTTTATGAATATTTATATTTCGTATATGTATTAAATAATCGGCGCGTATAGCGTATTTGGATAAAGGGAATTTCATATGAAAAAAGATAATTTTATATCAATAGGTATCATTTTTTATGATGATTCCGACGTAAGAAAGATAATAGAGCTTCATTCTTTAATGGAGAGTGTTTATAATTATTTTGAAATTTTAATATTAGATTTTACTAGTGATGCAGAATGTAAAAAACGATGCGACGAGCTAATAAAAAGTATAACTAATACGCGAATTATTAAACTGTCGAATACCGTAGATATTGAAATAGCCCATACGATTTTGATAGAAAATTGCATAGGAGATTTTTGCTGTATTGCCGATTTGGAGCACGAGGATATAAAAGATGTAATCGGTATCCTTGATAAGGCAGAAGCTTTTGATATAGCCATGGGCAAGCGAGAGCAAAAAGTGCGAACTATTTTTGAATCAATGATGTCAAAACTATTTTATAAGATAGTATCTATATTTACCGGCGCAAAATTGAATAGTATGCATAGTGATTTTTTTGTTATAAATAAAAAGGTTATGAATCATATAACGAAAAATGAGGATAAAGTAAAATTTCTGAGGTTGATTCAATTAAATAACGGCTTTTCAAAATGTGATTACTCGTATATGCCTATCGGTAAAGAAAACTATAAAAGAACATTTTTACAAAATGTAAATTTTACTATAGATATTATAGTAAATTATTCAAATAGATTAATTAGGACAGCAACCATATTATCGCTATTCGCATCCACTTTAAATTTATTTTATATTTTGTATGTATTGATAAGCTATATCTTAAATAAAAATGTAGCAAGCGGATGGACTTCTTCAAATTTGTACACCTCTTTTACTTTCTTTATACTTTTTTTGGTATTGGCTATTTTGGGAGAACATATCAGAATAATAATTCAAAATCAAAAAAATACTCCATTATATGAAATTTCAGATGAAAAAAGTAGTTTGACGTTATTCTCGTCTAAAAAAAATGTAGATAAAGAGTAAAATAGGGATTTTGAAGCATATGAAAAAATATGATTGTATCGTCATAGGGGGGGGCTTCTTCGGTTCAACGCTGGGGATGTTTTTGAAAGAATATTTTGATGACGTCGTCGTAATAGAACAAGAAGACGATATATTAAAAAGAGCTAGCTATGTAAATCAAGCAAGAGTTCATATGGGGTACCATTATCCAAGAAGTTTGGTAACGGCTTTAAGATCAATGGCGAATTTTCCTAAATTTATAAGAGACTTTGCAAAGGCTATAAAAGACGACTTTGACAAATATTATGCCATTGCAAGAATCGGCTCCAAAGTAAGCTCTAAACAGTTTTATGAAATGTATAAAAAACTAGGGGCCCCAATCAAGGTAGCCCCTAGTAGTATTAAGGCGATGTTTGACGATAGGCTTATAGAGGATGTCTTTAGAGTAAAAGAATTTGCATTTGATGCAAAAATTTTAAAAGAAATTATACAAGAAAAATATATTGAAACAAAATGCGAGCTAAGACTAAATACTACCGTTTATAATATTGAAAATGGAAACGATGGATATATAAGCGTGAATTTAAAAGAAGATGAAAGCATCTGCGCAAAATTTGTATTTAATTGCACCTATTCCGGATTGAATACTATTTTGCAACGCTCTAACCTGCCATTATTAAATTTAAAACATGAAATTACGGAGATGTCTCTAATAGAGATGCCAGACGAATTAAAGAATTTTTCTATTACCGTTATGGACGGTCCATTTTTTTCAATTATGCCGTTTCCTTCAAAGGGTCTAAATACGTTTAGCCACGTAAGATATACTCCACACGGTAGTTGGATTGATCGCGAAGAATATCATAACGGATACGACGTTCTTAACTCGTATCATAAAAAATCAAATTTTAAATATATGATTAATGATGCGAAAAGATATATTCCGATGCTTGAAGATGTAATTTATAAAGATAGTATATTTGAGGTAAAGACGGTATTGGTTAAAAATGAGATGAATGACGGAAGGCCTATTTTATTTACTAAGGATTACGGGATAAAAAATTTTTCAAATATAATGGGCGGAAAGATAGATAATATTTATGATATACTTGATACTATAAAAGAAGCCAAAGATTTTTTGGGTGTTAAAAAAAGAGATTTTTGGAATATTTTTTCAAATATTTAAGATAGACCATGTTTGTACCCGATATAGAAATAACGATACCCGTTTTAAACGAAGAAAAGACTTTAAAAAATCAAATTCTGAAAATAATAGAATTTTTAGATAAGAATTGCGGTCGCTATGGACAAATAGGGCTTGTTATATCGGATAACGGCTCAAACGATAAAACAAGCCATATAGCGCGGGAATTTCAAGAAAATGACCCTAGGATAAGATATTTAAGGCTTGAAGAAAAGGGTGTCGGTAGGGCATTAAAAGCGTCGTGGTTAAGTAGCAAAGCCGGTATAATAGGCTACATGGATCTTGATCTGTCTACGGACATTAAGCATTTGCATCAAGTGTTTGATGCACTTTTAAGCGATAAATACGATATGGTCGCAGGAACGAGACTTGCAAAAGAATCTGTCGTCATAGGAAGGTCGATTATTAGAAATTTTACGAGTAGAATTTTTAATAAAATTGTAAATTTGAACTTTCGCGGCAATTTTACGGATGGAATGTGCGGGTTTAAATTTTTAAAAAGAGATATATTGGAAGCTTTGATAGAAAATGGAGCGAATAACGATGGCTGGTTCTTCTCTACAGAGCTTTTGGTCGTCGCCGATTATAAGAAATTTAAAATTTTAGATCTACCCATAAGATGGACGGACGATCCAAACTCTAAAGTAAAAATTATTAAACTAACCATAGAATATCTTAAAGCAATTTTTAATTTAAAAAAAAGACTCAAACAAAATGAAGACTAAAAAGCTTATTTTGGGGACTGCTTTGTGGGGTTGGGCGATCTCTAGGGCTGAGGCATTTTATATTTTAGATAGATTTGTAGAAGCAGGGAATTCCTATGTAGATTGTGCTACAAATTATCCTATCAATAAGAGCAAGAAAGATTATGGTCTAGCCTTACGATGGCTATCGCAATGGTGCAGTATGCATAGAAATTCCATTTTAGTATTAGTAAAGATCGGATCTGTCGATAATTTAGGCTCTTCTTCAATAAATTTGAGTAAAAAATATATTTTTAGTGAATACGATGATTTGCTACTGAATTTTGGTAACTCACTAGCTTGTATATCCGTGCATTGGGATAATAGAAAAAATTCTGATTTGATCAAAGAGACGGTATTTGCTTTAAATGAACTAAGGAGCCGAGATATCGATATCGGACTATCAGGGATAGAAAATCCGAAAGATTATTATGAATCGATGCCCGAGCTTGCCGATTGTTGGATTATTCAATGCAAAGAGAATTTATTAACAAATAATGCTAGATTAAAATATCAAAAATTCTTCCCAAAGGCACGCTACTGTGCTTATGGAATAAATATAGGCGGATTAAAAGTCGCGCGAGATGATAGCGTATCGGCTAAAATCCGAGGTATAGAGCATCCAAATAGATTGAGAAAGGTCTTCTACGACGCCTTAAACAATAATAATATTTTATCAGATATCGGTTTTAATACAATAAATGATATTAATATGTCTTTTATCTATACAAATCCTGCTTATGATGGAATAATCATAGGCCCAAGGAATTTAGAACAGTTAAATTCTACTCTTAAAACTTTTCATCTCTTAAATTCTTTAAGCTTAGATGATCGAGTTGACCTAATTGATTTTTTAAGAGGATTGCAAGAACAGATAAAACGCCTTGACTGAGCTATATCGTTTTTAAAAAAGTTAGACCGCTCCGGCTTCATATTTATCCAAAAGAATAGATTTATAAAGTATAAAGACAATTGCTCCAAGCAGAAAAATGGGATTTATCAGAACCTCCAATGAAGTATATGATTTAAAAATATAATTTTTCGGTATTAGTAAAAAGGCGCTTGCGATAACTATAGGCAAAGTAAATTTTGATCTTATATCAAATTTAAATAAAAGGAGCAAAAAAGTATAAAATATAGCCATATAGTATGTCGCAAAAACAGACGATGCAAGCGTATAAAGCGAACAGATTAAGAAAATAAAATCAAAGCTACTAATTTTATGCTTTGCGAATAGGTATAGAGATAAAAGTGCAATAAGGCCTAAAGAAACGGAAATTATCTTATTAATAATCTCTATGTTTTCAAATTTTAAAAATTTGAATGCTCCGAGCAAAGAATTATTAAAGCTATCTCCCCCATCTCCCAAAACTGAGAGTTTATAATATATTTCAACCCCTCTTTTGAAATTTTTAAAATTATAATCCGGATATAAATAGCTAGCTATATTTAAATACACTACAAATAGCGCGATACCAATCAGAGCGGAAAATATGATCCCCGCAAGACCTTTCTTAAAACCATAGTTAAAAAATAATAAACTTAAGAAAAATGAATTAGGACGCATATTAAACATTATGGCCATAAGCACGATCGGCACAATAATATTATTTTTCTTAAAAACACTATAAAAGAAAAATATTGTCATAAAATTTGTGATTATCGCATATATATGACCTCGAGTAAGAGTAAAAAGCATAGGGTAACTAAATAAAAGCATTATAAACAAAAACAGTCGCCTTTTGTCATTTCCGCCGAAAAATAAAGCTAAAATAAATATAGAACAAAATGCTATTGCATAAAATAAAATGAGGAGAAAATTTGGATCCGTGCATTGTAAAATCTTTGCGTTTATAAGTGCTATGATGGTAGTAAGAGGAGGGAGATGAAAGTTAGTAAGCTCCCCTGTTTGCAACTTGTCTAAATTGCCATATTCATTGTTTATATAGTAATTTTGAAACAGTTGCGGCCATTCATGATAGTCTATCTGCTTGTTTCGAAGATAGCTTAAAGCGACTTTGATTAAATCGGCATGCAAATCTCCTGGCGGGAACAAAAAAGTGTTATATGGATAGCTCTCCCCATAGGAAACTGCCAAAAAATTGAAAAAAGCATTCAAGAATATAAAAAATATTATTACGCAAAACCATGAGCTCGCTTTATTAAAATTTAGATCAATAACAAATTTATTCGTCACTATTTATATACCCCTTGCAAGATTTATCTGCACGCAACCGTTCTATAAAGCTCATCATAGTCTCCGGTCGCGCTTTCAAATTTAGCCCAAAAGCCCTGCGCCTTTTATTTTCTGCGAGCGATCTGCCGCGTAGATCCTCTCCCCGCCTACTACTTTGCCGCCCTCGATTTTGCCGCCCTTTACGTCGTATTTCCAGATCGGCGCGGCCGCCTTGAAATCCTCCACAAACTCGTTTATTAGCGCCAGAGCGACCTTACGCTGCGGACTTACGACGCCTGCGACGTAGGAGCTTTCGTGGATAGGCACGCCCCCGTTTGCATGTGCAAAAAGCACGAATGCGCCCTGTGCCGCGACCTTTTGCTGCCACGCTTCGAACCAAGTCCGCAAAATCGGCTCGTATATATCGAAGCTAAGCGCGCAGATGCCGCCCTCTTCGCGCACGATGCCTACGAAAGTAATGAACGCGCCGCAATTTGCGTCCTTAAATTTAGTGTACCAGCGCGATAAAATCGCGTTCACGTCCAAGCTGCCCTCATAAATTTCAGGCTCGATCCCGTTTAAAATTTCTGGATTAAATTTAGCCTCGTTCATCGCCGCTTCCTAAGCTTAGCCGCCGCAAACGGGAGGCAGAAGGCTCACGCGATCGCCGGATTTGAGCGCAAAATTCGCATCATAAATCATCTTATCGTTTACCGCTACGGCGCAGTTTGCAAGCCACTCCCGCAGACTTTCGTCCTTTTGCAGCTCCGCTTTTACCTCTTGCAAGGAGTTTGCGTTTAGGCGCAGGGATTCGCGCCCGATCGGCCCTAAAAATTCTATCTCTACCATTTTTGTCCTTTTTTAAAGATTAGGCGATTTTAACCAAAAATTCATAAAATTTTATATAATTGCGTAAAAATTTAATGAGGAAAAATGATGAAAATCGATGAAATTTCAACCCCCGCTTACGTGTGCGAGGAGCAAAAACTGGTAAAAAATTTAGAAATTTTACGCGGCGTAGGCGAGCGAAGCGGCGCAAAAATTTTATGCGCGCTAAAAGGCTTTGCGTTTAGCTTCGCAATGCCTTACGTAGACAGATACCTCTGGGGCGCTACTTGCAGCGGCTTGCACGAGGCGAAATTCGCCGCGGAATTTATCAAAAACGGCGAAATCCACACATACTCGCCCGCATTCAAAGAGGATGATTTGGATGAAATTTTAAAAATTTCAAACCACGTCGTATTCAATAGCGCCGCGCAGTGGCAAAAATACCGCGCAAAGGCGCTTGCTGCGGGAGCATCGTGCGGACTGCGGCTAAATCCGCAGACCTCCTTCGCGCCCAAAGACGCTTACAATCCGTGCGGCAGCTTTAGCAGGCTCGGGATGAGCCTTGAGGCGCTGCAGCGGGCGATCTTGCAAGACGACGAGTTTTTGCGCGGCATCTCGGGGTTGCATTTTCACGCGCTGTGCGAAGAGAGCGCTCAGAGCCTAGAGCGGGTGCTCGAGGTTTTTGAGGCGAAATTCGGCAAGTATTTTAGAGCCCTAAAGTGGCTAAATTTCGGCGGCGGGCATCATATCACGCGTGCAGGCTACGACGTGGAGCTGCTGATAGAGCTGATCAAAAAATTTCGCGAAAAATACGAGGTCGAAATTTATCTCGAGCCGGGCGAGGCGGTAGGCTGGGAGTGCGGGTATTTAGTCTCTAGCGTGCTTGACATAGTAGAGAATGGCGCTAAAATCGCTATTTTAGACGCTTCCGCTGAAGCTCATATGCCCGATACCGTGCTGATGCCGTATCGTCCTGCGGTGCGCGGCGAGAGCGAGAGCGGTAAATTTAGCTATCGTTTCGGCGGCAATACCTGCCTCGCAGGCGACATCGTGGGGCTTGAGAGCGGGCAGCCCGAGTATAAATTTGACGCGCCGCTAAACATCGGCGATCGGGTGATTTTCGAGGATCAGATCCACTACACGATCGTGAAAAACACGACCTTTAACGGCATCAAGCTGCCCGATCTCGTCTTAGCGGACGAGCACGGAGAGGTTTTGGCAATCAAAAAATTCGGCTACGACGAGTATGCGCGGCGAAACTAGCGCCGCACTTAATGCAAAAATGTAATTTTGCTTTGTAAGAAAATTTTTTGCAAAAAATGATATAATCGGCTTGAATTTTATATCTAAGGAAATCCATGAAAAGATTGTTTCTCGCGCTTTTTGCCTGTATTTATGCGCAGGCCGAAGAGAAAAAATATGCCGATATCGTGCAGGGGAATAGTGATGTTTGGGGCAATGCAAGGCTTGAAAACATCGATAGCTACGGCAACGGCTTCGGTCCGATTTTTCTGCAATTTCAAGGACATCTGCAAAGCTCGGGCTTTTTTGCTTGGTTGGCGCTGGGCGCGGTTTTGGGCGTAATCATAGCTTTTATTGGGCACTACGCGATCATAGGGCCGAAGCACTTCGATCATCACGCCGGCAAGCCGATCTATGCATTTAATAAATTTGAGCGCTTGTATCATCTCGTAGCAGCCGTCGCATGGGCGATCTTGGTTCCTACCGGCTTAATTATGATGTTTGGCGAAGAATTCGGCGGTGGCGCTTTCGTGAGATTTTGTAAAAACGCTCACGGACTAGCTACGATAGCCTTTGCGATCGCCGTTATGCCTATGCTAGTGACATGGTTTTGGCGTATGCTACCGCGAGCTTACGATATCAAATGGATGATGATCGTGGGCGGCTATTTAAGCAAAAAGAAGCGCACGATTCCCGCGGGTAAATTTAACGCCGGCCAAAAAGCGTGGTTTTGGGTCGCGACTTTAGGCGGCATAGTGATGATAGCCACGGGCGCATCGATGTTTTTCTTAGATTACAATATCCCTGAGATGAGAAGCGCGCTAGGTATGAGCCAGATCGAAATTTTAAGAGCAAGCGCGATTATTCATAATTTTTTGGGCGCGGTCTGCGCGGTATTTTTGCTTGTGCATATCTATATGGCGGTCTTTGCGATCAGCGGTGCCATTCACTCGATGATCGACGGACACAAGCCGGAGGAGGAAGTTTACGTCCTTCACCACTACTGGTATCGCGAGCTGCTCGATAAAGGGCAGATCGCTAAATCGCAATTTGAAGCGAAGTACCCGCGCTTATAACTTGGGTAAATTTTATGCGGGCCTGCTTGCGCGCGGCTCGCATTAGCTTTGAGGTTCAAAGAATTTTATTTTTAAGGATTACATATGCAACTAGATTGTCGCAATTTAAATTGCCCGGAGCCACTTTTGCGCGCTAAAAAAGCCCTCGGTGGGCTAAAAATCGGAGAGAATTTAGAAATTTTAGTAAACGATGTAGCGCCGCGCGAAAACATAAAACGCTTTTTGGCTAAAAACGGCTTTGAGGCGCAAATTTCACAAGCGGGCGCCGATACGCTTATAAAAACCGTAAAAACGGACGAGCTTAAAGATGAAAGTATCGACGATATTTATTGTAATGTCACGGCGCCAAAAAGAGGCAAGGTGATATTCCTAAACGAGGAGCAGTGCGGAAGCGGCCCGATCGGAAAGAGCTTGCTTGCTAAATTTTTAGGCGCGGCGCTAAGCTTAGACGAAAAGCCAGTGAAGGTCATCTGCGTAAACAACGCCGTGCGCATAACCACTAACCGCGGCCACGAATGCTTCGAAGCGATCAAAAAGCTAAACGAAGCGGGAGCTGAAATTTTAAGCTGCGGAAGCTGCCTAGAGGGTTACAAACTGGTCGATAAGCTCGCGATCGGCGAGATTTCAAACGCATACGAAATCATGGACGTCCTATCGAAATACGAAGTAATCAAGCTATGATCTACAGAGATTTTAACCTCACGAAATTTATTGCAGCCGCCGGTTGAGCCGCCAAGCTTGACCCGGCGGGTCTAACCGAAAATCTTGGAAATTTAATCGAGCCTAATGCAAGCCTACTGTCGTCCACCTGCAGCAATGAAGATGCGAGCGTATTTCGCATAAGCGACGATCTTGCGCTCGTGCAGACGCTTGATTTCATCACTCCTTTGGTGGACGATCCGTTTATTTTTGGACAGATCGCGGCGGCAAACTCCCTAAGCGACGTATTTGCAATGGGCGGTGAAGTGATAAATGCCCTAAATATAGTGGGTTTTGACGATTGTCATTTCTCAAACGAAATTCTGCGCGAAATTCTGCGCGGCGGCAAAGACAAGATCAAAGAGTGCGGAGGGGTCTTGGTGGGCGGTCACACCATCTCTACCCCCGAAATTTATTACGGACTTAGCGTCACGGGGCGCGTGAATCCGCGTAAATTTTGGAGCAATAACACGGCGCGCGAAGGCGACGTGTTAATCCTAACAAAACCTCTTGGCACGGGCATTATCGCTACGGCTATCAAGGCGAAATTTCTTAAATTTGAAGAATTTCGTGACGCGATAGAGAGCATGATTTTGTTAAATTTTTATACTGTGGGCGCGTTAGCGGGTCTAAAAATACATGCCGCGACCGATGTGACGGGCTTTGGGCTGCTTGGACACGCCCTTGAGATGATAAATGAGAAGGTAAGTTTTAAAATTTATCCTAGTAAAATTCCGCTTTTAAAAAGCGCCCTCAAATGCCTTGATGAGGGGCTGATCCCTGCAGGAAGCTATAAAAATTTAAAATTTATCGCGCCTGGTGTCGATCCCGAGCCGGACATAATGCTTTGCGACGCACAAACCAGCGGCGGACTTCTGCTTGCCGTAGCGGAAAAGGACGCAGCGCGAGCGCTTGCAAATTTAAGAAACGCAGGCTACGCTGGTAGCGCTATCATTGGCGAAGTAGTGGCACATGCCGAGCATAAAATTTATTTGGTTTAAATTCTTTTCTATTCAGCCCCTTTTAAGCATCGCTCTTGTATAATCACAATTCTGTTTCGCACCGAGTCGAATCTGCTTTCTTAACTCTTAAGTCCTAGTAGTTTTAGCCTTTTAGCGAACGCGTTTTTTAAAATTTTAACTGTTAAAAACAAATATCTTTAGTCAATCTTTGAAATCTAAACAAGTGATCGATTGAGCCTATGGATTTAGATTTAGATCGCCGGATCGAAATTTAGATTATTTTTTACATCCGTAACGAATATCTAATTAGCATCTAGCTTTAAACTAAACCTATCCATAAAAACAATGTTACAAAAACATAAAGTTTTTAGATTAAAAACTTCATAATCGTATCTGCCTGTATAAGTATAAAGAGTTTAAATCATAGATTAAATTTAAGACGCAGAATAAATCGGAGCCAAGCTTCGGTTTTTAATGCTATCCTTAGAAATTTATGATTTGCGAAAAACTTGTTTTTTCGCAAATCTTTATAACTTTAGGTGGGTGCAGGGAGCGAAAGCTCCCGCTCGCAGTAACGGCTTTGCCGTTGCGAGAAGTATAAATATGGAGAGTTTGATCCTGGCTCAGAGTGAACGCTGGCGGCGTGCCTAATACATGCAAGTCGAACGGAATTTAAAAGAGCTTGCTCTTTTAAATTTAGTGGCGCACGGGTGAGTAATATATAGCTAATCTGCCCCTTGCCGGAGG
This sequence comes from uncultured Campylobacter sp., assembly GCF_937973075.1. Taxonomy (GTDB): domain Bacteria; phylum Campylobacterota; class Campylobacteria; order Campylobacterales; family Campylobacteraceae; genus Campylobacter_B. The sequence continues at coordinate 30,595 of NZ_CALBWL010000076.1, forward strand.
ACAACAGTTAGAAATGACTGCTAATACTCCATACTCCTTTTTACCATAAGATAAATCGGGAAAGAATTTCGGCAAGGGATGAGACTATATCGTATCAGCTAGTCGGTGGGGTAACGGCCTACCGAGGCTATGACGCGTAACTGGTCTGAGAGGATGATCAGTCACATTGGAACTGAGACACGGTCCAAACTCCTACGGGAGGCAGCAGTAGGGAATATTGCGCAATGGGGGAAACCCTGACGCAGCAACGCCGCGTGGAGGATGACACTTTTCGGAGCGTAAACTCCTTTTGTTAGGGAAGAATAATGACGGTACCTAACGAATAAGCACCGGCTAACTCCGTGCCAGCAGCCGCGGTAATACGGAGGGTGCAAGCGTTACTCGGAATCACTGGGCGTAAAGGACGCGTAGGCGGATTATCAAGTCTCTTGTGAAATCTAACGGCTTAACCGTTAAACTGCTTGGGAAACTGATAATCTAGAGTAAGGGAGAGGCAGATGGAATTCTTGGTGTAGGGGTAAAATCCGTAGATATCAAGAAGAATACCTATTGCGAAGGCGATCTGCTGGAACTTAACTGACGCTAATGCGTGAAAGCGTGGGGAGCAAACAGGATTAGATACCCTGGTAGTCCACGCCCTAAACGATGTATACCGGTTGTTGCTGTGCTAGTCACGGCAGTAATCCACCTAACGGATTAAGTATACCGCCTGGGGAGTACGGTCGCAAGATTAAAACTCAAAGGAATAGACGGGGACCCGCACAAGCGGTGGAGCATGTGGTTTAATTCGAAGATACGCGAAGAACCTTACCCGGACTTGATATCTAACAAATCATCCAGAGATGGAAGAGTGTCTGCTTGCAGAAATGTTAAGACAGGTGCTGCACGGCTGTCGTCAGCTCGTGTCGTGAGATGTTGGGTTAAGTCCCGCAACGAGCGCAACCCACGTCATTAGTTGCTAACGGTTCGGCCGAGCACTCTAATGAGACTGCCTTCGTAAGGAGGAGGAAGGTGTGGACGACGTCAAGTCATCATGGCCCTTATGTCCGGGGCGACACACGTGCTACAATGGCATATACAATAAGACGCAATATCGTAAGATGGAGCAAATCTAAAAAATATGTCCCAGTTCGGATTGGAGTCTGCAACTCGACTCCATGAAGCCGGAATCGCTAGTAATCGTAGATCAGCCATGCTACGGTGAATACGTTCCCGGGTCTTGTACTCACCGCCCGTCACACCATGGGAGTTGATTTCACTCGAAGCGGGAATGCGAAATTCGCTACCCTCCACAGTGGAATCAGCGACTGGGGTGAAGTCGTAACAAGGTAACCGTAGGAGAACCTGCGGTTGGATCACCTCCTTTCTAGAGTACAAATAGATATCCTCTCACAAGGTATCTATCATAAAGTCTTAGCGCTAGCTTATGCTTAGTTCTAAGCATGCTCAATCGAGCTTGTTTAGGTTTGAGAGATTGACAGACAAGATTAAAATTTTAGTCTTGTATTTTATAAGCTATTTTCCTTAATATATTGAAGTAAGAATTAATTGCTTAATACAATCTATATTTTTAAAATAGATCTGTTTAGATTTTTTTCTTAGACGAGGAAGTTTTAAGAAAATCAAGGAGCGTATTAGATATACACGATGTCGATTTTTGCAAAAAACTAACGAAGTATAAGGAAAAAAGATAAACGAAGATGGGGAATTAGCTCAGCTGGGAGAGCGCCTGCTTTGCACGCAGGAGGTCAGCGGTTCGATCCCGCTATTCTCCACCATAAGATATTTGCGTCATATTTAATTTGATGTTAAATCTAAATAGAGAATTTTAATTCAGTTTTACCCAAGCGGATCGGTTTGTTAAATTTTAGCAAATTTGATCAAGCCGCCATAACTTAAAATTTTCTATTTAGGTTTAACCTAATCGTTCTTTAAAGTACCATTGTTAAAGTCACAATCAAGTTTTAATAAAACAATTTTACAGGACTTGTTAAAGCTTTGATTATTCGAAATGATGCCAAGCCTTTAGCTTTTTATGTTATCCAAAGCTAAAAGCTAAGATCAATACACGCTTATAGAGCTTAACTTACTTTATAAGTTTGATCTCTTTCCGTCTTAATTCGATTAATCAAATACTATAGAATAAATTTAACGCTTCAGTTTTAAAGATAGGGCATATTTAAAAGCTCTTATCCGTAGACCAAATGCTTAGTTAGATTGGTTTTATCTTTAGCAAGGAAGTAATGCGAATTAGAATATATAAATAAATCTAATAACTTCTTTACCGATTATGATCCGAAATAAAGCTTTAGAATTTGCTTTATTGCAAATTTTACGGCAACGCCGAAAGCGTTGCTGTGCTTTAGGTGAGGTGGGGGAGCGCTTGCGCTCCCCGTCGGAGCAAGAGCTTTGCTCTTGCGAGAAGTACTAAAAAAGGTAAGCTACTAAGAGCAAACGGTGGATGCCTTGGCTAGTAGAGGCGATGAAAGACGTGCCAGGCTGCGATAAGTCTCGGGGAGCCGTCAAGGGGCTTTGATCCGGGAATTTCTGAATGGGGCAACCCAATACATAGCGATATGTGTTACCATTAACGGAGCCAACGCGGGGAACTGAAACATCTAAGTACCCGCAGGAAGAGAAATCAATAGAGATTACGCCAGTAGCGGCGAGCGAACGCGTAAGAGGGCAAACCACTAGTTTACTAGTGGGGTTGTAGGACCGCAATATAGACTAGGATCTGATAATAGAACAATCTGGAAAGGTTAGGCATAGAGGGTGATACTCCCGTATATGAAATCACATCCTTACTTAGCGGTATCCTGAGTAGGACGGGACACGTGAAATCCTGTCTGAAGCCGGGTCGACCACGATCCAACCCTAAATACTACTACTAGACCGATAGCGTACAAGTACCGTGAGGGAAAGGTGAAAAGAACGGCGGTGAGCCGAGTGAAATAGAACCTGAAACCGTTTGCTTACAATCATTCAGAGCACTATGTGGGTCTGTTTGAATATTAAAGACGGCTTGTCTTTTGGCGATAAATTAATGAGTTCGATTTTTTCTCAATCGATAGGCTAAAAGCCTTATCTCAATCGAAAAAATCTTCACAACATTAATTTCTCATCCAAAATACCGCGCCTTTGGGCCGGTATATCTTGTTTTTATAAAATTCTATGCGGATGAAATTTTAAAAGTAAAGAAAGAGAGATAAAACTTCTAAAATTAAAATTTCAAATATAGATCAAATTTAAAATTTAAATCAAACAAGATAAGACGATCCAAGATTAGTATTGAAACAGATCCACAGTGTGATGGACTGCCTTTTGCATAATGAGCCTGCGAGTTGTGGTGTCTGGCGAGGTTAAGGAAACCCGGAGCCGTAGCGAAAGCGAGTCTTAATAGGGCGATTAGTCAGATGCTGCAGACCCGAAACGATGTGATCTATCCATGAGCAGGTTGAAGCCGGTGTAAGAGCCGGTGGAGGACCCAACCGACGGCCGTTGAAAAGGCTCCGGATGACTTGTGGATAGGGGTGAAAGGCCAATCAAACATCGTGATAGCTGGTTCTCTCCGAAATATATTGAGGTATAGCGTCGTGTAGTAGTTATAAGGGGTAGAGCACTGAATGGGCTAGGGCATACACCAATGTACCAAACCCTATCAAACTCCGAATACTTATAGCGTAACCACGGCAGTCAGGCGGCGAGTGATAAAATCCGTCGTCAAGAGGGAAACAACCCGGACTAACAGCTAAGGTCCCCAAATCTCATTTAAGTGGAAAACGATGTGAAGTTACTGAAACAACCAGGAGGTTGGCTTAGAAGCAGCCATCCTTTAAAGATAGCGTAATAGCTCACTGGTCTAGTGATTTTGCGCGGAAAATATAACGGGGCTAAAATGAGTACCGAAGCTTTAGACTTGCACTTAATCATTTATACTTGGCTTGGCTTTTGAGCGTCTTTAAATGAGCTCGTAAAAATAAATGCTCACGAACTATATGTTCGCTCCGCTTTATTTTTACGTCGCAACATTTAAATCCATCTCAAAAATCCTGCGCCATCTTGAGTTCAAATTTGAATCTAATGTCTTAGTCTAAATTTTAGAAATTTCAAATTTCTTAGAATTTTAAAATTTAGCAACATAAAGCAAAAAGACAAGCCGCAATAAAAGTATAAATTATTAAGTGCAAGTGGTAGGAGAGCGTTCCAATCAGCGTCGAAGCCGTACCGGTAAGGAGCGGTGGAGCGGTTGGAAGTGAGCATGCAGGCATGAGTAGCGATAAAATACGTGAGAATCGTATTCGCCGTAAACCCAAGGTTTCCTACGCGATGCTCGTCATCGTAGGGTTAGTCGGGTCCTAAGCAAAGTCCGAAAGGGGTATGCGATGGAAAATCGGTTAATATTC
>NZ_CALBWL010000077.1 GCF_937973075.1 uncultured Campylobacter sp.
CGAACTTGGAGGCAAGCGAGGTGCCGTCGCTGCTTAGATGGTGCTTCCATCCGTCACAGCCTGCGAGCAGCAGCGCGAGTACGGCGGCAACTTTTAAATTTAAAAATTTCATAATCTAAAATCCGTCCTTAAATCTGCTTTTAAAACTGCTAAATTCGCTTTTAAATTTGCGTTTGAAATTTTAAAATTCACGGCGCGATACCTATTGGAATTTATATCATAATCTGCGTTAGAAATTATGTCGTGATCTGCACTAGGGCGTATGTCGTAGTAAGTCATACTTTGGTTTATGCCGTGACCCTTGACGAGATTCATGTCATACCGCACTAGAATCTATGTAACGACCTGCCTCTCAATTCGTACTCATAGCTTTTCGGTTTTTACAATTTAAGCGGCAAAGGCGGTGTCTAAATTTACGTGACAGACCAAAGTCGCGCGATAAATTTTAAAATTTCGCGGCGCGCGGGCAGACTTTAAAAGCCGAGCTTTAAATTTGATCGTCAAAACGAGCTTTAAATTTTCACCAAAGCAAAGCGCATTTTAAATTTAATCGCCTAAGAAATCTAAAAATTTATACGCCGCGGCAGTCTAAATTTAGCGCGCCGCAAAGTATCCGCGCAGTCTGTCCCATGCGAGCTCAAAATTTAAATTTAAACGCGCTCTCCGCAGCTCTAAAGATAAAATTTTGCGCGTTTGCATAGCGAATGTAAAATTCCGCGCTCATCGACGCCTCGCCCTCTGCGATACGATTTTGCCCGCAATCTGCGCGGCTGCTCGTGCAAAAACGCAGGCTACGATCGTTCGCGGGCGCCGTAATCCGCAGCTAAAATTTCGCCGGAGTAAAACCGCGGCGAGCCGAGCCGCCCTGAAATTTTAAAGAATTTATCCAGCAAATGGGCGGCAGTTCGCGATGCTTGCTTATGAATTTTACGTGAGCGCGGCGGGCGAATTAGCTAAAATTTAGCGCTTTTGGTGTAGAATTCGAGCAAATTTCAATCCAAAGGTCATCAAAATGCGCGGATATAAAATTTTCTCCGGCACCGCAAATCCCGAATTTGCCAAAAAAATCTCCAAATATCTCTCGCTGCCGCTTAGCGAGTGCGCGATCAAAACCTTCAGCGACGGCGAAATCAGCGTCCAGATCGGCGAGAGTGTGCGCGGCAAGGACGTCTTCGTCATCCAACCGACCTGCGCGCCCGCAAACTCCAATCTGATGGAGCTTCTGATCCTAACCGACGCGCTGAAGCGCTCCAGCGCGAACTCGATCACGGCGGTCGTGCCATACTTCGGCTACGCTCGCCAAGACCGCAAGGCAGCTCCGCGCGTACCGATCAGCGCGAAGCTCGTGGCGAATATGATGCAGACGGCGGGGATCGACCGCGTCGTCACGATGGATCTACACGCGGGGCAGATACAGGGCTTTTTCGACGTGCCGGTCGATAACCTCTACGGCTCGCTGATATTTTTGGATTATCTGAAAGAGAAAAATTTAAAAAATCCGATCATCGCCAGCCCCGACGTTGGCGGCGTCGCGCGCGCCAGAAGCTTCGCCAAAAAGCTCTCGCTCGATCTGGTGATCGTCGATAAGCGCCGCGAGGAGGCGAACAAAAGCGAAGTGATGAATATCATCGGCGACGTCGCGGGCAAGGACGTGATCCTAATCGACGATATGATCGATACCGCGGGCACCATCGTCAAGGCCGCGGGCGCGTTTAAGGAACAGGGCGCAAAGAGCGTCAGCGCGTTTTGCACGCACGCCGTGCTAAGCGGTCCGGCATACGAGCGCATCGAAAGCGGCACGCTAGACGGCCTCGTCGTGACCGACACGATCCCGCTAAAGCAGGAAAGCGACCGCATCAAGGTAATCAGCGTCGCTCCGCTTTTCGGCGAGGTCATCAGGCGCGTATATCACGACGAGAGCGTAAATAGCCTATTCAAATAAAATTTTAAAATTTAAAGCGTTGTGCGGTTTGTTTTAGATAGCTGCGGGAATGCGAACTAGACGCTTTGTAGTAAGAGGCGCAACGCAGCCTAAGCTAAGCGCTTGCGCTTATGGGCTCTAAATTTGCAGCGTTGAGCTCGCTGCGATTTGACTATTGTCGATTTAACTGCGATGCAAAATTAGCTTCTATGCGGCGAATTCAATTTATGCGCGGTATTTGCTCCGCGTGGCGGAAATTTTAACTGCAATCGCAGAGCAAATTTGCCGCACCAGCCGCCGCAAGTCGCATTTTAACGCTTAAAAAATTAGTATTAAAAATACCCTACTTTAAATTATTCGTCATAAAAATTTAATTGTTGCTAGCCCCCATACTCGTCGGCTACGCTTCGCAAAGTCTCATTAAATTTCTCTGCAAAAACCCACGGCGCACACTAATGACAGATATCCCGAACTCACTGCATTTAAATTTTGATATTTACAACGCGGCGTAAATTTTTAAAGCTCATTAGCCTTTAAATTTATCATTCTCTCCTTAAACCGCCAAGAGCAAATAAAATTTTATTCATCAATGCCTATAACTAGCGATTGCACGGGAGAATCAAATATGCTTGATAGCGATAACGCCTTTTAATATTTTATAAATATTTAATCTTTTCGGAGCTATAATTTCGTCCGTGAATTTCATTCGCAAAATTTTATCAAAAGGACATAATAATGCGCAGTTTGCATTTATCGCTCGTGGCAGTTTCGGTTTTAACCGCACAACTATGGGGGGGGGCAAGAGGCCGATTTAGGAGAGATCGTCGTAAGCGCCACCGCCTTTGAGCAAGATATCAAAGAAGCGCCGGCATCGATCTCGGTAATATCTCAAAAAGAGATCGAAAAGAGAAATCACAAAGACGTAGCCGACATCGTAAAGGATATACCAGGCGTATATTCCGCGCCTAGATTTAGCTCAATGAAGGGCAAAAGCGATATCAGAATGCGTGGTATGGATTCAAAATATACTAAAATTTTAATCGACGGTCGTCCTGTTTCCAGCGAGAGCGCATTTCCGGGTTTCGGCTCGCAAGGAAGCATCCAAAGCTTCATCCCGCCCGCAAATGCTATCGCCCGCGTGGAAGTCATCCGCGGACCGATGAGTTCTCTATACGGCACGGACGCTATGGGTGGCGTGATAAACATCATCACCAAAGGCTTTTCGAATGAACCTAGCGCCAATATAAACGGCTACTACGACATCGCGCAGCACAAAGACATAGGCAATGGCTACTCTACGGGATTTTATGCAAGCGGCGCGATAGTGCCCGACGCGCTCGGAATTTCGCTTTACGGACGATATTTTCATAAATTTGAAGACGCCAAAGACTACGGCAATCCAAAAGACGCAGATAAGAATTTCGGCGCAAAGCTGATGTTTAAGCCGACCGAAAACGACGATCTCGCGCTTGATTACAAACACACGAAAAACTTGACCTCAAGAACTCTAGGCAAAACGGCGTATCTGGGATATAACACTCACGAAGACGACAAAGACGATCAAATTTCGCTCTCGCATAGCGGAAGATACGATAAATTTCTAACCGATACCTATCTATCGCACGAGGTTACGAAAACCTTTTCCGATCAAGCCGCAAGCGACATCAGGCTAAGATCTACGATATTTAATACTCAAGGCTCGTATCTTTTTGACTCAAATACCTTAACGCTCGGCGCGCAGTATCGCCATGAGAAGCTGGATTCATCACAAAATGAGCCGGGCTTTAGCGATGATGCGCATCTAAAAAGATGGGATGTGTCGGTATTTGGAGAGGATAATTTTTATGTCACGGACGCGCTTGCACTGACTGCGGGCTTAAGATATAACTACGACAAAGACTACGGCGGACACTTTGCGCCGCGCGGCTACATCGTTTATCATCTAAATGAAAATTTATCGTTTAAGGGAGGCGTATCGGCGGGATACACGACGCCTAATATCGACGATAGATCCGAAGGGCTAAAAATTCCGATAAATCACGGACGCGGTATCAGACTGGGACGAAGCAGCCTCAAGCCCGAAACTAGCGTAAATTACGAGATCGGAACAATGTATGACAATAACGATAATCTAAGCCTTTCAGCGACCGTTTTTCACACCGACTTCAAAGACAAGATCGATAGCGTCGTAAGATGCGGCGGCTGGGGATCGGGAGCGGATTTTAATAATCCCGCTACTTGGACTTGTGTTTATCAAGGCAAGACCTATTTTGGAATTTATGAAAACGTAAATATCGGCAGAGCCTCCATAGACGGACTTGAGCTTAGCGGCGAGTGGAAAATTTTATCAAATTTAGCATTTCACGCAAACTATACCTATGCTAAATCAAAACAAAAATCAGGCGAAAACGAGGGCAAAGCGCTGACCGACACCCCGCGCTATATGATAAAAACGGGACTTGATTACGACTTTAATAGCGATCTGAGCTTCTGGACGCAGGTAAATTATATAAGCAGGGTAAAAAATGGCGTATATGTAAACACTAAGGGCTACGCCGTCACCGACGTCGGGACTAACTATAAAATCACGAAAAACGCTAGCGTAAATTTTAGCGTATATAACGTATTTAACGAAAGAGTAATAGACGATAAACCGACCAGGGCCCTCATAGCTGAGGGTCGTAAATTTCAGCTCGGCTTCAACGTAAATTTTTAATTCGAGCAAAATTTAAAGATGAAATTTGAACGATGAGGAGAGTTTTAAAGAAAAACTTTTGGTTCAACGTCCATTTAATTTTGTCTCTGCTTTGTGCACTACCGCTGCTCGTAGTCGCCTTGTCGGGCTGTTTCATCTCGTATCACGATGAAATTTTTGACGCGATTAACGAGCGGCAGTCTTTCGCCGTCCAAAAAGATGCGCCTCGCCTAAAAATTTCTGAAATTTTAAAAATTTTCGGCGAGAAGCAAAGCAGCTTCACGCCGGAGTTAATCGGCATAAAAGACGGCGGCGCAAGCATCGAAGTCGCGGGCAAAGACGGCAAAGGACGAGCAAGAGCGTATCTTTTGAGTCCTTATGACGGACAAATCGTCGGTGAGAACTATGAAGAGCGGATAATGAACGTTGTGCTAAACCTTCATACAAATCTAGGCTTTGAGCTCGCCTTCGGCGAGGGGGCTCGCGAGATCGGCAGGCAAATCGTGGCACTTAGCACGCTAGGGCTCATTTTGCTTTTGCTAAGCGGGATTTTGATCTATTATCCGTTTTTTAGATGCAAGCTCACAAAAGCGCTGAAGATCAACTTCAAAACTCGCGGCTACGCGCTGCTTTATCAGATCCACGGATGCACGGGCATCTATGCGGCTGTAATACTTTTTGCTATAAGCGCGAGCGGGCTATATTTTTCTTATGACTGGTTAGCAAGACTAACGAATAAAATTTTGGGCGAGGAGCAAATTTATAAAGCTGAAAAATTTGAACCTAGCCAAAAGTCTGGGTTTAAGGATACAAGCAAACTGCAAGAGATCGATGCTGTGTTTGAAATTTTTACCCGAAAGCATGGCGAAAATTTTAAATTTTTTAACATAATGCTTAATCCAAAAGACGGAGTATATAGCTCGATATACGGGATTGCGAGCGACGAGAGCGATGAATTTAATAGGATCGCGATCAATGCTACGAGTAGCGAAATTTTAAGGGACGTTAAATTTGCCGATATGAAAGCGCAAATGCCGCGTTTTATGACGATACGCACAGCAGTTTTAGATATTCATTCGGGCGAAATTTTCGGGCAGATCGGCAAGCTTATATTTTGCCTATCTTCGCTTTCATTTTTGTTTTTAGCCGCGAGCGGTTTTTGGATGAGCTTAAAAAGGCTTATAAGATAGATTACGCAAAACACGCAGTACTATTTTAACAGGGCAGAAACATAAAGGCTTTGCAAAAGAGGCTGCGCTCATAGCCTATAAACAGGTGCTTTGTACCGCAGAATTTCAAATTTATAGCATTTAAGCTTGGGTTATAACGCAGAATTTGACTGCAAGGAAGCAGAATTTGTCTCAGCAAAACTACCATTTGCAATTTAAATTGATTTCTTAATTTCTACGAAACTGCACTTTAATTTACCGCGTAGGTTTGCAGCTGTTTTTGTAAATTCCGCGATTTAGAAACCTGCAAAACGCCAAAAACTATTTATGATGGTTTAGATCATGCGAACCGCCACATACGCCCGCCAGTCGTGCTTTAAAAATTTACTGCAGTTTAGTTTGCAATGCAAAGCCCTTGAGCCACTAAAAGCTCTTTATGATCTCCATCAAATGCTTGACAAGAGCCGTAATTGCGGCATTTTCATAGCTATCATCCGTATTTTGCAACGCTATGGTTTTCATATTGCCGAAAAATCCCGGATCGTAATGCTCGATGTCATTTTGCACGTAGCTTCTTAAAATTTGGCCGTTTCTTACTAGTTTAACCTCATAAATAAACTCTATGCCACCGATTCTATCGCTAGGAAACGGAGTAGCTTCGCCGGTAAAGCCCCTGTGGTGCTTTATTGTAATTTTAAGCTCATCGGTAGAGTTTTGATCCAGCAGGTTCGCTTCTTTTAGCGCCGCTAAAAGCTGCTCGTTGTACTTTTTCTCGACTGCTTCCAGCGATTGATAGATAAATTTTTTCGGATTATGGTTTTGGAAGTGTTGGTAGGTAATGCCCTTGAATTTATACGCACTTGCGATCGGCACTTTCGGTTGAGACTGTCCACAACCTGCGAAAAACAACGCCGCAAGAAGCAAAGCAAAAAATTTTTTCATTTTCTATCCTTTAAAATTTCATGAAATTATACAAAAATGGGGTTTAGCCCGGGCTAAATTTACGATCTTTCGGTGCCACTATGCGTTGAAATTTTTATAAATTTGAGAGAAAGCGTAAATTTTAAGCGTAGCTAGGCGGCTAAATTTCAAATCCTTTAAATTTGAAACTCTTTAAATCTCAAAACCTCTTCAAATTTGAAATTTAATCCGAATTTGATCTGAAATTTTATAAAATTCCGCCGTTTTAAACGGGCTTAAAAGCGTGCGCAAGCTGTTTTGCAAGCCCGAAAGAAAGGGAGCTTTATGCCTACTTTTACTACCAAAGACTACAAAGCCGCCCTTCGCAGCCGCGGCGCACGAACCACAAGCGCAGGCGGATTTAGCGTCAAAAACGATAACTCCTTCATCGTGATATTCTCCGTTACGATGATGGCTTTTATATTTTTTTACGGCATGTCGGCAGGGCTCGATTTAGATAAAATTTTTTTAGGAAACGGTCACGGACGCGGGGGAGGCGGGATTTTAGGACTTTTGATCGCCGGCGTAGCTTGGTATCAAGGGCGCGATGGCGGCGGGCTGTTTAAATTTAACGACCACGCGATCACCTTCGTTTCGGGCGCGGGCAAGAGCGAAATTTTGCTCTTTAATATCGACTACGTTAGGCTCACTCCAGGCTTTTTGCGCACCTGCACTGGCTACACGGCGCTTAGCCACTCCCGCTACGTAAAATACGAGCAGTTCTTTACATTTGGAATCGGATCGATCATCGTGCTGTGGCTAGTCGGTATCGCCATGAGCGAGCGCGTGGGGATGGCGTTCGTGATAATGGTCGTGGGCGTCGTGATCTTTATCTTCGCCAAGACGCTCTCGTCGTGGCGGCTAAACGGCGACTTTCACGACATCTTGCTGCGCGACACCGTGCTGATCCGCGGCAAGGATCTAAACGACCGCGTACTGTGGTTTGCGATCACGCCCAGCCGCAACGACCGCCGCAGGTTGCGCGCCTACTTCAAAGAGCATCTTGACTTCGACATCGACGGCGACTGATTTTGATTTAAATTTAGAGATTTGGCGTAAATTTAGCGACAGAATTTTGCAACGTAAAATTTTAAGAGGATTTCGCACGGCGGAATTTTGCGATCTAAATTTTACCGAGCAAAATTCTAAGGATGAAAATGTTAAGATATAAAATTTACGAAGAAGAATTTCACGGCGTAAATTTCAAAGCCTCGAATGCATGCCGCAATATTTGCGGCTCTATACGGCGAACTTCACCTCGCTTAGCCGCCCCAAATTATCAAACGAAAAGAGTGCGTCATTTTTAAAATTTGCTACGATCTTGTCCGCCGCTTCGCTAAATTTCGTGCCGTTTCTAAGTAAAAGCGCCTTAATAAAAACGGCGTGATTTAACTGAAATGTGCCTATATAATCGCGCGCTAAAGAGATGAGCCCCCTTGCGTCCATGCTGAGCTTGATCGTGCCATCGGAGCTCACGCACTCGCCCGCCGCGAACGCCACAAACACCGCTCCGCCTGCGTGCGGACAGCGGTAGTAACATACCGGTTCCTGCGATAATCCGCACGCGATCGCGCTTAGAGCGTGGCCGTTTATCTCCGCGCTTAGTACGAGCTTAGGCGTGCTAAGCTCGGCTAGCCCGTGCCGCAAGCCGAAGTCGCGCACATCTCGCGCAAGGGTGAGCAGCCGCTCATCAAGGCGGTTTATGTTTTCGTATCCCCACAGCCACGTGCGGCTGCTGCTCGCTTCGCTGCCAATATACCAGATGGCGCGCGGCGCATCATCGCCGGAGAGGGTCTTACCGCGCTCAAAATCCACAGACCGGCGCCTGCCCTTTGTGATCAGCTTCGAGCCCATCTCTTGCACCCTTGCGCCGCAGCCTAAACATGCCGAAAATAGATCAGTAAAGCTGCTCTTATCCACGCCTAAGCGGTCTAAAAATTTCATTTTTACTCCTTTGATCTCGCGCCGATAAATTTAGCGCTTTTGCTGAATTTATCGGCGCTCTCTTTTATACGCCGCGCTTGGCTATGGAATTCATCAAAATAAATTCTAGCTGTCGCTTGCGCTATAACGATTTCACGCGGCGCGCAGTAAAATTTAATCAAATTTTACAAAACCGCAGCGGGTAAAATTTCATAGCGGGCGCGCTGGGATAAAATTTTGCAGAAGGCGACGGGCGCGGCGAGTACAACTGCAGGAGATGACGAGCACGACCGCAATGATCGGCGGACGGCAAAATTCAGACCGCCCGCAGAATCGTTAAATTTGAAAGGCGAAATTTTAGCCTAATTTAAAGCGAAATTTTACGACCGAGCAGCGAGCGCTAGAGCTTAAAGCGGCGCAAAATGGGTGCGCAGCAGCGAATGTATCAGCTCGGGCGGCGAGCGATAGTTAAAGCCGTGCGGGCATAAAATTTAAAGCGCCTCTTAAGATAGTGAAATTTAAAGACGAAATTTCATACCGAACGACGAGCCGCTAAATTTAAACCGCCTGCACGATCGTTAAATTTGAAAGGCGAAATTTTACGACAGCGCGGCAAAAGATGAAATTTAGATTGCCCGCACACTAAATTTAATCGATCTTCAGCACGCTCAAAAATGCCTCGCTCGGCAAATTTACCCTGCCGATCGCCTTCATGCGCTTCTTGCCCTCTTTTTGCTTTTCGAGCAGCTTGCGCTTGCGCGTGATGTCGCCGCCGTAGCACTTGGCAGTCACGTTTTTGCCCATGGCGCGGACGTTTTCGCGCGCGATGATCTTGTTGCCGATGCTTGCCTGGATCGCGACCTCAAAAAGCTGCCGCGGCACGATCTCCTTCATCGCTTTAACGAGGTCGCGCCCCTTGGATTCGGCCTTTGAGGCGGGCACGATGATCGAGAGCGCATCGACCGCTTCGCCCGCGACGCGGATATCGAGCTTTACTAGATCGCCGCGCCTATAATCGATCGGCTCGTAATCAAAGCTCGCATAGCCCTTGGTGCAGGATTTAAGCTTGTCGTAAAAGTCCATTATGATCTCGTTTGTCGGCACGTCGTATTCGAGCAGGACGCGCTCAGGCGTGATGTAATCCATCTTGGTTTGGATGCCGCGGCGCAAATTTAAAAGGCTGATGAGATTGCCCAAAAACTCGCTCGGGGTGATGATAGTCGCCCTGACGTAGGGCTCCTCGATGCGCTCGATGAAATTTGGCGCGGGAAGCTCGCTAGGGCTGTGTATCCGCACGCACGAGCCGTCCGTGAGATACACGGCGTATGTGACGGTCGGCGCCGTGGCGATGAGATCGAGATCAAACTCGCGCTCGAGCCGCTCCTTTACGACCTCCATATGCAGTAGCCCCAAAAACCCGACGCGAAAGCCAAATCCTAGCGCCAGCGACGTCTCGGGCTCGTAACTAAGCGAGCTGTCGTTTAGGCTGAGCTTGTCCAAAGCGTCGCGCAGATCTTCAAATTTATCGGTCTGCACGGGATAGATGCCCGCAAACACGAAGGGCTTTGCCTTCTCAAATCCGCCCACCGGCGCGGCGGCGCGATTTTTAAAAAGCGTGATCGTATCACCTACCTGCACGTCGGCGACATTTTTTAGCCCCATTACTACGATGCCCACTTCGCCGCTGCTAAGCTCGCGGGTTTTGGCGGGCGCGAGCGGGTTGGGATACATCAGATCTAGCACCTCGTGGCGGTTCTCACTACCCATGATATAGACTTCGTCGCCCTTTTTCAGCACGCCGTCATAGAGTCTCGCAAGCGCGAGCGCGCCCAGGTAGTTATCAAACCAGCTGTCGTAGATGAGCGCCTTAAGCGGCGCGGCGTCGTCCGTTTTGGGCGCGGGAATGCGAGTGATTATCGCCTCTAAAAGCTCCTTGATGCCCGCGCCCGTCTTGGCGCTGACCTCGATCGCGCTGCTGCAATCAAGCCCGATGACGTGCTCGATCTCCTCTTTTACGCGCTGCGGATCGGCGGCGGGCAGATCGATTTTGTTAAGTACGGGGATGATTTCAAGATTGTGCTGCAGCGCGATATAGACGTTTGCGATGGTCTGCGCCTGCACGCCCTGGCTCGCATCCACGACGAGGATCGCCCCCTCGCAGCTAGCCAGCGAGCGCGAGACCTCATAGCTAAAATCTACGTGGCCCGGAGTGTCGATTAAATTTAAAACGTACATCTCCCCGTCCTCACCGCGGTAGTCGAGGCGGACGGTCTGCGCCTTGAT
>NZ_CALBWL010000078.1 GCF_937973075.1 uncultured Campylobacter sp.
GTCGCAAGGCTTTACTAAGTTTTAGTAGAATCTTGCGACGAGGTTTAAATTATGATGAATTTAACGCCTTTAAATTCAATCCTAAAATTTTAACTTATGGAATTTCGTAGATAAAAATTCCATTTCAGATTTTATTGGCTAAATTCCACCCCTGCGCTTTTGGATAAAATTTCGTTCATTTTCGAGATTAGATTAAAATTTTAATGACGGCAAAAGAAATTTTAGATAAAATCAATATTTTAATACCAAAATTTTACTCAAAGGATAGAGATGAAGAGTTACGTTACGGGCTTTCCGCGCATCGGAGAGCAGCGCGAGTTAAAGAAGGCTTTGGAGAGTTATTGGGCGGGCAAGTGCGATTATGACGCGCTAGAGCGGGTTGCTACAGAACTAAAAGATCGCCACATCAAATATCAGTTGGATGCTTGGAGCGGCTTAATTAGCGTAAACGACTTTTCATACTACGATCTGATGCTCGATACCAGCGTGCTTTTCGGCGTGATCCCGCAGCGCTTCGCGGCTCTTTCGGCGCATGAGCAGTATTTTGCGATGGCGCGCGGCAGTAAAGACGCAGTCGCGATGGAGATGACGAAGTGGTTTAATACAAACTACCACTATATCGTGCCTGAGATCTCGGCGTATACGGAATTTAGCCTAAATCCTAGTAAAATTTTAAGCGAGTACAAGGCCGCGAAGAATAACGATTTTAAGGATTCCTGCGCGCTAAAGATAAATTTAATCGGACCTATTACTTACTTGGCGCTTAGCAAATCAAGCGACAAAAGCGATCCACTCGCGCATTTAGATGCCCTTGCCGCGAAATATGAGGAGCTGCTAAAGCTTCTTAGCGAGCTTGATAACGAGGTCGTAGTTCAGATCGATGAGCCTATCTTTGTGACGGATCGCGCAGCGGAGTTAGCGCCAAAGATCGAGCCTGTTTATCAGCGTCTAAGCAAGGCTGCAAGCAACGTAAAAATCATCTTTATGACCTATTTCGAGCACGCGACCGAGGCTGTACGCGAGATAGTAAAGACCGATGTTTGGGCGATCGGGCTTGATTTTGTTTACGCAAGCGAGGAGAATATCAAAAAAGAGCTTCAAGCTTTAAAAGACGCCAAGACCGTGCTTTTCGCAGGCGTGATCGACGGGCGCAATATCTGGAAGAGCGACATCGACAAAAAGCTCGCCCAGCTCAAGACCATCGAAGCCTACGTGCCTAAGGAGCGCATCTATGTGGGCACCTCCTGCTCGCTTTTGCACGTGCCTTTTACGCTAAAATACGAGGACAAACTAAGCACCGAGATCAGATCCTGGCTAAGTTTCGCGGTCGAAAAACTAAGCGAAATTTCGATTTTAACCCATCTTTTCTTTGAAATTCCGATGTGCGAACACGGCATGAAAGCTTACGAAGAAAATCAAAAATCCGCTAAAACCCGCGCTAGCTCGCCACTTATTCATGACGAGCGAGTGCAAAGCCGTGCCGCAAATTTAAATAAATTCGAGCGGGCCGATCGCTACGAGGATCGCATTAAGGTACAGAAAAAGGAGCTAGGCTATGGAATTTTACCTACCACTACGATCGGCTCCTTCCCTCAGACTGCCGAGCTTCGCCAGGTTCGCAACGCCTATAAAAAGGGCTTAATTGGCCGCGAAGCCTACGAGCGTGACATCAAAGCCTACATCGATGACTGCGTTAAATTTCAAGATGAGATTGGTCTGGACGTATTGGTTCACGGCGAGCCTGAGCGTAACGATATGGTCGAGTATTTCGGCGAGCAGATGAGCGGATACGCGTTTAGCGCCAACGGCTGGGTGCAGAGCTACGGCAGCCGCTGCGTGAAACCGCCACTACTTTTCGGCGACGTTAGCCGCCCAAAACCGATGACCGTAGAGTGGATCAAATACGCTCAAAGTTGCACCAAAAAGATCATGAAAGGCATGCTAACGGGCCCGGTGACGATGATGAACTGGAGCTTCGTGCGCGATGATAAGCCTCGCGAGCAAATAGTAAAGCAGCTCGCACTTGCGATTTTTGATGAAATTTCGGATCTACAAGATGCGGGCATCAAGATCGTTCAGGTGGACGAAGCTGCGTTTAAAGAGGGTTACCCGCTTAGATCCGAAAACATCCCTGCGTATGAAAAATTCGCCGTTAGTGCTTTTAAGCTCGCCGTCAGCGCCGCAAGTGCTCACACACAGATCCATACGCATATGTGTTATTCGGAGTTTAACGACATAATCAAAACGATAGAGGCGATGGATGCCGACGTCATAAGCATCGAGACTGCTCGCAGTGGCAACGAGCTACTTCGAGTTTTCAAATCAGTCGGCTATAAGCAAGAGGTCGGTCCGGGTGTTTACGACATCCATAGCCCGCGAATTCCTAGTGTGCAGGAACTCGTAAGCCAGATCCGCGCGCTGCTTGAGGTGCTTCCGAAAGAGCAGCTGTGGATCAACCCGGACTGCGGTCTAAAAACCCGCAAATGGGAGGAGGTCCGCCTTAGCCTAAAAAATATGGTCGAAGCGGTAAGAATCATCCGCACAGAGGCGTAAATTTCGCGCAGAAAAAGACTTTGCTGTCGGGCAAAATTCCGCCCGACAGCTGTTTTGCGATAGAATTATGTGGAACGTTTATTTCGAGCATGGACCACTAAAATATCTGGGCGAAATTTTACTTCGAACGAGCATTAAAGGGCGGTGCGAGATTTCTACGCGTCTGCTTGGCAAGCATATTTGATAGCCGCTAAGTAATGCAGCAATATGAAATTTAGTGCAGGATTTACGGCTTTTACAGACGCACAGAGACGGGCATTTCTTGAAAATGTGGCGTAAAATTTTATCTCGATTGCTAGCTCGGAATTTCATCGCAACTGCTCGTTTGATTGAGACGCGGAGCGTAAATTTTATCGCGATTGCCTTGAAGGCGGGCTAGGGCAAGTGATAAATTTTAAAATTTTAGCAAATTAATTCTTGCGCACACAAACCTCACCAGCCGAATAAAAAATGCTGAAATTTGCAATTTTACGCGGCACTTTATGAACTCGCGCCGCTAAATTAGAATTTCAAAACGCGAGCCAAAGCCGGTATCGTTGCGCTAGAAATTTTAAATTGCAAATTAAAATTTACATTATCTCGTTAGAATGGCTGGATTGCGAAGCGAGATTCGGCTCTGCTACGTTAAATTTCAGCCAAGTCAAAATCTATGTAGCCGCATTAATTTATGACTAATTTCGCCTGGCGAGCCTGAAGTTGCGCCGCGCCAAAACCAAGTCTAGAGCCAAAATTTTACGATGCGAAGCTCATTGATTTTAACTTGCGTTTTGTTCGAAAGAGCGAGGCTGGCGCAAGGCGCATTTACGCTGCCACGAAATTTAAAAGAGACTTTATGGTGGCGTAGGTTTTGTAATTTGCAGTAAAAATAAAGCCATGATTTTGGCTCATAAGGCGCAGCTTTTAGATGGTTTCTATCGCGCTTTAAAGTGGGATTTTGCTTAGTAATTTTGCGCGGTAGATTTTAACAGGCGGAATTTTATCATCGCTACAAAATTTAGGCTTTTAGATTTTATTTTGCAGAATTTTGGCCTCATAATTGCGATGAAGTGTGGCTCATCTTATTTCGTAGGATTTTAGCGGCATCGCGCGCGTCTAATTTATATGGCATGATTCCAAGGCGCTTATTTTGAAATCCTGCGGGTAGAACCTGCGAGACTGCGTTTGCGAGGTTTTGTAAGAATTTGATGGCAAAGCGCTCAGCGCGTTTAAAAATTTTATTTGTGCGCCGAGCCCTCATTTGCGTTTTAAATTTTGCCCTTGCGGCGAAATTTCGCTCACGTGGTAAGGGCTCGCATACAAAGCGTCCGTGAAATTTAAGGATTTGACGCTAAATTTATTAGCGTGTTTAGCGATGTAATGCCGTGCCTGCGCATAAAATTTTGCGTTGCAGGCGATTAAAAAAACTTTTTCGCTTCGTATAAATTTCGCGCCGCAAGCGTTTAAAAGCCGCAAGAGCTTTAAAAATTTAAATTGGAAAGATTGAATGACATTTTTTTCGCCTGAGTTTGTCCTTGCTTTTTTAGCGTTTTTAATCGTTTATTGGACTCTCAAAAATCATATTTTCGCGCAAAAAATCCTGATCCTACTGGCAAGCTACGGCTTTATGTGCTCCATAAATCCGCGCTTTGCGCTGGTGCTTGCAGCCTATAGTGCCTTCGTATATTTTGCAGGTGCGTGTATCGCGCGCGCTAATTACGTAGTCGCGAAAGCCATACCGCCCGCAAAGCAGTCTTCGCGTAAGAAAAAGCTCTCGCGTAAAGCGGCAGCCAAGCAGATGGGCGCAACAAAACAAGCTGGCATAGCAAAGCAGATGCAAAAAGCGGGGTTAGCGAAGCAGATTCCACTACCCACTGCGAAGGCACGCGCAGTGATGCTTGCGGCGGTTGCTGGTGGCTTATTTTTTCTCGCGTTTTTCAAATATTACGGCTACGTCAGGGAGTTTTTCAATGCCGCGCTTGCCGCGCTGCACCTAGGTGCCGTCGATAGCGTGGCGTTTCCGCTTGGAATTTCATATTATGTTTTTATGTCGATCACCTATTTCGTCTCAGTTTATAGGCGTGAATGCGGCGAGCAAAGCTTTTTGAGCTTGGCGTGCTTTTTAGCGTTTTTCCCTAGCGTCGTGATGGGTCCTATCGGGCGCGCTAGCGCTGCCAAGGGCGTAGAGCCAGTACTGCCGCAGTTTGATCGCTTCAAGCACTTTGGTAATGCCGATGAAATTTATGTGCTTATAATTTTTGCCTTAGTTAAGCTGCTGCTTATTAGCGGCTATTTGGGCGCGTATTATAGCGATGTGATTTCAGGCGTTTACGGCGAGGAGCCTGAGTCCTCCGCGGCGCAAATTCTAGCTGCACTGCTGCTTTACGGCGTGGTGCTTTATACGAATTTTAGCGGCTTTATCGATATGGCGCGTGCGCTTGGGCTTGCGATGGGCTTTAAGCTGCCACAGAATTTTAATATGCCCTACGCGGCTAAGAATTTAGGCGAGTTTTGGGATCGCTGGCATATCAGCTTGTCCACGTTTATACGCGATTATATTTATATCCCGCTTGGCGGCTCGCGCAATGGCTTTGCGCGCACCTGCGTAAATTTGCTAATCGCGTTTGCGCTCTCAGGCATCTGGCATGGCGCGGGATTAAATTTTTTGATTTGGGGACTTTTGCACGGAGCAGCGCTTGTATTTTTAAAATGTCTTGCCAAAGTGGGTGCAAAGCCGCTAAATCCGTATTTGGCGCTATTTTGCACCTATATTTTCGTAAGTTTCGCTTGGATTTTTTTCGCCAACTCCCTGCCAGATGCGGCGGCGATTTTGGGCGCTTTTACCCGCGCACGAGCTTTCGGAGATATTAGCGAGCTAGCGGTGCTAGCGGGGATTTTAGCGGGGATTTTTGTTTATCCTAAAATTTCAGCTCTTAAAGATACTTTGATCGCGCTTTTTGCCGAGCTGCCATTTTTGCCTAAAGCTCTCGCGCTCGGCGTGATATTCACGCTGATTTTCGCGCTGATGCCAAGCGGAATTCCAAATTTCATCTACGCAGGATTTTAGATGCTTAGGTTTGTTTCGACTCTGCTTTTTGCGCTGCTTTTCTCGGCATTTTTTATGCAAGGCTCGCTGCTTTATTATTTGGAGCAGAGATTTCACGATGATTTTGGGCTGGAAGAATGGCTGCGCCGCTCGCCGTTTCGCGTAGGCGGAGAGATCTACGAAAAAATTGCAAATGGCGTAGATAAGCTTGAGCAGCGCATCAAAGGCGAGGATATTAGCAAGGATGAGGACGCAAGTCCGCATAGCGGAAGCGAAAATTTTAAAAAATCTGCGCAAGATCGTATGGCGGAAAATCAAGCTTTGCAAAGCACGAGGGCGCGAGATCACGATGCTTCGCAAAGCGTTAAACTGCAAGATAGCAAGCCGCAAGCCCATGCTGCAAAGAATTCAGCTCTAAATAATTCTGCGCATCATTCAAAGACGCGCGATTCGGCGCAGGAGCCTTACGCACAAAATTCCATCCCTCAAAATTCTACTTCGCAAAATTCCGTGTCACAAAGACTGGCTACAACAAGCTCTGTGCCGCGCGGCTCCGCTGCGTCGCAAAATCCCGTCGTGGCAAGCGCAACCTTGCAAAGCGGCGAAAATTCCGATTCGCAACTTCCCGCTCCGCAGGCTTTGGAGCAGAATTTAACGACGCAAGGCTTCGTGGAGGTTGATGCTAAAATTTCGCTTAGCGACGATGGCAAAATCCGCCTAAATGCAGGCGATGAGGTGCTTTTTATGGGCGATAGTCTTATGCAATACGTGGGGATGAACGCTAAGAAATTTTTCCCGAAGCGAAGCCTGAGAGTGATCGATCTTAGCAAGCAATCGACGGGACTTGCGAGCAAGAAATCTTTCGACTGGCAAAAGACGCTCGATACCGCGCTTCGCGAGAACGGCGGCGTTAAGCTTGTAGTCGTGCTGCTGGGCGCCAATGACGTCTGGGAGTACCGCGCGGGCGGTAAAACTTATGGCATTAAAACGCCGCGCTGGCGGGAGTTTTACGCCTCAAGAGTGCGCGAGATCTACGATACGGCGCACTCGCACGGTGCGGGAGTGCTGTGGCTTGCGATGCCGTGTATGCAAAAGCCAGATTTTGAGGAGAAAACGCAGCTGCTAAATCAAATATATGCCGACGCCAGTATGGCGCTTGGCGGGTATTTTATGCAAACAACCCCGCTGGTGTGCGAAAAAGGCGTCTATAAAACCTATCTGCAAAGCGGCTCGAAGCTCGTGCGCGTGCGCCAAGACGACGGCATTCATATGAGCAAAGAGGGTTGCGAAGCGGTAGCGAAAGAAATTTTATCAAGGATTGAAGTTGAGTAAATTTATAGCGATTTTATTTGCCGTATTATTAAGCGGATGCGCGGCAAACGCAGGCGTTCGCGGCATAAATTCCGCAAATGCAAAAAGCTCTGCGGGCTTTGGAGTAAAATTTTTTGGCGATTCGCATTTAGGAAGCGATGCGCTGATAGATGCTTTCAGACACGGCTTTTTCGTGCAAAATAGCGTCGGCTTCGTGCCTGCAATGATGCCTAAATATCACAAAAGCGAAAATATAGAATTTAAGCAAAGCGGCTTTAATGTAATCTCGTCTCGCACCGAACAAGACCCCGATTTCCCACTATGCGGAGTGATCGCTACCGGCAAAAAGGGCGCTAATGTGCGACTGGAGCTAAAGCAGCTTAGCGGCGATTTTTACGTCGAAATTTTACATAAATCGGATCAGGGCGGCGAGATTTTTCGCGTGCGCGATGCAAGTGGGCTAAGCGCGTATATTTCGCAAGAAGTGCCGCAGAAATGGGAGTATTCTAAGCTGCGACTTAGATTTCCGATCGAAATTCGATCGCTACGTGATGGGGCAGAACTTGGAGGATATAAAATTTACCGCAAAAACGCGCGCTTTGCAGACTCTTGCGCGAGCAACGGCGCGTTTAGCAACCTCTACGAAAAATGGGGCGCAGATGCCTTTGGTAGGGATTTTTCGGGACTTAGATACAATCTCGTAGTTATCGCTTACGGCACAAACGATGCGATGGATCCGAAATTTGACGAGCAAAAATTCTACCAAAGCGTCCGTGGGCTGCTTCGCTCCGTCCGCTCTGCAGCTCCTGGTGCAAAAATCCTGCTCGTAGCGCCGCCGCGAAGCCCTAAAGTGCCAAACGCCTCACGCGCTGCGGAGGTGCTGGCGCATCTAGCGCGAGACGAAGGGGCTATGTTTTACGACATAGCCGGTCTTATGGACGAGGATGGCGGCTGGCGCGGCTGGCGCGAGCGCGGGCTTATTCGCCCTGACGAAATCCACTTGCAAAAAGAGGGCTACGAAAAAATCGGCGCAGCGCTGGCGACGAAATTGCGCGGCAGGCTTTAAATTTAATCTTTAAATTTAGGTGGTTCGCTGTGGAATTTATGAAGTTCGTTGTGAAAATTTACAAAGCTCTTTGTGAAAATTGCACAATCCGCCGCTAAATTTACGCAGTTAGTCGCTAAATTTAAAATTTGGCGGCAGTAAGCAAAGCTACGCTTACTCGGATTTCGCCGCTTAGATCCGCGCCGCGAAATTTAAGATCAGAGGCCGCGGCTTTAAATTTGTGCGGCGACAGGCTCGATGCCTGTGCTTTTAAAATACGTCGCCTAAATTTACGCTTTTAATTTGGATTAAATTTATGTGGCTACGGCTAGGGGCGAAAGGTCTGTGTGGCGCGTGTGCCGCGTAAAATTTAGCGCTTGAAATTTCATTCGCACGGGTTGTGACAAAGCGCGGCAGCCAGATTAAAGGAGAGGAATATGATATATCTTTGCGGCGATACGCACGGAATAAACGAGATCGGCAAAATAACGAAAAAGGCCTTTGCGGGCGGGCTTAGCGCCGATGATTTCGTCATCGTGCTCGGAGATTTTGGGCTGTTTTGGAGCGAGCGGATAGATGAGTTTATGGCGCGCAAAAATATAGAAAGATATTTCCCAGCCACACTTCTTTTTATCGATGGCAACCATGAAAATTTCGATATGTTGGACGAGCTGCCGCGCGAGCGAAAATTCGGCGGCACCGTGGGCGTGGGCGGCGAGAATATTTTTTGGCTGCGGCGCGGCGAAATTTACGAGATTGCTGGGCGACATTTTTTGTGCTTCGGCGGCGCGCTTAGCGTCGATAAGGTGCATCGGATACCGGGGCTTAGCTGGTGGGCGCGCGAGATTCCAAGCGAGGAGGAGTTTGCTTGCGCGGTGCAAAATGTGCGCAATTTCATAGCCGCGGGCGGGCGGATCGATGCGGTGCTGAGCCACACGGCGCCGTGGTTTGCGATGAAATTTTTAAAAGAATACCTTTGGTGCGGCAAAAGCACCCCCGATAAAACGTCTGAGTACTTAGATCGGATCTTTGAGCTCGTAAGGCCTGCACGGTGGTATTTCGGACACTTTCACGGCGATAAGAAATTCCAAGCGCAGGGCTGCGATTTTTATCTCTGCTACGATGAAATTTTAAAATTTGAGGACTAGCCTTGAGCCCGCGGCAGCGAAATTTAGAGCTTTGCAAACGACGAATTCGCTCGTAAATTTTAAATGCTGAGGCGCGCGAAATTGAGCCTTTATATTAAAATTTAAGCTAGTTTGGCTACAATGTGGCACTTTTTTTAGAAAGGAATAAAGATGAAGGTTGTAATTACTTATTGTAATTCTTGATCTTATAGACCGCAAGCTCTCCGTGTGAGAGATGAAATAACAGGCGTCTATAAGGATGCAGTTGTCGAGTTGGTCCCTGGTGGCAGCGGAGACTTTCTAGTAGAAGTTGACGGCAGAAAGCTTTTCTTTAATAAAGATTTTGCTAAGCCTCGTTTCCCAAGTGAAGGTGAAATTTTAAATCTAATTAAAGTTGCAGCCTAGCTCAAAGCCCGAAAGTGGGTCGCAAGATTTGCTTCGGGCGTTTTTTATACTCAAATTTCAAATCCGTAAATTTAATCTTAAAACCATCCTAAATTTGCCAAATTAGCGCTACGCAAAATTTAGATTAAATGATCCACGCTGCGGCAAATTCGAAAAGCCATTTTAATCAAAATTTACGCGACGATCGCGGTTTAAATTTATCGCTCGGAGTTTATAAATTTCAAAAGAAAGAGGAATTTTTGCGAAATCAAAATTTCGCAAAAACAGGGAGGGGGATTATTTATTTGCGCGCTCGATATACTCGCCGCGGACGGTATCAACGCGGATGACCTCGCCTTCTAGCACGTGAAATGGGATCTGTACCACGGCGCCGGTCTCAAGGGTGGCGGGCTTTTTGTTGCTGCCCTGCGTATCGCCGCGGAAATTCGGCGCAGTCTCTATGATCTTAAGCTCCACCACCTGCGGAACCTCTACGCCGATTGCTTTGCCATTGTAAAACATAATGTCCACCATCATGCCGTCAAGCATCCATTTTTTCGCCTCGCCCACCTCGTCGCTGATCGCGATCTGTTCGTAGCTATCAGTATCCATGAACTGACACGCCTCGCCGTCGTCGTATAGATACTGCATCTGCTTATCTTCGAGGTTTGGCGCCTCGCATTTATCGCCTGCATGGAAGGTCTTTTCAAGCACCTTGCCATCGATGAAGGATTTTATTTTAACGCGCACGAAAGCTGGCCCTTTGCCCGGTTTTACGTGTTGGTATTCTATGATTTTAAACGGAATTCCGTCCACCTCGATTTTTAGACCTTTTTTTAGATCGCCCATTGAATAAGCCATAAATTTCTCCTTAAATTAATGAGGCGCGATTATAACAAATTTTATTTTAAATTGATATAATTGGCGAAATTTTAAGGGGAGGGAAGCTATGAAAAAATTCATCTACGTTTTGGCTGCGTGTGCGGCTTTTGCGCTTGGCGCGAATGCAAACGAAGCGGAGTTTGTGAAAAACCTAAAGCAAAGTCTAAATGATAAAAACACTCAGCTCATCTCGATCGACAAGCTAAACTCGCTAAACGGGCTAAATTTGCTGATCGTCCGCTCGGGCGATAAAAAAGAGGCGTTTTTGGCTAGCGACGACGGCAAAAGCCTAGTGGCAGTAACTGAGGAGCCTAAGCTTGCAGACGCGGCGGATGCGGCACTGTTTAAGATGAGAACTCAAATTTTAAAGGACGCCAGGGACGCCGCCGCGCTTGAGCTGCTAAAGAGCATAGATCCCGCGAGATTTGCCTATATCGAGTCGTTTGATAAAAATAATCCCTACGTGACCTACATCGTGGGCGATCCGGAGTGCCCGTATTGCGCCGAGGAGATGAAAAGGATCACGAAACATCTTCGCAACAGCAACGTAAAATTGATCTTTGCGCCGGTGCACGGCAAGAGCGCGTTTATCAAATCGGCACTGATTTTAAAGCAGCTAAAAGCTCTCTCGCCTAGCGATCAAAAAGGCGCGATCGACGTGATCGAAAAATACTACGACAAGGACGTGCAGGTAAGCGATGCAAACGTCTCAAAAGCCGAGCTTGACGCCGTGTATGCGGACACCAAGACGCTGTTTTCCAAAGGCGTGATCAAATCAGTCCCATACGTGATCAAGGTGAAAAAATAGTCTGAATTTACGGAATTTAAAGCGCGAAGTTTGTGTGCGAATGATACAAATTTGCAGCCTTTGCGACGAGGGTCGCTCCGATATGCAAAGATAAACTTTTTGCGATTTGTTTGCGAGAGGTGCAAGCTTGCGTGCAGATGGCGCGCTGTCTGCCTATCCATAGCGCCCCGTCCGCTCAAACACACTTTCATACCGCCTATCGATAGCGCGTCTGCCATGCCTGCGCTTACCTATAGCTCTGCCCGTGCTGCCCGTAGATAGCGTATCCGTCGATAGCACCCCGCTCATTTCTTGCGGCATACCATACGCGCATGGTACCGCTCGCTCGCGCTATATTCTAGGTTTTTTTGGCGCGCAGCTCAAAGTAAAATTTTAAAATCCTCGAGCGAAAAGAGTAAAATTTTATCGCTTTTTAGGCTTGCTAGTTCGCCGCTAAAGCCGCTTTTGGAAAACAGCGCGAGCAGATCGGGCGCGAGGCGCGCTTTTTCGCATTTGAGCATAAGCTCGTTTAGTACGTTTTTTGAAATTTTTCGCTCCTTGTATTTGCACTCGCCCGCGACGCAAAAGCTCTCAAATTTCGCGTAGATGTCGATCTCGACCTCTTTGTTCCAAAAGCTTGAAATTTGCGAAATCTCTAAATTTAGATACTTCGCGAGCAGCTCCTTACTTAAAATTTCAAACCCGAGCCCCGCGTAGGCGTTGAAATCCGCTTTGATTAGGCTTAGTACGCGCCCTATTTCGCCGCGGCGCAGCGCGGGCAGGTTCGGCTCGATAAATCTAAACCAAAACCTCGCAAAGTTGCTGCTAAAATGGACTTTGTCGGTGATATGGTAGCGGCGTAGCGCGCGCGGTAGGCGGTCGTTTTTACGAGCCTTTTGCGCTCTTTGCTCGCTTGATTTTTCGGTGATTAGAAACTTCGCGTTTATGAGATCTGCGGTGATTTTTTGCGCCGTAAATCGCGGCAAGATTTTTGAAATTCCTATTTTTTTGCGGTCGCTTCTAGCAAATTTCATCAGCGCCTTTTTGATCTGCTCTTCGCACTCGCTGTCGAATTTAAAGCGCTCGCCGAGATGTTCAAAGCAGAGCAAAATTTCATTTTCGATCGCTTCGAAAACGTCCGCGTAGCCGCTTATGCAGCCGATCTCGTCAAATACGAAATGAAACTGCAAAATCGCGTCGATACCAGCATCGCCCAAATTTCGCGCCGTGTCTTTTAACTCGTAAATTTCGCCCTCCTTGCGGGCGTAATTTTAGCGAGTTTGGATATAATTTGCAAAAATTTTGGAGTCGCGCTTTGGATTTTGAAACGATCAAAAAAAACATCATCTTAAAAGAGGGGATCAAATACTTTGATTTCGCCGCCTCGGGCCTTGCGTATCGCCCTATAGAAGCGGAGATCGAGCGCGTGCTTGCAACATACGCCAACGTCCACTCCGCAGGCGGAGCGAGCGCCGAGATCACGAGCGATTACTACGAAAACGCAAGGGCCAAAATCAAAGAGCTTCTGGGCTGCGAGGAGCGCTACTACCTGGTCTCGTGCGGATTTGGCGCTACTGCGGCGATAAAGAAGCTTTGGGAAATTCTAGGCATCTACCTGCCGCCCGCGACGCGAGATAGGCTCGGCTTGCGGTGCGAGAGCATAAAAGAGCTGCCGCTTTTCATCATCTCGCCTTTTGAACATCACTCCGTAGAGATTAGCCTAAGGCAGGGGCTTTGCGAGGTCGTGCGCGTGCCGCTAGGCGCAGACGGGCTGATGGATTTTTCGCGGCTGAGCGAAATTCTATCCGAAAATAAAGGGCGCGAAATTTACGGCGTACTTACCGCGGCATCGAACGTGACGGGGCTAAAGCTTGATTACAAGCGCGCCTACTTGATGCTAAAAGCGCACGGCGGGCGGCTGTTTGTGGACGCTAGCGCGCTCATCGCGCACGAAAACGTAGATCTCGGCTTTTGCGACGGCATGTTTTTCGGCGCGCACAAGCTTTTGGGCGGCGTGGGCGCTAGCGGGATTTTGGCGGTGCGAAAGGAGCTTTTGCACGGCGAGGAGCCGACGTTCGCGGGAGGCGGCACGATCAAATACGCAGACGCCCAAACGCAGCGCTTTATAATCGATAAGGAGCGCTTGGAGGAAGCAGGCACGCCCGGCATCATCGCGCTGGTGCGAGCTTGTCTTGCCCTAAAGCTTCGCAAAAGTGCGGGGCTAGAGGCGATCAAGTCGCGCGAAGAGGCGATCTGCAGGCGCTTCATAAGCGAAATTTCAAAAATCCCCGAGATTGAAATTTACGGCAATCTCACTGCGCCGCGTGTGCCGATCTTTGCTTTTAATATGCAAGGGCTCGGCGCAGACGCGTTAGCGGGGGTGCTCGGGCAGAAATTTGAGATCCAGACTCGCGCAGGCTGCGACTGCGCCGCGCCTTACGGCTTTGATCTACTCGGCTTGCAGCCCGATACCGAAATGTCGCGCAAACCCGCTTGGGTGCGGGCTAGCTTCTCGTTCATCCATGACGAGAGCGATGTGGATTTCTTGGCGGAGGCGCTAAGACAGATCGCTCAGATCCGCGATAAAATCACCTTCGTAGCGGGCAAATATCGCTGCGGCAGCGTAAATTAAGCTAGTGAAATTTTATAACAAGAGCCGCTTTTAAATTTTACGGCGCGGGGTTTTGCGACATAAAATTTTGTCGGTGAAATTTCGCAGCGTGGAATTTTAAAGCGCAGAATTTTATACGCGGCTCGGCAGCAGATACTCCGTGCCGATTGGGACGTGAAATTCTTCGGCATAAAATTTCGTGGCACGGGATTTTGAAATTTTAAATTACGAGCTGAATTCTATCGGTAAATTTTGTGTTGAGGAGTTTTGCGCCGTGAAATTTGAGCGGTAAAATTCCGTGCTGCGCGGATAAATTTTAACGCTGCCAAATTTTAAAATTCCGAAATTTCAAATTTTCGCTATTCGAACGAGCTTCGCAAATTTTATATTTCGTAAAGGCATGGAAAATTCTGCGTCGTGGAATTTTAGCCGCAAAATTTTGAAATTTTACAAAGCTGAATTTTACTCGGCAAACTTCTGCGGCGAGAAATTTTACCGCAAAGCTCGTGGCGGCGAAACTTGGCGTAGTCGCATCCGCCCGAAAGCTAAATTAAGGCGCGAGCGTTTGCGATAAGAGCGCATTTTAAGAGGTGAAATTCTGCGCCCTCAAAAGACGCAAAATTTCACCGAATTTACTCGCCGAATTCCTTCTGCAGCCTATAAACCTTATCGTAATCGACCCCCTCGATGATGCGCGGGCGCGAGGCGTTAAAATCGGCGTTTATCACCGAGCGAGTGGGATCGTACTCGGGCAGGTCGGTCATCTCTAAAATTTCTGCAATCGCGTGGATGAGATCGTCGTTTAAAAACGGCCTGTTTTTAGCTGCTGCGATGCGAGCCCAAAGATCCGCGTTTTGCTCTTTAAATTTATCCGACGCCATGAAAATCAGCGGGATTTCGAGCGTGAAGCGGTTGATGCCGCCGTGGATTAGCTTGCCGCGGTATTGATAAAGGCTCTGGGCGTGGTCGCTGAAATAGACTATCAGCGTGTTGTCGTCTGCGAAAATTTTATAAATTTCGCTTACGATAAAATCGTTGTAAGCCACGGTGTTTAGGTAGTGCGCAAGCTCTTTTTTCTGCCCTTCGTCCAGCGGCTCGCGCGAAATATCCGCGGCGCTAAATTTAGTAAAGCTTTTTGGATAGCGAAACTCATAGCTCGGGTGCGAGCCCATCAGATGAAGGATGAAAAATTTATCCTTTTTCTGCGTACCATTTACCTCTGCGGCGGAGCTTTCATCCTTGCGCGCAAGAGGTGATTTTTTCGCACCCGATTTGAAATTTTTTATGCTAGGCAGCATAACTTCGTCGAGCGAGTAGGCGTATTTGTAAACCGGGATCTGGTTCGTAAAGTCCGAGTGATCCGTCATCTGCGCGCTCGCGCCGCTTGCGACCGCCCACTGCCCGTAGCGCTCCTGGTTACTGATCCAAAAGGTTTCGTAGTTTGCGAGCCGCGCGAGATTTACGATGTCGAGGTTGGCGCTCCACGGGCGCTGCTTTTCGCTCTCGTAATTTCCGAAATTTAGCACGTATTTTAACACGTCGTTGGTCTTAGCTCCAGGCGAGACGACGTCGCTAAAGGCGATTAGATTTCCGCTTTGCTCAAGCGCTTGCAGATTCGGCGTAGTGGGCAGATAGTAGCCGTATAAGCTCATAAAATTTCGCTGTAGGCTCTCTCCGATAATGAAAACGACGTTTGAGATGCGGTTTGGCGTGGTTTTATGCGAATGTGAGGCGTAAATGCTTTGGTATCCCGCTTGCAGCTCGCGCACGCTTTTAAAATCGGCGCCGAAATAATCCTTCGTAACGAAAGCAAAGTTGTAAATCGGAATTTTATTTAGCGCGATTATGATGCTGGCACGCATTTTCGAACTTTTGGCTACGTAGCTTTTAAATGCCGCATGTGCGATAAAAACGAGCAAGCTAAGCAAAAAGGCTAGCTTTATCGCGCGACATAGCTTCATTCGCGCTCGCTGGCTCACTCTAAGCCTAAGGGCAGCGATGACGAAAATTAAAAGCGCCAAAAAAGCCGCAATAAGCTTAAAATTTAAAAACGCATGCGCGAACTCAAAGGCCTCCTTGGGCGTCGTTTGCACTAGCGCGTCCAGCGTGCCGTGCGAGTAGGTAAGCTCCAGGCTAAAGATCAAAAAAATCTGGGCGATCGCAAAGACCACGTTTAGCGCCAGAAGCGCAAAGGCGAGAATTTTATATAGCCTGGCGCTATAAAAGCTAAGCGCGTAAAGCGCGAAAAAAAATATCGTCACGCCGCAGATTGCGGACGCCGCAAAAAACAGCGCCTGCGCAGAGAGTAGCTCGCCGCCGCGCGCGATAAGAAGTAACCCGAGCGATAAATTTAATGCTAAAACTAGCGCGTATGCGTTTAGCACCGCACCATCAAATACCGATAGGAGGCTGAATCTGTCTTTTAAAAATGCGCCGATATTTTTTGCTAGGCTCATGAAATTCCTTTGTTGATTGCGTTTAAAAAACGAAGATGAAAAATACGACGCCGATTAGAATTCTATAAATTCCAAACGAAATGAAATCAAACTTTGAAACGAAGCTTAGAAATAGCTTGATTGCCGCAAGCGCCACGACGAACGCCACCGCGCCACCTACGAGAAAGGTTGTGGTATTATCGGAGTTTTGCGCGAAGGTGTCTAAATTTTTATAGGTGTCGTAAAAAGTCGCCGCAAACATCGTAGGGATCGCGAGTAGGAAGCTAAAGCGCGCGGCTAGGTTTCTGCTTAGTCCGCACAAAAGCCCTGCGATGATGGTGGCGCCGCTGCGCGAAGTACCCGGCACCATCGCAAAACATTGCGAAAGCCCGATGATAAAGGCCTGAACATATGAAATTTGATCCAGATGCTCCAGTTCATTCTCTCTAGGGCGCGCCTTACGAAAGAGCTCTACCGCGATAAAAATAACGCCCCAACCGATCAGCGCGTAGGCGACGGTCTGTGGCGCGAATAGCGATTTGATGCTTTTATAGAGCAAAAAGCCGATCGCGGCGGTAGGGATAAAGCCCACGACGAGCTTGCACCAGAGCTTAAAATCGACCAAAAGCCGCTTGTAAAACATCGCCACGACCGCTAGGATCGAGCCTAGCTGGATAACGACTTCAAAGCATTTAAGCGTGTCGGTTTGCTGCAAGTCCATCAGTTTCGCAGCTAGGATCATGTGTCCGGTCGAGCTTACGGGCAGAAACTCTGTCAGCCCCTCAACGATGCCTAAAATCACGGCGTCAAATATATTCATCCATTTTTTCCTTTAAATTTGTTAAATTCTGAGTGATCGAAGCGGGCCTGTAGATCGCCTCTACCATCGCGATATAATCAGGCTTGAGGGCTAAAATTTCATTTAAATTTTCTAAGTTTATCCCGCCGATTACGGCGATTGGAAGGTTTAGAGATTTTCGCGCCTCTTGCACAAGCGCATCGGGGCAAAGCGGCGCATCAGGCTTTGTCTTGCCGCGCCTGAGCGAGCCGAAGGCTACGTAGCTAGCGCCCTGCGCTTCGGCCTTTTGCGCGCGAGCAAGATCAGCGTAGCAGCTAACGCCGACGATCTTATCTGCGCCTAAAAACTCGCGCATCTGCGCCGTCTCGCCATCGTCCTTTCCGATATGCACGCCGTGCGCACCAAGCTTTTTGGCAAGCGCCGCATCGTCATTGATGATGAGTTTGGCGCCGTAATCCTCGCAAAGGCCGATGAGAGAGCGGATTAAAGCTTCGTCTTTCGCGGCGAGCTTGCTGCGATACTGCACGAGCTTTACGCCACAGCGTAAAATTTCATCTATCTGCGAAAAGATAGTTTGCGGCGGCGTTAAGACATCGTCGCTAAGCGCGTAAATTTCATTCATCTATCTTTTTCGGCATCGGCACGCCGTTTAGAATGCAGTTGGTAACATCCCAAAATTTTGCGCTATACATTCCCCGCTTAGCCTCTTTGGCTTCCTCGGCGGCTTTTAAAAGAAGTTCACTATCGTCGGTTGTCGGCACGGCAAATCCTGCTGCCACTAGGTCCAATCGCAGATTGCTTTTAGGATCGCTTGCGTCGCAGACATAGGCGTCATTGCCGCGATCGATTAAATTTACGTAGTAGCGCTTGCCGGGTTTTATCACGGACTCGAGAGCTTTTTTATATTCTTTGTCGAATTTCCTTAGCTCCTTGGCGTCCGTTATGCACCTAGAAGCGCCCGCGGCGATTATGTTTAAATTTTTTAAGTCGCAGGGAAAGAAACGATCTTTTTGAGCCTTTCTGAAAGTAAAAACGAAGCTTCTACCGTCATTGCCAAGACCTGCAAACGCAGCGATGCCGTATCTGTCTTTTTGCTCCGCAAAGCTCTGCGTGCAGAGCAAAATCGCAAGTGCTAAAAATATCTTTTTCATAGGATTCCTCTTAGGCGGCGCAAATTCTATGAGAGGAATTTGCGCCTAAATTTTGCGGATTATTTTAAATTATACTTTTCCAAAAGCTTTTCGTAGCTTCCGTCTTTTTTCATCTCCTCAAGCGCTGCGTTAAATTTAGCGAGTAGCTCGGGATATTTGCCCTTATCAAATGCGATCGAAAAGCCCTCGCTGCCGTCGGATTCTTTAAAAAATGCGGTTAGATCGTCATTTTTCTTAAGATACTCGTAGCCCACGGATGAATCCACGCAAAGCGCATCGATCTTTTTGTTCTTCAGCGACATAACGGCTACAAAGACGTTCTCCGTAGCGCTAACCTCGGCGCCTTTGATGTCTCTGATCGCAAGCTCCTGAATAGTGCCTAGCTGCGCAGCAAGACGCTTACCCTGTAGATCCGCCTTAGAATTTAACGAGTTATCGTCCTTGCGCTTGACGTATAAATTTTCGACCTTGTAGTAAGGATTAGTAAAATCGATCGCCTTTTTGCGAGCCGGCGTCGCGCTCATTCCCGAGGCGATCATATCGATTTTGCCGCTTTTAATCGCAGGGATCAGCCCGTCAAAGCTCATATTTAAAATTTCATATTTCACGCCCGCTCGCTTTGCAAGCTCGGCTACCAGATCCATATCAAAGCCGGTAACCTTGGAGTTTTCATCCACGAACTCAAACGGCGGATACTCGGCGTTCGTGCCCACGATGAGCGTATCTTTGGTGATGTCTTTAGCGACTAGCGAGCCGCAAAGCAAAGCGCCCGCAACTAAAAATCTCATAAATTTTTTCATTTCCCTCTCCTTTAGTGGTTTAAAATTTTATTTAAAAATTCTTTCAATCTCGGATTTTGCGGATTTTCAAATACGTTTTTAGGCGTATCGTCCACAGCGATCTTGCCGCCCTCCATAAAAAAAATCCTATTTGCGACATTGCGTGCAAAGCCCATCTCATGCGTTACCACAAGCATCGTAATGCCCTCTTTGGCGACCTCTTTCATTATGCTTAAGACCTCGCCTATCATCTCGGGATCTAATGCCGAGGTGGGCTCGTCGAATAAAATCACGTCCGGATTTACCGCCAAACTTCTAGCGATTGCGATGCGTTGCTTTTGTCCGCCGCTAAGCTTGTGCGGATAGGCGTAGGCTTTGTCGCTAAGACCCACTTTAGCTAGCAGTTCCTCCGCTTTTGCTAAGGCTTGTTCTTTAGTATAAATGCCCGCTTTTATAGGCGCTAGAGTTAAATTTTCCAGCACGTTTTTATTCGCAAAGAGGTTGAAATGCTGAAACACCATACTAACTTTGCGGCGAATTTTATTAATATCGGTGTGCTTATCGGTAATATCCTCGCTGTCTATTTTAATAATGCCGCCGCTTGGAATTTCAAGCAGATTTAAGCAGCGCAAAAAGGTTGATTTACCGCCGCCGCTTGGACCGATGATCGCTACGATATCGCCTTTATTTATGGTCTTTGAAATTCCTTTTAGCACCGATAAATTGCCGTAGGATTTGGTTAAATTTGATATTTCAATCATTGCGGTTTAACCTACTTTCTAGCATTTTTACTAAAAACGAGAAAAATTTCACGCTTGCATAGTAAAGCACTGCGGCAAAAAGTATCGGCTGGACGGTATAAAGCGCCGCCTGCATGCTTTTTGAAAAAAACGTAAGATCGGTAATTGCTACGAGGCCCACGACCGAGGTTTCTTTAAAAAGGCTTATAAACTCATTCGCAAGCGCGGGCAGGATGTTTTTTATCGCCTGCGGAAAGACGATCTCCTTCATCGCCGTGCCGTAGCCTAGACCCATCGCGCGCGCTGCTTCCATCTGGCCGCGATCGACGCTGTT
Organism: uncultured Campylobacter sp.; assembly: GCF_937973075.1. Classification (GTDB taxonomy): domain Bacteria; phylum Campylobacterota; class Campylobacteria; order Campylobacterales; family Campylobacteraceae; genus Campylobacter_B. The sequence continues at coordinate 19,961 of NZ_CALBWL010000078.1, forward strand.
TATACCGCTGCGCACGATCTCTGCGACGTAGGCGGAGCTATTAAGCCCCAGCGCAAAGATCGCAGCTGCGATATTATTGCTCCACGTAGCAAAAATTATAAACACAAACACCATCAGCTGGATAACGATCGGAGTTCCGCGGATGATGTCTACGTATTCGTCGATAATGAAGCTTAAAAATTTATTGTTCAGAAATTTTAAAAATGCTAGCATAAATCCTAATGCGATACCGATCACAATGCCGCCGGAGGTCAAAATAAGAGTGATGCCGTAGCTTTTGGCGTATGAAATTTTTTGCGCTTCGCTCAGTTCGGGATAGGTGAAATAAAGCCCCACGGCGATTACAGTCAAAACAAATACGACCTTTAAAATTTTCTCGTTCAACCAAGGCGCCTTTTTCTTAAAATTTAAACGGCAAGAATACTAAAATTTCGTTAAAATCTGGCTAAATTCCGAAAGTAAAATTTTATTTGAAATAGAGTAAAATTAGCTTTTTTAAAAGGAGGCAACGATGAGCTTTTGGACCTATTGCGCAATCGCGATATATTTTGGCGCGCTTATTTTTATAGGTAGGTATTATTATGACAAGAATGCGAGCTTAAGCGAGTATCTGCTCGATAACCGCCGCCTGGGCCCATTCGTAACGGCACTTAGCGCGGGCGCTAGCGATATGAGTGGCTGGATGCTTTTGGGAGTGCCGGGCGCGATGTTCGCAACGGGGATTTGCAATATCTGGATCGCCCTAGGACTTTGCGTGGGCGCGTGGTGCAACTATAAATTTCTTGCTAAAAGGCTTAGAATTTACACCGAGGTAGCAAGCGACAGCGTCACGATCCCGGATTTTTTAGAAAACCGCTTCAAAGACCGCACCAAGACGCTTCGCATTATCTCGGGGCTTTTGATCATCATATTTTTTACGCTCTATGTTAGCAGCGGCATCATCGCGGGCGGCAAGACCTTTGAGAGCTTTTTCGGGCTAAGCTTTACCTACGGCGCGATCGCTACGATCTTAATCGTCGTGTTTTATACCTTTTTCGGCGGATTTAAGGCCGTCGCGATCACCGACGCATTTCAGGGTGCGCTGATGTTTGCGGTGCTTATTTTAATCCCTCTGTTTTCTTACCGCGCGCTGCAGATCCCCGCAGACGGCTCCTTTTTTGCACAGGTGCGGCTCTACGGCGCGAGCCACCTCGATCTGTTTTACAATCAAAGCTTCTTGGGCGTTTTGGGCCTGCTTGCTTGGGGACTCGGATACTTCGGGCAGCCGCACATCATCGTGCGCTTTATGGCGATTAGAAGCTCGCGCGAGCTTGATAGCGCGCGCCGCATCGGAATTTTGTGGATGGTGCTAGGTCTTGCGGGCGCGATGCTTAGCGGTCTGATCGGCTTTGTATATTTTTCGCAAAAAGGCCTTAGCATAGACGATCCAGAAAAAATTTTCCTAGAGCTCGGTAAAATTTTCTTTCATCCATTCATCCTAGGCGTCATAATCTCTGCGGTGCTGGCGGCGATTATGAGCACCATCTCAAGCCAGCTTTTGGTAAGCGCGAGCGCGGTTACGAAAGATTTTATCTTTGCGTTTTATAAAAAAGAGGTGAGCGAGCGCACACAGACGCTAAGCAGCCGCATCGCCGTCGTGATCATCGCCGCGGTAGCCGCGATTTTGGCGTTTGGCTCAAACGATACGGTGCTAAACGTCGTCGGAAACGCTTGGGCGGGATTTGGCGCGAGCTTTGGAGCGGTGCTGCTTTTCAGCCTGTATTCTAAAAAAATGAGCGCGCTCTCGGCTTTGGTGGGTATGCTCGTAGGCGGTATCACGGTTATTTGCTGGATCTTATCGGGGCTTTCGGCGATCGTTTACGAGCTGCTGCCGGGCTTTTGCTTTTCGGCGCTTGCGATACTGCTCGTAAATCGCTACAACTCCGTGCTAGATAAGATGGCGGATGAGCCCAATGCCGCGCAAATTTCGCAGGAATTTGAAAAGATGAAAGAGCAGAGTTTAGGAAGCAAAAATGGCTAACGTAAAGTGCCCGCACTGCGGCTCTCAGATCGACATAGACGAGGCGCTGCAACGCGATATCAAGGCTAAATTTGAAGATGAAATTTTGCAACAGAAGCGAAAGTGGCAGCAGCAGCAAAACGAAGCTACGCTTAAATTTGAAGCCGAGATCGCCGCTAAGCGCGAGGAGTATGCAAAGCATCTAGCGCAGTTGCAAGCGAAGGAAAACGCCTTCGAGCAGCGCGTAAAAGTGGCGACCGATTCTGCGCTAAATAGCGAGCGGGAGAAAATTTTAGCGCTTGCAAAATCTCAGATCGAGAGCGAAAACGCGGCGAAATTTGAAATTTTACAAAAGGAGCTGCAAGAAAAATCGCAAAGAATTTCCGAGCTAAATTTAATAAAGGCCGAGATGGAGGCGCAAAAGCGTAAATTTAGCGAGCTTGAAGCTGAGAATAAAGCCAAATCCGAGATAGAGCTAACCAACCGCGTAAACCAAGAACGCGAGCGGCTTTCGAAGCAAATTTCGCAGGAAAACGAGCTGAAATTCCGCCAAAAAGATGAGCAGATCCAAAGCCTAATCGGCCAAATAAACGAGCTCAAACGTCGCTCGGAAGTGGGCTCGCAGCAGCTTCAGGGCGAGGTACAGGAGCTCGCGCTGCAGGAATATCTGCGGCTAAACTTTCCTTTGGACGAGATAGATGAGGTCAAAAAGGGCGCGCGCGGCGCAGACTGCGTGCAGATGGTGCATACGAGGGAGTTTGTGGGCTGCGGTAAAATTTTATACGAGAGCAAGCGCACGAAAAGCTTCGAGCCTAAATGGATCGACAAACTCAAAGACGATATGATAGGCGAGGGCGCGCAGATCGGCGTTATCGTCACCGAGCAGATGCCGCCTCACAGCTCTAGGCTGCACCAAGCGCCGAGCGATGCTAGCATCTGGATCTGTTCGTTTGAGGAATTTAAGGGGCTTTGCGCCGTCTTGCGCGAACATGTCGTGGCGCTTGCGTTTGCCAAAAGATCGGGGCAAAATCAAGATAGCAAAACGGCGATGCTCTACGACTATCTGACCTCGCCCGAGTTTGCAAACCAGATAAAGACGATCGTTTCGGCATTTGTCGGCATGCAAGAGAGCCTAAATAAGGAGCGCAACGCGATGGAGCGCATCTGGAAACAGCGTGAAAAACAGATCGCGCGTGCGCGAGACGGCGCGATCGCGATGCATGCAAGCATCAGAAGCATCGCCGGAAGCGGCGTAGCGCAGCTGGAGGACGTCGATGAAATTTTAAGCCTCGAGGCGATTGCGACGGAGGGCGAAGCGGACGCGCTTCAAAACCAAGACGGCGACGAGACGTCATAGCGGCATGCGGACAGATCGCGGCTATGGCGATAGCGCGAGACGATCTCGTGGCGCAAGAAGTTTGTGGAACGGAGAGCTAAATACCTATGAATTCGCGTGACGCAACTTGTTAAATTTCGTCCGCTCTTGCGCTTTGATGCAGTGCAGAACCTCACAACCTCGCTTTCTATATTCACATATCTTGTATCTATATAATAAATTTTAAGCGCAAAATGTTTTATCTCTCCAGTGCGGCGTCTCTGGTACTTTATCGCGACGTAAAATTTACCGTAAAATTTCCTTTAAATTTGCCGCGTAGAGCGCCGCGGTACGTTTTAGATCACGCCATTAAATTTTAAAATTTCAAAACGTTTGCTTTGATTTGTTGGTTGCTCGCTTTCAAAGCGACGCGAAATTTTGCACAAAAGCCGTGCTGAGCGCCATAGAGTTTATCGTGACATTCGCTTGGCGATAAGCGTGAAATTTATGATTGATTTTAACGCCGTTTTAAGATTATTTTTGTAAAATCACATTTCTTTTTCACCGCTGGCGGGCTCATAGCTCAGTTGGTTAGAGCATCCGGCTCATAACCGGATGGTCCTAGGTTCAAGTCCTAGTGAGCCCACCACAAAATTTTTTGCTTTTCACTACATCAAAATCCGCAAAATTCTATAAATTTCATGCGTCGTTTTTCCTTTGAAATTCCGCTTCATAACTTCAAAAGACAAAGTCTGCTGCATAATTCCCGCTTTAAAATGCGGTTAAGCTTGTGATCGAATTTTCAAATTTAACTTTCATTTGGCGACTGATTAAATTTTATTTTATGGCAAGTTGCGGTAGAATTCCGTTAAAATTCTTAGTGCAGGGAGATGTCCATGTCAGAAAATCAAACGAAAAAAGGCGGAATTTTAGCCTTTTATTTTAACTCAAGCTTGCTTTGGCGCATCATTATCGCTTTAGTGTTGGGCTCTGCGATCGGTATGTTACTACCTAAAAATATGCCGGTGGGTGATACCACGTGGGTGGCGATTTTAACGCCTTTGGGAGATCTTTTCGTGAGACTTTTAAAGATGATTATGGTGCCGATCATCATCTGTTCGCTGATCGTGGGCACTAGCAGTATCTCGCCCGCGCACCTTGGCAAAGTAGGCGTTAAGGCGATCATATTTTACGCTATAACGACGCTTTTTGCGATCGTCATCGGTCTAGCGTGTGCGTTTGTATTTTCTCCAGGTAGCGGGCTTGATCTAAGCGATGCGTCCAAGGCCGTCGAAAAGGCAGCGAACGCGCCTAGTATGAGTAAAATTTTGCTTAATATAATTCCTACGAATCCTTTTGATTCCATAGCCAAAGGCGAAATTTTGCCGATTATCGCGTTTTGCTTATTTTTCGGCGTAGGGCTTGCGTTTTGCCGCGACAGTAGCGACGCGCGTATCAAAAATTCTGCCGACACGGTTTATAATTTTTTTGATGGAATGAGCGAGATTATGTTTAAGGTCGTGCACTGGGTAATGCAATACGCACCAATCGGCGTTTTTGCGCTAATGTTTGTAGTGTTTAATAAAAGCGGTATCGAGGCTTTCAGCTCACTACTAAACGTCACGATTACCCTATACGTGGGACTTGCGATCCAAGTATTTGCGGTTTATTGCGTTATTTGTATGCTTATCGGAGTTAGCCCGATTAAATTTCTTAAAAAAGTGCGCCCGCCGATGCTTACGGCTTTTGTTACCCGCAGCTCCAACGGCACGCTTCCGATTACGATGCAAACCGCCGAAGATATGGGAATTCCAAAGGCGATCTACGGCTTTGTTTTGCCAGTGGGCGCTACGGTGAATATGAACGGTACGACCGTATATTTGGGCGTGTGTACGCTCTTTATCGCTAATGCTTGCGGTATCGATCTAAATAGCAGCCACTACCTCACGATCATTATCACTTCGATGCTTGCGGCGATCGGAACTGCCGGAGTTCCGGGAGCTGGTGCGCTGATGCTGCTTTTAGTGCTCGAATCTATCGGCGTCAAGGTAAGCGGTAATGTAGCGATCGCTTACGGAATGATTTTAGGCATTGACGCGATTTTGGATATGGGGCGAACCTCGATGAACGTAACGGGCGATGTTGTGGCGTCGATCTACGTCGCAAAGAGCGAAAACGAAATGGATATGAGTAAGTGGGAGGATTAACCCAAGTAAAATTTAGAAAGGACGAGCTATGAAAAGAGTTGGGATTATCGGTGGAATGGGACCTTTGGCGAGTGCGGATCTGTATATGAAGATCATAGAAGAGACTGCTGCGGGCAGCGATCAAGAAAATATTCCGCTTGTAATCGATAGCTATCCGCAGATTGAAGATCGCACGGCATTTATCTTAGGCAAAGGTGAAAATCCGCTTCCGCGCCTAAGCGAGAGCGCTGTTAGGCTCAAAAATGCAGGCTGCAAGGCGTTTGCGATGGCGTGCAACACGGCGCATTTTTTCGCAGACGATGTAGAAGCTGCGGCGGAAATCCCGCTAATTCATATCGCCGAGATCACCGTAAAAGCGATCCGCAAAAATTATCCAAACGCCCATAAAATCGCTGTGCTAGCTACTATCGGTACAAAAAAAGCTAAAATTTACGACGATCCGCTTAAAGAAGCAGGGTTAATCAGCGTGGAGCTTGGCGAAGAAAATCAAGCGGTTTTGATGGATTGTATCTACAAAGGCGTTAAGGCGGGCAAGACTGCCGAATACGTGGGGGCTTTTGAGAATTTGCTAGGCAAAATCGATGCTGATATTTACGTCGTTGCCTGCACTGAGCTGCCGCTATTTTTGCCGTTAATCAAAAGCGATAAAATTTTCGTCGATCCTACTAGAGAGCTTGCTAAAGCGATCGTGGAATTCTCAAGATCGTAGAGCCGCAAGGCTTTGCAAGCGCGAATTTTAAACCGCAAAATTTTATGATGATTTAAGTCGTAGATTTTTGCGGAATTGCGTTAGCTCAAAATTCCGTGTGAGCGGAATTTATATGATAGCAAAATTTCATCACAGTATTTTAAGCTTAAAATTTTGTCAAAATTTAATCCGCAAAACCCAGAATGTAAAACCTCCGAAGTAAAATTCCGTAACAAAATTTGTTCGTAAAATTTCGCGCTGAAATTTAAGCTAAAATTCCATTAAATTTGACCGTTTCTAAAGCCCGAATTTAATATAATCGCTCCAACAGAAAAAGGATCAAAATGAGCGACTACACCCACCTACACCTTCACACCGAGTATTCGCTGCTAGACGGCGCGAATAAAGTAAGCGAGCTCGCCGAGCTTTTGCAGAGCCGCGGCACCAAGGCGTGCGCGATCACCGACCACGGCAATATGTTCGGCGCGATAGACTTTTATCAGACGATGAAAAAGCACGGCATCAAGCCGATCATCGGCATCGAGACTTATCTGCACAACCACGAGGATATCGGCGATAAAAGCGACCGCCAGCGCTACCACTTGATACTGCTTGCCAAAAATGAGACGGGCTATAAAAATTTAATGTATCTTAGCTCACGCGCATTTTTGGACGGATTTTACTACTATCCGAGGATCAATAAAAAAATTTTAAAAGAGCACAGCGAGGGGCTCATCTGCTCCTCGGCATGCCTAGCGGGCGAGGTGGAATTTCATCTAAATAGAAGCGAGCGAAATTTAAAGCGCGGAGCGGGTGGCTACGAAGCGGCGAAAAAAGCGGCGCTTGAGTATAAGGAAATTTTCGGCGAGGATTTTTATCTTGAGATCATGCGCCACGGCATCGGCGAGCAATTAAATGTCGATAAAGACCTCATCCGCCTCTCGCGCGAAATCGGCGTCAAGATCATCGCCACGAACGACGCTCACTACGCGCGCAAGGACCGCGCCAAGGCTCACGACGTCTATCAGTGCATCTCGATGGGCAAGACGATCAACGACGGCGATCGCCTAAAACACGTCGTTTCGGAATTTTACGTAAAAAGCGACGAGGAGATGAGGCGGCTTTTTGCGGACATCCCCGAAGTGATCGAAAATACCGCCGAGATCGTGCAAAAGTGCAATCTGAAATTTGCCTTCGACGAGAAGGATTATGCGCCGACGCCGCCGAATTTTAAATTTACGATAGAATACGCCGCTAGGCTCGGGCTTTCGCTGCCCCAGCCCGATGAGCGCTATAGCTTTGCAAACGACGATTTTTTATTCGATTATCTGTGCCGCGAGGGGCTTAAAGAGCGTCTTAAATTTATCGACCCACAGAAACACGAAATTTATCGCGAGCGCCTGGAAAAGGAGCTTGCCATCATCAAAAACATGCATTTTTCGGGCTATATGGTCATCGTGCAGGATTTCATCAACTGGGCGAAGGATCACGACATTCCGGTTGGCCCAGGTCGCGGCTCTGCGGCGGGCAGCATCTGCGCGTACGCGCTTCGCATTACCGACCTCGATCCGATCCCGTATAATCTGCTTTTCGAGCGATTTTTAAACCCGTCGCGTATCTCGATGCCCGACATCGACGTGGACTTTTGCCAGGCGCGCAGAGGCGAGGTGATCGACTACGTCATCGATCAGTACGGCAAATACAACGTCGCGCAGGTTGCGACCTTCGGTAAGCTGCTCGCGCGCGGCGTCATCCGCGATGTGGCTCGCGTCTGCGATATGCCGCTTTCGCAAGCCGATAAGATGGCGAAGCTGATCCCCGATAAGCTCGGCATCACGCTTACGCAGGCTTACGACGCCGAGCCGAAGCTGAAAGAATTTATCGATGCAGATCCGATCGCGCAGCAGGTTTGGGAATTCGCGCTGGATCTTGAAGGGCTAAATCGCAACGCAGGCATGCATGCTGCGGGAGTGGTGATCTCAAACGAGCCACTGTGGAACAAAGCACCGCTATTTAAGCAGGATAAGGGCGAGGATGCGCGCCTAGTAACGCAATACACTAAAAACTATCTCGAGGACGTCGATCTGATAAAATTTGACTTTTTAGGTCTAAAAAACCTCGATGTGATCGATAATGCCATCAAGCTCGTCAAGCGCCGCTATAATCGCGACATAGTTTGGGAGGAGATAGACTTTAACGATCCGCAAACTTACAAAACCATTCAAAGCGGCAACACGCTGGGGATTTTTCAAATCGAGGGCGCGGGCATGCAGGATCTGGCGATGAACTTGCGCCCCGACCGCTTCGAGGATATCATCGCGATGATCTCGCTCTACCGCCCGGGACCGATGGATCTAATCCCTGATTTTATCAGGATCAAACACGGCGAGCTAAAGGCTAGCTATATCTTCCCCGAGATAAAAGAAATTTTAGAGCCAACATATGGCATCATCGTCTATCAAGAGCAGGTCATGCAGATCGTGCAGAAGGTAGGCGGCTTTAGCTTGGGCGATGCCGATCTGGTACGCCGCGCGATGGGTAAGAAGGATGAGAAGAAGCTCGCTCATATGCGCGAACAATATCTAAGCGGCGCCAAAGAGCTGGGCTTTGACGTAGCTAAGGCGGATGAGCTATTTGATCTGATTATGAAATTTGCCTCCTACGGCTTTAACAAATCCCACGCCGCGGCGTATTCGATGATCACCTTTCAAACAGCCTATCTTAAGACCTACTATCCGGCGGAGTTTATGGCGGCGCTGCTTACTTCGGAGGAGGGCAATACCGATAAAATTTCAAAGTATATCGACGAGGCAAGCCGTCTAGGCATCGGGCTTTTGCCGCCGTCGATCAATCAAAGTTTAAGAGGTTTTAGCGTCGTGGACGACGAAAACTCCAAATCGGGCACCTCGATCATCTACGGCCTCGGCGCTATCAAGGGGGTGGGCGGCGCCGCGATCGAAAATATCTTAGAACTTCAAAGCGAGGCTAAATTTCAAAGCATCGACGATTTTGCTTCGCGCGTGGATAATTTCCGCGTCAATAAAAAGGTCATCGAGTCGCTGATCTACGCAGGCGCGATGGATTGCCTGGGCAAGAGTCGCCTGGCGATGATTCAAAATATGGAAAATATCCTTGAGGTAATGAAAAAGATCACCGAGATTAAAAAGGACGCCGCAAGCTCGCTTTTTGGCGAGGATGAGGATATGACGAGCGGCATGAGCGTGAGCTTCGTCGATACCGACAAGGAATTTCCGCAGGGCGAAATTTTAAAATTTGAGCAGCAGACCGTGGGCGTGTATCTTTCGGGACATCCGCTAGATGATTATAAAGAGGAGATGGAAGGTATCGACTACACGCTATCCTCGGCGTTTAGCGAGATCGAGGGCGATAGCGCCGAGGTGCTTAGCGTGGGGCGGATCGAGGATCTATCCACGCGCATGACGAAAACGGGCAAAAAAATGGGGATTTTAAACGTGCTTGATCTGCACGGCAGCTTCGAGCTCGCGGTGTTCGATAACGCGCTAAAGGCGATCGAAAACTTAAGCCCGCAGGAGCGGGAGCGCCCGTACGCCTTTATGATTAAAATTTCAAAAAGCGCGGTCGGCGGCACGGCGTATCAGCTGTCGTTTCTTTCGATGATGAGCCTGCAAAACGCTCGAGATGCGAGCTTTCGTCCGCGCGCGGGAGTATTTTTGAGCGAGAATCCACTAAGAGCCTATGCTAGTGAGCTTGACGGCATTTCATACACCAAATCCAGCGAATTCGGCGAGCTGGTGGACGACGGGGGCGCGGGCGTTAAAATTTTATGCGTCGGCAAGATCGAAAACGTCTTTTCGCGCACGACCAAATCGGGCAAGCAGATGGCAAATCTTACGGTGCTTGATCTTGCGGGCAGCTTCGAGATGAGCGCATTCGGCGATATTTGCGATGCGGTCACTGCGCTAACGGATGCGCAGCTGGAGCGTCCGATGGCGTTTTTGGCGCGGCTTAGCAAAAACACATCCCCTTACGGCGGGAAATTTCAAATTTATCTGGATGAAATTTTAACTCTAGATGCCGCGCAAAATATCGACGGCTACGTGCCTAGTAAGGTGCGAGGTTTCGGCGGTAGGGAGCGCGGAGGCTTTAACGGGAGCAATTCCGGCTCCGGCGGCGAACGAAGTGGCAGCTTTGGCAGCGGGAATTTTGCGGAGCGAAGGGGAGGGTTTGCTGCGGAGGATCCCGCTCTTAAGGCGCGCAAAGAGCGCGAGGCACAGCGCAAAAACGCGCAGGATTTTGAGTTTGAGCTAAGCTTGGGCGAGTTAAGTCGCGAGAAAATTTATAAAATTTACCACCTCGCTTTTTGCGATACGGCGCTGAAAAACACCAAGCGGCTGATTCTGCGGATCCGCAACGGCAGCGAGGTGCTCGTTTATCCGACCGAATACATCGTGAGCGATAATTTTACCGAAAAGGTGCGTGAAATCATAGCGGCGTAGGTGCGGCTCTTTCGTCGCGCTGGATCGGTTAAATTTTATTCTTGCCTGTCGCCGCACGTAAGAGGTATCTGCGCGCATAGAGCCTAGGCTTTGGCGCTGTTGCGATAAGAGACGACAATATTTTCGACTCAAAGCTTGCTGCATGTAAAATTTACTGTGTTGCACGCAAAAACTAAAATCACGCAGATCGTCCGTGATATCTAAATTTATTGTGTTTATCGCGGTGGAATTTTATCTGCCACAAATTTCATACACATAGACCGTTTCCTGCTTTATTGCGTCGGTGAGGCTTGGTAGCATGCCGCTTGAGTTGCCGCAATAACAGCTCGCCATACCTCGACAGAGTTGAATTATATTGTCGCGCTAGCCTACCTTCGGTACAATAAATGGCGCGGACACTTTTAAATTTCGAGCTAAATTTTTGCGAAGCCTTACTTCGGCGAATCTCCGCGCAGCTTTAAAATTTTAAACTTTAGCGGATTTGAAATTTTAGGCATAGTTTTACTACGTAAAATTTTATCGCGGTAAAATTTCGCCGAGTAAAATTCTTAAACCCCGCTTTCTCCAAGCCTTTTGAATTTGAGCCTAAATTTAGAGCTTGCAAAATTTTGAAATTTGACTGCGCAAAATACGGAGCGAGATTTTGGAATTTTGAAATTCTATGCCGCAGGGTTTTAGAATTTAGGAATTCTACGAGCTGCAAATTTAGGCTAAATTTTAAAATTTGTAGCGATAGAATTTTAAAATTTTACACCCCGTGGCTCGACAGCGCTTCCGTTTCTTGATAGATCAAATTTGTAAGCTGTTTGAAATTTAATCGGTGCGGTTGCCGCCGTAAAATTCTATACGCAGCAGTTTTTTAAACAACAGCGCGCCAAGACGGCGATGATCACCCACGCAAAATATGCCGCGCGGACCGCAAGCACTGCGTGGCGGGGCAAGCGAGCGTTTAGGCGATCGTGCGGGCTAGTTTATCTCTTAAATTTAAAATTTTATCGCGTTTTAGCACGAAGCTGTTTTTGTTGGTGATGAGGTGCGCCGAGCTTTGCATTATGGTTTCTGCGGGTTGCAGCCCGTTTTGCTTCATCGTAGCGCCGGTCTCGACGACATCGACGATAGCGTCGGCAAGCCCTATGAGCGGGGCTAGCTCGATCGAGCCGTAGAGTTTGATGATATTTACGGCGACTGCCTTGGAGGCGAAGTACTCGCGAGTGATGTTAGGCATTTTCGTAGCGATTTTTAGGCTCGGAGCGCCGTAGTTTAGCTGCGTGCCCGCATGTACGCCCACGCAGACGCGACATTTTCCGATTTTAAGATCGAGCAGCGTAAGTACGTCCGGGCGATGCTCCTCAAGCACGTCAAGCCCCACTACGCCGATATCCGCCGCACCTCCCATAACGTAAGTAGGGATATCTTGGTTGCGGACGTAGAGGAATTTAAAATCGCTCTCTTGCATTATGAGTTTGCGATCCTCGAAAGCAAAATCAAGCCCGAAAATGGTTTTGAAAATTTTAAGCGTATCGTCGGCTATGCGGCCTTTTGGTAGGGCTATGGTTATCATGCGAGCTCCTTTTTTGCGATTAAGCTCACCATCGATTTAAAGATCAGATCCTTTTCGTAGATAGAGTTGCGGAAATACCGCATCAGATAGGCTCCGTCGCCGCCAGTGAAGTAAATTTTATTATTGCCCGCGATGTTTTCGATCGTAAGCACAATAGGCTTTAAAATCCCGTAGTTTACGGCGTTTACGGTCTTTTGCGGTAGCGGATCCAGATCGATATTGGTTGAAAGCGTGACATCCAGCACGGGTGCAATGCTCGCGAAAGATTTTAAAAGCGTACCGATACCGGGCATTATAAATCCGCCTAGGTGCGAGCCTTTAAACATCAAATCCACGGTGATCGCGCTGCCTGCATCAACGACGACGCCGGTGTTTACGGCCGAGCACGCCGCTATGCGGTCGATCCCAAGCCCGCGGTAGGCGGTTTTTAGCTCAAAGTGCGGCGCCAGATCGACAAACAGAGTGTTTTTCAGCTTTTTTTTCACGCTATCATTGACGTTAATGAAAAAAATTCGCTCCTTCGGCTCGTACCGCATAAACTCCGCTACGGGCATACTTTGCGTTACGCCGCCTTTATAAAATTTAACCCTGGAATTTCCTACGTCACACAAAAGCATAGAGGCTAAATCCGTTTTCTTTTAAAAATTTCGCGCTTTTAGAGCACATCTGCGAGTTGTAAAACAGCACGCGCTTTTTTACGACCTTGCCTAGGCTTGCGCTAATGTCGCTTGCGAGTGAGAGCAGAAATTCCGCGTCGCGCATCACAAAGCGAGATTTTGCGTCGCGCATAAATAAAAGGACGTTGTAGCTTTTCAGATCCACGCCGAAATACGCGCCGTATGAGCGCGAGCGCGTGAAGCTAGCGATATCTAGCGTTTTAAATTTTTGAAGCAAAAGGTCTTCGCGAACGCAGAGTTTTGAAATTTTATCTAGCATCAAAATTTAAAATTTTATCGTCGTAGTAAAACGAGCTGCCTGCAATAAAGGACTTATCATCGAGTTCGCCATTTAGCTCGTAGATCGCTTGTCCCTCTAAATTTTCGTCCACGCGGATGACGTAGCCATTACGCTCGATGATATACAGATAACCGCCGCTAAGCAACACGCCGCTAAACTGTGCGAAGGTAAATTTACGCGATTTGATCAAATTTAGCCCGCGATCAAGTAGCTCGACTCTGCCGTCTTTTAAGAAAAGATAAATTCTATCGCCGCTAAAAATCACGTCTTTGATGTCTACGTTATGGTTTTTATTGCCCGCAGGACTTACCAGCATTAGCCTAGTGGCAGTTACGGCATAAAGGTTATCGCCCTTGTTTTCTAAGGCGATAATGTTGTTAAAAAACGGCTGGTTGCTCACGACGAAATCGCGTGCCGAGCGCCCGCCTACGTTTTCTGCGATGCTGACTAGTCCGTCTAGCGCAGGATAAGCGATAAGCTGGTTGATAAATAGCGGTGACGCTACGCGCGAATCGATTGCGAATGCATCGCCTACTTTATGATCGAGTACCACTGCGCCCGAGCTTAGCTTGATAAGCATGATCGAGTCATCACTCATCACTAAAGCCAAATCATCGCCGCGTATATTTGCACTGAGCGCTTGTCTGCCGAGGGCTTTTTCAAATTTTACGGCGCCTGCGCCACTAACTACTTTAAGCGTGCCATTGATATCGGTTACGACGAAATTTCCGTCATATTCGCCTAAAAATTTCTCACTTTTTAAGACTTTGAAATTTTTCACCAACCCGTTTTTAGAGATGACTTCGCCGTCTTTTAGCGTCGCACCATCTTTACTAACCGCTACGATTTCTGATGGCAGTGAGCCGTTAAATTTCATATCACCTGTGATGTTTTCGTCGCTAGGTTCGAAATACTGGCGCTTCGTCGAGCAGCCTAAAAATAAAAACGATAGTAAAAGCGTAAATATCAGCGTTTTTTTCATTATTTATTGCCTCCATAGTGTTTCAAAGCAAGTGCGATTTGACGAACTGGCGAGTTGAGCGGAATTTTATCTAGCTCTGCGTGAGCTTGCTCGATTTTGCCCTCTTTTAGCAGGTCGTAGCCTTTGAGCAAAGAATCGTAATCGGCGAGTAGCACCCCGCCTTGTTTGCCGTTTTGTAGATTTATTATCTCTTTTAGCATAACATCGATGCCTTGGGTATTTTCTAGCGCCGCTCGCTCGTCTGCAGAGCCATTTTGCAAAATATAAAGAGCGTATAGATTTATATCTTTTTGCTTAAGCTCGGCTAGCTTAGTGTCGTCGCGCTTGTTAAGCAGCTCGTCATAGATCGCATTAGCACTTGCTATGCGGCGATCACTTAGAAATTCATTTGCGTAATATCCGATAAATGCTACGATCAAAACCGCAGCCAAAAATATCAGCGGCTTTTTGTATTTTTTTACGAAAATTTCACTTTTTATGACGCTTTCTAGAAACTGCTCTTCTGTGCCAATCTCTTTTTTCACGCCTTCGATGTCGTCTTTTAAAGCCAAAATTTAGTCCTTTATTTGAGAAAATCGGCGTAATTGTAGCATAAAAAATTTTAAATACCGCCTAAGATAAAGAATTTTTATGATATAATGTCGCATTTATCAGAAAAAGGAAAGTTATGATAATAGATGATGCCTTGCTAAGTAAGCTGGAAAGGCTATCTGCTCTTAAAATTCCAGATGCTAAGCGAGAGGAATTTAAAGGGCAATTAAATAATATCGTAGATTTTGTAGAAATTCTAAATGAGCTGGATTTGCAAAGCGGCGAGGCGGCTATCACTACGTTAAAAGGTGGTACTCCGTTTCGCAAAGATATCCCACGCAAAAGCGACGTCGCAGATAGCGTCTTAAAGCATGCTCCACAGTCCGAAGGCGGCTACTTCGTAGTACCGAAAATCATAGATTGAAAGGAATTTTATGGAAGAAGTTCAAAGAAATTTAGTAGATATCGAAACCCTACTAAAAACCGTCGTTTTTAACAAAGCAAGCGACCTTCACTTAGTTTCGCGCTCGGCGCCTCAAATACGTATCGACGGAACATTGCGCCCACTTGCCATGGATCCGCTTAAGGGCACGGATATCGAGTATATCTGCTACGCGCTCATTACCGATGCTCAAAAAAGTGCACTCGAGGAAAATAAAGAGCTCGACTTCGCGATCGAGCTTCCTAATATCGGACGCTTCCGTGGAAATTACTATTACACTATGAACGGCGATTTGGCTGCCGCATTTCGTATTATTCCTATCGATATTCCTAGCCTGGACGATTTAAAAGCCCCTACGATTTTTAAAGAGGTAGTCAAGCACGAAAAAGGCATGATTTTGGTTACCGGGCCTACTGGTAGCGGTAAATCAACTACTCTTGCCGCGATGCTAAACGAGATCAACGAAAAAGAGCGCAAACACATCATTACCGTCGAAGATCCGGTCGAGTTCGTCCATACCAATAAAAAAGCGCTTTTCTCTCACAGAAATATTGGCACTGATACCCATTCCTACGCTAACGCATTAAAATTTGCCTTGCGTGAGGACCCGGACATCATCCTAGTTGGTGAGATGCGCGATAGAGAGACTATCTCAATCGCCATTACCGCTGCAGAGACCGGTCACTTGGTATTTGGTACGCTACACACCAACTCCGCGATGCAAACGATCAACCGTATTATCGATAGCTTTGATGGCGGCGAGCAGCTCCAAGTGCGAAATATGCTCTCCGTATCGCTTACTGCGGTCATTTCGCAATCGCTTTTGCCAAAGCTTGGCGGCGGACGTATCGCGATCCATGAAATTTTGCTCAATAACAATGCCGTAGCAAATCTAATCCGCGAAAACAAGGTGCATCAAATTTACTCTCAAATGCAGCTAAATCAGCAATCTACCGGTATGATAACTCAAACTCAAGCGATGGTTAAAGCGATCCGTGCAAATCAAATTTCAAAAGACACGGCATTTAGGTATTCGACTAACCTACAAGAGCTAATAGGCGTGGTGGGTGCTTGATGGAGGGTATTAATTGGTTCGACGTCGGCTGTTTGGTACTCGTAGTGCTCTTTGGACTTCGCGGCATCACCAACGGCATCGTAAAAGAAATTTTTGGAATTTTGGGTCTCATCGGCGGTCTTTTTGCCGCGATGCGTTATAAAACTATGGCGGGCGAGTGGATTGCAGCAAAAATTCCAGCTTTGCAGAATGCAAACGGCGTGCTTTCGGGCGATACGACGCAGGTTCTCATCGGCTTTATCGCTGTGCTTTTTGGTGTATGGATCTCGTGTCTGATTATAGGCGAAATCATTTCAAAATTCTTTAAATGGAGCGGACTCGGATTTGTCGATAAGATCGGCGGCTTTGTGTTTAGCGTAAGTAAAATTTTCTTAATTTTTGCCGTTATCGTTACGCTTGCAAGCGGTCCTATGTCGATGAATGAACAGACTAAAAAGTATTTTGAAAGCAGCAAAACTGCGCCGATTTTTTTAAAAATCGGAAATTGGATTTTAAATCTCAAAGACGATCCGAAGATCAAACAAAGCTTGGATTCTATCGGTTCTAAGATGGATGATAAGCTCTTAAAAGATCAGAATTCTACCGCCCGTATGAACTCGGATCAAAATCAAAGCACTGAACCTAGCGATTTTAACGCCAGTTCAGAAGTAAATTCTACAGAAAGGACAAAATTATGAATGCAAAAATCGAAAATTTAGAGTTTGACGCTCTAATTGTTGAGTTTAAAAAGGCACTTGCCGCTAGCGGTCTAAAATATACCAAGCAGCGCGAGGTTTTGCTCCGCACGCTTTATAACAATAACAAACACTTTACACCTGAGGCGCTTCATAACGAGATCAAAGCGAAATTCCCCGAACTAAACGTAGGCATAGCGACGGTGTATCGCACCTTAAATTTGCTTGAGGATTCGGGGATGGCTACGTCGATCTCATTCGGCGCGCAGGGTAAGAAATTTGAGCTTGCGAACAAGCCTCACCACGACCATTTAATCTGCAAAAGCTGCAATAAGATCATAGAATTTCAAGACGCCACTATTGAGCGAAAACAGCTTGCCGTCGCCAAAGAGCACGGTTTTACGCTTACGGGGCACATGATGCAGCTGTATGGAATTTGCCCTGAATGCGCGGCAAAAAGGAAGTAGATTGTTTGATAGCCAGTTAGAGATCCAAAGGATAGACAAGGCGTCGGAACTTCGGAATTTGGGGGCTAATCCCTATCCGCACTTTCTAAAAAAAGATATGAGCATAGCCGAGTTTAAAGAAAAATTCGGCTTCATAAAAGATACCGAGGATAAAAAAGCGAGCGAGGAGGTAAGCCTCGCCGGGCGGCTAAAGCTAAAGCGCGTCGCGGGCAAATCCACCTTTGCAAACATAGAGGATCAAAGCGGCAATATTCAAATTTATTACTCGCGCGACAGCATCGGCGAGGAGGATTACGCTAAATTTAAGAAAAATCTCGAAGTGGGCGATATAATTTTGGTGTGCGGATACGCCTTCGTCACGCAGACGGGCGAGTTTTCGATCCATGCTGGCAAAATAACGCTTGCGTCCAAAGCAATCTCGCCGCTTCCGGAGAAATTTCACGGACTAACCGACATCGAGATGCGCTACCGCCAAAGATACCTCGATATGATAATGAACCCCGAGATTCGCGAGGATTTTATCAAGCGCTCGATCATCGTTAGCGAGATCCGCAGCTTTTTTGAAAAACATGGATTTTTAGAGGTCGAAACGCCGATGATGCATCCAATCGCAGGCGGCGCGAATGCTAAGCCATTTATCACACACCACAACGCCCTCGACGTCGATCGTTACCTACGTATCGCGCCGGAGCTGTATCTCAAGCGTCTCGTCGTAGGCGGCATGGAGGCGGTCTTTGAGATCAACCGAAACTTCCGCAACGAGGGTATGGATCTGACGCACAATCCGGAATTTACAAGCATAGAATTCTACTGGGCGTGGCATGATTATAACGACGCGATGAACCTAACCGAGGAGCTATTTAAAGCGCTGTTTAAGAGGCTCGGGCTAGGCGAAATTTTAACCTACGATGAGCGCGAGATCGATTTTTCAAAGCCTTTTGCGCGCATAAAGTATCTCGACGCGCTTACGCAGATAGGCGGCATCGAGCCGCAGATCGTAAATGATCGCGAAAAGATCATCGCTAAACTTAAAGAAGACAGATTTGAAGTCAATGAAAAGCTTGATCTAGGCCACCTGCAGAGCGAACTTTTTGATAATTACGTAGAAGCTAAGCTCATAAATCCGACCTTCATCGTGGATTTTCCGATCTCGATCAGCCCGCTTTCGCGCAGAAGCGACGAAAATCCGCAGATAGCCGAGAGATTTGAGCTTTACATCGCAGGCAAGGAGCTAGCCAACGCCTTTAACGAGCTGAACGATCCGCTCGATCAATACGTCAGATTTAAGGCTCAAATCGACGCCAAAAACGCAGGCGACGACGAGGCTCACGAGATGGATGAGGATTACGTTCGCGCGCTTAGCTACGCGATGCCGCCGACTACCGGCTGGGGGCTTGGAATCGATCGCTTGGCGATGATTTTGCTGAATAAAAAATCGATCCGCGACGTGATTTTATTCCCTGCGATGAGGCCGCTAAATTTAGAGAAGGAGTGAACGTGTCAAATTTAGAAAAATTCGATAATGAAATTTTTAGTCTAACCAATAAAGAGCTTGCCCGCCAGTGCGATTATTTGGAGATGATCGCGAGCGAAAATTTCACCTATCCCGAGGTGATGGAGGCGATGGGCTCGGTGCTAACGAACAAATACGCCGAGGGCTATCCCGGCAAGCGCTACTACGGCGGTTGCGAGTTCGTAGACGAGATCGAACAGATCGCGATCGATCGCTGCAAAAAGCTCTTCGGCTGTGAGTTTGCAAACGTTCAGCCAAACAGCGGCAGCCAAGCCAACCAAGGCGTATATGCTGCATTTTTGAAACCTGGCGAGAAAATTTTAGGCATGTCGCTTAGCCACGGCGGGCATTTGACGCATGGTGCGAAGGTCTCAAGCAGCGGAAAGATGTATGAGAGCTTCGAGTACGGCGTAGAGCTCGACGGCCGCATAAACTACGATAAGGTGCTTGAGATCGCTCAGATCGTAAAACCAAAGATGATCGTTTGCGGTGCGAGCGCCTATACGCGCGAGATAGATTTTGCTAAATTTAGACAGATCGCTGATAGCGTGGGCGCGTTTCTTTTCGCCGATGTAGCGCATGTCGCAGGGCTCGTCGTCGCGGGCGAACATACTAATCCGTTTCCGCACTGCCACGTCGTAAGCTCGACTACGCATAAAACGCTTCGCGGTCCGCGCGGCGGCATCATAATGACCAACGACGAGGAATTTGCTAAAAAGATCAACTCGGCTATCTTCCCGGGTATCCAAGGCGGCCCGCTAATGCACGTCATCGCCGCTAAGGCGGTGGGCTTTAAACACAATCTAAGCCCCGAGTGGAAGGTCTACGCTAAGCAGGTCAAGGCAAACGCTAGAGCTTTGGGCGAGACGCTGGTTGGGCGCGGCTTTGATCTCGTTAGCGGCGGCACCGATAACCATCTGATTTTAATGAGCTTTTTAAATAGGGATTTCAGCGGCAAGGACGCTAGCGCCGCGCTTGAAAATGCAGGTATTACGACGAATAAAAACACCGTACCGGGCGAGACGCGCAGCCCGTTCATCACCAGCGGCATCCGCGTCGGCAGCCCCGCACTTACCGCGCGCGGCATGAAGGATAAAGAATTTGAGTTTATCGGAAATAAAATCGCCGACGTACTAAGCGACGTCTCAAATTCCAAGCTTCAGGCGCAGGTTAAAGAAGAAGTGCGAGATTTGGCGCACCGCTTTATCATCTACGACCGCGCGATGTATTAAATTTAATAAATTCGGGTAAGCTTACCCGAATTATTTATTTCGTAAATTTTGCGTGGTAGAATTTACAAAGTAAATAATAATCTTAGGAGAGAGTATGAACGACAAAAATTTCGATATGAGCAGCATAGACGATATAGTGATAAACAGTGGCAACGTCGATAAGAACGCAAATTTAAAAAAGGGTCTTACCGTCGCAGCCGGCGTTGTAGTTTTATTCTTAATCATTTTAATCATAATGAAGGCTATTAATAAAGACGATATTGATACTAACGCAGGTCTTACTATGCCTAGTGAAGAAGAGCTTGCCAAAGCGGAGCAAAAGCCTGCCGTACAAGTTCAAAAGCCTGAGCCTTCGCAGCCTGAGCCTGTAGAGGTGAAATCAGAACCCAATACAGCATCTGCAGCTCCAACCAAAGTAGAGATAAAAACCCAAGAGCCTAATTCCGAAAGCAAGGTTGTCGCAAGCGCTCAGCCTGAAGCACAGAAAGTAGAAATCCAAAAGCCCGAAATCAAAGAAGAGCCAAAAAAATCCGAAGTTAAAATAGAAAGTAAAAAGATTGAGCCTAAAGACGAAGCTAAAAAACCTGAAAAAACTGACGTAAAAAAGTCCGAGCCTAAAAAAGAGTCTGCAAAAGACGAGGTGAAAAAAGAGCCTTCTAAAACTGAAATTAGAAAAGTAGAGCAAAAAGTAGAGCCTAAAAAAGAACCCGAAAAACAAGCAAAAGCAGAAGTTAAAAAAGAGCTTTCAAAAACGGAAGCTAAAAAGGAACATGCTAAAGCTGAGACCAAGAAAGAGCCCGCTAAGCCCGAGCCTAAAAAAGAAGCTAGCAAACCAGAGTCTAAAAGTGAGAGCGTAAAGGCTGGCGTTGCAGCAAAGAGCACCAGCACCAGCGTGGCAAACGGCAGTTATGTGCAGGTTTTCGCATCCAATGCCTACGATCCAAACGGGTCTGATACCAAAAAAATCACCAAAAAAGGCTACAATCCGATCGCTTTGCAAACCCATGTCGGAAGCAAGAGCGTGACTAAAATTTTAGTCGGACCTTTTGAGGGCGAGGCTCTACAAAAGGCACTTAGCGATATGCGCAGCATCAATAGCGGAGCGTATATCTACCGAGTGAAATAATGGACAGATTTGCGGTTTTCGGCAACCCGATCGCCCACTCTCTCTCGCCGCTACTTCATAATTACGCTATAAAATTTTTGGAGCTGGATGCCTACTATGGGCGAGTTTTGCTGCAACGCGGCGAGGAACTGCGAGCTAAATTTGAAGCTTTAAAGCTTGCGGGTGCGAACATAACCGTGCCTTTTAAGCTCGACGCATTTAAAGCATGCGACATCCTAAGTGAAGCGGCGCAGAAGATCGGCTCGGTAAACACCCTGGTACTAAAAGGCAGCGCGCTGCACGGCTTTAACACCGACGCGCAAGGCTTTTTCTGCGCGATTTTGGGCTTTGGTGAGATTCGCAATGCGCTTATTTTAGGCGCGGGTGGCACGACGCTGGCAATCGGCTACGCGCTAAGCAAAAACGGCGTGAAATTCGACATTCTAAACCGCAGCACAAAAGATTTTGACTTCGGCTGCGAGGAATTTTTTAGCTACGAAAATTTCAAGTCCAAAGACTACGATCTGATCGTCAATGCCACCGGTGCGGGGCTCAAAGATGACGCGCTACCTGCGCCCGAGGGGGTAATAGATGAAATTTTATCCCGCGCAAAATTTGCTTTTGATGCGATCTATGGCAAGCAGACTCCGTTTTTGCAAGCCGCACGCGCAAAAAATTTACCCGCAAAAGACGGCAAAGAGATGCTGATAAATCAGGGCGCGCTTGCTTTCAATCTCTTTTTCGGCGGCAAATTCGACTTAGCAGAGATTGTATCGCTGATGAGCCGTGCTGCGAATTTGCGCTAAATCGGCTCTTGGGCTTTTCAATTATCCGCCCAGTCTAATGAAATGCTTTAAATTTTGCATGGAGTTAGTTATCCGTTCTTAAATTTCGTATCGTGTAGCTTTGGGCGTTTAATTTTAAAATTCTTACGTCTGCTTTCAGCCGAGCCGTATTAATTTGTCTACAAAAAATTATATTAAAAATCGCTACGAATTAGGCACAAAGATGCTTGGCAAAACCTCGTATATTTTTCTACTTGCTTCTTGATATGTTCTATTTTAAAATTTTATGATGAATCTAAACTAAAATTTTGTGCAGTTTAAGTAAAATGTGATTGGTTGTGAATTATGCAGTAGAAACTTTATTTAAGTGTGGCGGCGCAAAAACTCATTTATTAAAAAGATAAAATTGCTACCAAAATTTCAAAATTTAAAGCTAAATTTTAATTAATTGTTATACAATAAAAAATATAAACTAATAATTGCTAAAGGTTAAAATTTGATGTTTTTCGGCAAAATTTTAAAATTTTACGCGCACGGATTCGCTTCGATGAAGCTTGGCAAAACGCTGTGGGTGGTGATTTTGATCAAGCTATTTATAATTTTTGTGCTACTGAAATTTTTCATTTTCGACGAGAACTTGGATTCTAAATTTAAAACCGATCAAGAAAAAATCGATTTCATTTATAAAAATTTGACTAAGGAGTAGGAATGCAAGAGCTTGCTAGCGTGGATTGGTCGAGGGCGCAGTTTGCGCTCACGGCGCTTTATCACTTTCTTTTCGTGCCCCTAACGCTGGGGCTTAGCTTTATTGTAGCGTTTATGGAGAGCCTGTATGTCGCGACCGGTAAGCAGGAGTGGCTCAAGATCACTAAATTTTGGCTGCGCCTTTTCGGTATAAATTTTGCCATCGGCGTCGCGACCGGCATCATAATGGAGTTTGAGTTCGGCACCAACTGGTCGAATTACAGCTGGTTCGTGGGCGACATCTTCGGCGCGCCGCTGGCCATCGAGGGCATTGTGGCCTTCTTCATGGAGGCCACGTTTGTGGCTGTGATGTATTTCGGGTGGGGCAAGGTGAGCCGTGGCATGCACCTGGCCTCTACGTGGCTGACGGTCATCGGGGCCACCCTCTCGGCGCTGTGGATCCTCGTGGCCAACGCGTGGATGCAGTACCCCGTGGGGATGCAGTTCAACCCGGAGACGGTGCGCAACGAGATGTTCGACTTCTGGGCCGTGGCGCTCTCGCCGATGGCGGTGAACA
>NZ_CALBWL010000079.1 GCF_937973075.1 uncultured Campylobacter sp.
AAATTTGGAATTTTTTAAAATTCCAAATTTTAAAATCCTCGCAACCAAAATTATTGAAATTTTTATATTTTAAAATTTTCAAAATTTTAAAGCTTAACTATGCTTAAAATCTCATAGTTGCGCAGATCGTAAAACCCTAAATCCTAAAATTTTGCGCTTACACGGGGTTTTTAAATTTTGCTTGTAAGCCAGATTTTAAAATTCGCGCCCGACTGAATTTAAAATTTTAAAATTTCACCGCAAAATAACGCATGGACGCAAAATTTCTGCTCGCACATACTTTAAAAAGTTTTAAAGTTTCGCAGAAGTTGTGTAAGCAAGTATAAATTATCTCCGCCGAATGTTTTTACTCGTTATATCTCTTTGTGCCACCAGCTTAAAATATCCGCGCGGCGATAAATTCCGCGGACTGAGCTAATTTAAGCCCATTATTAGATTAGTTATGTATAATGCGATTTCTTTTTGTGGACAGATGGGTGAGTGGCCGAAACCACACCCCTGCTAAGGGTGCAGCTTCTAACCGGGGCTCGAGGGTTCAAATCCCTCTCTGTCCGCCACTACTTTAGAATTTAAATCAATAAAATTTCACTTCCGTGATTCAGCAGATTTTTAGCCTCCGAGGATACTGCCTAAAAGCAGCACCGGCATCATTAGCGGCATTACGATGAGTCCTTGTATGTCGGTATCCATTTTCGCATCGCGCTCGCTTTTGATCCCGCTATCGACCGCTATACGCGCAGGGTACTCGATCGGCACGCTTAGGCGGTGCGATCTGCGCAGCTCGTCGTGATCTTTTAGGCGCTTAAAATATTTGCCTTCGATCAGATAAGAGTAGCGAAACGTAGAGCTATACGCGGGCTCCAGCTGCTCTGGATCATCCATCAGCTTAGCCTGCACGGATAGCGGCAGATCATATTTTACGAGCTCGATTTCGTGTTGGATATATGCGGCATCGCTGCCCTCGTTGTATCTGTCGATCGTGAGCATGCTTACGTTGCGCCTTATCGCGTCTTTATTCAGCGACGCCAGACTCGCAACCTTGGCTCGCACGGCACTAAGATTTGCATCAAATACGTAATCGTAAATCTCACCACTCATACGCAGCTGACCGCCGGACGCCGCGCTCATCGCGATGATATGCTCGCGCCCTTGCATGTAGCCCGGCAAATTCTTACTCGCGCATCCGCTAAAAATCCCACAGCATAGCGCCAAAACCACGCCATAAATCCAAAATTTCATAAACTTCCTTTGTAAAATTAAAGACGGATTGTATTAAATTTTGCCTTAACGAAAGTGGAATTTTATGACGTGGCAAAATGGGATTGTGTGATGGAATTCTATGGCGGCGGCGCGTAGAATTTCACGCGGATTTACATTAGATTTCGATGAAATTTTACTTGTTTCTAGCCTTTATCCTATTTGCTATGCCCCAAAAGCAATATTTTTATACAAATAATGTAATTTTTATTAGCTCAATTCGCCTTAATTTAACCATATTAGTAATTTAAATCTATAAATCATTCTCTTGCAAATATTGTTTTAACATTTTAATAGCACGCTGCTGCATCGAAACATATTTATTTATAAAATATGCAGAAAGCAAGCTTGAAATAACGACGATAACAATCATTGTATACCCCAATCCTGAACGAGTTTCCTCAATGCAAAGCAAAGCTATAAAAAATGGAATAAATGCTGCAATATTACAAACAGTTCTTATGGCAGACCAAAATAATCTTGATAAACCTCCCATTTCATTCGTAGTTAAATTTTTATAATTGATTACTTTATTCCCATTTACACATACCACCATTTCATCGCCTTGTGATAAAGTATCGTTTTGAATTTTCAGAATAAATTGCCTACCATCTATCCTAAAAGTCGAGCTATACATATTAGAAGTAGATACACCACCCTTACCATTCCTTACGCTACCACTAACATTCGTTTCTAAATTTGTTCTTAGATTATCTATTATTCCTCTATAAATTTTTAAATCAAACATAGTTGCTCCTTAAATTTTTAAATAGTATTTTATTGCATTCCAACTTAATTTTTAAATAAAATTTTGTATCTGATCACAGCATATAGGCAAAACCACCTATCATCATGGATTGCGGCGCGCTACTTTCTATTTGCGTTAGCAAGCATCAGCTTTATGCGGTTTTCTTGATTTACCGCGCTTGCGCCCGGGTCGTAGTCGATAGCGGCGATGTTTGCTTGCGGGTAGTTCTGCTTGATCTTTCGGATCATTCCGCGCGCGATGATGTGGTTTGGCAGGCAGCCAAAGGGCTGCGCGCACACGACGTTTTGTATGCCGTGGCGCATGAACTCGACCATCTCCGCCGTCAGCAGCCAGCCCTCGCCCATCTTCACGCCGTGACCGATGTAGCCGTCGGCGGCGGCGCGAACCTCGCTAAATGGGCTCGGCGCGCGAAAGCCGAAGCGCTTCATCTGCTTAATCATCATGCGCTGGAAAAATTCCACTACCTTAGCGACCGCGAGCGAGCCGTAATACGCCGCGCCGCCCTTTCCGTAGAGTTGCTTGTCGTAAACCGCATCGTAGATGCAGGTAAGCAC
The DNA here is from genome assembly GCF_937973075.1 of uncultured Campylobacter sp. Taxonomy (GTDB): domain Bacteria; phylum Campylobacterota; class Campylobacteria; order Campylobacterales; family Campylobacteraceae; genus Campylobacter_B. Next base: position 2,581 of record NZ_CALBWL010000079.1, read on the forward strand.
GAAGTCCATCAGCCCCGTATTTACGGGCTCAGCGTTTTCGCGTATGAGATAGGCGTTTAGGCCGTTGTTGCCGATGGGCGAGTATTTGAGATAAATTTCGCCCACGATGCCTACTTTTATCCGCGGCTTATCGTCGCGCTCGATTTTAGCGAACTGCGAGAGGATAAATTTGAAATTTTTCTTGAGATTGAAAAACGATCTTTGATCGGTCAAATTTTTGATCCGCTCGGCGCAGAATTCGTAAATTTCATTCGTTTGGTTTTTGATCTTTTCGTAGGGCTTGCACTGATTATACAGCCCCATCATCAAATCGCCGTAAAATATCGCGGCAAAGAGCTTTAGAAGCGATTTTTTGCCGAGGCTAAATTCATTCTCATCTAGCGATCCAAAATTTAACGAGATCGCGGGGACGTAGCTAAAGCCGCTGTCCTCAAGCGCTTTACGAAGCAAATTTATGTAGTTGCTCGCTCTGCAGCCGCCGCCCGTTTGGCTGATGAGAAGCGCTACTTTGTGCGTATCGAACTCGCCGCTTTTTAGCGCGTCGATAAACTGCCCGATGACGAGCAGCGCGGGGTAGCACATATCGTTGTGGACGCTGCGAAGCCCTTCCTCGACGATATTTTGGCGATTTTCGCCGAGCAAGACGCTCTTATAGCCCTCGTCGCGCAGCACGCCTTGCATAAAGCGAAAATGCGGATCGATCATCGTAGGGATCAATATCGTGTGGGTGGCTTTCATATCTTTTGTAAATTTAGCAAACATTAGCGCGCATCCTTTCTTGCTTCTTGTTGCGCGCCTTGCCTCTCGCGCTCTATCATGGTCGCTTTTAGGCTACGCAGGCGGATCTTGACCGCACCTAGGTTCGTAACCTCGTCGATTTTAAGTTGAGTGTAAATTTTACCGTTTTGACGCAGTATGTCGCGCACCTCGTCGCCCGTGATCGCATCGATCCCGCAGCCGAAGCTGACTAGCTGCACCAGCTGCATGCGCGGGTATTTACAGATGAACCGCGCCGCGCTATAAAGCCTGGCGTGGTAGGTCCATTGATTAAGGCTTTTCGTCTGCACCCTGCTAAGCGGCAGCGCGTCCTCGCTAAGCACTATAAAGCCCAAGGAATTTAGATAGCGATCGATACCGTGGTTGATCGTCTTGTCGATATGATACGGACGACCCGCTAGCACAATGGCGCTGGCACCGCTACTTTGTATCTCTTTTAGGGTCTCCTCGCCTTTTATTAAAACAGTATTTTTATAGTTTTGCAACTCCTTAAGGCCTTGCAAGACGGCGTTTTTTACAGCGTCGGAATGAAATTTATACCCGGCATCCGCGAGCTCAGCCTGCATCGTTTTACAAAATGAATCTTGCATGTTAAGATCCACGTGTGGGTAGAGGAATTTTTTCTCCTCCAGCGCGCCTACATTCGCGCGTATCAGTTCTGGGTAGTATGCGACTACGGGGCAGTTGTAGCAGTTCTCGCTGATATTTTCATCCAGGCTGTAGCTCATACACGGATAAAAGATGAAATCCACATCCTTGTTTAAAAGATCGTAGATGTGACCGTGTACGCTTTTAGCCGGGTAGCAGACGGTATCGCTCGGAATGCTTTGGCTTGCCAAAAACAGCGTCTCTTTTCGCGGCTTTTGTGACAGCACGAGGCTCATACCTAAATTTTCAAAAAACGCACTCCAAAACGGGATCATCTCAAACATATTCAAAACAAACGGAATTCCAACTCGCGGCGCATCCTGCTTCGGTGGCTTGCGATATTTTCGCAAAAGCTCGTTTTTAAACTCAAATAAATTCGTAATGTCGTGGCGGATCTCCTTGCCCGCGCCGCGCTCGCACTTATTTCCCGAGACGAATTTAGTATCGCCGAAGTAGCTGATCGTAAGTGGGCATTTGTTCGTACAGAGCTTGCAGACGCTAAATTCGCTGCGGTGGGTAAAGTTTTCAAGCTCGGCGCGACTGATCATATCGGTACGCTCGTTTGCGTTATTTTTAGCAAAAAGCGCCGCGCCGTATGCACCCATAAGCTCGCTGATATCTAGACGGATCACATCCTTGCCGAGCTCTTTTTCAAAAGCTCGTAGCACAGCGTTGTTTAAAAAGGTACCGCCCTGCACTACGATGTTTTGACCCAAATCGTCGGCGTTTCGCACGCGGATGACCTTGTAAATCGCATTTTTTATGACGCTAATAGCAAGTCCAGCGCTGATATCCTCGATCGTAGCGCCGTCCTTTTGAGCCTGCTTAACCGAAGAGTTCATAAAAACCGTGCAGCGGCTACCGAGCTTGGCAGGATGGGTCGCAAAAAGGGCTAAGCTTGCAAAATCTTTAATGTCGTAACCCAAAGAATTTGAAAAAGTCTGCAAAAACGAGCCGCAGCCCGAGCTACACGCTTCATTTAGCACGATAGAATCAATATTGCCATCTTTAATGGAGAAACACTTAATGTCCTGCCCGCCGATGTCGATGATAAAATCTACCTTCGGATTGAAGTGGCGCGCGGCGCTGTAATGCGCGATCGTCTCGACAATACCGTAATCGAAGCGAAAGGCGGTCTTAATGAGATCCTCGCCATATCCGGTAACGCCGCTGCCCTTGATCTTGATGCGACCCTCACAAAGATCGTATAACTCCTTAAGTCGCGGCAACAGGATGTCGACCGGATCGCCTTTATTGGAGGAGTAAAATTTATACAATAGTTCGTAGTTTTCGCCTATCAGCACGACTTTGATCGTAGTGCTGCCACAATCCACGCCCAAATACGCATCTCCGCTGTAGGTGTGGATATCCACCTTAGGCACGCTCGCGCGGGCGTGGCGAGCGGTGAACTCGTCGAATTCCGCTCTGTCTTTGAAAAGCGGCGGCTCGGCTTCCAGCGCGGTCCTGTCGGGCTCCTTTTTTAAAAGCGCGATCGTCTCATCTAAATTTAACGTCTCGCCCGTATCTTTTGCGTACAGAGCGCTACCGTAAGCCACGAAGTAAGGCGCAATGTCGGGGAAGGTCGCAGTTTCGTCGGTGAGCTTTAGCACCTCTTTAAAGCGCGCCTGAAGACCTTTTAGGAAAAACAACGGACCGCCCAGAAACAGGATATTACCCTTAACTTCGCGACCCTGCGCAAGCCCCGAGATCGTCTGCTCGACGACCGCGGCGTAGATACTAGCGCAAATATCCTCTTTTCTAACGCCCTGATTTAGTAGCGGCTGAATGTCGCTTTTGGCAAACACGCCGCAGCGTGAGGCGATCGGGTAAATTTTATTTGCCGCAAAACTTAGGCGATCAAGCTCTGTGATATCTAGATGCAAAAGGTTGGTCATCTGATCGATAAATGCGCCGGTACCGCCCGCGCACGAGCCGTTCATCCGCTCCTCAAGTCCGCCCGTGAGAAATAAAATTTTAGCATCCTCGCCGCCCAGCTCGATTACGACGTCGGTCTTTGGAAACATCCGCTTGACGCCGAGCGAGGTAGCGAAAACCTCCTGGACGAACGGAATTTTGCAATTTTTGGCGATACCCATGCCCGCCGAACCCGCTATGGCGATGCTGAATTGCTCGCCTGCGTAGGTTTTTTGGATTTGCAAAATTTTATCCAGCACCAGCTCTTTGGGCTTTGCCAAATGCCGCTCGTAGCTCTTGCTTAAAATTTCATATTTTTCGTTTAAAACTACCGTTTTAACAGTGGTTGATCCTACGTCAATGCCTAAAAAAATCACATCTCGCTCTTTATTGAATAAATTTTACTCGGCCGAATTCTCGAATTTAGCGCGAGCTTTCTAAATTAAAATTTGCATTTTATAGTAATATTTTTAAACGCAAATAAAATCAGGATATATTTTATCTTTTTTTATAGAAAAAGACGATTTTTAGGCAGTTTAAAATTAAAAATTTTAATGGAAAAGTTGTAAAATTTTAGATTCAATGCGAGTATATTTTGCGCGAAATTTTTTAAAATCTCGCGCATTATAAAAAGAGCTTTCTTTTGAATTAAGAAGTGTAAAATTTAAAGGATTATTTTCGAAGCTCTTTGATTTTAGCCGCCTTACCGCGTCTGTCGCGTAGGTAAAATAGCTTCGCGCGGCGAACGCGTCCTTTTCTTAGAACCTCAATGCTTTCGATACTCTCGCTGTAGATCGGGAAAATTCTCTCCACGCCAACGCTATTTGCGCCAATCTTGCGGATGATAAAAGTCTCGCTGACGCCGTTTCCGCGGCGCGCAATGCAGGTACCTTCAAAATTTTGAATTCTGCTCTTATCGCCCTCTTTAATCCTGATGGCTACCTTTAAGGTGTCGCCGGCACGGAAATCAGGCACACTTTTGCTTGTGATCTGAGCGTCCTCAAACGCTTGGATATATTTGTTTTTCATAAATTTCCTTTATTTCTGGCGATTTTTCGGTACATATCCGGGCGGAAGAACCTCGTTTTGCATAGCGCCATTTGATTTTTTAAGCTGCGCATTTTAGCGTGATTACCCTTTAAAAACTCTGAAACTATAGGTAAATTTTCAAAAACATCAGGCTTTGTAAATGCGGGCGCCTCTAAAATTCCGCCTTCAAAGCTTTCTTCGACGAGCGAACTTTCGTTGCCCAAAACGCCCTTTATGTTGCGGCTTATCGCATCGCACATACAAAGCGCGCCGAGCTCGCCGCCGGTAAGAACGAAATCGCCGATACAAAAAATTTCATTTACATATCTTTCGACTATGCGTTCATCGATCCCCTCGTAGCGCCCACAGATAAAGCATAAGCTCTCCCCACCACTTAGGCGCTTGGCGTCGTTTTGGTTAAATTTTTTACCGGCGGGCGAGAGGTAGATAAACTTGGCGTTTTTAAATTTAGCTCTTACCTGCTCGATCGTCCCAGCAAGCGGCTCCGTGCCTATCAAAAGCCCCGCACCGCCGCCGATCATATAATCATCTACCTTTTTATACCGATTTGTCGTGAAATTTCGCGGGTTAAAAAAATGCGTCGAGATTATTTTCTTATCGACTGCACGCTTTAAAATCGAGTCCTCAAAATACGGCGCGATGAGATTTTCAAACAGCGAAACGAAGATAAAATTCATGAGTTTTCCAAAATCGCGCGCGCATTTTGCGTAAAAATTTTACGCTCGCTAAGCGAAATTTCTTTCACATAGGCATCCACGTAGGGGATGAAAAATTCTTTCGGCAAAGCCTGCGAGATTAAGCTTTCATCCGTTTCTACCTCAAAAAGATATCCGTTTCCGATCTGCGATATGTCCCTTACGCGCCCTAAAACCGTGCCGTCTTCATGAATTTCAAGCCCGATAATATCGAAGTAAAAGAACTCGCCCTTTTGCAATTTGCAAAATTTCCGCGTGTCCTCTTTGCTTCGGTAAAGGATTTGGTTGGTTAAATTTGCCGCCGCTTCTACGCTTTCGTAATTTTTAAAAATAGCGCTAGAATTTGCGCCGCTAAAGGATAGAATTTCTAAAATTTCGCCGTTTCGTAGATAAAATTTGGCGCCTTTTTTAAACTGAGAGGGGAAGTCGCTGCGATCGAAAATTTTAACCGCGCCCTTTAGGCCGATAGTCCGACCGAGCTTCGCGACCTCTAAAAGATCATCAGGCATCTTTGGCTTTGACGGTAATTTTATAATTGATCGGATCTTTTGCTTTATAGCCGATGATGACGGTTTTTATAGCGTTTATCATTTTGCCGTCCTTGCCGATGAGTTTGCCGGTATCGGCCTTGTCGGCATAGACGATGATCTCGGTAAAGTTTTCACCGACCCGCTTTTGCGTAGAAACGGACTGCGGATAGTCGGCGATCAACTTTGCGTATTCTTTTATAAAATTTTCTACCATTTTATTTGCTTGTGATTTGAGCGACCCTATCGCTTAACTTCGCGCCTACACTCTTCCAGTATGCCAAACGCTCCGCGTCGAATTTGATATTATCGCTATCTTTTAGCGGGTTATAAAAACCGATCATCTCGATGAAGCCGCCGTCGCGTCTTTTCCTGCTATCCGTTACCACGATGCGGTAAAAAGGCTGCTTCTTTCTCCCGATTCTTGTAAGCCTAACAACTGTTGCCATTTTTTCTCCTTAAATTTTTGTAAGTTTTAGAACTTGCAGATGGCTAAAACTTAAACATCTGCAAACTCTACCGAGAGGCTATCTCGGTAAATTTTGCCTTTGAGCGATCGAGGCAAGCCCCTGCATGCCGCCCTTGCCCGAAAATTTTTTCGCAAGCTTTGAAGCGCCCGCAAACTGCTTTAAGAAGCGATTCACCTCCACCTGCGAAAGCCCTGCGCCAGCAGCAAGTCTGCGTTTGCGCGAATTATTTAGCAGATCCGGATTTTCGCGCTCTTTCGGCGTCATAGAGCTGATCATCGCTTTGATATGAAGTATCTCTTTTGAGTTTTCCAAATCGATATCTTTTATCTTATTCGCCATGCTGGAAAGCCCGGGGATCATGCCGATCAAATTTTTCATATTGCCGAGCTTTTTCACGCTTTCGAGCTGATTTACGAAATCGTTGAAATTAAACTCGCCCTTTTTGATCTTTTTGTTCAAGGCCTTAGCTTCTCTTTCATCGAATACGGCGCTTGTCTTCTCGGCTAACGTCGCTAAATCGCCCTCGCCCATAATGCGACCTGTAATTCTATCGGGTATAAAGCCCTCTAAATCGGCCACCTTCTCGCCGGTTCCGATAAAGCGAAGCGGGATGCCAAGCTGCTGCGCGATACCAAGAGCTACGCCGCCTTTGGTATCTGCGTCAAATTTGCTTAAAATCACGCCCGTTAGGCCTAAAATTTCATCAAATTTAGCGGCCGTTTTAATGCCGTCTTGACCGCTCATGGCGTCCGCTACGTAAAAAATTTCATGCGGATTTAGAGCTTTTTTCATCTCCGCAAGCTGCGCCATTAGTGCCTCATCGATTGCAAGACGTCCTGCCGTATCTACGAGCAGTACGTCATAAAGCCCACTCTTAGCCTTGCCTAGCGCTTTTTCTGCAACTTTTAACGGATCGCTCTCGCCCTCGATGAAAAATAGCTCGATTTCGTTTGCTTCGCACAGCTGGCGGAGCTGTTCAACCGCGGCTAGGCGCTGCAAGTCGCATGCTGCGACCAAGACCTTTTTTTTACGAAGTTTCAGATAGTTCGCGAGTTTTATCGTGCTTGTGGATTTTCCGCTTCCTTGAAGTCCCGTCATCAAAGCTACCGTAGGAGGCGTGCCGGCAAATACAAACCCCTGACTGCTGCCCCTAGGCGCCGTTAAAATTTTAGTCAAATTTGTCTTGATGGACTGCAAAAACGGCTTCTGTCCTATCGTGCCGATACGAAGATCGGCTTCGACGAGCGCCAAAAAATCCTTTACGACTTTGTGGTGCACATCGGCCTTTAAAAGCGCCTTTTTTAGCGTTTCTAAGGCATTTTTTAAAGCTTTTTCGTCATCGATTGTTTTTAATTTATTGACCGCGTTTTTAAACGACTCGCTTATGATCTCAAACACTTTGATCCCTTATAAAATTTTTAAACTTGCGATGTTACCTAAAATTAACTTAAAAGCCATTGAATATCAGAGATCCTTAGGAATTTCAAAGCCGAATTCGTTGAAGCTTGTACCTAGCGGAGCTTTAAATTTCAGCCCCAAAATCTCGGTCTCGTACGAGTGCAGAAACATCCGCTTCGCGCGGCTTTTAGCGTATTTTTCATCGCCTATTACGCCATAGCCCGCGTTCGCCAGATGCACGCGGATCTGATGCGTCCTGCCCGTCTCGATCCGCACCTTTACGAGCGATTTTTTGCCGCTTACCATAAGCGGATAAACCTCGCTAAATGCGCTCTTGCCGTTTGGCGAAATTTTAGAAAACGCGCCGCTTCGGGTCTTTATCGTCAAAATCGGCTCGTCAAATTTCATCTCTTCGCTCACGATCCCTTTCACGATCGCGATGTAGCTTTTCCTCACGCGTAAATTTTTAAACTCCGCAATCGCCGCTTCGCGAAATTCCTCGTTCTTATATAGCAGCACGACGCCGCTAGTTTCCTTATCCAGGCGGTTTAGAAGCCCGAATTTGTAGATTTTTTCCAAATTTTCGCTACTCATAAAGGGCGGCTTATTGACCGCCAAAACGTTCTCATCCTCGTAAATGATTGTAGGTTTTGCAGGCTTCATCACGCTAAATTTAGTATTTTCGCCGAGCATCTCGCGCGCTAGAGCGATCTTTACGCCGCGCGCGCTTACAAGCCCCGCGTCGATGAGGGCCTTGGCTTCATTGTGCGAGATGTTTTCCTGTGCCGCCAGCAGTTTGTAGGCTTTTTCTTGCATTAAATTCTTTCCTTGATTAAATTTTCTATCTCTTTCAAATCGCAAATTTTATCTATCTGCGTGCCCTTTAGCGGCTCTTTTAAAACGCTTGAAATTTCGTTCGCCTCGCACAGAGCGATATTTTGTACGAGCGCGTACAGCGCCTTTTGGTTATGAAAAAATCGCCCGCTGATGATCGGCACGCCGAAGCTCGCCGCCTCGATCGGGCTATGTCCGCCGATATTGCGCAAAAAACTGCCGCCCAAGATCACGACGTTTGAAATTTTATAAAAGTTCGCTAGCTCCCCGAAGGCATCAAGCAAGATAAAATCGCTCCCAAGCCCCGCGCCGTCGCTAAACCGCTCAAAGCTAAGCCCATGCTCGCGCGCCCAAATCTCACAAATTTCACGTACCTTTTCGAAGCGCTCCGGATGTCTCGGTGCAAGGATGATTTTTAGCTTTTGCGGCACGGCAGTCAAAGTCGCCGTATTCGGTGCGGTAAAATTTAAAGACGCGCCGTTTAAAGGCACCGTATTCGGCACAGCGGACGAAGCGTCGCTTGAGCTCGCCGCGTCCAAAGAAGCTGCGTTTAAATTTACCGGCTCAAGTGAGCCCGTCTCACCGCGAAGCTCAGCCCCAGGCAAGCTTTTATCGCCGCGGGCACCCGCTGCGCGCGGGTATTTTTCGAGAGCTCTCTGCGAGCCGCGAAATTTTATAAAATCGTTTAAATTCGATAAAACAAGCTCCTCTTCGCCCTCGTGAGTGTTTGAGATCGTAAGCACGAAGCTATTTGCGACCGCGGCGGAATAGTCTTTCGTCGCAACGGCGATATTCGCGCTTTTTATGTTGCCCGCGACCCTTATATTTTTTGCGCCGAGCTCCCGCAGCCGCGCCGCATCAAGCTCGCTTTGCGCAAGCACCAGATCGATATTTTCAAACGCTTTGCGATAATAAAGCTTAAAACGCAGATAGCTCGCGTATGAGCGGTCGCTAATGCGCGCATTTAGCAGGATCACGTAGCTTCCGCGCGATTTAGCGGAACGGATCAAATTTAGCCACAGTTCCGCTTCAAAGATCACCAGCACGCGGCTACCCGTAAGCCAAAACGGAAGCCAGTTTTCAAACGGCAGGTAGCGAGAGTTCGGCGTGAGAGAGCGCGCCGCACCGAAGCCCGTCTGCGTGGTCGTGCTAAGCGCGACGCTCTCAAATTTAGAAATTAGCGGCGCAAGAGCGTTTACCTCGCCCAAGCTGCAAGCGTGAAAGTGCACCGCTGCGGGGCTAAATTTAGGGTTTTTGTATAGAAAAAATCGCGCCTTCAGGCTCGTGCGGTATTTTGTTTTAAAGCTTAGGATAAAAATAAAAGGCGCAGCTGCAAGCCACGCCAAAAACGCCAAGGCGGTGTAGATCACTCGGCTTCTTTATATAAAATTCTGCCGCAATACGGGCAGGTTACGATGTCGTCGCTTTTGATGACCGCGGAATAGGTCTTGTCGCTTATGCGCATAAAGCAGCCGTAGCAGGCCTGTTTGCGCACCGGCGAGACCGCCGTATTGCCCGCCCACTTGCGGATCTTTTCGTAGAATGAGACGGTTTTTGGATTCATAGCCTGCATTAGTTTATCGCGCTTAGCGTAGATCGCGCCGCGAGCGACCTCAACCTCGCCCATCTCGGCGCTTACCTGCTCCTGCAAGCTTTTTAGCTCGGCTTCAAACGCCTCTTGCTTTTCGCTCTGCTCTTTTACGAGCGCCTCCTTTGCGGCTACGATCTTTTCTAGCCTTTCGATCTCCTCGTTTGTGGCCTCGAGCTGCTCTTTTGCGATGTCCTCTTCGACGCTAAGGGCCTTGATCTCCTTTTCGGTTTTTGCCGCGCCGCTTTTTTTGCCCGTGCTTTTTAGCTTGGACGAAAAGGCGCTAAGCTGCGCGTTTGCTTGTAAAATTTGAGATTTTAGCTCGGCGATCTCCGCATTTAGAGTTTCGATCTGTTCTTTTGCGCCGTTTATTTCAGTGCTTTTTTTACTCAGCTTCTCCTGCGCGGCCTCGATTTTAGGCTTAAATCCGTCCAGCTGCTTATCGAATTCGCAAAGCTCTACCAATTGGCTTAAATATTTGTTCATCTTTTTCCTTTAATAATACGTAAATGGATTTTTTTGCTCGCTTATTATAACTTCAATTTCGCTTTTTTGCAAGAAAGGTGCGAGCGCGCGCCCAAAATAGCGCTCACTTTCAAAATGGTTTATGTCGATCAAACTCACGCCGTTTTCTAAATTTTGAAGCGCTGCGTGATATTTTATATCGCCCGTGATGAAGCAATCCACGCCCAAGCTTTGATTTAGTTCGCTTCCACTGCCGGTGCAAAGCGCAATATTTTGGATGAAATTTTTCGTCTTTACGGCGCGCAGATGCTCGATGCCAAGCTTGCGCTTTATATCCGCGCACAGAGCCTCAAAGCTCAAATCCGCGCGCATGAAAACCAAAAATTCCCGCTCATCCGTAATTTCAAATTTTAAAATTTCGCGCGCTACGAACCCGTTTAAAACGTGCTTGTCAAAGTTCGTATGCATCGCGATGAGAGAGATGTTTTTGCGGATCATCTCATAGATCAAATTTGCAGGATAGAGCCGCGGATCAAGCGATTTTAGCGGACTGAAAATCAGCGGGTGGTGCACCACCAAAAGCGAGCCCGCCTCCGCCTCGCGCACAAGCTCGCTAGTAACGTCTAGGCTTAGATAGATTTTTGAAATTTCATCATCCAAGTTTCCAAGCATTAGCCTGCTATTATCCCACGCCTCCGCGTCGCAAAAAGGCGCGGTGGCGTTTAAAATTTCATAAATTTCGCCCGTTTTCATAAATCCTACTCTGCGCTTTTATCTGTTTTATTTGCGGAATTTTGCTTGCCGTGGGCGTTTTTTAAATTTGCGCTCGCGGAGGAAGCGGGCGCCGCGCCGCCGTCTTTACCGCTTTTTTTATCACTGCACGTTGCGGCGTCCAGCTCGGCGACATATTTTTGCGGATCTGCGTAGCAAAGCGCGCAGTTTTTGGCAAGATCGCGGATCTTTAAAATATAATCCTGTCTCTGCGTGACCGAGATCGCTCCGCGCGCATCAAGGACGTTGAACGTGTGCGCCGCGAGCATGCAGTAATCATACGCAGGAAGCGCCAGGCCGTGCTTTAGGATGCTTTTGCACTCGCCGAAGCAGTTTTCAAACTGATTAAAAAGCATCGCGGTGTCCGCAAGCTCGAAGTTGTATTTGCTAAACTCGAACTCGCCTCTTTTATGCACGTCGCCGTAGGTTACTAGCCCCGCCTTGTCGTCCCAGACGATGTCGTAAACATCGTCTTTGTTTTGCAGATACATTGCCAAGCGCTCAAGCCCGTAGGTGATCTCGCCGCTAATTAGCTCGCACGTGATGCCGCCTACCTGCTGAAAATAAGTAAACTGCGTCACCTCCATGCCGTCTAGCCAAACCTCCCAGCCAAGCCCCCAGGCTCCTAGCGTCGGGCTCTCCCAGTTGTCTTCTACGAAGCGGATATCGTGGCTTTTAAGATCTAACCCCAGCTTCTCTAGGCTTTTTAGGTAGAGTTCTTGGATATTATCCGGGCTCGGTTTTAAGATCACCTGAAACTGATAATACGCGCCCAAGCGGTTTGGGTTTTCGCCGTAGCGCCCGTCTGTGGGGCGACGCGAGGGTGCTACGTATGCCGCGCACCAAGGTTTACTTCCAAGGCTGCGCAAAAAGGTAGCCTGATGATAGGTGCCCGCGCCCGCGGGCATATCGTAAGGCTGAACGAGCAAGCAGCCCTGCTCGTGCCAGTAGTTTTGAAGCGTCAAAATAATCTGTGAAAACGTCATTTTTATCCTTTTATCGATATGTAAATTTCAATTTTATCTTCCGAGTGCTTTTCAAAGTCCGTTTTAAAGGCTCTTTGAAGCTTCGAGCTTTCAAAAAATTTCCAAATTCCGGTCCAGTATTCGCCAGCTCTCGTAGGCTCGTTTGCAAAATCAAAAACCGCGTAATCGCCCGCTTCGATACGTAATTTTTCGCAGGTTTCATCGTGCTCATTTTTACAGCACTGATTTGCGGATTTGCAAGCTTCGTCGTGGCTTTCTTGATGGTGCCCTTCCTTCGAGCAAGTGCCTATTAGCACGGAGTATTCGCCCTGCGCGCCGTTTTCGTAGTCGTAATATGCGGCGTAAATTTCGTTTTCTCGGCGCTGCTTCTGCTAGCGTTAAATTTTAAAAACTCGCCCCACAAATTTGCGATCACCCCTCGCCCGCTCATCTCATTTGCGTTGTTTGTGCGAGTCTTTAGGCCGCAAATTTCAAAGCCTTCGCGCAATTTTAAAATTTTCAAAGCCTAGCCCTCAAGCAGCACTTCGATCTGCTCGGAGTCCTTTTTCAGCGCCTCCGCTTTTGCGGCACGATCCGCCTTTAGCTTCGAGCTTAGCACCTCGTCGCTTAGAGCTAAAATTTGCACCGCCAGATACGCCGCGTTTTTCGCTCCCGCCTTTCCGATCGCAAGCGTCGCGACGGGGATACCCGCAGGCATCTGCACGGTCGAATACAGCGCATCTACGCCGCTAAGCGCGCTACCGCCGAGCGGGACGCCTAGCACCGGCTTGGTCGTATTCGCAGCGACCGCTCCAGCAAGATGCGCCGCCATGCCCGCCGCGCAGATGAAAACCTGCGCGCCCTTTTTCTCGGCGTCCGCGACGTATTTTGCCGTGCGGGCGGGGCTTCGGTGCGCGGAGGAGACGATCATCTCGTACGCCGCGCCGAATTCGTTTAAAATTTTAGCCGCCTCGTAAACCACCTCGTAATCGCTCTTTGAGCCCATTATTATAGAAACAAATTTCATTCTATCTCCTTTCTTAAAAAGCAAAACTCTGCAAGCTTCATAGGCAGCTTAATCTCATTCAGATTGCCGCTGTGAATCTCGCTAAATTCCTTACCGCTACGACTTTGCAGCCTCTTAAATTTTAAATATGGCTTGCCGTCAAGCTCGTAAATTTCGCCGATCTCATTATCGCAAGCGCAAATTTTAAAGCCGCGCGGAGCGAAAATTTCATACGAAACGCCTGGTAAAATTTTATCTTTGACGCTTATAAACTCGCCGTCCTGCGAGATCGCGCAGACCTGATGCGTACCAAGCTCGATGCTGCGGTCTAAATTTTGCGTATCCTCTCGCTCGTACGGGCGTTTTATCAAATATCCGTCGCTAAAGCCGCGGTTTTTAAGCGTCGCAATCTCGCGCTCGTAAACGCCGGCCTCAAATTTATCGCTCGCGGCATCGTCTATCGCCGCGCGGTAGGCGTTCGTGGCGCATGCGACGTAGTATTCGCTCTTGGTACGCCCTTCGATTTTGAAGCTGTCGATTGCGCCCGTTTGCATGATCTTTTGCACGTGCGAAATGAGGCTAAGATCCTTCGCGTTCATTACGAAAGTCCCCTCCCCTTCGCGCTCTTGCAAGCGAAAAAGCGCGCTGGTTTCGGGGTTTTTCGCGTAAAGCTCATAGTTAAATCTGCAGTCGTTCGCGCAGCTTCCGCGGTTACTGAAGCGCCCGCTTTGCACCGCGCTAACAAGACAGCGCCCGCTATATGCGAAACACATCGAGCCGTGCACGAAAATTTCGATCTCGAGGTTTGGAAGTTTTTCCTTAATCTCCACGGCGTCTTTGAGCGTCATTTCGCGCGCCGCGACGATGCGCACGGCGCCCAGCTCCGCCCAAACCTGCGCATCCAGATAATTTAGCACGTTAGCCTGAGTAGAGATGTGAATCGGAATCTCAGGCGCTACGGCTCGCGCGAGGCTCGCAACGCCCAAAGTGGCGATTAAAATTCCATCTACGCGCAGATCGCGAAGAAATTCCAGATGCCTTTTGATGTTTCCTAGCTGGCCGTTGGTCGCAAAGCCGTTTACGGTCGCATAAAGCTTCTTGCCGCGCTCGTGCGCGTACGCGACGCCCTGCGCGAAGCTTTCCTTGCTAAATTCCTTCGCGCTTCGCTGGCGCAGCGAAAATGAGCCCGTGCTTGCATACACGGCGTCCGCGCCGTAAGCTAGGGCGATTTTTAGTTTCGTTAAATTCCCAGCAGGAGCTAAGAGTTCGGGTTTTTTCAAATACATTCCTAGTGATTTTTTAAGCGCGATTTTACTACAATTTAGCCAAAATTTTATTTAAGGAGGCGCGATGAGGGTCGATCTGCACAACCACACCTATCTTTGCAACCACGCTAGCGGCGAGCCGCGACAGTATTTGGAAGCGGCGATCGCACGAGGCATAGAAATTTTCGGCTTTGCGGATCACGCGCCGATGAACTTCGATCAAAAATACCGAATGAGCTTCGAGCAGATGGAGTTTTACGAGCGGATGATTAGGGATCTGCGGGATGAGTTTAGCGGGCGGATCGACGTGCGACTGGGATACGAGATCGATTTTATGACGAAAAAAGAGCTAATGGATGAGCGTATTTTCGCGCGCGAGGTTGATTATCTCATCGGTTCGGTGCATTTTTTAAATAACTGGGGCTTTGATAACGAGGAATTTTTAGATCAGTGGAGCGGGCGCGACATAGACGACGTTTATCGCGAATACTTTGCGCTGATCTGCGCGCTGTGCAAAAGCGGCAAATTCGACATTTTAGGGCACATGGATCTGATTAAAATTTTTAAATTTACTCCGAAAAAAGATATCAGAGTTTTGGCTGGCGGCGCGATAAATGCGATCAAAAAAAGCGGCATCGTCGTGGAGCTAAACTCCGCGGGGCTTCGCAAGCCCGCGAATGAAATTTATCCAAGCGACGCGCTTTTAGAGGTGCTTGCGGATGCGGACGTGCCGATCACGCTTAGCTCGGACGCGCACTCGGTAGCTCAAGTGGCGCTAAATTACGATAAAATTTACGCCAAAGCGCGCGAGTTCGGCTACGATAAGATCGCCGTTTTCAAAAATCGCGAGCGTGAGTTTGTAAAGCTGGCGTAAATTTTAACGGCAGCCGCTCTCTGCTAAATTTAAAAGGCGCGGACGGCGCGAAATTTTAAAATTTCAAAATCTTCGGCGGCGAGAAATTTTAAAAATCGCGGCGCGCAAAACGGCGTAGATAAAGTCGAATTTCAACTAAATAATGTTAAAATCCGCCGTTAAATTTAGCCCGAATACGGGCGGAAAAAAGGAAAAAATATGGGAAAATTTGTTAATGACGTGAAGGAATTTTTTAAATTTTGCGATGAAAACGAGGTCGAGTTCGTAGATTTTAGATTTACCGATCTAAAAGGCACCTGGCACCACGTCGCTTACAACTACAAGCGCCTGCCGAAGGACTTCGCCGACGGAATTCCATTCGACGCAAGCTCGGTAGCGGCGTGGCAGCCGATCGATAAATCCGATATGATGCTAAAGCCCGACGTGCAAACGGCGTTTTTGGATCCGTTCACCGCGGACGTTACGATCATCGTCATCTGCGACGTTTATGATATCTATAAAAACGAGCTTTACGAAAAATGCCCGCGCTCGATCGCTAAAAAAGCCGAGCAGTTTCTGCAAACCACGGGTCTTGGAGATACCTGCTATTTCGGGCCAGAGAATGAGTTTTTCGTTTTCGACGACGTAAAGATAATCGACGATATGAACTGCGCGATGTTTAAGGTAGATACCGAGGAGGGACATTGGAACAGCGGCAAAAACTACAAAGACGGCTTTAACAGCGGTCACCGCCCGGGCGTAAAGGGCGGCTATTTCCCCGTCCAGCCGGTCGATTCGATGGTCGATCTACGCGCCGAGATGCTAAAAGTGCTTGAGCAGATCGGGCTTGAGACCTTCATCTGTCACCACGAAGTAGCGCAAGGCCAAGGCGAGATCGGCGTCAAATACGGCACTCTCGTCGAGGCCGCCGACAACGTGCAAAAATATAAATATGTCGTAAAAATGGTCGCGCACCTAAACGGCAAGACCGCGACCTTTATGCCAAAGCCGCTCTACGGCGATAACGGCAGCGGAATGCACGTGCATCAATCGATCTGGAAAAAGGGCAAAAATACCTTTTACAAAAAGGGCAACTACGCAAATTTAAGCGACGCGGCGAGATGGTATATCGGCGGCGTGCTAAAGCATGCGCGCAGCGTCGCGGCGTTTACGAACCCGAGCACCAACAGCTACAAGCGCCTGATACCCGGCTTTGAGGCGCCGTCCATTCTAACTTATTCGAGCCAAAACCGCTCCGCTTCGATCCGCATCCCTTACGGCAGCGGCGAGCACTCGGTGCGAGCCGAGATGCGCTTCCCAGATAGCACTGCATGCCCGTATTTAGCATTTGCGGCGATGCTGATGGCGGGAATCGACGGTATTAAAAACAAAACCGAGCCGGTGGGGCCGATGGATGAGAATTTATTCAAGCTGCACCTGGATGAGATCCGCGAACGCGGCATCGAGCAGCTTCCGCACACGCTTCGCGGCAGCCTAGAGGCGGTGATCCGCGATAATGAGTATCTGCGCCCGATAATGAGCGAGCTTTTTATCGAAACCTATCAGCATTTTAAATTTGAAACTCAGGTTTGGCCTTACGAGGCGCGCCCTACGCCGTTTGAGTTTGCGACGAATTATTCGTGCTAAGGCTAAATTTTATGCCGCGCCGCCCGGTTTTTACGAGACGGTGCGGCATAAGGTCTTGGAATTTTAAAATTTCGCCGCGTGCGAGCTTTTAAAATTCTACCGTATGCACGAACTTAAATACCGCCCGTGAAGCTTCAACTCTTTTACCGCAAACGTGAAATTTTATACTTTCTGCTCATTTTGCTTGGAATTTTATCGCTAAATTTAGGTCTTAAATTTTATGAATTCAGAGAATTCCGCGAGAAAAACTATGCCTTTTACGACGCGCAAATTCTAAACGCCTACGCCAAAACGAACGAGCGCGGCCACACCTACACGGTGCTAAAGCTCAAAACGGCGGATTTCGCCCTCTACACGACCGCTGGGCTAGGGCGGGAATTTCACCGCTTCGCTCGCGTAAATATCGGCATCGTAACGAAAAACGTAAAATTTTTAGATTTTTTAAAGCAGCGCTTTTACGCGCCAAATTTTAAAATCGGAGACGAGCTTGCGCCCTCCGGGGCAAAATGGCGCGCTATAGAATTCATTCGCGCCCAACACAAAGATGAGATGACGGCGGATCTTTACTCCGCGCTGGATTTTGCGACCGAAATTTCAAAA